>CADAWC010000019.1 GCA_902791475.1 Fibrobacter succinogenes
GTCTTCATCGAACCAGGTGCCGTAAAGGCGCTTGAAAATCCACTGCGTCCACTTGTAATACTTCGGGTCGGTGGTGTTGACTTCCTTGTTCCAGTCGTAAGAGAGACCGAGGCGCTTGATCTGTCGGCGGAAATTGTCGCAGTTCTTCTTGGTCGTAATGGCCGGATGCGTACCGGTCTGGATGGCGTACTGTTCAGCAGGGAGACCGAAAGCATCCCAACCCATCGGGTGGAGCACATTGAAACCGCGGCTGCGCTTGTAGCGGCAAATGATATCCGTTGCAGTGTAACCTTCCGGGTGGCCCACATGGAGGCCTGCACCACTCGGGTACGGGAACATATCCAAGCAATAATACTTCGGCTTGGACTTGTCTTCGCCAGTCTTAAACGTCTGATGTTCTTCCCAGTAGGCTTGCCACTTGGTTTCGATTTCTTGCGGATTATACTTTGCCATTATTTATTCCTCTAACGCCACGGCGAAACCGCCGCGACCTCATTAAATTTCGAGGCAAAAGATAGAAACTTAAAAAGCCCCGCATTGCGGGGCCAGTAGCAAAAGAGCGTTACAAAAACATCAATCCGATACTATCGATTCTGGATTCTGTTCACCTAAATTATTCCATTTGCCGCTAGAACATTTAAAATACATGTCCCTGTAAGCATGGTAAGGCTCATAATGGTATTTCGCTATTTTTCCTTCATTTGCAGCATCACATTTTTCTTCAATCCATCCATCATCGGTATAAGTAAAAACCGCAATATTAGCCGTTTTCAATCTATTGAAACGCGGATCTCCGCCAGCACTTAATCGCAAACCTCCACACCAATAATCCGTTTGTTCGTCATCATAAGAAGCAAGGCTGACGCTATTACGGTTTTCTCTGCACTGAGCTTGAACGGCTGCAGCCAAAGGAGCAGCGTGGTCCAAATCGATCCAAGTTCCTTGTTCGCACTTGAAATAGTAATAATCTCGATAATAGACGGCTGAATCCGTAAGCTGAACAAACATAGAATCAATAGCGCCTTCACTTTCCGAACCGCATGTCGGAAAAACTCTCAACGCTCTTTGATACCGAGATTTTTCCCAAGTTCCCTGTTTGCACTCATAATAAGTCCAATATAAAGCTAGCACAGAATCCACAGCACCTTCGTTATCGGCCCTACATTCAGAAAAATCTTCCACTCGACGAATAAACGTACTTGCCGAACTTAAAATTTCAGAACTACTCGAAGCCGCATTGCTAGAAGACTCAGGTCTTGATACACCCTCACTGCTAAAAGATTCCGAGCTTGAAATAGCCACGCTACTCGAAGATTCTACAGCCGACGATCCAGTCGCTGCGGGAATCGGGTTATTCACGGCATCGTCACCGCACGCCGAGAACATCAACAACGAGAAAGATGCCAGCATCGCTAGCACGGAGACATGATTCCTTTTGAACATAAAAACAACTCCCATTATGTTCCAAAAATTTATCCGTAAAATACAAACTCGCAATTTAAAAAAACATTCTTACAAAAAAATGTAAGAAAAAAAAGAAGCCCCAGAAGGCGGCCACCCTTCCAGAGCTAAAATTACAAGTCTACGCTATTAGTTTTCACCGTTTTGCATCTCGAGCTGCTCACGGTCCATGGTGTAGGTCAGATATTCTCTAAAGTCACGATCGATTTCCACTTCTGGAGTTTCGTTAACATAACCGGCGAAAATATCAATAAGATCTCGATTGTCTGTCCAGCCAAGCACACCGACTGCGTTAAACGTCATGGACTTATCGCCCGGAGCACTGGCTATGTATTCAATCTTGGACTTTTCGACCCAGCCCTGTCCACAGCTTCCTTTCACGAGAACTTCCGTGTCAGCTTCCCTGACAATCGTAAGAGCATCGTTAAAGCCTGCCGTGCACACGACCTTGCCACCACCTTTATCTGATGTAACATTGATATCACCCAGCTTAGACTTTACTTGTCTCGCCGCAAAAGAAGACGAGACCAGAACAGACAAAGCAAGGAACATCATCAACTTTGCGATTTTCATGATTGACCTCCTTATTGTATTAGGGTGGGACATCCACCCACTTTTCAAATTACAAAGTAAAGTTTACATAGACCAGTAAACACATGGTTTAAATTAGAATAGAGACATTTTTTCCCGTTTTTATTTGCCATACTAGGCAAGAGGTTCTCGCGCCCATTCTGTAAACATTCTTTTTCTATTTATTTAACCCTTATTAAAATATTTTTAAGTTGTTGAACCTCCACGATTTGTTATTATTCCGTCATGCTTTTAAAAAAATCTTGCTTACTCGCGTCCATGATTTTAGCACTCACCACGAGTGCATTTGCTCAAAGTTCCGATGATGACGAATGGGTTTCTGTCGATTCACCGAGACCCGCCTCCGAAAGTGGCAAGTCCGGTTCTTACGACGGATCGAACGATAGCGAATTCGCAAACGACGAAGAATACGCAAGCGCATACGCCAGATACAAGACACAGACAACATCTCGTTCCGAAATCAGCAAGCAACGCAGTGAAGGGTTCTCGCAGTCCGTGTTCCTTGGAGCACGTTTGCAAGGCGGTTTCAACACATTCCTTGGCACAAAATCCGATGGCTGGGGCGCAGGCTGGAACGTCGGTGGCGGTCTCATCATCAAGATTTCGATGTTCACAAAAAACTTCAGCCTTGTGCCGGAACTCACGTTCAACTATCGCCAGTACAATTACGAAAAAGACATGAACGATCTTTACACAAACAAGGCAAGGATCAACATCATGTTGTTTGAACTTCCGATCATGTTCCGCTACACGTTCGACCAGTACGACTTCTTTGCAGCCGCCGGTTTGCACCTCGGTCTCAAGCTGATGGGTAGCGCTGAATACGGTTCCGAGCCGAAAGCAGGCGTCATCGCCGATAAAGAGGACAGCGGTTTGAAATCCACCACCGAAATCGCAACCACGAACATGGAAGTGGGCTTTGCTATCGAAGGCGGTTACATGCTGACACGTAACGTTCATTTGAACCTCCGCATTGTCCAGAGTTTCACGAACCTCCTGAACCACGGCTTGACCGTGAAGCAGCCGTTTGACGAAGCCACGCTCCTCACGTTCTACACCAACGTCGGTATAGCATTCCTGTTCTAGTTGGTTAGTTAATTTTGAAAAATGAAATTTTTGAAAAAAAACTGATTTTACGTGAAAATCTATTTTCTTCGTAGTTATTCACGTAAATTTTCAACGTTGTACGTAATATTTTTCAGCAATCAAGGAATTTTCACCATCAAGTATGCTACAAAACCGCCTAAAAGTCATTTTTTGTAGCACAAATAATGGAAAAAGTCCTCAACACGAGGACTTCAAATCTATTTTCGCTTAATTTGTGCAGAAATTTACGTGAAAATCGATTAATCTTAATCTTTTTTCACGTAAAAAACGATGTTTTTTCAAATTTTCGCGATAAGCCGATTACCTTCTGCGGATTCTCGGGATTTCCTTCTGAATAAGGAGTTTCTCGATCGGGGCAAATTCTTCGTGCGGCTTGATCGCTTCCTTGTAGAGCACGTCGGCGAGCGTCGGGTTGTGCGCGAGGAAAGCGATCAAAATCGCATTGCGCAAGAAGAATTCATCCATCGCAGCGACTTCGTACTTCTCGTAGAAATTCGCGACATATTCCGCAGCGAGCCTGTAATTCTTGACGCGGGCCGCTTCCATGATGTTAAACTCATCCACGAACGATTCCGGCAGCGCATCTGCATTCACAAGATTGCGAACTTTAACATAAACCTTGTTCGTATCGCGAGCTTCCATCGGAATGCCTCGCATCCATTCCACATATTCTTCGCGGAACTTTTTCCAATCCGGGGAAGTTTCATCCACCTTGAATTTTGGACGCACAAGGCTATCCACTGCCGTCGCTGAATCGACAGAATTTTCCGAAACTGCCGCAGCTTTTGCAGAAGAAACTGCCGCAGTTTTTGCAGAAGAAACTGCCGCGGAATCCGAGCCCTTTTCAGAATCATCCGCATTGGATTCGAGCATTGCCGAAATACCTTCGAAAACTTTCTTGCGCTTTTTCACTTCCTTGATATAAGCCAATAGCGCACGTTCGCGGTACTTGTCCGTACCCGCCTTGAGCATGGACTGCACCTTCATCGGGCGGCGCAATGCATAATCAGCCGAGTCCAAATATTCCGGCCAGCAAATTTCGCAACTGTCGAACACCTGCACAATGCGAGCATTCGAATGTACAAAGCGAGCCTCTTCTGCCTTGTTATCGACAATCGGAATAAACGTGCTATTCGGTTCCACGCCATCCAAAAGCGACTTCACCATCTTGGAAGTAAACAAGAAATTCTGTTCGCCAAAGAAATCCGGTTCACGGTGGATGCGCTTGAATTCCTTCACGAGCGTTGAATCCGTGCTGAAGCGGCCAATGGCGCGCTGCATCACAGGTTCGTCACTGGCGACAATGATAATATCCGGTTCCTCAGGAGCCTTGTACAAACTCACATACGGGAACGCCACATCAAGCGCCTTCAAGATGTTGAGGAACAGCAAGTCATTGAATTCATAAGTCTGAATCCACTGCACCCAAAGTCCGCCCGGTTTCATGTAACGGCGCATTTTCGTATAAAATTCATGGCTGAACAAGCTCGCGACACCGCTCACCCACGGGTTACTCGGCACGCTAATCATCAAATCGTACTTGCGGCGATTCGTGAGGAAGAACGTCTGCGCGTCATCAATGAAAATGTGGATGCGCGGGTCATCATAACCGCGAGCGTTCCACGGATAAAATCCGCGAGCGAGGTTCATCATCTCTTCTTCGATTTCCACGCAGTCAAAATCGCGCACCAGCGGGTCTGCGAGCAAGTAATGCGCTCCCATGCCACTGCCAAAGCCGACCATCGCCGCATCGTAAGGCTTGTCCTTCATCGCCATCGGCATAAACGCGGTCGCCGCCTGCGTGAGTTCATCGCCTTCAATCGGGCGTTCACGATTCTTGCTCATGCTCGCATCAGCCTTGCCGTTCGTCTTTACGTAATAATGCACGTCGGATTCGTGGAAGCTGATCGTCGCCGTTTTGCCATCGCGCACCACAATCTTCTCGTCCGGATGCAAATTCTTGTAAGCGCGGAAGGCGCCAGACGTAATCATGTGCGGGTCGAAATTCACAAAGAACGAAGGCAAAATCATCACCGCCGTCATCACGTAAAAAAGTACGCTATAGCGGAACTTTTTGCGATAAATGACAAGCAAGATAAAGCCAATCATAAAGTCGAGCACAGCTGCGAGCACCAGCGAACCCTTGAGCTGCAAAAGCGGTAACAGCAAAAGTCCACCGCCTGCCGAACCGAGAATCGAGCCCACCGTATTCCATCCGTAAACCTTGCCAATCGGGGCTTCGCTCTTGAACGCGCGCGTCAAAATAAGCGTAATCAACGGGAGTGTCATACCCGCAAAGAAGCTCGTCGGCACCATCCACAAAATTGAAAGCGCGTACTTGAAAATGCTCCAGCAAACATAACCGTCATTCGTCGTATTGAAAATCTGGTTCGCGACATTCATGCCTTCCCAGAACGGCTTGTAGAAATACAGCGTGCAAAGCGCAAAGAATCCCATGAAAATTTGCGCCAGCGAAAGCACCACGAGAGAGTCCTTCTTCAACAGCTTTCCGCTCACGGCGCTGCCAATGGCAAGGCCCAAGATAAACGCCGAAAGCATTTGGTCAAAGCTGTGGCTCGAAGAACCCATCAACAGCGAGAGCAAACGGATCCAGACAATTTCATAGACAAACGAAGTAAGACCCGTAATCCCAGCAATCCAGAACCACATGTTCTTCGGAGGCATCGCAAGTTTGTGTTCCGCCACATAATCTTCGTTAAGAGGTTCCGCAGATTTAGACTGCGCCGCGACCTGTCCGTCAGCCCCATCTTCTTCAAGTTCTTCCTCGTACGTCGAAGGCGTCGTATAGCCGATAAAGCAGAACACCGCCGCAAGCAAGAAGTTGATCGAAGCCGCGACGCAAAGCGTGATGTGGTTTCCGAGTTCCGGAATCAAGATGTAGCTTGTGAACAAAATACCAATGGCGCTACCAAGGCTATTCGTAAAGTAAAGCATCGGGAGCGAAACTTCGGCACCGCTCTTGCGCATGAGCCCCGCCGCAATGAACGGGAACGTCATGCCCACCGCAATTGCAATCGGGAGCGTTGAGCCCGTCGCCAAAACGACCTTCAGAATTTCCGCGCCGCGCGAACTCAACCCCGCCACAAAATTCGAATCGTAAAAGTAATCCGTGAGCCAAATGTACATCGGGTGGTAAATCAGCCCGCCAATGCCAATTGCAAGTTCCACCGCCGCATACCCGAGCAGCGGTCGCTTCACCTTCTCGACAAGTTTGCCCGCGACAAAACTGCCAATCGCAAGCCCGCCCATGTAAATGCAGAGCGTGAGCACCTGACCATAGCTCGAATGTCCGAGGAAAAGTTTAAGGTACCTGGCCCACGAACCTTCATAAATGAGTCCTGCAAAGCCAGAGAGAGCAAAAAGCGCGTAAATAACGATATTCATGAGTGCAAATCTATACTAATTAAGTAGTTATAAATTGGTCGGCGCCTCTTTTCCCTGTAATTTTTTCGAGACACGAACACAACCTATCATTCTCGACCCCAGCTGTCATCCCCGACGCCTGTCCTCGCTTGACGGGGATGACGGGGATGACGGGGATGGCGGGGATGATCGGGGATCACCTTTCACGTTTAAATAGGATATGTTATTATACAGCTAGTGACAGCAATTCTAGCATTTTCTATCTTTATGCATAAAAATAAATATACGCATAAATTCGAATTTTAAGCACGGAAATTAAAATGACTCTTCGCGAAGCGTTTGAATCAAAGATGATGCTGCTCGATGGCGGCATGGGTTCTGTTATCCAGACTTACGGGATCAAGGGCGCCAACAACGACATGCTCTCGATTGAGAGACCCGACATCATTCTCGACATCCAGCGTCGCTATGTGGATGCAGGCGTAGATTGCCTCACCACGAACACGTTCTCAAGCCAGCGCGTAAGCCAGCACGAATACCACCAGGAACATCGCATCGCCGAGATGAACCGCGCCTCCGTGAAAATCGCGAAGCAAGCCGCCGAAGAAGGCTTCAAGAAGTATGGCCGCAAAGTCTATATTCTGGGCGACGTCGGCCCCACAAGCAAGATGCTCTCCATGAGCGAAGACGTGAACGACCCCGCAAGCCGCGCCATCACATTTGACGAACTCGAAGATGCGTACTTGGAACAAATTTCCGTGCTCATGGAAGAAGGCGTTGACGCCATCCTGATTGAAACGATTTTTGATACGCTGAATGCAAAGGCCGCCCTCAGCGCCTACAGCAAGGCAAACGATGCGCGCATTGAAGCCGCAAAAGCCGCCGGCACGCCCGAAGCTGAAATCAAGCCAATCGAAGTCATGCTCTCGATGACCGTGAGCGACGCCTCCGGCCGTACGCTTTCCGGACAGACGGTCGAAGCATTTGCCGTGAGCGTGATGCACATGCACCCGCTTTCCATCGGCTTAAACTGCGGTCTCGGTGCAGACGGCATGGTGCCTTACCTCCGCCGCATGGGCGCCATCGCTCCGTGCTACCTCAGCTGCCACCCGAACGCAGGTCTTCCGAACCAGTTCGGCGGTTATGACGATACGCCCGAAGACATGGTGCGCCTGATGCGCGTTTATCTGGACGACAAGCTCGTGAACATGATTGGCGGTTGCTGCGGTACGACTCCAGAACACATCGCCGCGATGCGCAAAATGCTGGACGAACTCCCGGCCGACTACAAGCGCCGTGAACCCGCGCCCAAGTACGTCACTTGCCCGCGCCTCCGCCTTGCGGGACTCGAACCGTTGTTCAGAGAACAGGTTCGTCCGAGCAACGGCGCCGACAGCTGCAACGCCGATGATTTCGTGAAGGTCGGCGAACGCTGCAATGTCGCGGGTTCCAAGAAATTTCTGCGTCTCATCAACGAGAAGAATTACGAAGAAGCGCTCGAAATCGCCCGCAAGCAGGTCGATGACGGCGCCGACGTGATCGACGTCAACATGGACGACGGCCTCCTTGACGCCACCGCCGAAATGCGCACATTCCTGAACTTGATTGCATCTGACCCTGCGGTGAGCCGCGTGCCTATCATGGTTGATAGCTCACGCTTTGAAGTCATCGAAGAAGGCCTCAAGTGCATCCAGGGCAAGAGCATCGTGAACTCGATTTCCCTCAAGATGGGCGAAAAAGCGTTTATTGAACACGCACTCACCGTGAAACGCCTGGGTGCTGCCGTAATCGTGATGCTCTTCGACGAAGAAGGTCAGGCAACAAACTACGAGCGTCGCGTACAAATTGCGTCCCGCGCTTACGATATCATGGTGAAGCAGCTGCACTTCGACCCGTCCGATATCATTTACGATCCGAACGTTTTGACAGTCGCAACCGGCATGGCAGAACACAATGCCTATGCCATAGACTTTATCCGAGCCGTCCGCTGGATTATGGACAACCTCCCCGGCGTCCGCATTTCGGGCGGTCTTTCGAACCTCTCGTTCGCATTCCGCGGCAACAACTACTTGCGCGAAGCGATGCACACCACGTTTTTGCATTACGCCATCCCGAACGGCATGGGCATGGCCATCATGAACCCGAGCGCGATTATCAAGTACAAGACAATTCCGCTGGAACTCCGCATGGCAATTACCGAAGTTATCTTCAACACGGAACCGGACGCCAGCGAAGCGTTAATTGAAATTGCAAGCCGCATGACGGCCGCCCAAGCCAAGGCAAAGGAAACTGGCGCCAAGTACGACCCGAAAGCCATTTTCGCCGTAAGCACAGGCGCAAGCAGCTCTTCTGACGAAGGCAACGCGGCCGCTGACGCCAAGCCCACCACACCCGAGGAACGTTTGCAAGAAGCCCTCCTCAAAGGAACATCCACAACGCTCCAGCCTGATTTGATGGAACTCATCAACCGCGGCGATAGCCCAGTCGGCATTATTTCTGGCCCGCTGATGGATGGTATGAACGAAGTCGGTCGTCGTTTCGGTGAAGGCAAGATGTTCCTCCCGCAAGTCGTGAAGACCGCACGTACCATGAAAAAGGCTGTGGAAATTTTGCAGCCTTACATCGAAGCGGGTAAAGACGCAAACGCATCCAGCCGCGGTAAAATCGTCATCGCAACCGTCAAGGGCGACGTGCACGATATCGGCAAGAACATCGTCTCCGTGATTATGGCTTGTAACGGTTACGAAATGGTAGACCTCGGCGTGATGGTTCCCGAAGATGTGATTGTCAAGGCTGCGATTGAAAACAAAGCAGATATCTTGAGCCTTTCCGGCCTTATTACGCCGTCTCTCGAAGAAATGTGCACGGTCGCAAAGGCCATGCAGGCCGCCGGTCAGCGCATCCCGATTATCGTCGGTGGCGCAACGACCTCGCCCACGCATACAGCTGTGAAAATTGCTCCGTGCTATGACGGCCCTGTTTTCCACGTGCGCGACGCCGCTAGCAATCCGGGCCTTGCCCAGAAATTGCTCGACCCCGCTACCCGCGAACAGACAATTCAAGAAAACCGCGAAGAGCAGCAGCGCATCCGCGACAAGCAAAACGGCATCAAGACCGAAGCCGCAAACGCCATGGCCGCAGCCGCCTCCACGCCGGAAGAACGCCGTTTCCAGTACGACTGGAGCAAATACCAACCGGTACAGCCGCCGTTCATGGGCGAAAGCAAGCTCCCGCCAATTCCTATCGAAAAGATTATTCCGCTCATCAGTTGGGAATACTTCTTCTTCACTTGGAAAATCAAGCCGGACGAAGAAGAGGCGAAAAAACTCAAGGCCGACGCCGAAGCACTCATCAAGTCGCTCACAAAGCCCGAATACGCCCTCCGCGCCGTTCAAGCATTCTACCCTGCTGCCGGTACTGAAAAGTCCGTTATATTCAACACGGGCCGCACAGGCACAGACGATGACTTCGTCGAAGTTTCGACCGCACGCCAGCAGAATCCCGAAGGCACTTGCCTTGCGCTCTGCGACTACGTCGCTCCGGCAAACGCCAATACCGCAAGCGTTTTCGCCTCCCCCGCAGGCAAGGACGTTTTCCGCGACATCGTCGGTGCATTCGCAGTGACCATGAGCGACACGTTCGTCAAACGCTTGGAAAAGCTGAAAGCCGAACAGGGCGGCAGCGATTACGACGTTCTCCTCATGCAGACTGTCGCCGACCGCCTCGCCGAAGCAGGCGCCGAATACTTGAGCCAAGAACTCGACCGTACAAGCGGCTGGAAGGGCATCCGCCCGGCCGTCGGCTACCCCGTGCTCCCGAACATCAAGGAAATCTTCAACGTTGCAAAACTCATCGACTTCAAGAGCGTAGGCATCAGCCTCACCGAAAACGGCGCCATGTACCCGCAAGCCTCCGTAAGTGGCCTCTACATTAGCCACCCCGAAATCGATTACTTCAATGTGAAAGTGTAACGGTTAAACAATGATAAACTAAAAAAATCGGCCCGATTGGACCGATTTTATTGTATAAAGAATCGAATCGTTACTTTTTGTCTGAAGCGATTTTCTCTGCCGCAATCTGCTTCGCTTTCTCGAGAATTTCTTGGGAAACGCCGAGAGACTTGAAAATATCAATACTTTCGTTCAACCCTTCGGCCCTTCCTGCTTCCTTGCTTTCGTGAAGATCATATTCGTAAGTCATATATTTGTTCCTTATGAAAGTGTCGGTCTTGTAGAAAGATACCTGGCTGTTAATGGATTCTGTTTCGCTGGAATCCGCAACCCTGGTCGCAAAGTATTTCATGTAGGCCTTCACAACCGGATTCCTGAACTTCTCATACCTTGTAAATATATAAAAGTTTTTGAAAGTGAGGTCATTCAAAGTGATTTCCGGATTTTCCCGTGCTCTGTTCTCAAAATGATAAACAGGATATCCGTGCCCGAAAATGTCCATGGGACAAAGAAAGATGACATACTGTTCTCTGAGACTGGTGTAGAAATCGCCCTTGGAGAGAGCTACGCCATCGCATACGCTCTGGTAATACCTTGCCCTTTGAGGAAGTTCCTTGGTGTCAACCATCTGCATTTCCAAATCGAAGGAACGGATTGTCGCCCCATTTTCGTTAGTCTCACGTGCGAAGACGTCGTAGCGGACCCCCTTGTGCTCCGCGTCGTAACTAAGCACCGCTTCTAGTGTCGGGGTTTCGAGATGGTCGATTTCGATGCCGAGTAGATGTTCGATAAAAGGTTTGGCAATATGCGTATTACTGAAAACTAACCCGAACATAATCGGGTCCGTAATGTCGAGATCGTCAAAAGGCTTAATGCTCATTTATAAGCTCCTGTTTTTTGTGGTTTGCAAACAGGAGATGAGCTCATACAACGCAGAACACCGGTTCACAAACCTGTTAATGACAGATTAATGATCCCACTTGCTACTTGCAGTGGGGGTGCTCTACGTTGATCGCCAGGGGGCCAGTTTCCCCATAGGGTGTCTGCCTCAAATTGCGCGCCTGTCTAGCGAAACAAAGGGAGGTCGGCGTCAAGCAGATAGTGGAACAACCTGCCCGGAACGAAAGCCAAGTCGGCAGGATTAATGCAATCAGGAATGAATATACAATATCAAGAATTAGTAGGCAAGAGGTCGCTTTTCGCTCCATTTCGGAATAGCTTTATTGTCCAAAACACGCGTTTTTCCGCATTTATGAAAGAAAAATACAGTTCATTGTAAATTTTCTGTACTGAAAATCACTTTTTAAGCTATTTTTAATTTTGAAAATAAAGAGTTTAGCTCTTGTTCTCCATACGAAATCTCGACAATTTCCTAAAGCGAGAATAAGGCGAACGCTCACGCAGGTATGCCGTTTTTCGGTGTATCTCGGTTTGCTATGCCGGCTTTGCAGCCGGTCTTTGGTCGTATGGCCAAGGGCAACAGCCCTTTCGGGGCGTGGGTCGTTTGCGTTTATCGCTTTAAGGCTGTCGAGAGCCCCGTATGGATAAATGCAACGATCTACGCCCTTTTTTGTTTTCTAACAAAATCGGTTTAAATCATTTCAGGACAGGGGAAAAACTCTAGGCATTATGCCTAGTGGACTTTTGCAAATGCAAAAAACAGATTGCTTTGCCCCCTCGCGGTGCAATCTGCAAAAACCTGAGGGATATACTCTAGAGGTATATAATGAATGTTGAACATGAAATTAGAGAAATAAAAGAGCAAGTCGCCAAATTAACCAAACGAATTGAAGCTTTAGAAAATGAAAAAAACAAGGAACAGCCTAATGTTCTCATCGCACCTGCGGTATCTGGGATTCGTTGTTAGAAAACACCAACTCAAAAAAAGGAAAAATATGCCCAAATGTCCTCATTGTGGTGCTCAGGTTGACGCCGATGCAAAATTCTGCGAAGAATGCGGAGAATCCACTTCACAGGTAAAACAATGTGTTCAATGCGAAAAAGAAATTCCAGTCAAGGCAAAATTTTGCAAATATTGCGGTTTTGATCAAAACAAAGACCCCTTTGACTGGACACCATCCCCTCGCAGTAAATCCGCAAAAGATCCATTTGATTGGTCCTAATTAAAAAAGGAGACAACAATGTCTAGAGAAAGAAAGGTGAACATACACTGTTCTCGTTGTGGTAGATCGGGGATAGAATACATAACAGAAGAATATAGCAATGGATACTGGCATGAAGTCGATTCTGCATTATCCAGTGGTTGGGATCGTTATGTAGGAGGTTTTATCCTTTGTCCCGAATGCGATCGCAATCCCAAAGCTCAAGCAGAACTCGGTCGAAAAATCAAAGCTTATAAAAAAGCAAAATTAAAAGAATCCATACTTACAGCTTTAGCCTTGTCAATTGGATTTTGTCTTACAATTATCATTTGGATCAATTACGGATCTTTTTTTTACGGGACAATACCAACTATTTTAGCGTTACTTGCATGTGCATTTATCAAAGAAGGAATAAAAGGTGGATTAGGCTGTTCAGTAACATTAGTAATAGCTGTTGTTGCATACTTTTATTTTTTTCACGAAGACAATTCAAATACACCTCAAGATAATCCAAGCCCAAATGAAATTTTTAAACCAGTTAAACAATCTGCGTACCTTAATGGAATAAGCGATATTTCTAACAATAGCGAATTAGGAAACTTCTATTTTGCCATTGCAAATAATTTTTACCACAACGATATGGGACTGAAAGGAACACCAGAACAAATTGCCGCAGGCAATAAATTAATGGTTCGTGTCTATGATTTCTTAGGAACTTCTGCTAAAAAAGAACAAATGTTGAATGTTGACAGCATGAAATTTTTCATAAAGAATTACACACAAGTATCCGAATTTCGCAGGAAAAAAGCACTTGAAGAATTACAACTTGGCATAAATAAAATTGAATCAATAAATAAATAGAATTGATTTAAATTTCAAAAAATGACATTTCCAATGCTGTAGATTATGAAAAAACTACTCTTTCTCATTCTCGTTTTTTCAATCGCCGCAATCGCAGTTGTGACAGACAAAACAGTTGATCGAAAATTCTTGCAAATCTATTTGCGCTCTGGCAACTGGAATACCGGAGATCGTTATTCTACGATTCCTGTCATCGTAAACGGAAAGAAAACTTGTCCGTATGTGGGAAGTATTTTTGCAGAGCTATATGATGAATTTAACTGTCCAGATGTGACCATATACCATCTTGTGCATGTGAAAAGTGCGGAAAATGGACTGACATGCTACTACGATTATACCGTAGGCGGAGATTACATGTTTGTATTGAGTAATCAAAAGAACTGCCCAGACATTCTCGCGGCATACGACGGAATGAAGTTTTTCAAAGGCGTGTATTTTGATTCCGTTGATGATTACAGGCTTTATTATAGAGACACTTTGTTAACACAGACCTTCGAGGGTGACTTTACGAAATACCCAAAAGTGCAAGAACAAATCCGCTATAGACGCATCCACATGAGCAAAGACATAAAGAAAAGAGAAGTCATAAAATTTGGGAACTAATTTAAGTTCCTTACTTCTTCTCTTCCGCATCCTTGTGTTCCGCCGCCTTCCACGGCGTAAGCCCAACGACATTATCGACTGGGAGCGCAAACGCAATCCCCTGCCCCATCGTATTGAGGCCCGCTTTTTCGTATAGAGAATGGAGCACCGCATCCTTCACGTTCAGCGGAACGAGAATCATCACGACTTCTTTTTCAGGCTGAATGGCGATATGGAAGAACGCTTCCGCTTCCTTATTTGCCGTACCACGGGCGTTCAAGACTGTGCCACCACGGGCTCCCGCCTCTTTAGCGGCTTCCATCACAGTATCGGAGAATCCGTTATTCACAATGCAGATAATTAATTCATGTGTATTCGGTTTCATAATTACCCTCTCCCTACCTGAGATCGGTTGTCGCTCAAAAAGTTAAATACCGACTTGCCAATAACGCTTGACATCGGAATCGTATAGGCAATGCCCTTGCCGTTCACAATCGTCCTGAATTTTTCTTCCAGACATTCCAAGACTGCAGGCACATGGTCTTCACCAATGATACTGATAATCACCGCGCGTTCAGAGTCTGCAAGTCCAAGTGCAGCCATGATTTCGCGCGGAGCCGTTCCGTGGCCGTAAAACACGAACTGCATATTCGCGCCAAACGACTGGATGTAATCCATGTAAAAGTCCGCCTTTGAACGGTTCACCGTCGTCACCAGAATCTTGAGACGATTCATCGAGACTTTCGAATGAACCTTTTGAGGCACCGCCCGTTTCAAAACATTCTTTACTGTTTCAACCATCGTACGCCTCTACACAAAGTCAATAATCTGTTCGTCATCAGCATCCTGCAAGCGGCGCATCATAATCCTGTTGCGCCAAAGCCTTGCCACAATCGCCTTAAAACCAAGCACCTGGATCGTAATGAGCGGAGTCATCGCGACCATCGCCACAATGCCAAAAGCATAATTCAAAATCGAATCGCCACCGTCGTGAATCACGGAGCATGCGCCAATTGCCAAAGGCAGAATAAAGCTCGACGTCAGCGGACCGCTTGCCACGCCACCCGAGTCAAACGCAATCGCCGTATAAAGTTTCGGCACAAAGAACGAGAGCCCAAGTGAAATAAAGTAACCGGGCAACAAGTAATAAATAATCGGGAACCCGATAATAATGCGAAGCATCGAAAGTCCAATTGAAATGCCCACGCCCACCGAAAGCGCAATCAGCATTGAGCGCTTGGTCACAAGGCCACCCGTCACTTCTTCGACCTGCTTGTTGAGCACGTGCACCGCCGGTTCTGCAAGCACCACCACCATGCCAATGATAAAGCCAGCCGCCACAAGCGCATGCGGGCGTTTCGCAAGTTCACACCCAATTTCAAAACCAATCGGCAAGAACCCGACTTTCACTGCCGTCAAGAAAATCACAAGCCCGAAAAACGTGTAAAGAATCCCGACGCCCACTTGCACAAGCTTTACCATCGGGAGCTTGAGCACGGTCCACTGGAGCGCCCCGAAAAACACGACAATCAGCCCAAGCGCTACAAGCACTTCGCGGGCAATCACCATTACCGTAGGCAAAAACTTTTCGCCAAGGCTTGCATCCACCGAGTACGCCGCCGTCGAAAGTTCATACGTCAAGTCGCCCTTCGAAAACACAACCAAGCCCATCAGCGCTAAAATCGGTCCGACCGAGCAAAGCGCAATCAAGCCGAAACTGTTTTCCGAAGCATGCTTACCACCAATCGCACCTGCAACGCCTACGCCAAGCGCCATGATGAACGGCACCGTAATCGGCCCTGTCGTCACGCCACCCGAGTCAAACGCAAGCGGCACAAAAGCGTCCCGCCCGACAGACACCATGAGCATCCCGAGCATGAACAGCACCATGTAAAAGAAAATGATAATCGAAGACAAGTCCTTCTTGAACACAATCTTCAAAATTGCAAGGAGCAAAAAAATCCCGACACCCACGCCAATCGTCGAAATCAATAAAATCGGCCGCACAGCATTTTTCACCTGTTCGGCAAGCACGGACAAGTCCGGTTCTGCCACTGTAATGAGCACGCCCATCACAAAGCAAACCGAAACGAGAAGCAACAGGCGCCGCGACTTGGTAAGGCCCGCCCCCACATACGCCCCCATCGGAGTCATTGCAAGGTCCGCTCCCAAGTTAAAAAGACCAATTCCTATAATCAAAAAAATTGCGCTAACCGTAAAAACAATCTGCTCTTTCAGCGAAAAAGTCACAAGCGGGGTATGCGAGACCACCAGCACAATAAGCGTAATGGGTAAAACAGAGGCAAAAGCCTCTTTCAACTTTTCAAAAAGAATTTTTTGCATCGCTATAAAATATATTTTATTTCTTACTCTTCTTGTCATGCCCGCCTCCGAGCGGGCACCTCCTTTTAAAAAAAATTTCAGTATCCATGCAACCGCCCGTAAACCCCACGCATCAAAAATAACGAAATGGACGAAAAAGTCATCATAAAGAAAATTCAACAAGGAAGTCGTGAAGCCCTTGGCGTGCTGTGGAAGTCCCATAGCACAAACGTCCTGAACCTTGCGTTCAGAATGCTCAAGAATCGCGACGAAGCTGAAGACGTCTTGATGGACATTTTCGTCTCAGTTCCAGGGAAAATCAAAAAGTTCCGCGGCGATAGCGCTCTCAACACCTGGCTGTACCGCCTCACCGTCAACGAGTGTTTGATGAGGCTCAGGTCCAAGAAGCGCCATACCGAGCTCGAAGAAGAACATATCGATCTCGTGACGGATTCCGCACTCGGGAGCAAGCACGAGGAACAAACGGATCTTGACCCGGAACTGCTTGAAATTGGACTGTCAAAGCTCTCCGCCGAAACGCGAAGCATGCTCTGGCTCAAGGACGCCGAAGACCTCGGCATCAAGGACTTGTCCGAGATCTACAACATGCCCGAAGGCACCATCAAGGCAAGGCTTAGCCGAGCAAGAACAGTCGTCAAGAACTTTTTACAGGAGAACCTGAACTATGCATGATAAAATCGATTTTTCAAGACTCGAAAGAATCGAACCCCGGAAAGGCTCCTGGGAAACCGTCTGCGCTAGACTCGATTCTTCTGAGAAGAACAAGTTTATCAACTTCATCCAGACGCGTACAAAATACGCCCTGGCAGCAAGCTTTACTGTCATCGCATTTTGGACCACTTTCATGACCGTCATGTTGAACACAAACGATTCCGAAGACATTCTCATCAAAAACGTTGCCTCGGACGAACTAGCCTCGTGGTACGATAATCTCGGTGAACAAAGCGATGACGAACTCGAGAATTTGGATACCTACACATCCATCAGCTATTTATTACAGGAGACTAAATAATGAACGCATCCACAAAAACTTTCTTCGCAAGCATCATCATTCTTGCTTGCTCTCTCGGATTTGCCATTGGAGCCTTCTGCTTTGCAGACCGCGGCTTCGGCGCCTCTTGCTGTTCCAAGCAGTCCACATGCACACCATCACATAAGCAGTGCGCCTGCGGTTGCGAAAACCATGACTGCGCCAAAAACGACTGCTCTTGCAACTGCTGCAAGCGCGGCGGCATGCATCATGGCAAGCACCACGGTGAATTCCACGGCGAACGTTTCCACGGCAAGGACTTCCGCGACGGCCGCCACGATGGTCCGCGCGAACATTTCAAGGATGGCAGGCGTTTCGACAAGAAGTTTGACTTCAAGAAAGGCCCCGGCCCAGAATTCATGGATTCCATTCTCCAGGTGACGCATGAACAAAAGGCAGCCCTCGAACAGCAGCGTCATGAAATGGACTCTACATTCAAAGCCCTTCGCAAGCAAAAGAAGGACGCAGAAAAGGCTTTGCACGAAGCACTCGACAGCAATGACGAAAAGAAGATTGCCACCGCCAAGGCAGGCATCCTCAAGGCTCAGGAAGCATTGCTCGACCACAGAATTAACGGCGTAAAGAACTTCAACAAGATCCTCACCAAGGAACAGCTCGAAAAGTTCAAGAGCTTCCATAAGGATCACCGCAACAAGCCCTAGATTTTTATTTTCATGATTCCTTGAAAAATAAGTCTCCGGTCATCCGACCGGAGGCTTTCTGTTTTTAACATTCATCTACAATGTCATTCCCGCCACCTTTGTCATCCCGGACCCCGTTCCGGGAGGGAATCGCCCTTTCAACCATCTACATCTTCCCACATGTTTTCATCGCGGGTAGCATCCAGATGTTGTTCTGCCGTCTCGGCTATTTTTTCATTGTGGCCGCGCAGCGCCGCAAACGGGCTGAAAATTTTTGCACGATTCGCCACAGACATTCTCGGGTGTTTCATCAAGAAATTCCAGTCATTCCGCGGATACGGCAAGTCGATGATGTCTTTGTAGTTGTCAAGCATAATGCAGTGGTTAGTGATTAGTGGTTAGGGATGTGATTAGTAGGAAGTAGTCGGTAGGAAGTAGGAAGTTATATAATTGCGGCGAAGCCGCCAAACTAATCCTGTCTACTGCCTACTGCTTACTGTCTACTTCTTCCGTCTCTGGACAAGTCCCAAATGCTGGGCTCAGTTATAGGTCTGCAAGCAGCCCTGCAACAATCGCCCTTTGCATTTGTCGTCTGTAGGCTCGTAGAGCCGTTCTTTCGTCTAATATCATGCCTTGTGACCTCCGATTTGCTGGTTGCGCTCGCGGGTGGTCGCACCCTCCTGCATATCCATTCCCTTGAAAATGGCGTTCTTGCCAAAACGCTTCTTGATGGCGATTTGTGCCTGCATCATCTTCTTCTCGCGTTCAATCTTTTTCACGTCCGTGAAGAGATCGTAGCTTTCTTGCGTCGCTTCTAGAACGTTATTCGCCGTGAGGTTCAAGCGCTTTACCGTAAGCGATGGATTCATGATGCGGTCCGCAAGTTTCATCACCGCTTCCGCAATTGTCGATGCCGATGAAGTGTAATTCAAAAGCGGAGCCGTCCCATGCGCAGGTTTCGGAATTTCACGCCCGTAATTATCGATAACCGTCTCGCCGTGATATATTCCCTTGTCCACATTTTCGCGGTCATAGCCCACATGGAGCGTAAGGCCGTTCGTGACCAAGCCTTTTTCAACAAGGTCGAGCGCAAGCGTATCGACCATTTCGCGGATGACGATTTTTGCCTTCGCACAGTCGTACGCACAACTTAAAACCTGCCCACCGCCGATGCTATGCGTCTTGGACTTGTACTGTTTGATTTCGGCAATGCCACACGGCTCATAGCCCCACGCATGGTCAATCAGGATTTCGGCATTCACGCCAAACATCTTGTAAAGCGCATCAGGATGCTTGACGCTTGCACGCGCAAGATCACCCATCGTAAAAATGCCACGACCATTATTCAAATAACAATGCGCCAAGCGCTCCGCAATACCGCGCCCCAGCTGCCAAAAGCTCGTAATCGGCCGATGGCCCCAAAGCTCCTTGCGGTATGTCATCTCGTCAAGTTCTGCAATGCGGACACCATCAGCATCAGGAGCCACGTGCTTTGCCATCACATCCATCGCAATTTTGCAAAGGTAAAGGTTTGTCCCGATGCCCGCCGTCGCCGTGATGCCCGTCGTTTCAAGCACATCGCGAATCATGTCTTTGGCTAGTTCTCGCGCCGACTTCTTGTACATCGAAAGGTAATGCGTCAAGTCGATAAAGCATTCGTCAATAGAATAAACATGAATATCGTCTGCGCTCACGTATTTCAGATAAACGTTAAAAACGCGGGTGGAATATTCCACGTACTTTGCCATTTGCGGAGGCGCCACAATGTACTCCACATCCTTGCCCGTTTGGCGCTTGACTTCGCGCACCTTCTGAATGACCTCGAACAGTCGCGCACGTCCGGGAATCCCGTAAGCCTTAAGACTCGGACTCACCGCCAGGCAAATCGTCTTTTCGGTACGGCTCGCATCCGCCACCACAAGATTCGTCTTTAGCGGATCAAGCCCGCGGAGCACGCACTCCACAGACGCAAAAAACGACTTCAAGTCGATAGCTACATAAGTACGTGTTTCGCGAGGTAATCTCATCAAGAGAAATATAGATTTTTACTGTACAAAAAAGCACTTAGTATGATTTAAAAACTACCATTCAGCCTCATCAAAATAATTAATTATCGAAGCGCCCCTTTTTGAACCACTTTTGGACATTATTTTTTCAAAATCTTACCCAAAAGTCGAAATTTGGCACCATTTTTAGATAGAATTCAACGCATTTGAAAAGGGCGGCCCTTTCGAGCCGCCCTTTGTTATGACCAGGAAAACCAAAATAACTGTTATCGTGCCGCGCGCATCTTGATATACATTCCGCTGCGATTCTCGACACGTTTCTCGCAACGCATCTTGAGAAGCATCTCGCCAAAGCTCTAAGAGATTAGCAGTATCGCGAGCACTTGCCCACTCAAGATTCTCAGCAGCATCGTGAGCGGGTAAACAGATGCGTAACCAACGTTCGTTGCTTCGGAATTGCTGAGTCCGTTTGCGAACGCAAGAGCCGGAGGGTCTGTCGTTGCACCTGCAAGCACACCGCAAAGCGAGAGGTAATTGACCTTGAACACAGCCTTGCCAACAATCGCTACAATCATCAGCGGGAAGAACGTGATAATTGCCGAGAGTGCCATGTAGTAGAAACCGTCGCCATTCAAGAGCACATCGAAGAACTTGATACCGGCATTGAGGCCCACGCAGCTGAGGAATATCGTAATGCCGAGTTCACGCAGCATGAGGTTTGCGCTGTTTGCCATGAAGAAGTTGAGCGGGCCAATCTTACGTTTACGGCTAAGGATAATTGCGACAATCAGCGGACCGCCAGCAAGGCCGAGCTTGAGTGGGGTCGGCATTCCAGGAATCGCGACTGGGATGCTACCGACAATCACGCCAAGGAAAATGCCGAGGAATGCGGGGAGAATTTCCGGATGGTCAAGTGCCGTGAGCGAGTCACCCAATTCCTTTGCGGCCGCGGCAATGCTTTCCGGCGTACCGACGACGAGCAACTTATCCGCAAACTTCACGCGGATATCAAGGCGCCCGGTGAACTTGAATCCGCCACGCGTCACACGGCTCACGGTCACGCCAAAGCGGTCATTGAGCGCAAGCTGCTGGATGCTCTTGCCAAGAATTCTCTTATTCGTCACGAGAATCGTCTTGACCGCCAAATTCGACTTCTGGAGCGTAATGGGCGTTTCCTGTTTTTCGCCAATAATTTTCTGCAAGCTTTCAATCGCATCCGGCATTCCGACAACATGCACCAAGTCATGGAGCTCAAGCGTCATATCGCCCTTCGGCATGTTAATCACCTGATCGCGAGCATGGCGCGTTACCACAGCACCCGAAGAGATGAGCCCCGGAATGTCCTTAATTTTGCAACCCACAAGATTTACGTTATCCACACGGAGCGTGCAAGAGACAATTTCCTTGGACTGTTCTGCGATTTCTTTCTGGTATTCCGCAGCAGCGACTTCCGGCTTTTGCCTAAAGAACAAGCGCACAAGAATCATCACAAGAATAATGCCAATCACGCCGAACGGGTAAGCCACCGCATAGCCAACGCCCGTGAGTGAAGCATCCACGCCAGCCGCCGTCAGTGCAGAATTCGCAGCACCGAGCGATGGGGTGTTCGTCACGGCTCCGCAAAGCATGCCAATCAGCACCGGCACGTTATCGTGCATACTTGTCGTGAAGTAAATAAGAACGGTAGCAAGTACACCCAGGAGGACGATACTCACCGCAAGAATGTTGAGCACCAGACCGTGTCGCTTTATGGAGTCAATAAAGCCCGGGCCTACTTGCATACCGATTGTATAGACAAAGAGAATGAGGCCAAATTCCTGCATAAAATGAAGAACGCTGGGCTCGATCCGCATTCCGATATGACCGAGAAGGATTCCCACGAAAAGAGCGCCAGCTCCCCCAAGGCTCACGCCTTTCACCTTGACCTTGCCCAGCATGATGCCGATGGCAGCCGTCAAGGATAGCGCGAGTACTTGTTGCCCTACGGAGGGCTTTGCAAACAGGTCAATTAGCCAGTCCATTTTATACACCTTCTTTTTTTCGCACCCAAATGTAGCATAGGAGATTAATAATGACTAATAGATTATTCATATTAGATTAATCACAAAAAATGATAGATATACCATTCCGAGCATCGCTCCCCTGCTATAGGTAATATAAATACTTTTTCAGGAACATTGCTATATTCTTCAGCAAATCCTCAAACCGCAGGTGGCGAATATGGCAGAAGAGATGATTGACATTTTGAACAGCGACGGCACTCCGGCAGGGTATTCCCGCGGAAGGACAGAGGTCCATGCGAAAGGCCTTTGGCACCGCACCGTCCACATTTGGGCATTTGCACCCGACGGCAGAATCGTTTTTCAGCTCCGGAGCCACCTCAAAGAAAACAACCCGAACTTGCTCGACACGAGCTGCGCAGGGCACATCACCGCAGGCGACAACAGCCGAAACGCAGCCATCCGCGAACTCCGCGAAGAGATGGGAGTTACCAAGCGCCCCGAAGACCTGGAATACCTTTTCGAAGCGACTCACGAGAACGTTTTGAACAACGGAACGTATTTCGACAACGAATATTACGACACGTACAAGATAACGCTTTCCGATGAAGAATTGGGACATCTCGTTCCGCAGCCAGGCGAAGTGGATGACTTCATTTTGATGACACGCGATGATTTTTTGACCTCACACGCTCAAAATCCCGAAAAATTCGTGGACCATCCCAAAGATTACGCTTGGATACAGTCAATACAAATTACACAAAAATAAGTTTAAAGTAATGTAAAAGCGCCGGCCAATTATATAGATTATTGTAATTGGATTTGGGTCTTTTTATGAAGTACAAAAACACAGCCATTGTCGTCGAGGGCGGCGGTTTACGCGGGTCGTACGCCGGCGGAGTTCTTGACATACTCGCCGACAAAGAAATCAAGTTTGGCGGTGCCTGCGGCACATCGGCAGGCGCCACGCACTTGTGCAGCTTCCTCTCGGGGCAAATCGGGCGCAACTTCCGCGTCGATACCGTGCACTCCAAGAACCCGCGCTACATGAGCTTCAGGAACCTGCTTTTTACAGGCGACTATTTCGCGTTCGACTACTGCTACAAGCAAATCCCGTACAAAATCGACCCGTTTGAATTTGACAAGTTCGCCGCACAGTGCCAAGAGACCGAATTCCGCGTGAGCATGACCAATGTCGAAACAGGCCTTGCCGAATACCCGCGCATTCTGGATTACCGTAACGAAGACGACATGAACCGCATTCGCGCATCGGCAAGTCTCCCGATTTTAAGCAAAATCGTTGAGATCCATGGGAAAAAATTTCTGGACGGAGGCGTTGCCGACAGCATCCCGTTCGAACCCATGTTCAAAAGCGGTTTCGAACGCGCCGTCGTAATTCTTACGCGCCCACTCGGCTACCGCAAAAAGCTTAACAAGGCCCTCCCGCTCGTTAAGCTCGCATTCCGCCATTACCCGAAATTCGTCGAAGCAGTCGCCACACGCCATATCCGCTACAACCAGGCGCTGGACAAGCTCGCCAAGCTCGAATCCGAGGGCAAAGTCTTCATCTACCGCCCAAGCCGCCTCATCAAGATTTCGGACATAGAAAGCAACAAAAAGAAAATCGCCCAACTTTACGAGCTCGGCAAGGAAGACGCCCACAACAAGATGCCGGATTTGCTGAAATTTTTGGAAGGATAAGGCTTTTTCAACTTTCCAAAACATGACAACGCATATAAAAAAGCCGTTTTTGGGCTTTCTATATGCATTACACAAGCAAAACAACCGCGCAGAATTAAAAACATGCATATAAAAATTGATTTTTTAGAGTTTTATATGCAGTAAACAGCTTTCAAAAGCCAATCCAAGGTCCCATTTCGTCCAAAGCCACACGAAAACGCATATAAAAAAGCCGTTTTAGGGCTTTTTATATGCATTACGCAAGCAAAACAACCGCGCAGAATTAAAAACATGCATATAAAAATTGACTTTTTAGAGTTTTATATGCACTGCGCAATTTTTACAGCCTTAAAATCGGCCAAAACCCGAGGGAAATGGCATTTTACAACGCTCGTTGAACATTTTACAACATTATACCACGGTTTCTCAACGGCGTTTCGCAACACATCCCTACAATAATATAGATTATAGAGTATGCCTGAAGTATTAGATTACCTGGAATATCGCGAGTACCTTAAGGACTGGTTTGTCGAGACGAAAAAAGACAACCCGTTCACCTCGTACCGCTATCTCGGCCAGAAAACCGGCGTGGACCCGGCCTGGCTTGTTCGAGTTTTCCAAAAAGAAGGCCATCTGAACGAGAGCACCCTGCCCGTGTTCATCAGAATTTGCGGCCTAGACGATCGAAGGGCAGAGTATTTCAAGACCCTTTACAGGTTCAACAAGACCAAGGCAAAGCAGACGCTCTCCGAGCTTTACTACAAGCTCCTGGAGCTCCGCTCCCTTGAAACGCGCGTGCTTTCGGAACCGGAACTCGCCTACTTTGGCAGCTGGGCATGTGCGGCCCTCCGCGCCCTCATCGGCATTACGAAGGACACGAGCGATATCGCTGGCCTCGGCAAGCATTTGAACCCGCCTATTTCGCAGGATGACGCCCGCAATGCACTTGGCATTTTGAAGCAGCTTGGGCTCGTCGTCCCGGACGGCACCGGCGGCTGGAACATCACCGACCAAATCATCAGCACCGGCGGCGATGTCAAAAGTTCCGCAGTCCGCAGCTTCCACAGACACACGATGGAACTTGCGCAGGAATCGCTCGACCGCCACAAACCCGAAGAACGCGACATTTCGAGCGTGGTCTTCACCGCAGATGAATCCGACCTGCCCGAAATCAAGCACAAGATTGAAGAATTTCGCCGTGGGCTTTTGCAATTTGCCCGCAAGAGCGAACGCGCCGACCGCGTTTACGCACTGAACATTGCCATGTACCCCCTCTCCGACAAGGTAGCCGACCCGGCAACAGGCCCTACCTCGCCAGAAAACAAAGGAGGGGCAAAATGATTTTCAAAAAGAAATTATATATTAAGGGTATGGACTTGAAGCAGAACAACAACAGACGCTCGATTTCGCTGATTGCACCGCTTGCAATCGGGTTCTCGCTTTGCGCCTGCGGTGGTTCTGAAGTTGCAGGCGGCGGCCCGAGCGGTACAGAAGCCGGTAACGCCATCACTGCACAGATTCTTATCGCAAATGCACCTGCGGCAAACGCACGCGTCAAGCTCGTCGAGCACAACAGCCTCGACGGTCAAGGCTACATAGCCACGGCAAACGACAGCGGCTACGTGACCATTGAAAACGTCGCCGTGGGCAGCTACACCATGGAAGCAAGCCTCAACGAATCGGCGCTCCAGCTCCCTGTGGATGTCAAGGATACCGTAAGCGACGTTGCACTCGGCCAGCAGAACTTGCAGAAATCCGTCTTTATCGGCGGTTCAATTGCCGACTTTATTGGTGACACGACGGAAAGTCTGAAGAACATGAACGGTTTTGTCAAGTTCCGCGGTCTCGACCATTCAGCAGCCATCACAAATGGCAAGTTTGAAATCTTCGGTCTCCCGGCAGGTCACCTGAACATGGTGATCATCCCGACAGAAACTGCCGACACGGTGAAGGTCTCTGTTGAAACGGATGCCGGCGATTCCGTCACGACACTCAAGCCAACGGCTCCCGAATCCGAAAACGAAACACTTCTCATCGATGATTTCGAAGACGGAGACTTCTACCATCGTCTGGCTCCCGAATACACAAATTTCATATTCGGCTCTTTTGGTGGACAGTGGGCGATAAACACCGATCCGGTATTTATAAACGATTCATCGAATCCCGCTTCGTTTACAATCACTCCGGCAGCATCATACGCAAATTTCGGTTCTCCATTCGTCGCCGTTATCCAAGATGACGGGAACGGAGGCAAGGAAGTTCACTTTACCATCGAATTCCCGGACACTTCCGCATACAAGCAGGCTAGCGCCATTGTCAAAGTGGATATCGGAAATTCTGGTGTAAGCTACGACCTCACCCCCATCGATACGATTGCATTTGAAGCATGGGGCCAAGGCACCGCAGTTTTTGTAATTATTGATGCAACGCTCAAGGACGTCGACGCCTCGCTTGGTGGAGCAGCATTCACCATTGGCAAGACCTCCATGGAGCTCACGCAAGAGAAGAAGAAGTACAAATTCGCACTTGCAGACATTGTGCCCAACGAAGAAACGCGCAAGAGCGCAACTACGATGGGCCTCGTGTTCCATAGCAATGCAGAACTCCACTTCGACAATCTTGAGTTCATCGGCAATGACTTGCTGAACATCTGGAAATTAAAGGAATAATGCCAGGCGCAAATTCAGTCACATCGAATCAAGAGACTCTACATAAAGATCTTGAAGAAGTTGTCCGCAAATACGCGCGGACAACTTTTTTGCGTCCTATCGCAGACCACACACGAGAAGCATTTGCAGAAGTCGAAGAATTCGTGCGGAAGTTCTACGCAACAAGAAATGCCAACAATGGGACCGCGCCGCGAGCTGTCATTCTAGATTCCGGTTGCGGAACAGGCGAAAGCACGATCCACATCGCTCGCCGCTTTCCGGGCATTCCCGTCATCGGGATAGACAAGTCCTGCGCCCGCCTGAACAAGGCCGGCAACCCATCGCAAACGGCGGGCGAAGACATCCCTGCAAATGCATTCTGGATTCGCGCAGAACTGCTAGACTTTTGGCGTCTCGCATTGGATTACGTCAAAGCATGCAAGTGGACTATTCCGTACCATGCGGTTTATTACCCGAACCCGTGGCCAAAGCAAAGCGAAGCCACGAGGCGTTTCCACATGCACCCGATTTTTCCGACGCTCCTTGCGCTCGGAAAAACGATTGAACTCCGCACGAACTGGGAAATCTACGCCCGGGAATTCGCCGAAGCTGCAAGGATTGTATTTGAAGAACGCGCGAAGTCTGCCGACGCAATCGCAAAAGGTGATTCCCGCTTACTTCGACTTCGCTCAGCACAGGCTCCGGCGGGAATGACAGATGCAGCGGGAATGACAATTAAGTGCGAGAGTTTCGATCCCGAGAAACCAGAAACAGCCTTCGAGCGCAAATACAAAGAAGCCCGCCAAAAACTATGGCGAGTGCTTGTGGCGTTGCCACAGTAGTTGGCAGAACTTAGCCCGCTCCGCTCTTAGAACTTAGTTGGCAGAACTGAGAAAAAAGGCAATTCCGGCTTACTTCGACTTCGCTCAGCACAGGCTCCGGCCGGAATGACAATGCAACGTTTTCTAAGTTCTACTTCCTATCCTTCATCCAATTCGCGATGAACTTCAAATTGCGTGTAAAGCGCACATCCATCTCAGCACCAGGCACTACGATATATTCCGTAAGCCCATACTTGTCCGCCTTGCTGCCCCAGTCGTACGTATAACCTAATCGAGTCCACGGGCGGGCATCCGGACCTGTGTAAATTTTAGAGGCAAGGGCATCGAACCAGTTCTTGAACCACATCATGCGTTCCGAAATTTCGGCATCGTTATTCAGTTCGCCTTCGAACGCCGTGCGCATATCGTACGCCTTGACATCGGGCATGTACGCCGGGCGCATCAGGTCATCCGGCTTCACCCACAAGAACGCCATGTGTGTCGCATTGGAAGTTCGCGGTTCGCCAAAGAGTTGCTTGAAACGCAAATCCCAGTTACGTACACCATCCTTATGATCCTGATACCAGAGCAAGAGTTCCTTTTCGTTCACAACCCATACGACGCTATCGGACTTGACGAGTTCGCCATCTTTATAAGTCTCGGGATCGGACGTAAGCGTCACCACGAGGAGTCTCGACTTGTCGGAATTCCAGGTCACCTTGTCGCTGTACTCATCAAGAGTTACAACCGTGAACTTTTCTTCTTCAAGAGCTTCGGACGCATCCTTCACCGCAGCGGCAAACTTCACGTCCAAAATAGAATCGCGATTGACCATTGAAATCTTTTGGCCTCTGTTATCGAGAATGTCGCAATACGGGATGCTATCGGTATTTACCGCCACTTCCGCCTTTGCAAACTGTTCCCTCAAAAGTTCGCCATTATAGGTAAACAGCGTATCGCCTTCCATAAACGAAACGACGACCTTGCAGAACCCCTTTTCCGGAATCACAACCGATGTCGGGAAGCGTTCATTTCCAGCCCCCGTCGTATCGAGTTGCATCTTGTTTTCGTTTTCGCCGCAAGTGTAATTGTATTCCGTAAGCGTAGCAACGCCAGGCTTCATTTCACTGAAGAACACGTTTTCCTGTTCACTGCTAAAGGCTGGCTTTACAATGATGGACTTGCCACCAAGCACCATCGTATGCGGGATACCCTCGCCGCAATAATAGGCAGGCTGGCGAAACACGCCGATAATGCCCGTCTTGCCTTGAAAATTTTCAGCCTTGGAGACGCTATCGCCTCTCGTAAATGCACAACCCAACAACGCAAGAGCAAATGCGCTCCCCAGTAAACAAATGTTCTTCATCGATTCCTCATCCTAATTAACTATTCAAAATATAGTTAACTCCAATTTTTTACCGTTTTATTATGGCAATGTCGAGATACGTTTTGCAAGCAACAATCGGCCATTTACGTCAAGTTGCACAAAGACGGGACGATTCCACCCGGAAAAATCGACAGAAGCGGACGATTCAGCAAACGAATGCATACCGACCATGTTTCCGATGGCATCGTAAAAACGTAGCGTCTTTTTGCCCGCTACAGGCGCTTCAATACCCAGCATCCCATGTGACACGTGAATTTGCATTTTCGGCAAAAGACTTTGTGTAAGCGACACCGTTTTACTCGATGACGACACCGACGAGCTCGATTCAGAAAGCGAACTTGACGATGTTGCAGAACTCGACGAAGCAATGTCGGGGCATTTATTCAAAGTCCTGGAGCGTTTTGTTGTAAAACAGACTCGGTCATTTCCGTCAAAGACGATATTGAAAATCCCGTCAACAGAGGCTTTACCGTTATTGTTGACAAAATCGAATTCCGTAAAAGATTCCTGGTTTTGGCTCAGTACCGAGCGTACTTCGACACGCTGATGATTGATGTCTCCGTTCGGATCATTTGTTGCAAATACTCTAGAATTGTAATCGACATACCAAATCAGGACGCCGTTTTTTCCTTTCTTTTGGCTGTACGAGGAACTTCCGATTTTAGAATCAAAACCCACTGCCGGGCGGTACTCGACAAGATAGTACTCATTGGGCTGATTCGGATTTGAGACGGCATACGCCTGCATTTTAGACAAGTTTTTAAGTTCGTAGACGCTATCTCCATTGACGATTTCAGTCGGCTTTAGCCAGCCCATAGCCTCGCGTTCAAATGCAGAAAATGTCGCCGGATAGCCGCCGTTTCCATTGCGGAGTCCAAGCGCCATCACGTCATACGGCAAGGGGCCAATTGTCGCATAGCCATATTCATCGGCACTGTACAAGTCAACAAGCCCGATAACATGGCTAAACTCATGAATAAAGGCGCCCAGCATAGCGACATCTTTTGTACTCGTCGCATAGGGCTTGTTTTCGGCCTTCTGCGAGACAAAGGCGTATTTATTGAAGCTGTACCCGTTTTTCGAATAAATTCGACCCATGCTATTTTTCAAGGCATCCATGTGATTAAAAAAGTAACGGTCGTACTTATTTGCTTCTTCTTTTGAGGTGGGGTGCAAGATGATAAACGGAATAACGCTTTCATACTTGCCCGCGCGAGCTTTAAAGTCACTGCGTTCGACAAGCATATCAATGGATGGTGGAATAAATTTTGCATCGCCACTGTATTCACTAAATTTTTTAGGAAGCTTGATCGGATAAATGTCAAATGTCGGCTTAAACTTTCCAGCAGAACTTTCTACAAAGTAATCGCGAACACTACCGTAAACACCATTTTCCTTGAAGCCTTCTTCATTGAACATCCTTGCAATAAAGGCGGAATCCAGAGCCTTGAAATCGGATGTTTCTACAAGCAGTACTGGGAAATAACGTTCACCTGCGGAGAAGACGTCGGCATCGTTACCAGAACGGATCATAGACAGTCCGGCAGGAGCCGCGGGCATCATCATGTTGTCCGTATAAATTATCTTTTCCATCCTGATGTTTTCCAAAGATTCGGCCACATCAGCCCATGCCACGGAAGCAGTAAACACACAAGCCCCGAACAGGCGCATCCAAAATGTCGAACAATCAAACCAACTCATAGTGAGAATATAAATATAAATTCGTCAAAAAGGAGATGCCCCATCAAGTGGGGCTTGACATTTTGCGCAAGGAGAAGCCCCATCAAGTGAGGCTTGACATTTTGCAAAGGGAATCGCATGTTCAACGGAGGGCATGACAAATCAACGTTTTTTCCAAGCATTTTCACTAAAAGCGTCGGCCACGGGCCACGGCCGCATGACGTACTTTTTTGCGTTCAAAAAATAAAGCTGCGCAAGCGAAGCTAATTAAAATTTTTATCTTTGGGCATGTAAAACAAAAGAGGTCTAATTATGACGTTTGAAGAAATGTACGCACTGGCCTGCCAGCGCAAGAAAGACATGCCGGAAGGCAAGGGCACCACGGAACTCTTCAAGAAGGGTCCGCACGGCATCGGCAAGAAGCTCGTCGAAGAGGCCGCCGAAAGCTGGATGGCCGCCCGCTTTGAATCGCGCGACGCCCAGTGCCTCGAACTTTCTCAAGTGCTCTACTATGTTGCCGTCATGATGGCAGAAAAAGGTCTCACCCTCGAAGAAGTGTACGCAAAACTATGATTAAGGTAGCTCTCCCGAACAAGGGCATGCTTTTTGAACCGACCCAGGAACTCCTCAAGGCCTGCGGTTACAAGGCATCCAAGCCCTACAAGACTTTGACCCAGATCGATTCCAAGAACGGCATCGAATTCTTCTTCCTGCGCCCAAGCGACATCCCGATGTACGTGGGCCGCGGCATCATCGACGCCGGCATCACGGGTATCGACTTCAACGCCGAAGCCAAGAGCCCGGCAGTGAAGGTTTTGGACTTGCCCTTTGGCGCATCCAAGCTTTGCGCCGCAGTCCCGAACGAAAGCCCGATCCAGAGCCTTGCCGAACTGAAGGACGCCACCATCGCGACAAGCTTCCCGAACATCGTGGAAAGCTATTACAAGAAGAAGATGGACTTCGTGGTGCTCGAAGGCGCTGTTGAAATTTCTGTAAGCCTCGGTGTCGCAAACGCCATCGTGGACGTGGTTGAAACGGGTACGACGCTCAAGCAGGCCGGGCTCCGCATTATCGGAGAACCGCTCTTCCGCAGTAACGCTGCCATTTTCTGCAACCCGCAGAAGACTGAACTCGAAGAAGTCAACACGCTCATCCGCCGCATCCAGGGCAAGCTCGTCGCACAGACGTACATGATGATCGAGTACGACTGCCCCTCCGAACTTCTCTCGAAGGCTTGCGAAATGACTCCGGGTCTCGACGCCCCGACAGTGACGAAGCTCCACGGTCGTGAATGGTACTCCGTGAAGGCCATGGTGCCGCGCGAAGAAGCCAACGCCATCATGGACAAGCTCTGGGACGCAGGCGCCCGAAGCATCCTCCTGTTCGGCATCGAAAGCGCTAGAATTTAATCAGGTTGTAGGTTTTAGGTTACAGGTTATAGGGATAAAAATCACGCGCAAAGCGCGTCTATAACAATGGCGTAGCCACAAATAAATTCCTAAAACCTAACACCTATTACCTAAGACCTAAACCATGCAATCTCTCGCTTATTTGGCACGTCAACCGATTCTCGACCGCGATGGAAAAACCTTCGCGTACGAATTGCTGTTCCGAGACTCGCCAAATAGCGATACCGCAATAATCGCAAGCGACTTGCAGGCGACCGCCCAAGTGCTCGAAAACATCTTGAACAGCATCGGGCTTACACGCCTTGTCGGTGAATCTAAGGCGTTCATCAACTGCAGTCGCGAGATTCTTCTCGACAATTTATTCGGGCTTTTAAACCCCGACCGCTTCGTCCTCGAAATTCTCGAAGACGTCGCTGTAGACGAGAATCTTATCCGCGCTATTCAGCGCCACAAGTCTCTCGGCTTTGAACTTGCGCTCGATGACTTTATCATGAGCGACGAATACATCTGCCGCTTCGAGCCGTTGTTCGAACATGTCTCCTACGTCAAGATGGACCTGGTCGACAACTCGCCCGAAGACATCGCGAAAGCGGCACTGTTCTTCAAAGAAAAAAACATCAAGCTGCTCGCCGAAAAAGTCGAAGACGAAACGACATACAAGCGTTGCAAAGACATCGGCTACGATTACTTCCAGGGATTCTATTTTGCAAAACCCGAAATCGTAACAGGCCAAAAGATTGACGCCACATCGGCCGCCATCCTTGAAATCATCAAGCTCTTGCGCACACGCCCGACGCTCGAAGTTCTCTGCGATGAATTCAACAAGCACCCGGACATTTCGGCGAACCTTTTGCAGTTCGTGAATTCTGACGTGCGCAACAAGCCCGTCATCGAAAGCGTCAAAGGCGCCATCGTCTGGGTGGGCATGAAGCACATCCAGGAATGGCTCACGATCATGCTGTACGCACATTTGGACTCCCGCTCATGAACGTAGAACCGCAAAGTCTGGAAAACCTGATTTCTGAATTCGCCTCCCTCCCGGGAATTGGACTAAAGACGGCCCGCCGCCTCGCCTACCATATGCTCTCGCGCAAGAAAGGCGATGTCGAGCGCTTTGCCGATAGCTTGATGCAGGCCGCCGAAAAGGTCCACCCGTGCCCGCGCTGCCACGCTTTCACCGACGAAGACATCTGCCCCACGTGCAGGGCCCGCGAAGGCGCCAAGTCCATTTGCGTTGTCGAAAAAAATTCAGACATTCTGCCGTTCGAACGTTCCTCAGTCCATAAAGGTCTTTACTTTGTCCTCGGCGGCGTGATTTCCCCGCTCGACGGCATCGGCCCCGAAGCGCTCCACCTGCCACAACTTGTGGAACGCATCAAAGCAGAAAACATCGAAGAACTAGTCCTTGCACTCGGTTCTAGCCCTGAAGCCGACAGTACCGCGCTCATGATCGACCGCATGCTCGCCGGCGTCAACGTCAAGCGCACCCGCCTTGCCCGCGGCATCCCGATGGGCAGCGACCTGGAATTCATCGACGAAGTCACCATGCTTCGCGCATTCGAAGGGAGAGTTTCCTTATGAGTACAAAAGAAAAAGTCGTCCACCAGGCCCCTGTTGAAGTTGGCGGTTACACCGTCCGTTCGGCAAAGTTTGTCAAGGCTGCCGTGAACCTCAAGGGTCTCCCCGAAGAACACCTCCCGCAAATTGCGTTTCTCGGACGCTCCAATGTGGGCAAGTCCTCGCTCATGAACACCCTCATGGGCCAGAAAAAGCTCGTGAAAATCAGTTCGACCCCCGGAAAAACGCGCGAATTGAATTTTTTTAAAGTCAATGACGAATTTTTTCTTGTAGATTTACCAGGTGTAGGGTTCGCTAAAGTCAACAACGCAAAGCGCGACCAAATGTCCGACTTTATCCGAGAATACGTTGAGAAGTGCAAGGACCTCAAGGGACTCATCTACCTCGTAGATATCCGCCACGGAGGAACGCCCATCGACATCGAGACAGTCGAAAGCATCCGCGCCACGGGCTGCCCCGTGCTGGTCGTCGCTAGCAAGCGTGACAAGGTGAACCAGTCTGAACTCGCCAAAGGGCTCAGGGACATCCAGCAGCGCCTGGACCTCGACCAAAAGCCGCTTTGCGTCAGTTCACTCAAGAAAACCGGGCTTGATGAACTCTGGACCGAAATCCTAGAGGCGATACATAGCGATAATGGAAAAGACGCGACTTAAAAACTGGCAAAAGATGACTCCCGTCGGGCGTTTATTCCACACGCTCGGGATATTCATCTTGAAAACAAGAATGGGGCAGCTCATAGCCCTGTTTCTCCGCACAGTAGCGTCCCTTTTCGACAAAAGCCACAACTTCAAGAGCGATTCCCGCAATATCATTATGCAGACGTTCTTCACCGGTGTCGAAATTTTTCCGCCACTGTTCATCGTCGCTACATTGTTCGGAACAGTAACCATCATCGAAGTCATCTCCCTCATGGGCAAGATGGGCATGTCGGGCTTTGTCGGCGACCTCATGGTAGTGGTCCTCATCCGCGAAATGGGCCCTATCCTTACGGCATTCCTTATCGCAGGTCGTACAGGTTCATCACTTACCACATACATCGGCGGCATGGTCATCAATTCCGAAGTGGACGCTCTTGCAACCATGGGCATCAACCCCATCCGTTACCTTGTCATGCCTAGCGTTATCGGTGGCACCATTGCGACCATCATCATGAACATCTTCTTTAGCGCAAGCGCCGTCGGAGCTGGGTTCCTCGTCACGAAAGCTATCATCTTCGTTACCGGTAATGCCCCCAACCTGCAGATTACGTGGAGCTACCTCTCTACCGAAATTACAAAGGCGCTTACCATTCCAGACTTTGTTTTTGCCGTTGTAAAACCGCTCGTCTTCGGCATCATCATTACAACGAACGCATGCTACCAGGGGCTCAACATCAAGCGCGATATTCGCCAAGTGCCAAAGGCGACCTCCCGCTCTGTCATTTCGTCTTTCCTCTACATCGTTTTTGCTGATGTCGTGCTCTCGTTGTACTACTTTATCAGTTACATGAATAACCTTTCAACTCTTATTTAAAGATGCTAGACGAAGCCCTCAGACTTGAAAACATTTACCTTTCGAGAAACGAACTGTCGGGAACAATGTTCTCGATACCGAGGGCTGTTAGCTATTTCGAGAATATCAGAACCAGCAAAAGCAGTGAAGATAACCAACTCATTGCAGGCGCAAACCTCACGCTAAAGCTCGGCGAGACGATTTGCATTGGAGGGCCTTCGGGCAAAGGCAAAAGCGCCATCCTCCGACTGATTGCAGGCCTTGCACGCCCGCTCAAGGGTCACATCTATTACTTTGGCGAATACATTCCGTCAGAAAAGCTAACCGCACTTGAAGTCGCAAAGCGTCAGGTGGGTTATGTGCTCCAGAACGCCGCATTGATTTCGAACCTGCGAGTTGTAGACAACATCGCACTTCCGCTCCGCTACCACAAGATGGGAACCGAAGAAGAAATCTCCAAGAAAGTCCAAATGGCTATGGACCTGATGCGTGTGCGTGACTATGCCAAGATGTTCCCGCACGAACTTAGCGTGGGCATGCAAAAGCGCGTTGCCATTGCAAGATCGTGGGCGATGGACCCGAAGCTTTTGCTCATGGACGAACCGACCGCAGGCCTCGACAACTACAACCGTCGAAACCTCTTGCCGTTGATCGACAACATGCGAACGATGTTCAAGACATCCATCATCATCGTCACGCACGACCTCATGATAGCAAAGGAACTGGACTGCAACCTCGTATTCTTGCACCAGAAAAAGCTCACCGAGCCGCACTCTTTTGATTACTGGCTCCATTCGGACAACGAAATTTCGAAGGACCAGTTCCGCGATCTTCAATCCGTTTCACCTAATATTTAATTACAGTTATGTTCCTCCCATTACCAGACGATTTTCATGCGCACTTGCGCCAGGGCGAACTCATGCCCGGTTATGTCCGCGATCTCGTAGCCCAGTTTGGCCGCGCCATCATCATGCCGAACACCGTCCCCGCGATGACAAGCGCAAAAGCGATTGCAGACTACAAAAAACAGATTCTCGAAGCAGCCGCCCCGGTGCGCCCGGACTTTGAACCGCTCATGACATTCAAGCTGAACCCGAACTACACGGAACAGGACTTGAAGGACATGATGGCCGTTGGCGTTGTCGCAGGCAAGTACTATCCCGCAGGAGTGACAACTAACAGTCAAGACGGCATCAGCGATTTCGAAGCGGTGTTCCCGGTTGTCGCAATGATGGAAAAGCTAGGTTTGGTACTTTGTGTACATGGCGAAGAACCCGGTGAATTCTGCCTGGACCGCGAGCCCGCCTTTATCAAGCGCGTCGAAACGCTCGCCGAAAAGTTCCCGAAGCTCCGTATCGTGTTCGAACACTTGAGCAGCGCCAAGTCCGTCGAAGCAGTGAAGCGACTCCCCGCAAACGTCGCCGCCACATTTACGGTACACCACCTGATGATGACTCTCGACGATATCGTCGGTGATGCACTCCGCCCGCACCACTTCTGCAAGCCTTTACCAAAGCGCCCCGAAGACCGCAAGGCCATCCGCGAAGCCGCCTTCAGCGGAGACCCGAAGTTCTTCCTCGGTACCGATTCCGCCCCGCACCAGCAGGGCAAAAAGGAATGCCCGTGCGGCGCCGCTGGCGTTTACAGTGCACCGGTCGCCATCCCGCTTTTGGTACAGGAATTTGACCGCGCAGGCGCCCTCGACAAGCTCCCAAACTTTATCGCAGGCTTTGGTGCAGACTTCTACCACCTCCCGCGCACGACAAAGCAAATCGAAGTTGTCAAGGAATCGTGGACTGTCCCAGCCGTTGTAAATGGCGTTGTACCGCTCGCCGCCGGGCAGACGCTCGAATGGAAACTTAAATAACGTTTTGGGTCTTCATTTTACAATAAAATGCCCAAATTTCATACAAAAATTCGCCGTAAAAGGCGAATTTTTTTTGTACAAATAAAAAAAAATTACCTCTTTAGCTTTTTTTACTTATATTAAAAAGCGATCCAAGGATTATACCACTTTTCAATCGGAGGTTTTATAATGAATCTGGTAAAAACAATTGGTCGTATTCTTCCGGTAGCCCTCTCGCTCTCTGTCCTCGTCGCTTGCGGCGACAAGAAATCTGAAAAGCCCGCTCCGGTCAAGCAGCCGGAACCGGCTAAGGTCGAAGCTCCGGCACCGGAACCCGAACAGCCGGCACCGTTTGACTTCTCCAAGTTCGCAGCTATCAAGAACAACTCTCAGGTTTTCTTGACCACGAATGCCGAAGTCGAAGCATACCTAAACGACGCATTTGCCAAGGTTGAAAACGGCCAGGCCACCTCGATCGAATTCCCGAACGTAAGTAGCATGTTCGAACTTGCCAGTGCAGACCTCAGCAGCGAAGGCCACGCCGTCATCGCAACACTCGGCTCCAAGTTCGCACAGACTAACGTCGATGCAGCTTCCCTCCTCGTGGAAGGCTACACCTGCGATCTCGGCTCTGTCGCTTACAACGATGAACTTTCCCAGCGCCGTGCTGAAACCGTCAAGGCAGAACTTTCCAAGTACATCCCGGCTTCCAAGATTACCGCAAAGTGGTATGGCAAGCGCATGTTCAAGAAGTTCAAGTACGGTTCCAGAGAAGAATACCGCCGCGTGAACATCCGCATCCAGTAATTCTTCTAAACGCACAAACTTAGACGCGCAAATATTTGAAAAGGCCTCCGCGATTGCGGAGGCTTTTTCGTTTGTTAAAGGAACTGTAGTCGCAACGCGAATGCCGCGACAAAAGGAAAGCCGCACTACCCGTTCATTATATATTCAGCATTCTCGAGAATGTACGAATCCTTGGACTTCTGGTCTTCGGGAAGACGGTCAAACGGGATAATGTCATGACGCGTAAACGTGCGTTCATCTGTAGGGCCTGAGCGATAGCCCATCAAGAGCATGGACATCATCCAGCGACGATGTTCCGCCTCGCGGAGCAAATAGTCATCGTCCGTCATTTCAAAGCAACGCTTGCGGAGCGGGAGCGCGTTTGCGCAGTAAATGGCAGAAGTCTTGTCGGCTTCGCTCAACTGGTACCAGAGTTTTTCTTCGGTATCGCGAGTGTCGGGATTCAAATGGCGTTCGCGAACGTAGTTTGCACGCTGACCGCGTTCTACGCGCTTGGACTGCACAAACTCTTTCATTTCGTCAATATCACCCATGATGCGCACATAGCCATACATGCCGCTTTCATTAATGCGCTTGATGATATCATCATTCGCTTCACGCCAATAGACAGCGATATCGGCGTTGTCGTAAACAGCTCGCGGCAAATGTACAAGCGTCGAAATCGCCTTGGAAGCATCTTCCTTACAAATGCACACCACGAGGCGTTCCTTAGGGTTTGCAGCTACAGCGGCTATAAAGTTGCGAGCCAAGTCCGCTTCGCAGTAGGCATCGACAAAGTTCCATTCGACATCGAGGTAATCCCCACGTGCTGTTTCCGGATCATGCGAGACTTTGTTGCCATTAGCATCGACATAGGTGTACTTCGAGAGTCTAAAGAGCCCCATGCGGGAAACCACCAATCGGTCCACCCACTTTTCGCAATCTTCATCGACAAACGTAATGCAAGTCTTTAAACCTGTACGGCTGTAATTCGGGTAATGGCAGATATTCGCAACCGCAAACGCAACCGCCTGGGCAATCGGTCCCGTGCCAATCAACACGACATGCAAGCGTTCATTTTCCGATTCACGGATCGTCGGCAAAAAGTCCGTGCCCACGAGCAACTGTTCCGACATGAACTCATATTCATTAAACACATCGACAAGCAGATGCCCCTTATTCTGTTCGGGAGCTTTCAGATACCACAAGATTTCAGAAGACGAAGGATCGCTCAACAGCAAATGGCAATGGATATCTCGCGGAGATTTGGCGCACACTTTGCGAAGCACCTCGATGCAATGCAAGTTACGGGAATCGCGCTCAGGGCCGTCTTCACCAATCACTAGAATCTGGTCTGCCAAAAGAGCACCCGCAAAAATCAGGTCTTCTTCGTTTTCGTAATCCTTTTTATAATGGACAAAATGCCCGTCAATATCGCGACGGCTCACAACAACTATCGGGCGCTTATCGTCCTTGAGCGCACGCAATATACTTTTAAGCTGGTGGCCCGCACCAAGTACAAGCACATGGCCACGGACATCGACATGCTTTTTGCCTTCACGCATGGATTCGGACGTGTTCTTGAACACATTGATCATCACGCTGATGAACAGCACGGCAAAGACGACGTAGCCCGACAAGAAACCTTTCCAGCCAAGCGTCTTTTCGCCAAGCACCCACGAGCCGAGGAAAACGCCGATGACAAAAATAATCAGGGACAAGCCCAGCAAAATCAGGATTTTTTTTGCTAGTCCGTTCGACCAGGCGCCTTTAATAAGTCCATTATAATTCATGAAACGCTCCCGATAATTCCAACTATATTATAGCTAATTTCTCGGGACACGGCTTATATTCGAGGCGATACAACACCAGCACCGCTAAGGACACTGCGACCACCGCAAGGCGTAACATCAATATGCGTCCGAAGTTCGCTTTTGACCACATCCACGTGCGTAATGACGCCCAAAAGCTTGCCCTTTTCCTGTTGCATTTTCTGCAGCACGACGACTGTTTCCTGAAGCATCTTGGTATCGAGCGTACCAAAACCTTCATCGAGGAACATGGAGTCAATGCGCACATTGCGGCTTGCGAGCGTCGAAATTCCGAGCGCCAAGGAGAGACTCACAAGGAACCCTTCGCCGCCGGAGATGTTGTCGATCGGACGCACGGCATCGCTATTGTCATGATCCACAAGCTGGATATTGAGCGTATTCGGCTCCGTCACCATCTCGTAACGCGGGAACATGTCGCGCAGGTAGCCGTTTGCGATTTTCAGCAAATTGCGGAGCGTAATCGTCTGGATGAACTTGACAAATACATCGCCATTGCCCGTATCAAGCCTGTTGCCGTTAAACCAGCGCTGCATCTGTTCCCAGTCGCTACGCTTGGACTTGAGTTCCACAAGCTTTGCCTGCATATCGCTGAACTTTTGACGGTTCAACGCATCAGTCTTCTTCTGTTCCGTCCATGTCGCAAGATTTACGGTGCATTCGTTCAGCTTGGACTTTGCAGAATCGCGATTCTGCTTTGCCACATCTTCGGACTCTTCGAAGTTGCGCTTTTGCTGATGTTCTGCAAGTTGGTCGTTGAAATTCTTGACCGACGTCTGCGCCGTCGTCAAGCTATCATCCACAAGCTTTTGCTTTTGCAGGAGCGCCTTGCGTTCCGATTCCGGGAGCTTTGATGCCAAGAATTCCTGTTCGTCTGCAAAAGATTTCGATGCGAGATTATCGAGGAACTGTTTGTGAAGTTCAGCAAGCTTCGGTTCCGCATCGGCAATATGGCCATTCAAATCCGCAATAGACTTGTCAAGCGCAATTTTCACTTCACGCATTTGCTGTTCCAAACGGCGGGCTTCATTGGACACACGTTCAGCCGTGTCGCGCAAGGTTCTCGCCTTGTTGCGTTCATCATCCACAGACTTTTCACCAAAAAGCTCGTTACGGTTCTTTTCGAGCGTGGCGAGATTTTCGCGAAGGCCGTCTAGCTTGCGCTTGGTTTCATCGAGTCTCGACTGAGCCTGTTCAAGATTTTCCTTGAGCTGCTCCACATTCGAGCGGAACGTTTCCAAGTCGCTTTCGACCTTGACCTTTTTATCTTGAGCCTTGCTCCACCAGTCATTCTTCTTTTCGAGTTCGGCAAGGAGCGCATCCAAATCATCCATGCGGATATTCGAGAACCACGGTTCAAGCAATTTTTCGATTTTCTGCGAGAACTCCTGCACCTTATCTTGCGCCTTTTTAAGAGTTTCCTCTGTACGGCTTAAGTTGCCCACGAGATTTGCTCTTTCAACAGCGGCACTGTTGACCTTGTTTTGCAAGTCATCGGCATTCTCTTTTTTTTGCAAATACGTTGTCTTAAGTAACTGCAAATTTTGCAAAATTTCACGAGCGTTTTCAAGCGTAGCCTTTTCAAAATTCGCCGAGTTTTTCCACGGTTCAAGTTTTGAATTCAAAAGTTCAAGCGACGACGTTTCTGCAATGGACTCATCATTCTGCTTTTGCGAACTTTCGCGAAGCAATTCTTCAAGATTCTGCTGTTGCGTTGCAAAGCCATCCAGTTTGCGCTGGACCTGTTCCATTTCGCCATTGATCTTACGCAACTTAGCGGCAAAATCGTTCAAGCGTTCTGCGCCATTTTCAACCTTTGCCGAATCGTCACACGAGAGGTGTTCACGCGAGCCGCAAACAGGGCACGGTTCGCCCGGTTTCAAGGTATGTCGCAGTTCCGCAACAACGACAGGAATGTCCTCCTGAATAATCGTTTCCTTCTCATTCTGCAAAGTCGTCAAATTCGCAAGAGCCTTTTCGCGCTCCGAAACAACACCATCTAACGACTTCTGCCTAGACGAAATTTCGCCCTGCAAGCGCACCGATTCCTTGTGGTGGCGTTCCGCATCGCTAGCACAGCCATTCATTTCGGGCAACAAATTCACGAGTTCAGCATCAATCTGATGTTCGTTCAAATAATCCCGCAACGCACCCAATTCTTGCTTTTGCTGTTCGCTTGCTTCATCAAATTTCTGCAGCCCTTTTTTCAGGGCATCGAAATGCAAAGATTCAACAGTAGCTGTAGCGTTTTCATGGTCTCTTTCCAAGGCAATCGCTTTCAAGAGCGGCAACAAGCCATCAATCGCATCATCTTTTTCGTTGTCTTCAATGTACTTTTTGACTTTTTCAAGAGCGCCTTCATTTTCAGAAATCCGGTCACCGAACTCCTTGATTTTCGTCTGGGTCGTGCTAATTTCAGATGCAATTTTCACGACATCAGCGTCCGCATTTTTCACCTGCGTACGTGCATTTCGAATATCGCCATCCAGCGTAGAAACCTGCTGCCAGACAGATTCATTGGCAACATATTCTGCCTTGCATTTTTCAAACGCGGCCTGCTTTTCGCCATTATCCTTTGCAGCACTTTCGAGTTTTTCTTCGGCTTCGGGGAGTCGCTTTTGGCACTCGCCGAGTTGCGTTTTCATGTGTTCAAGATTTCCACGCACAGAATTGTATTCTGCATACGACGATTCCACTTCCTGAGCGCGCAATGCGCTTTCCAATTTCTCGCGTTTCGGTTCAAATTCAGCCTTGGCGCGTTCTGCAGTTACGAGCAACCCCTTGGCCGTGTCCAAATGCGATTCAATGCCATGCAGAGTTTCGAACCACGTGCAAATGTAAAGCAAACGTTCTACATTTTCGTTCAGCGTCTTTTTCTGCGCAGCAGCATCATCGATTTTTGCATTCAGCTCTGCAAGTTCTTCTTCGCTCAGCATCGTGACATCGCCAAGCCTATTTTCGATGTCCTCGACAGCCCTGTTTGCGTTGGCATACAAGTCATGGACCGCCACTGCAATTTTTCGGTAAATGCTATCGCCCGTCAACTTTTCAAGGATCGCAGCGCGTTCGTTCTCGTTGCACTTCAGGAACTTGTTGAACTCACCCTGAGCAAGCATCATCGACTTGGTGAACTGCCCAAAATCAAGCCCAATCACGCGAGTCATCGACACTTCGATTTCACTCTGATTCGACGAAGAAACTTCCACGTTCTGCGTTGTTTCGTTCTTAAGCACCCAAGCATACTTTTGGAGCTTATTCGTTCTTACAGAGCGGTGCTGGTTCCAGCAAGATGAATACACGACGCCCTTGCATTCAAAAGTCACCTTTGCGTAGCAACTCTTGGTCCCGTAAGTCATCACCTCATTGGAATCTCCCTTAATAGCGCCCAGGCGAGGAGTCTTGCCGTAAAGTCCAAGACAAATGGCATCGAGAATCGACGTCTTTCCGGAGCCCGTCGGACCCGCAATGCAGAACATGCCACTATTCGCAAAATCCGGCGATTCAAAGTCGATTTCCCATTCACCGGCGAGAGAGTTGATATTGCAAAATTCAATCTTCTTAATCTTCATTATCCCACCCCCTTAAACGTTTTCATGAGCCTTACAAACGGCTTCGTTAAACATGCCGATAAACTTGTCGTACAGTTTCTTTACGACTTCGGAATCTTCTTTTTCTTCCGCATTCGAGGCAATAAGCATCCTAAAATAGTCTTCCTGGGTATATTGCTTTGTGGACTCTACATTGTCATCAAAACGGTGCGCTCCGTGCAAGACATCGCGCGAAATGCGGTGGCGCTTGACCACAAAATGCTTGCCCACTTCTTCGGCTTCGAGCGCATCATTCAGACTTACAAAATCGCCCGTTGTCAAAAGCAAATCGACATACGTTTCCACCGGATTTTGGAGCAATTCCTTTTCAAGATTTCGCAAGCAATGTCTGAGCGTATCAAGATCGCCCTTGAACTGTTCAAAGCGCATCGCCTTCGGGACTTCCGCCTTTTCAACAACAGGCGCCTCATTCGGCTTCACATCGACCGTAAGCACAACGCGCTTGCAATTCGATTCATCAAAGCCCATCACGAACGGCGAGCCCGAATAGCGCACCTTCGGATTCTTGGCAACCATCGAAGCATAATGAATATGCCCTAGCGCCACATAATCGAGTTCACTCGGGAACGTCGAAATATCCACATTGCCAAGCGTCCCGATGACTTCACGGACACCATCTTCTACAGAATTTTCAGGAATTGCAGCATTGCCATCTGCGCTAGATTCTCGCTCATCGCCGTTACGGCCCGAAAGGTTCGAAGCGTACAGATGCCCGGTCGCAATAACCGGGATATTTCTATCCCCGCGCAATTCTACGGCATAGCGGTACACATCAGCATAAAGGCGTTTCAGTAAATCTTCGTCAGACACAACATCCGCACCTTCGCCTGATTCGCGCACATCAGTCTTATAGAATTGTTCAAGCTCCAAATTGCGTATGAACGGCACGGCGCAGCAAATGCCAATCACGTTTTCACTACCATCCTTGAGCTCGACCACCAAATCTTCAACTTTGCGGTCATTGATTGAACCCACGACCTTGATGTTCAACGCTTCGAGAACACCCCCCGGTGCATCGAGAAGCGATCCGGAATCATGGTTACCGCCAACAACAACGACATTGGTGCAGTTCGTTTTCAGGAGCGATGCCAAGAATTTGTAATACTGCGTTTTCGCCACATTCGAAGGATTCACGACATCAAAAATGTCGCCTGCAATGATAAGCGCCTGGGCACCGACGCGTTCAATTTCACTTTTCAGCCATTTCAGGAACGCAGCCGTTTCATCCGTGCGGTCAATGTCATGCATCATATTGCCAAGATGCCAGTCTGCGGTATGGATAAATTTCATCTTCTAAAAACCTCTAATTCTTTATCGTTTCAAATATAAAAAATGTAAATGTCTATTTATGACAAATCTAGAGCTTTCAGCTTGAAGGCATTTTATAATGCTGAAATGAAAGTTATGCGGGCGGGTCCCCAGCTCGGAGTTGCAGCGAAGTTCTAGGTTTTACTATAATTCGATCATGGATTACGAATATAGTGTTATTGGGTCGGTTTATTGTAACGCGGAGGCGCTTGCATCGGTGCCGGATACCCCTGTTGAATATACGTACAAGGGCTATAAGTTTATGCTCCGCAAGTTTAGCGAACAGATAAGCGTCAGCCTGCGCGGCACTACCGACAGTGATTCAAAAGGCGAATCCATCAGCATTCAAGAAATCTGCAAGAACATCCCGGAATCCATCGTCACCGAAGTCTGCAAACAGCTTTCCGAAAAGTTCGCCTGCACCGTTTCCATGCGCAAGGGATACGAAGTCTACGGCAACGCAAACGTCTTTAATGGCGGCTCCGACTACGAAGTTATCGAAGAAAAATGGTTTAAAGTCCAGTTCGAAAAAGGAATTGAAAAAAGATAACACATCTTTTTAAATCTTTTTCGAATCTAAATAGTACATCATGCGGGCGGGGCCCCAGCTCGGAGTTGCGAAGGCCGCACGGGCCCCTCCCTGCACCCTCCCCATCCTTGGCCGACGCTTTATTCTCACGACGAATTACAAAGCTTCCGCTTTTTCATTTTTCTCGCAATTAACAAAATTGCAAATCAATATTTTTTAGAACAGTGATAAAAAAATCACTTAAAGAACTTGGCGAGGGTGGCGCAGAGGACGTTTACATCCACGGGTTTTGCCACATGGTCGTTCATGCCCGATTCTAAGGCAGCGCGCTTGTCTTCTTCAAATGCGTTTGCGGTCATCGCAATAATCGGCACATTCGCGACTTCCCTGTTTTCTAGGTTACGAATCCGGCGAGCCGCCTCATAACCGTCAATACCCGGCATCTGGATATCCATCAAAATCGCATCGTACTTGACAGACGAATACTTGAGCTTTTCAACAGCCAAGTCGCCACGTTCCATCGCAGTCACTTCTATACCGCGGTCTTCCAGAATTTCCGTTGCAATTTCACGGTTCAATTCGTTATCTTCAACAAGCATGACCTTGCGACCCGTAAAGTCATACGTTTGGGGCTGATTCGAAAGCATCTTCAACGCAGAATCAGATTCCAGCGAAATTTCCGAAGAATTCCCACAGAACTTTTCGAGCATTCGCCTTAAATCCGAGGGGAACAAGGGCTTTGCAAAGAACGAGGTCACGCCCGCTTCAAGCGCTTCTTTTTCAATGTCGAGCCAGTCATAAGAGGTAAGCACCACAATCGGCGTTTTCGGCCCAAGCACCTTGCGGATCTTGCGCGAAATCTGAATGCCCCTCATCTCCTGCACATTCCAGTCAATCAGAATCAGTCGATATTCATCTTTTGCCACGCGCGATTTTTCAATGCAATCAAGAGCGCTAGCATCAGAGGAACAAATATCATAGCGCAAGCCTTCGCCTTTCAAAGACGCGTCAACGGTTCTGCAAATATTCGGGCGGTCATTGACAACGAGGCAATGCAAACCCTTGAACTTTCCTGTTCCAAGAGACTCTTCAGATTCTTCGCAAAGCTTAAACTTGAACGTCATCAAGACTTCGGTGCCGACATTTTCTTCACTCGACACTTCAATCGTCCCGCCCATCATGTCAATGATATTCTTCGTGATGGACATGCCAAGACCTGTGCCCTGAATGCCGCTCACCGTCGAAGAATTCACGCGGGTAAACGGATCGAAAATCTGCTTCAGGAATGCTTCGCTCATGCCGATGCCGTTATCTTTCACCAGGAACTCATAAACGCCATAGCCCGATTCAGCAGGCAATTCCTTGACATTCATCGTAATGAGTCCATTTTTCGGCGTGTACTTGATGGCATTGGAAACAACGTTTAAAAGCACCTGGTTCAAGCGCAACTTGTCACAGAAAATCATTTCATTGTGAACGTTTTCAAGTTCCACAAAGAACTGCTGTTTGCGATTGCGGACATCCGAAAGCACAATTCCCTTAAGCGTGTGGATAATATCCGAAAGGCGTTCCGGACGGGCGGTTATGTTCATCTTGCCCGATTCAATGCGACTCATATCGAGCACATCGTTAATAAGAGCAAGCAAGTGTTCCGAAGACTGCCCGATTTTCGAGAGGTAATCGGCAACCTGTTCCTTGTTGTCGATATGTTCTGCAGCAAGACCCGTAAATCCGATAATAGCGTTCATCGGCGTACGGATATCGTGGCTCATGTTGTTGAGGAATGTCGTCTTTGCACGGCTTGCAGAATTTGCCATCTGTAGCGCCCGTTCCAAAGCTTCCTGGTCTTTCTTCTGCTTGCGAGTTTCTTCGTCAACGCTATGGAAACCCGCCACAATCTGCACTGGGTTCGTTGCAGTCAGCACAAACTTGATTTGCCAATATTCAACGTGTCCAAATACATTCGCCTTGAAGTTCACGTAATAGGCGTTCTTGTTCTTGAGGTTTTCAAGAATAATTTCCCGACGGGTCATAACAAAGAATGTTTCGCGTTCTTCTTCGCAAACAAACTTATCCTTAATGACATCGAGTCGTTCGCCAAAACCGTGAAGAGCCTGCCAATTCGGGATGATTCGCGTAAACACATCCGTGCAGCGGTACACGTTTTCATGCATGGAAACGGTATCGATATAGCACACCAAGTCAAAGTCTTCGGCAAGGCCTTGAATCACCGCCTGCTGCTGGATTTCCTTGCGAAGCACATCATCCTTGTCGGCAAAGCCAAGCGCCGCAAATTTCGGATGGTCCGAATCGCCCACTTTCACGAACTTCATCTCGCAATAGCGATTGAGGAAGTTCACGTACATCGTGTTAAAGCTTTTCTGGGTGGCAAGCTGCTCGCGGATATTCTTGATAGACCCCGCCTGGAGCATGCGATTCTTATAGATGCCGCTCACAAACTTGTCGACATAGACAGAGTACGCTGCCGAATACTTGACGTTACGCTTGAACGTTTCACCAAACGAATTGGCAGTTGCCTTGTTCATGGAATAAGGCGTAATCTCTTCGGTTTCGAGATTGATGTAGTACACCGACGTGTATTCAGACGATAGCGCTTCGATAATGGAAATATTGCGTTCGAGTTCTACTTTCTGTTCTGCAATTTTCTTGTTCAGCTGAATCCTTTCGGCACGTTTCTTGTCCACTGCGGCAAACGTCATAATCACAAGAGTCGCAACGCCATTGCGGCGTTCCACGACCTGCATCACAAAGCTTATCCACGGGTTCTTGAAAATCGAAGCCTTAAAGAGCAATTCACGACGGTCATCGTAAGCAAGGAGACGCTGGATATACTGCGGGCTTGCAAGGCGCATCCATTCTTCCTTGTATTCGCTATCGACAATCTGCACCATTCGGCTAGCGCGATAAGAACATGTATTGCGCTCTTGATCGTTGCCAAAATCAACATTTTTCGAGGGCAAAATTTCACGGGCCGTATCGTTCGACAAGTCGCAAAGGAGAATCGCCTCGTACTCCGCCATAATCTTTTCGTGAACAAAGCGGGTACTCACTTCGTTGTCGCGGTTCGCAAACGCGACAACCATTGCCGTGGGCTCCTCGTTTTCGGCATTGACCTTCACGAACTTCATTTCGCTATAGCGGATTTGCCCTGCAACATTAGAACGGAATAACGTCACATAGGTCTTATTGTTCTTAAGGTAGGCCTTGATGTTGTTGAGTTCACCAGCCTCAAACATTTTTGGCTTATCGGCGTCATAAACAAAGTCTTTTACAAAGCTCAGGTACACTTCATTGTAGAGCGCACCCTTTTTTATCATCGTCTCATAATAACGCTGCGACAACTCGTTCATGGAATATGGAATCACCTCTTTGGTCATGAGGTTCACATACATCACCGAAGAATATTCCGACGCAAGCACGTCGATAATCGAAAGGTTGATTTCCAGTTCCTTTTTCTGCTGCACGAGCTTTTCGTTTAGGCTGAGCCTTTCGGACTGGTCCCTATCCACAACCGTGGCCGTCATGACAAGCGTTACCGGAACACCGTCAATCCTATCCAGGACACGAAACACGTTGCGACACCAAAAATACGAGCCGTCACCCGTCAAATGCTTAAAAACAATTTCCCGGCTATCTGTAGTCGCAAAAATACGTTTCAAGTTTTCAATACTTCCAAACTCATTCCACTGTTCCCTGAATTCCTCATGAACATATGCAGACGCGTTCTTGAAGCCGACTTCAAAAGGAATAATATCCTTTTCTTTTACGCCATTGTAATACTTTGACCTGCGAACAACCTGTATGATATTCTCTTCCAAGTTGATAAGGTCAATGTTTGCAAATTCTTCACTGACTTTTTCGTTGATTTTTTTATTGATGACTTCATCGTTCTTGTTGACAAAGCCCACCAAAAATTCATTATCGTCACCGATATCAAAACGCATCACGCGCGCTTCGTACCAGCGGGCATAACCAAGAGCAATATCACGGAACAGGTAGCGGAAACTACGCTCACGAGAAAGACGGTCAAGGACATTGTTTATGTCAAGGCCTTTCATCATCATCTCCCGATCAGCGGGATGGATGACGTCCATGACAACAAGCCCACCTATTCCATTGAGCTTGCCCTCGGCCGGAAAAAGACCTTTGAGTTCGTCCTTGCAATACAAAGTCCTGAACGTGCTCTTTGTCGGGTTGAAGACAAAAACGGACTCCACCTTTTCGCCAAACTTCATGACGATATTTTCGTTGAGGTGGCGCTCAAGTTCGTAACGCTGCTTGGAACGGATATCGCGGTCAACATTGCGCAGTCTTAAAGTAAAGCCCTTAAGCATGCCGGACTTGCCGCGGTCGGCAAAGAAGTTCATCTGGAAATAGACTTCGGCATCATCCAGTTCACATCTAAACGGAACTATATATTGAGTGGCTTTTTCAAGATTTTGCGCAATCACTTCGCGACGGGTTCGTTCACGAAAATCATCACGTTCTTCGGAGCAAACGAAATTATCGCAAATGAGTTTTAAACGCTTACGGAGATTGCGCTCTCCACGGAGAGCGGGTACACGGGCAACCAAGAACTGGCTAGCATGGAAAATATCGACATCATCTTCATCTAGATTTTTTGCCAAATCGACATAGCAGACACAGTCAAATTCATCAGCGATGGAATCGATGATTGCATTACTTTTTTCAATCCAGGATTGTTGATTTACGTCTTTATTTATCATTCATGTTCCGTCCCTATTAAATATATGAAAAATCCCCAAAATTCAAATGTTTTCCCCAAAAACATGAGATTCTCGTCACAGGCAAAAAAGCCACAAAAAATGGAAAAAAAACTCAATTTCCCTGTTGTTAACGCCTAAAATTGACAGAAATAAAAAATATATTGTTGCCATGCAACACTTACACTTAAAATTTGCGCTTAATCTCGAAAATCTCGCCGACGAAATGATCGATGCCGTGTCCAAAGCCTGGACAAACCCTTTTGAAGCCCCCGCGGTCATCTTCCCCGATCCGAAACTGGAACAATGGTTCCGCCTGAAATGGGTGCAGAAAAAGAAATCACTCATCGGGTTCAAATCCATGATGATCGACCGTTTCCTCATGGAAATCCTCATCGGTGACGACAAGCAAAAGCAGAAGCTACATGCAGACATGTTGCGAAACGTGATTCTCGCGTACCTCGTCAAGGAGACAAACGGCACGCCGAACTACATGCACATGGACGACGAAATCAAGCGCTATTTGGTGGTAGATGGGAAGCTCGATGAAACACACCTATTCGATTTCGCAAGCAAGATGGCATCGCTATTCTTGGAATACGAAACAAGCAGACCCAAGGATTTCATTCGCGGCACTGACGGAAAGTCTGCGCCGGGCATTCTCGACAAGTGGAATCAAGAGCATTTGGATGACTTTTTTGGAATCTCAAACCACGACATCGCAAAACGTGAAGCCTGGCAGCGCGAACTGTATTCCGCCATTTTCCACGAACATGACAAGAAACCTTCGTTACTGACCGAAGTTTTCGAAAACGAAGCGAAGCGCAAGGGAATCGAACGCACAGAATACATGACGATTCCGTACCTCTACATTGCATGCCACGACAAAAATGGCAATGTCCAATTTCACACGGAACACATGGGCAACACGCCGCTATTTATTTTTGGCCTTGGCGGCATGGGCCAGTTCTACCGCGTGATTTTGCAGAAGTACGCCGAAACGCACGACGTTTACGCCTACATCCAGAACCCCTGTATGGAATTCTGGGAAGACGCCTCCACGATTCAAAAGCAGAGCGCCACCGTCCACAGGAAATGGCAATCCAGCAACGGTCAATGGAGCGACAACGGAGCAAACCTCGACAGTGTTCGCGAAAAGATGTCCCTGGACTATTCCAACGCCGGCGACAACACTGATATTGACGACATTTCCGAATACAAAAACGAAGAAGCGGAATCCGAAAACACACTGCTCTGCAACTGGGGCCGTTCCGGTCGTGACAACATCAAGCTCTGGTGCCAAGCCGCCGATTACGATTTTGATTTCAGCATAAGCGGCCGTGATGACAAATCCAACAACGAAATAAATGAAGCCAGTGAACTTCCGCAGGACACGCTTCTGCACAAGGTGCAGTATGCGATCGCGAACCGTCAAAACACGCTGCCGAACTTTACCGCAAGCGACTACAAAGCGCGCGACTTTAGCCTTGACATCACCGCGGCCCCGACCAAGATTCGTGAAATCGAAGCGTTGCACACGAATATCAGTAAGCTCATGCAAAAGGGTGCACGAGTGAACGACATTCTCGTGGTATCGCCCGCATTGGACGATTACCGCACCGCCATCAAGACGATTTTCGACCAGACTCCCGAAAAGAAAACGTACGCCGGAGAAAACGTAAAAGACGGATTCCTGCACATTCCATTCGCCATCGTCGACTCCCCCGCCAGAAGCTCTCTGACCGAAAACGTTTTGGAAAACCTGTTTATGATTCTCGAGCAGGGCACCATCACACGACCGACGTTCTTTGAATTGTTGCGCAACCCTGTCGTACAGCTGACGCGCCACATTACCGATGACGACGTCAGCAACTGGGAAAGTTGGATTGAAGCGACAAACGTCTACCGCGATCGCGAACAGAAAAAAGAAGACTGGTTGAGCGGCGTGCGCCGACTGCTCCTCGCCAAGATGACAAAGAATCCTGTCGAATTTTCTGATGGTGAATTTCTGCCATACGCCGACATGGCGACAAGCAACAACAATTCCCTTTGCAAGTTTGTCGAATGCATCGACTCCCTCAAAAAATGGATGGAATTTGCAGGCTGCAAACAGAACGAAAATCACGAAACTGTTTGTGAAAACCGCGTTGAAAACCTCGACAAGCTTTGCGATTTCATCAACGAATGGCTCTCGATGACAAGTTCTCCTGACGGATTTGCCAGCGAAAGAATCATCGTCAATAACGTTACGCAGGGCATCGAAGGTCTCCGCAACCAGATGGACGCCGGGCTACAAAGCATTTCGTGGAAAGTGGTCAAGCAGACGCTCCTTAACGCAGCGCAATCATCCGCCTACAGCTGCGGTTCGCTGTTCGTCAATGGCATCACGTTCATGAACTTCATCCCGAACCGAATCATCCCTGTAAAGCACCTGTTCTTTATCGGTGGCGATTCCATGAACTTCCCAGGCGCAAAACAGCAGAACACGCTCGACCTCCGCAAGTCTTGCCGCCCGTGGCCGGGTGACGACTCGCCTATCGCCAAGCGCCGCTATGCCTTCCTCTGCCAGCTCATGAGTACAAGCGAAAGTTTCCACATCAGCTACGTAAATCAGGATATCCGCAAAGACGCAGAACTTTACCCGACCTCAATCGTAAACGACATTCGAAAGTTCTTGGTCAATGCTATTAATTGCGATAAGAATTGCGCGCCCGCTGAAAAAATCGGGCTTTCAGAAGCCTGGCCCGAAAACAAAATCTCGCTCGATGAAACACGCGATTTTGGTGACTTGTTCACGCAAAAGAGCCTCCGCAACAAGCGCGCATTCCTCAACATGATGCAAGACGGGTACGCCCATGCGAATCCAGAAGCAGACGCAATCAAATCCGCAAGCAGCAACATTAAGGCAAAGCTCCCTGAACGAGTTTCAATTTACAAGCTGAGCGATTTCCTGAAAGATCCGTTCCAGTTCCGCATCAGCCAGATGCTCGCTGACTCCGATTCAGAAGACCCCGAAAAGGAAATGTTCGAACCCATCCAACTGGATGCATTGAAAAAGAGTACACTACTTAAAATGACGCTCGCCGCAGAACTTTCAAACAAGTCCGATGAACTCGAAAAGTTCAAAAAGGAATCCAAGCTGAAAGGCGGAACGCCCGATGGAGTCTTTGGTGACAAACTCACTGCCGAAATAGAAGCGAATAAGAAAATCATCACGGACAACATGGGCGAAGATCTTGTCCAAAAGATCAAAGATTCCTGGAGCTATCAAGCCAAAATTGAGGACATCCAGTTTGAACGTAGTGATTTGGAAAAATGGACACTTTCGGGATCGCTGGACTGGAGCGATAGCAGTGACCTTGACAAGATTACCGAGATGATTTCGATTACGTCGTCGGAAAAAAAACCGACTATCGACAAATTCCTCACCTCTTACATCAGGGCTCTTGCAGTTATTGCACAGCGCAACAATGATGAAAAGGCAGAGCAGGAACAGAGCATCAAGATTTCCGTTTTCCACGTCGAAAAAGATAGGACGGAACCCACAACGGCAACCATTAAGATGACTCCGAAAAATGCGACCGAGACATTGCAAAAAATCTACACCGCCGCATTCGGTAGCGAAACCCAAAAGCCTTATTTCAAGGCTGTTCCGGCCGAGTTGATCAATGCAACAGGCATCAATGACATTTGTGCATTTAAGCAAAAGCTTATCAACGGTCCTTGGGAACATTTTGAAAAGAAAACACTATTCGACCCCACAACCGATGTAGGTTTTGACAAAAAAGACTTTGCAAAGCAATGGGAAGAAGCAAAAGACAAGATGACATCTCTCATGCAAATGACGATAACTGTACCGAATGCAAGAAGAGGAAGATAATTATGGAAAATTTCACACTTAAAAATTTCGACCCATCCAAAAGCCTCTTCATAGAAGCCTCGGCAGGCACGGGCAAGACTTACACTATCCAGCTGATGGTCTCCAAGCTCGTAAAGCTTGGAACCCCGCTCAAAAAAATTCTAATCGTCACATACACCGAAAAAGCGGCTGGCGAGCTCAAAGACCGTATTCGCAAAAAAATCGATGAAGTCCTCGTAAACAGAAAAATCGACAAAAGCGACGAAGCCGAAAAATCACTCAGCGATGAAGAACTTGCGCTGTTCACGAAAGCCTACCAGGATGTCGACAACGCCGCCATTTTCACCATCCATTCCTTCTGTCAAAAAGCGCTCAAGGAATTTGCCTACGATGCGGGTCGTCCATTTGACATGTCCATGATTGACGACAAAGAAGTTAACGACCTTATCGAAAAATTCATTCGCGACAACTGGAGCGAAGACGAAGAATTCAAAGCTTTGTTGGTCGATGCAGAAAAGACTTATTCTTTAGTCAAAAATTTAAAGGACTTATTTACCAAAGCCATCAACGCCTACAAAGGCAAGAATGACAATGGTGATGAAATCATCAAGCTTGAAGAGCCGGCCATCGAATGGGGCGATGACCGCATCAGTAAAGAAGATGCGGAAGCCATGTTGGATAAATGTGATTTCGAAAGCCTGAAAAAATTCGAGAAGTTCTATAGTAACGTCCAAATTCTCGAAAAGGACGAGAATAAGGACAAAAAATACCTTTCCGAAGACATCGAAAATGAAGAAATAGCTATTTCCGATTTGCTCAGAACCATTCATTCTTGGGATTCAACTGTCAAAAACCCATTTACTCCCAAAAAAATAGGGGCAACCCTTATTGACATTCCCAATGACGAATTCGGAAATGCTTTAAAGTATGTACACGAAAGAGTCACAAAGCTAAGCAAGCTCAAAGAAGCTCTCCAAAAAGAACTCGATTCCTACCCGCAAAAGGAGTTTCTCACCAAGCACATTCCAGAAATTTTTGATGCATGGCAAAAATACAAGACCGATATGAAAGTCCAGTCGTTTAACGACATGATTCTCTCGGTCCATCAAGCCGTACTTGACAAAAGCAAGGACGAATCCCCACTCAAGACAAGACTTCGTGCGCAGTACACCTACGCCATCATCGACGAATTCCAGGACACAAACCAGTTGCAATGGGATATTTTCAGCGCCGTTTTCGACAAGATTTTTGTCGTAGGCGACCCGAAACAGTCCATTTACAGCTTCCAGGGCGCCGATGTAAACGTCTACCAGAAAGCGATTCAAGCTATCGGCAACGGCATGTCGTTAAAGACAAACTTTAGGTCGACAAAAGGCATCATCGACGGCTGCAATGAACTTTTCAAAGGCAGTTTTTTCAAACCCTACGAAGGTTCACCCAAGCTCATTGATTTCGAAGGTTCGCTCTCACCAGATAAAGAAAACCAAGTCAAGGCATTGCCCCAAATCAACGGCAAAGAAGTCTCCCCTATTTGGATTAGCCAACAAGATATTGAAGAAACCGATTTTGCCCAAGCCTCCGTCCAAAAAATCGTGGAATGGTGTTCTTTTGTTGGCGATAAAACCGTTTTGCAGGTCTTTGACAAAAAAGACTGCACCAAGCTCAGAAACGTCACCTTCAAAGATTTCGCCATCCTCGCCCGCAGCCGAAGTGAAATGGATGAAATCGAAGACGCCATGCGTGCAGCCGGCGTGCCGTTCAGCCGCTACAAAGACAGCAACCTATTCAGCAGCAGAGAATGCGCCGAATGGACTGCACTATTCAAAGCCATTGATGCACCTGATTTCTCCGCTTGGAACAGACGCTTCCTGAGCGAAGCCCTCATCACTGACTTCTTCAGAATTTCTTGCCAAGAAATCGAATATGTCGAAAGCGAAGCATTTGACGATCCCGAAAATCCAGTCCGTAAAAAAATAAACTCTTGGCATGAACTCGCCCAAAAGCGCCGCTATGCAGAAATGCTCGAACGTATTTACAGCGATACGCAAATCGAAGAACGACTGACTGAAATCTCCAAATTGCAGAACTTGGCAAAGCTCCGTCAAATCGGCAATTACTCTATCGAGTACCTTTACAACCATAACTGTTCCATCGAAGATCTCGTGCGCCACTTGGAAGCTCTCGCAAGCTACAGCATAGGCGCTGATGACGAAGATGGTAACCTCATCGAAAAGAGTACCGACTATGACGCCGTGCAAATCATGACCATTCATGCCTCAAAAGGTCTTGAATTCCCGATCGTTATATCTGTAGCCGGTTTTAAGCAAAGATACACACAAGACTCCGGACCGTTCCTTTATCACGACAAAAATGAAATCAAGCTCGGTTTTGGAAACATCGCCAAGAAACGTCGCGCCCAGGAAGAACTCGAGGAATGGAAGCGACTCTTCTACGTCGACTTCACGCGAGCATCATCTATTTTGATTTTGCCACGCTACAAAAAATGGTACGGATCAAACAAAGTCAAGGATGAATTCAAGTTCCTTGAAAGTTCCATAAAAGAACTCATCCAAGCCGATGAACAACGCGATTCCGATCAAAAGCTGACAACAACATTGCCGACACTTGGAAACTGGGATCCTAACACATTAAAGAAAAACGTCAGGAACAACATTCTCAAGCCACTCAATGAAAAATCCGAAGCAGGCGCAGTTTTGACGAACGAAGAAATCGCTCAAAACATCGCCCAGCAAAAAATCAACATGGCAAGCTTGCAGGGAAAAATCGCTACCGCAAGCATTATGCAATTTTCATACAGCACGCTTTCTGGAAAGGCTGATTCGCAAATCGAATCCGATGACGGTAGCAACATCAACCCCAATGGCGATGACACAATGGCAACACAAACAACCGCCGTCAAGATTAGCGATATCGACAAAGAGGTGAAAAACTGCACTATTGCTTTCAACGAAGAACTTGATTACCAGACGAACCTGAACGAAACTGCGAAAAAATTCCCACGCGGATCGCATGCCGGTAATGCCCTCCACCGCATTTTCGAAAACACCAAATTCAAGAAATTCGGTGAAGAAAACAAGACTCTCGAACAGGCTCTCGCCAATCCAAAGACGCAGAACCTCATTGAAGAAGAATTCAAGCGCGAATCGCTACCCATCTGGAACCATCGTGAAGCCTGGCATAACATCGCCACACGCTATACCTGGAATACGCTAAACGCAAAATTGCCGGAAATCGCAGGCTGCACGACGACATCGGAGACGTTCGCACTTGTTGACATTCCCGAAAGCGACCACAAGCCCGAAGTACAGTTCAACCAGGACGCCTCCGAGAAAGACATTCTCTGGCGCTTCTGCAAAGGATTTATCGACTTGCTGTTTGTCCGCACTATAAACGGTCAAAAGTTCTATTCTATTCTCGACTGGAAATCGGACATGCTCGAAAACAACAATTACACGCCCGATGCGCTCAAAGAAAAAGTCGATAACGATTACTCCATCCAGCGAGTACTTTACAGCTACTGCCTGATTCAATGGCTCAAGCAGTTCTACGGCGAAGGCACCGACGAGAACTTGAGCGAATCTGAAATTTTCGAGAAACACTTTGGCGGCATCTATTACGCGTTCATCCGTGGCACCGAAGGCGGCACCCCCAAGGGCATTTACGCACAAACTTGGGAAAGCTACGATAAACTCGAAAAAGCCTATCAAGAGGTGAAAAAACTCATGAGCAAGACCTCCAACAAGAAGGAGGGAAAATAATATGAACAACAAAACACTCACTACAGAATCGATTGACGAATTCATTGACGCCCTCATTGAAATACGCGGGCTCGTTCCGCTTGACAAGCACTTGCTCCATCTGCTTTTTGAAATCAAAAGCGACATTTCTCTCCAAACACAAAAATTCTTGACGCTCACCATGTCGCTTCTCGACGATGGCAACACGCGCGTTCCGCTGGACGCAAAAGAGTTCACGGAAAAGTGGACCCGCAAATGGAACGGCCTTGTCGCACTCAGTATCAGTACATCCGAAGAAGATATCGATGAAAGCGCCTTTGCAACGGCAAACGATTTTGCAAGCATCATCAACGAAGGCATTCAAGACATCTTGACGAAAGACTTTTCCGCCATCATGGAAAGCCGCGAGACCAACACAGAGTCCGTCGAAGACGCCATGAGCAAGCCTTTTGTTCTTGCCAAGCGCGATAACGGAACGCACCTTTACTTCACCAAGCATTTCGATGCCAAATGCGTGATTGAAAAAGCAGCGAAGATTTTGTTCAAGGACGGCAAAAAGCCGAGCCAAAAAGAAATCGATGATTGCACACAAAAAATCGCTGACATGTGCGAGCCTAAAGACGGTAAAAAGTTCATCATCAAGGAACGCCAGGCCGAAGCCATCATCCGCGGGCAAACAGAGAACCTCGTCATTACTGGCGGCCCGGGTACCGGCAAGACAACTGTCGTTCTCTACATTCTGTGGAATCTGCTCGCAAACCACAGCGAAATGCTCGACTGGAACATCTATCTCGCCGCCCCGAGTGGCAAAGCGGCTGACCGCATGCGCGAAAGTCTTGTCGGCGGCCTTTCGAAAATTCTCGAAGAACAAAGGACCGGCGATAACGAGCGCGTTTTCCGCAAACTGAAAGAACTCGAAAGCAGCACAATCCACCGCCTGCTCCGATTCTCCAGAAGCAAGGGAGGATTCTCGTTCAACCGCAAAGAACAATTCCCCAAGAATTCAATCTTTGTCATTGACGAAGCCAGCATGATTGACATTGAAATGTTCGCGGCCCTCCTCGAAGCCATTCCCGAAGGCGCACGCATATTCATCCTCGGCGATTCATTCCAGCTTCCTTCTGTTGATTCTGGAGCCGTCCTCGGTGAAATCTTGAAAGTGCAATCCGGCAAGGATTTCTCCGTCATGCTCAACGAATCCAACCGATTCGATGACCGTTCAAACATCGGTAAGCTCGCTGCAGAAATCAAGGAAGTTGCCGAAAGCAATGACAGCAACAAGTTCGTTCCGCACAAATTTACCATTACTGGTAAAGAGTCCGCACCCGAAAACAGCGAGGCTTCAAAATTCAAGGACAAAGTTCTTTACAAGAGCCTCGAAACTAGAGACAAGCAGCTTACAAAAAAAGAAGAAGAAAAGCTCATCGAATCGTTCATTAGCGAATGGTCTCAAGATTTCGCCAAGCTTCCCGAGTTCGCCGTACAAATCAACCCACAACGCACCGGCATCGAAGCAGATGACCGCAAGCCCAGTGAAACAGACCGTCGCGATGCAATCTGGAAACTTTCGTTGACAAAGCGAATTCTCTGCGCTGAACGACGTGGCCTCCGCGGCGTCGAAAACATCAACAAAAAAGTTTGTTCTAAAATCAAGAGTCTTTGGCGAACCCAAATGAAATCAGAAGGCAAAACAGTCCAATGGGATGACTCCGGCTACTTCCCTGGACAACTCCTGATTATCACCAAGAACCAGGAAATGTTCAAGCTTTACAACGGCGACACAGGCATCGTCATCTTTGACGGCAACACCCCGTACCTCATGCTCAAAAAAGCGCCACCACAAAGAAAGGACAATCAAAAAACCCGTGATGACTATGTATTCTACCCGCTTTCGGTCCTCCCAAAGGATTCAATCGCGACAGCTTTTGCCATTACCATCCACAAATCTCAGGGCTCTGAGTACAATCACGTGACCATGTTCCTGCCGACCAAAATCGGGCACCCCCTGCTGACAAACCAAATCATCTACACAGGCATCACCCGCGCTATGGATAGCGTCACCATCATCGCAAACGACGACACATTCAAAGCCGCCGTCACGACCGTCAGCGAGCGCGACACGGGAATTTCGCTATAGTTTTACAATTCCTTGTACCCGCGCCCCCATTTCTGTGTATATTTAAGTAAGAAAAAATAAAGGAAGAAAAATGGCAACAATCAAAGAACTCAAAGCAAATGGCGCCCCGCGTTTCAAAGTCCCGGGCAAAGAAGAAATCTACGACGCATTCGACCAGTTCCTCGCAGAGAACTTCCTCGGTGAAACCGTCGAAGCCGTCCCCGCAGCACCGGCCAACGGCGAATTCGCTCCGCAGGCAGTCGCCCTCTACGCCATCGCCAACACCGGCAAAGGCAACGCAGGCCTCTGGAAAGCAGGCACCGGCACGTCCTCCAAGAACTGGGACCTCAGCTTTTTGCAGGGCATCCTGAACCAGTTCTCCACCCTCCCGGCAGCTACCCGCGGCAAGACTGTTTCCGAAATCAAGGAACAGCTCGAAGACTTCGCCTCCAAGAAGTTTGCAAAGAACCCCGCAAACGCCCGTAACGGACTTTTGCACCTCTGCAACCCGAACATCTACGCCCCAATCTATTCCTTTGCAGACAAACTCGCCATCTGCAAGGAACAGTCACGCTTGCTCGAAGACTTCAAGCTTTCGAACCGTTGGGATAGTGGCCTCCTGAAGCTCAAAGTTTTCCGCAAAGACGGCTACGTCGCCATCCAAACAGACGAACAACTCTGCTGGATTTTTGACAAACTCTCGACCATGCACAAAATCGAAGACGAAGAATTCGAACAATTCATGAAGAACTACTTCACCGCTCCGAAAAAGAGCACCGCGAAGAAGAAGTAGGCATAAAAACGTCACCCCGAATTTATTCCGGGGCCGCCATACGCAAATGTTTACAGCACGTCGCCCGCGATTACGCGGGCGATTTTTTTGCAATTAAGCCCCCATTTCATTTTGACGCACCGATTGTTTCACTAGCGAAACACCGATCGTCACTTTCTGAAATACCCGCCCCGACAGCGACTTCTCAGTCGCATTTTTCAGCCATTCACGCACACGTTTCCGCCCATTTTCCGCCGCAAATTCCCATAAAAATCGCGATTTTTCACCAAATTTCGTCATTTTCGCAACATGCGCCATCTTCCCACAAAAAAATTTTTCCACTTACCCCACAAAAATGAAAAAGTTGGCACGGCTTTAGCTTAAAGTAGGGTGTAAAACAAAAGGGCCAACGGTAAACGCCGAGCCCGCAACAAAAAGAGGTTAAAATTATGATGAACACACAGATTCTTCCGAACGCTTTCTATGGTATCCAGAACTTCATTGACAGCTTGAACGCCGCAAACGCAAAGTGCGAAGGCACCTACACGCCAAAGGCCGACTACTACGAAACCGAAGGCGGCTTTGCTCTTGAAGTCGAACTTCCGGGCGTCAAGAAAGAAGACATGGACATCCAGGTCGAAAAGAATATCTTGACGGTCAAGGCGACCCGCGCACGCAAGGACGAAAAGTTCACTTACGAACGTAGCTTCCGCTTGGCAGACGATATCGATACCGAAAACATTAAAGTCTCCTTGGAAAACGGTATCCTGAAATTCGACCTTACCAAGAAAGCTCAGGCAGCAGCCCGCAAAATTACCATTGCCTAACGGCAATCGGGCTAGCGCCTCGTGCTGAAAAGCACACCAACCAAGCAATTTTTCATACGACTCCTCCTTAGAACAAAGAAATTCCCGGCAGCGATGTCGGGAATTTTTTATTGCCAAAATTTCTTTTTTGTACTATATTTGAATTTGCGAATGATTCTCAAATTGAATTTACACGTACTTGACAGGTTGATGGTCGCATTGGCGCTCTTTTACACGGAGCGTCACGTTGAACATCACTGTCACGGCGAGCATTGTCACGTCTGTCATCACCTCCACCACTGTCTGGACTTGATTTCGGAATTTTGCTTTGAGATCGTTGAAGCGCCGATTGAAATCATTTGCCGCTGTTTTCTTTTTAAGTTAGTGAAATTTGCAGTCCTTGTACTGCGCCCGACAACGCTAGTTTCACAAAAGATTTTACTGCTAAATTAACTTTCCAGCAGTACTACAAAATCCATTTTCAATAGAATCTTGTCATGAACGTCCCAAGACTCGTCTAGGATGACGTCAGGCATATTCTTTCTATTGCCCTAAAAAAATATTCAACATTCATAAAAGGTTAAAAAATGAAAAAGTTTTCATTTTGTTCTTTGGCGTGCGCCATTTTTGTCGCAGCGCTCTTTTCTCTCGTAGCCTGCAACAGTGTTTCCGAAAACAAAAAGCAGGAATCACACAAACTATCCATCATCACCACCATTTATCCTGAATACGCGTGGACAAAAGAAATCCTCGGAGCACGCACCGATTCCGTCAATCTCACGTTGCTCATCAAGAACGGCATCGATTTGCACAGTTACAAGCCCACAGCTCACGATGTCGCAAAAATCGCTAGCGCCGATATGGTGATTTACGTCGGTGGCGAATCTGACGAATGGATTAAAGACGCGCTCACAGCATCCCCGAAAAAGGGCCGCGTTGAAATCAATTTGATGGAAGCTCTTGGCGACCGCGTAAAGGCAGAAGAAATCGTCGAAGGCATGCAGGCCGAAGAAGAACACCATCACGATGAAGAAGTTGAAAACGATGAACACGTTTGGCTCTCGCTGAAGAATGCCGAAATTCTCGTGAAGAAAATTGCCGAAGAACTTTCCAAAATCGACGCCGCCCATGCATCCGCCTACAAGCAAAACGCCGAAGCCTATATCGCCCAAATCCAGTCACTTGACGCAGAATACCGCACCGCAGTAGAAAGCGTCGCCCGCAAAACCGTTCTTTTCGGCGATCGATTTCCTTTTCGCTATCTGGTGGACGATTATGGCATTAAGTATTATGCCGCGTTTGTTGGCTGTTCCGCCGAAAGCGAGGCTAGCTTTGAAACTATCGCATTCCTCGCAGGAAAAATGGACAGCGAATCTCTCCCGTCAATTTTCATTATCGAAAACGGCAATGAAAAAATCGCAATGGCAGTGCTTGCCGCAAGCAAAAATTCCAAGAGCGCACAAATTCTCACCATCAATTCAATGCAGTCTATCACAGAAGAGCAAATAAACAACGGCATCAATTACTTATCGCTAATGAAAGCCAACTTGGAAAACTTGAAAAAGGCTTTGAACTGACATGTTTCTGCTCAAGTGCAACAAATTAACACTGGGATATAACAACAAAGACATTCTCCACAGTTTTGATTACGGGATTCATTCCGGCGAATACCTCTGCATCATAGGCAGAAATGGTTGCGGAAAGACGACGTTCTTGCGCGGCCTCGCCGGAGTTTTACGCCCAAAATCTGGGAAGATCGAACTTTGCGACAATCTCAGGCGAAACCAAATCGGCTACTTGCCGCAAATCACGATAGCGCAAAAAGATTTCCCGGCATCTGTCGAAGAAATCGTCCTTTCGGCATTTCAAGGGAAAAGCCTGTTGTTGCCATTTTATGGGAAAGCCCTCCGCAAACGCGCAAACGAGTGCTTGGAACTCACGCGGACAGAGAATCTGCGGAAAGAAAGTTTCCGTGAACTCTCTGGCGGTCAAAAGCAGCGCGTTCTTTTGGCGAGGGCATTGTGCGCTGCCGAAAGGCTTCTGCTTTTGGACGAGCCCGTCACAGGGCTTGATCCCGAATCATCGCAGAATATGTACAACATCATCAAGGACCTTCACGAATATAAAAACATGACTATCGTGATGGTAACGCATGATATAGACGCAGCCCGCAACAACTCTACTAGAATACTCAATTTCAACGAATTAATGCAATAACGGAGACGCCCGCTTACTTCGACTGCGCTCACTTCGATTAAACTCAGTGCAGGCAGCACAGGCTCCGGCGGGCATGACATTTTAGCAAATGCTTGACAAACTATTCTTCTACCTAGACTTTCCTTTTGTACGCTACGCGATTATTGTCGGAACGCTCATTTCGCTATGTTCCTCGCTTTTGGGCATCACGCTCGTTCTCAAGCGGTACTCCTACATTGGCGATGGGCTTTCGCACGTTGCATTCGGAGCGCTCGCAATTGCAGCCGTTCTTAAAGTCACGAACAACATGTTCATCATTTTGCCCGTGACCATAGCCGTCGCAATTTTACTCCTTTGCGGTAGCAAAGACTCGCGTTCGGGCATACAAATCAAGGGCGACGCCGCCATCGCCATGGTTTCGGCAGGGGCCCTTGCCATCGGCTATCTGCTGATGAACATATTCTCGTCATCGGCAAATGTCGCAGGAGATGTCTGCACAACGCTATTTGGCTCCATGTCCATTCTCACGCTCAAGCCGACAGACGTTTACCTTTGCGTAATCCTTTCTGCAATCGTCCTCGTAACATTCGCCCTCTTTTACCACAAGATTTTCGCCATCACGTTTGACGAAAATTTTACACGTGCAACAGGCGTAAATGTCAACGCATTCAACCTCCTTATCGCCATCATCATCGCAGCGATTATAGTCCTTGCCATGAATCTCGTTGGTGCGTTACTCGTTTCGGCACTCGTCGTATTCCCCGCACTTTCTGCCATGCGAGTTTTCAAAAGCTTTTTCACAGTAACCGTTGCCGCAGCTGTAATTTCCATCGTCTGTTCCCTCACCGGTATCATCATTGCCATCCTCGCTGGAACTCCTGTCGGTTCAACGATTGTCGCTGCCGATATTGTCGCATTCTTCATCTGTTATACAACAAGTTTCATCCGCTGCAGGAGAGCTTAACGTCATCCTGAGTCCCGGAACGGAGTCCGGGATAAACTCCGCGAAGGATCCATATTTTTTGGAGATTAAATTTTGCATAAGTTATTTTCAATTTTTCTTCTACTCCTTTTCACAACAGCAACATTCGCCAAGGAAAATTCCAGCAATGCCGACATTGACCTCACGCGAATGAGCAGTACCATGGTCTACTCGATGGTCTACCAAATGGTCACCGACCCTCAAAAATACGTCGGCAAGCGCATCAAAATGAAGGGAGCCTTTTCGAGCTATTTCGATGAAGAAGCAAACCAACGTTTTTTCGGTTGTGTTATCAAGGACGCCCTCGCCTGTTGTTCACAAGGTCTCGCATTTGAGCTAGCCAAGCCACGCAAGTTTCCAAGCGAATACCCATCCGAAGGCACATCCATCACCATCATCGGCACATTTGAATTTGAAAAAGTAGAAGACGGCATCGGTTTCCCAATAATCAAAGATGCCAAAATGTTCAGATAACACCGATCAGCACGAGCACTTCGAAGCCGAAGGTTGGAACCTCTACTGGCCCGACTGGAAACTCGCCTACAGTGTTTACCAAGGCAAAGAAGACAAGAGCCTCGAAACGCTCCGCGTCAATGCCAACTGCCTTAGCGAACATTTGACGGTCAAGTTCCTCGACGACGAAAAGAAAGAAGTTTCTGCGCCCAAGGACGACGAGCACACACTCGGCTGGAGCATTGGCAACGAATCCATCCTCGACATCGAAGCATGTGGCAGTTGGGGCTTCCACCTGAAAGGTGTCAAGGAAGGCGAAACAACGCTGACTCTCAAAGTCAAGCATCACGATCACGAACACGAGCATGATCATGAATAACACCCTTATTAGGGCTGTCATGGGGAGCCTCCTTTGCGGAGGCTTCCTTCATTTTCTTTTGCCCAAGAATTTATCCAAGATTTAGGCCATTCAACAGTTATTGCCGAGCAATCTAGCGAAACAATTTTAAACGGACTCCGCGAAGACGAAGTTTTAAAAGACGAAAAACTCGATCGCATAATTTCTACAACTATTGCAGAGACTATAAAAAACGAGCCCGACATCGCCATTCGTTCAATGTGCCCTGCCGCCGCACGCCCTGTCATCAAGGGACTTTCAGGCAGTCACGTCACGCTTACCGAAGACGGTTCCTTTTGCGGAGACATGAGTGCAACACGTCCGATCACGCCGTCGCATCCGAAGTCCTGACCGCACACAAATTGCGCACCATGCGCGCCCCGACCATCGAAGAGCTCTACAACCAAGGTCCACATCTCGCCGCCTACACTTACGAACGCGGCAATCACAAGCTCGATGCCGAAAGCGGTTACTGAGCAGAACTCGAATTTCGAGATTACGGCGAGCACTTCAACTGGCGAGCCTCAAATCCGTCATGCCCGATAAAGGACGTAATATAAGCATCCTCGCAAAAGTCGAGATTTAAAGGCTATAAATCCCAAATTTGACATTTTACCACTTTTTTTACGTAAAAAAAATGAAAATTCATCACTTTTTCACGTAAATTTAAGTACAAATTAAGAGAAAATTCATACAAATTAAACAAAAACGTAATAAAAATTCAATTTATCAATGAAAAAAATTCAAAAAACAGCTTTTCCAAGTTCAAAAAACATATGAAAACTCACAAAACAACAGATTTTTTACAGACAACATTAAAAAATTACGTAAAAAAAACAGTTTTCGATTCACTTTTCACGTAAAAACAGCCTCTTTTTCAAAATTTCAATTTTTTCACCCTCAAATTCAACGCACTACGTCCTAAACAAGTCGCATCGAACCACGCTGTATTCCAATCCATATGGTCTTTCTCGCGCGATATTTGTATATTCTTTAGCGTAAAAAAGAAGAATTACGATGGCCGATAAAGAATTGCTTGATAAAGAAGTTTTAAAGACCGTTAGCCGCATTGAACTTTCTGTGCGCGGCACGCTCGACACCGTGATGACTGGAGCCTACCATAGCTCTTTCAAAGGGAACGGCATGGAATTCAGCGAAGTCCGCGAATACATGCCCGGCGATGACGTGCGTACGATTGACTGGAACGTGACCGCCCGAACCGGCACGCCCTACGTCAAAAAGTTCATCGAAGAACGCGAAATGACCATGCTCCTCATGGTCGACGCTTCCAGTAGCTCCGAATTCGGTTCTGGCAAGCAAATGAAGGGTGAAGTCATGGCTACGCTCACGGCTCTCCTCGCATTCGCCGCCATCAAGAACAACGACAAGGTCGGCCTCCTCATTTACACCGACCAAGTCGAACTTTTCATCCCGCCTGAGAAAGGCCGTAAGCACGTGCTTCGCCTCATCCGCGAAATTCTTTACTTCAAGCCGCAGCACCACGGCACCAACACGCAGGTCGCCCTCGAATACGCCGGCAAGATTTTGAACCGCAAAGCTGTCGTTGTCGTAATGAGTGACTTTTTGGATGAAGGTTTCGAAAACGCATTCAAGATTTTGCGCAAGCGCCACGACGTTCTCGCCGTGTCCGTCGTCGATCCGCGCGAAATGGAACTCCCGCCCGCAGGTCTCGTAGAACTCGAAGACCCCGAAACAGGAGAAACGCTTTTAATCGATACCGGCGATGCCGCCTTCCGCGAAGCATTCGCCCGCGAAGCCAAACGCCAAGGCAAAGCGACCAAGGAACTCTTCCAACGCATGTCGATTGACTTTGTTCGCATCGAAACTCACGACGACTTCAAGGAAACCGTCGCCCCGCTCATTGAGCACTTTAGGCGTAGGGCGAAAGCCGCGAGGATGTAGTGATTTTTTAAAACAGCAATTGCATCAACAAGCCACCACCGGAATTTTGAGGATCAATCATCGGATTAATCTTCAATTCCCAGCGGAGTTTTTGCTTACCATATTCATCAGCCAAACCACGTTGCATTTGTGCTTTTTTGCTCACATCGCCGCGGGCACCTTGAACAATATACCTTACAAAATGAAAAACTCCACTCGCAAGTAATGATATACCAAAAGCTCTTCCAACAATTGCTGTCACATTGCCTTCATAAGAACGAAATGTCAGATAACCGCCCAAGCCCCCTATACCCAAATATATTAGCGCACCTGTAAAATTAGGATAACTCCGATCAACGCTATCCGCAATTTGTTCGCAATCTTTTTGCCATTTTCCATAAACCGTAGAACTATCCGTCAAAGATTCCGAACCAAAAACTGAAGCGTGCAATTCACTCGATGATTTTCGTTCATTGGTCGAAATGTCGGCGTTTTCATAGAACCAAGTAGCGCATCCTTTTTCTACAACAATATATTTATTGCCATAAATATCGTTCACAAAGATTGAATCTTTTACAGCACCATTGTATGGCTCACCAAGCTTAATAGCCTTGCTAAATGCAAAGCAAGACGTCACGCAAAAAAGGCTAATCGCCAAAAACAGAATTTTTTTTAAAACATTCATCAAGCCCCATCACATTGAAATACAACTATACCGCCGCCGCTCTATACCCAAGCAACTTCATGCTATAAAGCGCAGTACCCTTGCTGATGCTGCGAACGCCCGTAGCGTATCCGAAAATTTTTCGAAGCGGAACATCCGCTTTCAAGAAGTGCGTTTTGCCATCGCCTTCGATTTCCTTCACCTTGCCTTCGCGTGCCTGGATGTCGCCCGTCACAAGTCCTGCAAAATTTACCGGGCATTCGAGCGAAAGTTCCATCACAGGTTCGTACAACTGAACGTCCGCAGGTTTCACGAGCTTCGCCACCGCATCCGCGCAGCACTTCTTGATCATCGGCGGGAGCGCCCCTTCCGTCCATTCAAAGCGATGGACTTCAAAACGCACGCCCACAAGCGGGCCCTTGCCGAGCACGCCAACTTCGGTCGATTCCAAAAGCGCCGAGCGCACACCTGCCAAAATTTCACGCGGAGCACTTTCCATGAACTCCGCAGACAAACGAATATCGTGAGCATCGCCTTCTAGCGGAGATGCCGAAATGCTGATGGACATTTTATGCGGCCCAATCTGGAACGTATTTTCAGCAGGTCCTACAGCACGGCACAAGCGTTCTTGCCAACGAACTTCGGGGCTCCCGGCACGCACTTCGCAACCAAATTCACGCTTGAGGCGGGCAAGCAAAACATCGAGCTGCACCTCGCCCACGGTATGCAAATACCAGAATCCACCATCATCCTTTTGCACGCGGAAACTCGGATCCATTCGTGCAAGCACTGAGAGGCTGCGTTCCACGTGGGCGTAATCTTCCGTGCGAACACACTCGACGCGTGTCTGCAACAATGGCAAATAATTTTCGCTGATCGACGGCGCGGCATTCCCATTCGGCGCGGCACTTCCAACAGCGTTAGAGATTGCTTTGCGTTCAGCTCGCAATGACGTTCCCGTCGCATCTTGCCCCGCGCTCTCGCCTCTCTCGTCTAGATAAATCACCTGCCCGAGTTCCGTTTCAAACGGCGAAACCATCGCATAAATGTCGCCCGAACGGATTTCGTCCACCGGCAAAAGCATATTCGCCTTGAGCCGTGAAAATTCAAAACCCGCCGGCCAATCGCGACGCAACAAATCCACATGACTGCGGAACAGCGAAATCTCGCCAACGCCACGGAAATGCCTCAGGCGCACAACTTGCCCAAGCTCGCCTGCGCCAAAAGTTGGGACTTCCGGCAAAAAGAACGAAAGCGCCGTCACAAGGCTGCGAATTCCAAAGCCTTCCAGCGCAGAACCCGCATAACAAATCACATATTCATCACTTGCAGCAAGCGATTTGAGCCCACGCAAAAGCATCTTCGGCGGCACCGGTTTATTGTCAAGCGCAAGCGACAAAATTTCATCATCAAAGTTGCTTGCAAATTCCACAGCCTCGACGTAATACTTTTTTAAAAGCGCACGCTCTTCCGCAGCACCGGCATCCGATTCCCAGCCATCATCGAGAACTTCCGCCCCCGATTCCGAATGCACCAAGCGGCTCTGGCTCAGCACATCGAGCATCGCGCACATCTTGCCATTTTTGAACTGCGGCACAGACATAAGCACTGGGCGCACGCCAAGCGTTTCTTCAATGTTGATGAGCGTTTCATCCAGCGAGTAATCAGGATTGTCGAGCTTGTTTACAAACAAAATTGTACGCACGCGGGATTCGCGCAACTTGCGGAACGACGCAAGCGTCTGCGTCTCAACGCCACTTGCGGCACTCACCACAAGCACAGCGCCTTCCACAGCCGTAAGCGCCATATCGACTTCGGCACCAAAGTCGACATGCCCTGGCGTATCAATAAAATTGAACCATGTATTTTTCCATTCGAAATGCGCCACGCCACTTTCAATCGTGATGCCACGTTCCTTTTCTTCGGGCATGTAGTCCATCGTGGCAAGGCCATCTTCCACGCGCCCCGGGCGGTGAATCTCGCCTGCCGCAAAAAGGATTCTCTCAGAAAGTGTCGTCTTGCCCGCATCAACGTGGGCGAGAATGGCAATATTTCGAATCGGCTGTTTCATAAGCCCAAAAATACATTTTTACCGGTTCATGAACGAGAGCTTCAGCGCATTCTTGTAGAGTCGATTTGCCCAAGCTTCGTGGCTTGCAGATTCGCCATAAAGGTCATCCAGAATCGTCCGGATTCCCGCCACACCGCCACCTTTTTTCAAGATGTACACCACAAGCAGGCTAATCACGCCAAGTGACGAGTTGATGATATCCAAGTCCGTATTCGCAAGCTGAAACGCGGCCAAATGGTACGCATCATCGGAATCCTCCTTGATGAGTTTATCTACATCTGCAAGCGTTTCAAAGCGTAAGAACTTCAGCGCCTTCAAAAAAGGCATCATCGACGACTCGTGAATTTCCGCCTGGTTGATTGCCGCAATACGCTGGTTCAACTTATCAAACGGTCGCAATTTCAGGTAATTCGTAAACGAGTCGCCGTTCAGCGCCACCTCATCAAAGCGCCCTGAATGTACAAGTGACTGCACATGAAATCTGTAATTATTGATTTCCGTTCGAATTTTGCAGAACTGTTCATCGACAAGTTCAAGCATGCCCGCAAGGCGATTCAAATTGCGCAAGTATTCATGCGGAATTTCAAAGCCCGACTTGTAACCCGTATCGTGATCCAGCGTAGCCCACACATGTTGCAAAGCCGTACGCATCTGGATTTCAAATCGAATTTCATTGAGCTCAGGGCACTCTGGATCTTCGAACAATGCTTTCGGGATAGTGCATATAAAATGCAACGAGTTATAGCCAAAGCTATCGAGCTCGTGCATTTTGCGCTTGTCAACGCTATTCTTCCAGTCGATTTTGAACAAGCTTTCAACAAGTGCAGCAATTTTATCCACATCGTCGTTATAGAACGCAATCACGCGGGCACCCAAAATGTCCGTCAAATCAGTCAGAGATTTGTACTTGCCATTTTTACGTTCAAGCTTTTCGGCAAGGCTTGCTTCGGCCTTGATTCTAGCTTCAACGGCAGTCACATAGATATTGTTTTCTGCCACTTTTTTCCTGAGCAAATCGCAGACAAAATCCCTCATTTTTTCAAAAACAGGGAGCTTATCGCGATAATCCTCAAGAATCATCGTTTCAGCAGGATTCAACCCATATTTTTCAACAGAGTCTTCGCTCATTATTTTCTACCGCCAAATATCTTTTCAATCAAATCCGTAAATTCTGCATACGCGAAAGTTCCTTCAAGTTCTTTCAACGACGCCGCCAATCCGCGATAATGCCACTCGTGTTCCTTTATATCGGTCACGTGGAAAATTTTCCAAAGTTCATCGCCTTTTTGGACAAAATCACGGTAAATAATTCTTGCATTGCTGAGCTTATCGCCAAGCGCCACAATCTTTGCATCGCGACTGGCCCCTGCCAAGCGGTCAATTGCCGCCTGCTTGCGAGAATGCCAAGAATCCGATTCGCTCACGCCTTCCATGAACACGTCCGATTCTTCTTCCACAAGTTTTGCCACGCGCGGCCCAAACTCACGACTGATATCATCCAACGTAACGGACGTATCTTCAACGGTATCGTGCAAAGCGGCTGCCGCCATCAATTCTTGGTCATCTGTCATGGTCGCTACAATTTCCACAGCCTCCATCGGGTGGACAATATACGGGAAGCCTTTCCCACGGCGACCCGTACCGGCATGCGCCTTGACCGCAAAAACAATCGCCTTGTCGAGAACAGAAGTATCCACTTTTAGTCCTCCAAGAAATACTGGACGTTGGTCACTACGCGCACGTTCTTGATAAACGGCGTATTCTCATCGCGGTCGCTAATGGAGAACTGGCCCTGCGTAGCCGTCTTGATTTTACCGAGCTTGCTTTCGGAATCCGTTGCAAACTTTTCAGCAGCGGCACGAGCATTTTTATTCGCTTCGTCGATCATCGCGGGCTTGATTTCGTTCAAACCGTTGAAGCTGTAAATTTTGCGGTAGCGGTAATCATCGCCACTGAATGCAATACCCTGTTTCAAAAGTTCGCCCTGCTTACCCATGATTTCACGGACGCGATCTACATTCTTCGATGCAACCGTCGTCACCACGGTTGCAATGTAGCGGAACGGACGGCGGTTATCGCCATAGCGTTCGCCTTGGGCATCTTCAATTTCCGGAGCAGACCAACTGATTTCAGCCGCATCCACGCCGTTATCGCGCAAGAACTTTGCAAGCGTCGCATTCTTCGTCTGCACAGCATCATGAATCAACGAAAGGTCATTCCCGACTTCTTTGTACACAATAGGCCAAATCACAAAATCCGCTTTAACTTCACGTTCGGAAAGACCTCTGACCGACACAACGCGGTCCCTATCTTTTGTGTGCATCATGGCGCAATAGAGGAATGCACCAAGGCCGAGAATGGCAACCGCCAACAACAATGCTTCTTTTACTCTAGACATATTTTTCTCCTTTGCCGTAAAATACCCACGGCTATAAGTTTAATATACAATCTTGAGTAGTTACTAGTTATTGGTCAATGGTCATTAGTCGTTGGTTTTACCCAAGACAACAACATGATTATACATCTAATGACCAAGAACTAATGACTAAAGACCACATTCTAATTTCTATATTTTCCCCCGTAACAAAAACCCGCGTGTGCGGAAAGGATAATCTATGTCTAAACTGACTGATTCTAAGGAATGGAAGGCCCTCGAGGCCCATGCCGAAGTCGCCAAGACTTGGCAGATGAAGGAACTCTTCGCGAAGGACCCGACTCGCGCCGACAAGTTCAGCGCCGAAGCCTGCGGACTCTTCCTCGACTACTCCAAGAACATCATCACCGACGAAACCATGGCAAAGCTCCAGGACCTCCTGAAGTCCGCTAATTTCGAAGACATGCGCGCCAAGTACTTTGCTGGCGAAAAGATTAACACCACCGAAAAGCGCGCCGTGCTCCACACTGCACTCCGCTACAAGGGCAACGATCCGATTTGCGTCGATGGCAAGGACGTGATGCCCGAAGTTCGCGCCGTGCTCAAGCACATGGAAGACTTCACCCACCTCGTCCGTAGCGGCAAGTGGAAGGGCCACACCGGCAAGTCCATCAAGTACGTGGTGAACATCGGTATCGGCGGTTCCGACCTCGGTCCGGTGATGGTGACCGAAGCTCTCAAGCCGTATGCCGACAAGCCGGCTGCTGGCGAATACTCTCCGGAAGTCTACTTCGTTTCTAACATCGACGGCACCCACATGGCCGAAACCCTCAAGAAG
>CADAWC010000020.1 GCA_902791475.1 Fibrobacter succinogenes
CGAATACTCTCCGGAAGTCTACTTCGTTTCTAACATCGACGGCACCCACATGGCCGAAACCCTCAAGAAGGTGAACATCGAAGAAACGCTCTTCATCGTTGCTTCCAAGACGTTCACGACTCTTGAAACCATGACGAACGCCGAAACCGCTAAGGCTGCCGTCCTCAAGGCATTTGGCGGCGACAAGTCCGCTATCGCAAAGCACTTCGTCGCACTCTCCACCAACACCGAAGCCGTTACCGAATTCGGTATCGACCCGGCAAACATGTTCGAATTCTGGAACTGGGTTGGCGGCCGCTATTCTCTGTGGTCTGCAATCGGTCTCTCCATCGCTCTCCGCATCGGCTTCGAAAACTACATGAAGCTCCACCAGGGCGCTTACGAAATGGATCAGCATTTCAAGACCGCTCCGGTCGACAAGAACCTCCCGGTCATCCTCGCCCTCATCGGCGTTTGGTACAACAACTTCTTTGGCGCATCTAGTTACGCCATGCTCCCGTACGACCAGTACCTCCACCGCCTCGCCGCCTACTTCCAGCAGGCCGACATGGAATCCAACGGTAAGACTGTTGATCGCGATTCCAAGCGCGTGAACTACCAGACGGGTCCGATCCTCTGGGGCGAACCGGGTACGAACGGCCAGCACGCCTTCTATCAGCTCATCCACCAGGGCACCAAGATGATTCCGTGCGACTTCATCGCCCCGGCAAACAGCCACAACAAGATTGGCGATCACCACCAGAAGTTGCTCTCCAACTTCTTCGCTCAGCCGGAAGCATTGATGAACGGCAAGACTCTCGCCCAGGCTCAGGAAGAACTCCGCGCCGCCGGCAAGTCCGAAGAAGAAATCGCATTCCTCGCTCCGCACAAGGTATTCGAAGGCAATAAGCCGACGAACTCCATCATGATGGACTACGTGAGCCCGGAACGCCTTGGCGCTCTCATCGCCATGTACGAACACAAGATCTTCACGCAGGGCGTTATCTGGAACATCAACAGCTACGACCAGTGGGGTGTTGAACTCGGCAAGCAGCTCGCCAAGGAACTTGCAAAGGCCGACGCCGAACTCCACCACGACAGTTCCACCAACGGACTGATCAAGTGGTATAAGGCACACCAGGCTTAATCAAGACCTTTATAGAAAAAGTCGCAGCACTCCGCTGCGACTTTTTTTGTACTCAATCTTACGCGTCCTAAACTTCCACGCCCTTTTCTTTGAGCACCGCCATCACCTCGTCATACGGGAGCGGTTTCGAATAATAATAGCCCTGCACGCGGTCGCATCTAATTTCCTTCAAGAAATCCAGATGTTCCTTTGTTTCCACACCTTCCGAAAGCGTGCCAATATGCAATAGCTTAGCCATTTCCACAATGGCGCGGATAATCACCTTGGACTTTTCCGAGAAGTTTCGCAAGAACATCATGTCGATTTTCAAAAAGTCAAAGTCATAGTCTTTCAGTACGTTCAACGACGAGAAGCCCGAGCCAAAGTCATCCATCCAGACTTCAAAACCGTCTTTCTGGAAACGCGTCACCTGCTCACGGATATAGCCGTCCTCGTCACCATCCAGCACCGATTCCGTAATCTCGATATGGATCATTTTATGCGGCACATCGTATTCTTTGGTCAACCGCGTGAGTTCCTTATAAATGTCACTCAGCTTAAAGTCCAGGCGCGAGAGGTTGAACGAAATCGGAACGCACTTGTGCCCCAAATTCGTTTCCTTACGATACTTTTCGCAAATTTTCTTGAGCATGAACAAGTCTAGTTTCTGGATCAAATGAGCGTCTTCGAGAATGCCGACAAATTCAAACGGAGGCAAGAATCCGTGTTCTGGGTCATCCCAACGGGCAAGCGCTTCAAAGCCACACAATTTATTCGTATTAATATCAACAACGGGCTGATAATAAACCTTGATATACTCGTTTTTCACAGCATCATCAATATGCGCAATCAAGTACATTTTCAAGCGTTCGCGGGCCCCCATCTCATCTACATAAACCGCAAGATATTCATCGTAAACACCCTTGGTCGTCGCTTCCGCAAGGCGAGCCCTCATAAAGCAACGTTCTACATTTTCATTTTCCACGCGCTGCACATACACGCCAGCCTTGATTTCAAGCACGCCCTGAGTCGAGAAACCTCGAATTTTATCATGCGCCTCTTTTATTTTGGATTCCACCCCGGCAGCATCGCACACCACGCGGAACGTATCGCACGACACGTGCATCACATAGCGTTCCCCAAACAGCGACTTGAACACGCTCGCCATAAAGCGTAACGCATTATCGCCTTCTTCAAAGCCAAGCCTTTCGTTAAACGCTTTGAAATTTTCCAAATCAAAAACGACAAACGCATAACGTTTTTTACGATTTCTAAAGAGCAAATCCAGAACATAGTTCGAGAACAAAAGTTCATTCGGCAGCCCCGTCAGTTTGTCATGGTTACGCGCAATTTCAGCCTGCTGCGTCAGTCGCACCATTCTAAAGATAAGTTTCACGGCAATCGTAAGCGTAAGCCAGAAAAGCCAAGCAACAAATACCAAATAATTCAAAAATTCTGGAGTCACCTCGATCATGCGTACGCACACATACATGGCGAGGTTCACAAACAAGCTAAACAACGTAACAAAGCCCAGGAAACCGAACCGCGTAAAAATTTGCGTATTGCGTACAAACAAAAGTTCATTCCAAAGAAGCCGCCACCAAATGACAATCGCGACCAAGTTCACCAAGGCCGCCCCGACTTGCGTCTTGCCCACGACCATGCCGAGGTAACCGACACCGACAGACGCCGATATCAAGAACAGCGATTGCGACCAATGGACAGAGAGTTTTTTATTGAACACAAAAATTACAAGCGGAATCAGCACGATGCGGCTCAGATAGTCCACGATTACATCGAGCATCAAAGGGACCTTGCCCATCATGCACGAAAGCAAATGCATGAGCCCGTGATAAAGCGCATCCGCATAAATCATGAACGGGGTCATCGAGAAAATTGCGCCCCAAAAAAGCACTCTCTTCAGGTTCTGTTTTTCGTCAAACGCCACCAGCATAGCAAGCAAAAAGCCGCTAACCAACAGCGACGGGAAAAAGAACACATGACTTGCGTAATCCAGAAAATTTATCATTGCTTATACCCTAGTATTATAAATATAATGTATAACCCCATCCCGCGCACGCGAATGGTGAAAAAACGCACATTTTAGGCGCTATACATTGGAATAAGCGCCAGGGATTTACTTCACTTTACTAAAATCAAGCCTATCATCAACCGGAATAGGATCATTCAAATTCTGGACATTGACATCCACCGGTTCGGGCGTTCCAGAATTCGACGGCGGCGCAGGCATTTTCGTCATTTGGACAGTCTGATCATCGCGACCTTCCTTTCGCAATTGCATTTCATCCGGATTATTTCCACCACCGATTACAGCGGGGCAATCCCTCGGATTATCGCACGCACAACCTAAGACAAACAAAGAAAAAGCAATCAAAACAAATTTCATATTTTGTAACGTACAAAATAGAGCCATAGCACCCGGCGGTGAGCGCAATTTTTTAAATTTGGCGCGAAAAAATTTCATTTGGGAGCAATATATGAAATCCAAATTACTCTTAACAACATCAATTTTCACACTTTCCATGCTCACGGGCTGCCTTGACGAGGTCACCGAAGCAAGCGCCCTGGACGTGTCCGAACTCACCTGCAAAACGGAACCGCTAGATGACAACAGCGGTCTCAAGATTATTTGCGGCGGCGATTCCGTGGGAGTCGTGCAGAACGGTAAAGATGGTAAGGATGGCGAAGACGGCAAATCCGGCGCCGACGGTAAAGACGGCAAGGATGGTGCCGACGGTAAAGATGGCTCGTCCTGCACGATTGCTGAAAACGCAGAAATCAACGGCTACGACGTGTTCTGCGGCGATGAAAAAATCGGATCCATCGTAAATGGTAAAGATGGAGAAAAGGGGGCCGACGGTAAGGACGGCAAGGATGGCGATAAAGGCGACAACGGTGATGACGGCAAAGATGGTAAGGATGGAACGTCCTGCATTGTTAAAGAAAACACAGAAATAAACGGCTACGACGTTATTTGCGCTAGCGAGAAAATCGGCGAATTGCGCAACGGCAAAGACGGCAAGGATGGTAAGGACGGTAAAGACGGCGCGGCTGTAGGTTCTTGCACCGTCGTCGTGAACGAAGACATCGATGGCTACGATGTCGTATGCGGCGACGAAAAAGTTGGTGAACTCCGCAATGGCGCCAAAGGAGCTGACGGTAAGAACGGTGAAAACGGTAAAGATGGCCACGACGGTTCATCTTGCACAGTCGAAGAAAACGACGATATCAATGGTTACGACGTCATCTGCGGCGACAAGAAGGTCGGCGAGCTCCGAAACGGTGCTAAGGGCGAAAACGGGAAAGACGGCAAGGATGGTGCCGACGGTAAAGACGGCTCGTCCTGCACGATTGCTGAAAACGCAGAAATCAATGGTTACGACGTGTTCTGCGGCGATGAAAAAATCGGATCCATCGTAAATGGTAAAGATGGAGAAAAGGGGGCCGACGGCAAGGACGGTGATAAAGGCGCGGACGGTAAAGATGGCTCGTCCTGCACGATTGCTGAAAATGCCGAAATCGACGGTTACGACGTCATCTGCGACAACAAGAAGGTAGGCGAACTCCGAAACGGCGCTAAGGGCGAAAACGGGAAAGACGGTTCGTCCTGCACGATTGCTGAAAATGCAGAAATCGACGGTTATGACGTCATCTGCGGCAACAAGAAGGTCGGTGAACTCCGAAACGGCGCTAAGGGCGAAAACGGGAAAGACGGCAAGGACGGTGCCGACGGTAAAGATGGCTCGTCATGCACGATTGCTGAAAACGCAGAAATTGATGGTTACGACGTCATCTGCGGCGACAAGAAGGTCGGCGAGCTCCGAAACGGCAAAGACGCCGTCCCACCCTCTTCTAGCAGCACAACACCTTCTAGTAGTAGCGAAGTTTCCTCTAGCAGTGAAATATCCTCTAGTAGCGAAACCCCGTCCAGTTCCAGCGTCGAACAGCTCAGCGAAATGTGCAAAACGCTCCGCGCCACAACGGACGTATTCAATTCCCTGTACGACGTTCTTGGCTGCACCCGTTCTGACGAAAAAGTCGTCATCATCCTGCGCCACGCCCAACGCGACATTCACAAATACGGCGATGACGATGGCCTCATCGAAGTCGGCAGACAGCAAGCAAAACAAGTCGGCGAGAAACTAAAGGAGCTCAACCTCGACGATTTCTATTATATGTACACCAACGTCAAGCGCACCGCAGAAACCGCACAAATCATCGCCATTAACAAAGGCGAAAACGTTTCGACAGACATCAACGACTGGCACAAACACAACATCGCAAACCTAACCGAAATCAACCAGAGCCTGAAAGAATCTTGGTACGTCAAGCCCAACCAAAATGCAAGCAACTGCAAAGGTGGCGCTAGCTGGGGCTGGAGTTCTTACTCCAAAATCGCCTATCAAGAATACGACGACGACAACAACCGTCAAAACTGCGAAAACGCATTCTACCCCATTGACACTAGAATTGAAACATTCATCGGCAACTACTTCACATACGAACAAATGCACAAATACACCTTGGCAATTTCTCACGACCAATACCTCGTGCCATTCGTCATTACAATCAGCAACAAAAAAATTCACGACGACGTCGTCAACTCCAAATACGACCTCCGCTTCCACAAGCATGACCGCAGCATTAACGGGAATCCAGATTTCAACTACTGGATAAACTACCTCGCCGGCGTAGTACTCATCGTCGATTCGGACAACAATGTTATAAAGCTCCCTGTCAAGGCTCTCGACGACGGATTCCTGCGCGAATACAAAAATCCATAACACAAAGCTTCAAAGCCCCCGCCCGGGGGCTTTTTTTGTATATTCAGCGTGTCCCAACAGCCCCGAAAAAGCGATTGATGCATATAAAAACACTAAAAGCTCATTTTTATATGCATCAATCTCATCACAAAAGACTTTGAGCAACGCATTTTTGAGCGCCCATGCATATAAAAAATTCAAATACAGAGATTTATATGCATTTTACATACAAATTTCACATTACACAATAAGCAAAACATCAATTTTCAACCATTCAATGCATATAAAACACCAGCCACCCGTCATCTTATATGCATACACTTACCAAGCGCGCCTTCCAAAATAAGCAAGCATGCATATAAAAGCTTCAATTTCACAAATTTATATGCATCGCATCAAAAATCAGACAAGTCCTTGCTAACTACCGTTTGCAAAATGAACCAATTTCAGCAAAACATGTACTTTTCTGGCAAAAGCATTGTAAATTAGCCATACGAAGGAGTAATACATGAGCTCAAATTTAGACCAAGTCATCGCCCCCATCATTTCGCAACTCAAAGCCAAGCAAACAGCCCTGCAAGAAATACTAAAATCGATAAAACTTTCAAAAAATTCTCCAAAAGAAAAACTAAGAGTTCTCTCTAAAAAGAACTGTTTTCAATACTACATCATAAAGGAATCAGGAGAAACCAACGGTACATATCTCCCTCACAAAGAAATTCGCAAAGCGGCATTAATCGCCCAGCGAGATTATAACAAAGCCGCGGCGAGCATTCTGAAGAAACAAATTAAAGCCATCGACTCGTTCCTCGCAATTTACAACCCCGACGAACTAGACAACGCTTACGTCAAACTCCACCCAGGTCGCCGCGCGCTCATCACACCCGCGCGTGAACCCGACAGCGAGTTCATCGAAGCGTGGCGGCACCTTCCCTACACCAGCAAGCCCTTTGAAATCAACGCACCCGAGTACTACACTGCAAGCGGCGCGCGCGTCCGCTCAAAATCCGAAGTCATCATTGCAGACGCTCTCGACCGCGCAGGCATCCCCTACCGCTATGAATTTCCCACGAGCGTCAAGGGCTGGGGCACGCTCTACCCCAATTTCACCTGTCTACGCCCCAGCACCCGCGAAGAAGTCATCTGGGAGCACTTCGGCCTCATGGGTGACCCCGACTATGCCGAGAACGCCGTTCAAAAGTTCGCACACTACGCCGCCAGCGGTTATATTCTTGGCAAAAATTTCATCGCCACATTCAAAAGCGGCACAACAACGCTTTCCGTCAAGCAAGTGCAAAGCTACATCGACACTTTGCTAAAATGAACAAATTCTTTATTCCTCACACTCGGACACCGCTTTTTCAGAGCAGACGATATCGGCAAGTGCCGTATTTTCCGTTTTCCGCATGCACTCCTCATACATAGAACTTTGGCACGGGTCAGAATGCGAATAGCCACATGAGCACATTGCAAACAAAAGGAGACCTGCAACAAGTCTCCTTACAATCACAAACAAATTAGCATCCATAATCTAAGCCTTTAAGATATTTTGCGCTTTTCAAGCGCACGGCCCGGCGGCTCGGTCATGGGCTTTCGAGCAAGCTCGACGCCCGCGACGTTCGCATCCGGCAATTACGGCACTTCGACGCTGTCGAGAATCTTCTGCACGACAGTTTCGGCAGTGACTTCTTCCGCTTCCGCTTCGTAGCTCAGGATCACACGGTGGCGGAGCACTTCCATCGCGACAGCCTTCACATCTTCCGGCGTCACGTAGGCACGGCCCTGGATAAACGCATGAGCCTTCGAAGCCTGGGCAAGGCCGATAGAAGCACGCGGCGAGGCGCCCACTTCCACAAAGCCCACCAAGTCGCTACGCTTGATGCTGCCCGGATCGCGCGTTGCCAAGACCAAGTTCACGATGTATTCGCGCACGCGTTCGTCCACATAAACCTGCTTCACGAGCTCGCGAGCCTTCAAGATATCTTCCTTCGTTGCAACAGCATTCGGCTGGCGGAGTCCTGCACCCGAGACAGCATCGAGAATCTTCATTTCGTCAGCCTTGTTCGGGTAGCTCACCTTCACCTTCAAGAGGAAACGGTCCACCTGAGCTTCCGGCAGCGGATACGTACCTTCCTGTTCAATCGGGTTCTGCGTGGCAAGCACCAAAAACGGTTCGTCAAGCTTGAACGTTTCGTCGCCAATCGTGATGTGGCGTTCCTGCATGGCTTCGAGCAAAGCACTCTGCACCTTCGACGGAGCACGGTTAATTTCATCAGCAAGCACAAGGTTCGTAAAAAGCGGGCCCTTGCGCGTCTCGAACTTCGCCTCGCGGGCGTTATAAATCGTCGTACCGAGCAAGTCCGCCGGCAACAAATCAGGAGTAAACTGGATACGCTTGAAATCGAGCGACACTGCATCGGCAAAAGCCTTCACCGCAGTCGTCTTGGCCAAACCCGGGAGGCCCTCCAAAAGCACGTGGCCATCCGCCAAAATACCCGTCAGAATGCTCTCGACCATTGCCTTCTGACCAATCACCGTATCTTCAACTTCACGCAGCAAGTTCATGCAAAAAGAACTCTGCTGCTTCACCTTTTCCGAAAGTTCCTGAATATCCATTTATTTTACCTCTAAGTTTTTCATGCTTTAAGATACTAAAATCTTTCAAAAAAAACAAATGACGTGACAAAGTGGTTAGTGATTAGTGGTTGGTGGTTAGGGAGGAGGGGGGGGAAGGCTCCCCCTGATTGCAGCCTTGCCCTATTGTCATGCCCGCCACCGAGCGGGCACCTCCTTCTAGGGCAAGTCTTCCATCACCCTCACGCCTAAGGGGCTGTGCCCCCTAACACCCCCATCATCTACCATCCAAAGAAACTTAAGGACAAAGAATATCGATCTACATCGGAAATCTTTTCATGCTTTTGAGGATTGCCTCTATAATCTTTGCGCTTATATGTCAAATCTCTCCCATAGCGGAATTCAAGACTCACCCTTGTGACATAATATGGAATAAAAGAGATATACGCACCACATCCAATTTCATCATAAAAAATGGGAGCCGATGGACCTACATTAAGCATCGATGAGGATTCTTCCACAACCATCGCTTCACGGCCATTTCTGGATAAATGTTGCGTCAAGCCAAATCGGAAATTGTCTCCCATAGGCAACTGTTCAATAATGGACACTCCTCCACCCCACTGAAAATATTTATGTTCCACCTTTTCCAATTGCCACAACCACAAATTACTCCAACCCATTACACCGAAATAATCTGATACAAAACCTGCTTGCACATAGGGAGTCACATAATCAAGTCCAAATCCATACTTAAAATGCCCTATATTCTTTTGTAGCGAAAATTGAAAATCAACCGGCCATTCTTCACCAGTATAGTAATGATATTTATCATACCATTCTTTAGAATGTTCTAACTTTTTAATATTATCTGCAACGTGCTCACCAACAAGAGCCAAATCTCCCCAAATTGCAGAAACCGAAAAATCTTTCACAAAAGAATCTTCACTCTTTTCCATAAACGTCGCTGCTGATGGCGGATGAATAATAGCAACGCTACACCCCGCCAGCATCGCCGCCACAAGCAGAACAAATAAACAAAATCGTCCTACCAAATTCACCATCCTTGAAGATCAACCACAATTGAATAACGATTCATATCACCAACCACACCATTTTTAGATAAGTCAATCTGTTTATACGTCAAATCCCGACCATATCGAAACTCAACACCTACCCTTAGCGTTTCCATAAGAGGAAAAGACACATAACCACCTCCTCCTATTTCATCGTAAAAAATAGGCATCGGCATCGGGATTCCAAATCCAATCGCATCTCCATATGTATAATCCTCACGACCATTTCTAGACCAATGCTGAGTCAAACCTATACGAATTTTTTTGCCAATGGGCAATTGTTCAATAATGGACACTCCTCCACCCCATTGAAAATACTTGTGTTCCACTTTTTCTTGTTGCCACACCCAAAGATTACTCCAGCCCATTATGCCGAAATAATCACACACAAATCCAGCTTGTATATAAGGCGTTATAAAATCTAAACCCAAACCATATTTAAAATAGCCAACACTTCGTTGCATCGATACTGAAAATTCAATCGGCCATTCAGTCGCTTTATAAATCCAATCTTCATGTTCAATTCGACCCACTTTTTCTTTTGCAATATAACGCTCATCTTTTTCTCCATAAGCAATATCGCCCACAGTTACAGTAAGAGAAGCATTCCTTACAAAAGATTCTTCGCTCTTTTCCATAAACGCCGCAGCAGATGGCGGATGAATAATGGCAACGCTGCACCCCGCAAGCATCGCCACCACAATCAAAACAAGTAAACAAGCCAACCGATTCATCACGTATAAAATAGCTTTCATTTAAAAAAATTCAACGTCGTTCATCAGCAAATTTCAGCTATCCATCAGACGATTCATACAAGAAGGAGATGCCCCATCAAACGAGGCATGGTAAAATAAAAACGGACCGTTTTCTCGATGCCTAAGGGGACTCTGCCCCCTAACTTCCCCGAAAGCAAAAATGTCTATTCAGATTGCTCTTTTGAAAAAAAACATATAATCAAAAGAAAAAGTAAACCGATTCCTTTTTTCTGTGACATCACGACCATAACGAAATTCTAACGATATCATTCTATATGTAAAATAAACGCCCACGCCTATTTCTGTATAAAGAACAGATTTCGCTTCACCAATACAACGTCTTGGGCCAAAAGCACCATAACATTCATCTTCATTCCAATATGATTCTCGACCATTTTTTGAAATATGCTCTGTTATTCCTATTCTGATTTTATCACCAACAACCAACTGTTCTATAGCAGAAATTCCCCCAGTCAATCCCACTCCATCTGTTTTACCAGATCCATCATCAATTCGATCTGATAACGGAAGTAAATTACTCCATGCCATTACCCCAAAATTTCTAGAAACAAAACCTGGTTGCCAAATCGGAGTCAAGCTTTGAAAACCTAATCCTACTGTAAAATGAAATTTATTTATATAATGAATCAATGACAAATCCGCAAACCACTCACTAGATTCCACTTTATCATATTTCTTTGGTAAATAATCTGTTCTTTTTGATTCATTCAATACCAAATCACCACCATACATAGCAAAATTCACATCGGTCACAGATTCATCTCTATACGAATTCATAAATGCCGCTGCAGAAGGTGGACGAGTTATAACGCTGCACCCCGCAAGCATCGCCGCCACAAGCAGAACAAATAAATAAGCCAATCGATTCATCACGTATAAAATAGCTTTAATTCAAAAAGTTTCAACGTTATCCATCGGCTAATTTCAACCGCCCATCAGGCGATTCATACAAGAAAGCGATTCCGTCATACTTCGACTACGCTCAGCACAGGCTCCAGCCGGAATGACACTTGGGATGGGCATGACTATGCATAAAAAGACCATATTGCTGACGCCAGCAATATGGTTCACGCTATCATTTTCCCAGCGCCGGGAAAATGATATTACTTTTTCTTTTTTTGAAATTTCAAAAGCATCGCATCTGCCCTTTTCAAACGACGCGCCACCTTCTTAACATCTTCACTTGCAGGCAAATTTTCGGGAACAATGCCGCGATCAAGAAGCATTTTGCGGACAGCGCGATTGTTATCCACATGTTCCTTCTCAATTTTCTTTTGCCCAAAAAGATTTTTCGTCTGCGTTTTAACCGAAGTCATCTCAGCCGCAAGATCCTTAGCCTTGATACTTACCGTAGGCAAGAAATCCGCTAGCGGGCGACTCACAGGAACATTATACTTACGCTTTAAAAGATTCGTATCAATGTTGAACAAAGCCTGATCGCCTTTAGAGCGAATAACGGCAAAGCCCTTGCTATCTACACCTCGTTCAAACAATACTCCCGAGAGGACCTTTTCGGTATGCGCAAGCTTTTCCCTCGCCTGCACACGTTCCAATTCATGAATACGGTCTTCAACGATCTCAGCCACGCGAGTCTGCACAGCAAAGTAATTCTGTGCAAAAGATATTTCCGGCTTGCGAGAATCACCATTCTGTGCAATCAGATAACAAGCATAGCGAGTAAGCATATAATCATCAACTTCACGTACAGCGCCCTTTGCAAGATGGATCATTTTCCCGGCGCCGGGAAAATGATCATCTACAATTTCGCCTGCATTTTTACAGGCTTCCTTCGCCTTTTCAATAGCATTACTAAAACGCTCCCATTTAGTATATCCAAGTAACGTACTCAAGTCACGAGCACTCCAACATTCCACCCCTTGGTATTCGCAAGCAATAGCTTGGAACTTTTCGAACAGAGTCTTGATCTCTTCGGACTTCATTATAGCCTCCATGTAATCGTATTATACGACGCCGTTTTTGCGGCAAGTTTATAATTAGAGGCGTTCCTGCAAAATCAAATTATGACTAAAGCAAAAACGCACCTCGCCTTTGTATAGCGAGATACGCAGTCATTAATGTATCTATATATTAAAAAGTTGGCAAGGGGTACATAAAAATTTTACATAACCCAACAAAAAACTACCACCCTTGAAAATCAAAAACAGACCATTTTCCCCACGCCGGGAAAATGGTCTCACTTCTTCTTCACAGCGGGCAATTCCGGGAGCATGGCGTCGAGCAAGCGCACAAGCAAGCCGTTGTCTGCAATCTGTTCAGCAGAGACACGCAACATCGGCTTTGCGCCATCGTAGGGCAACTGCAATTTTGCATCCGGGAGCACAGCCTTCGCAGCAGCCACAGGCTTCACGAGCAAGCGATCATCGTAAATCCCACCGAAAATTTTTCCATCGGCGTAAAGGATGTACTCGCCCATCATCTTGCGGGTTGTCACACGCAGCACCCCCTTGAACTGAGCCAAGACATAATCACGGAACTTTTCAGAACTCGGCATTTTTATTCTTCACCAAATTAACGATACAGTCTCTAAATTCACCAGCATTACCAATATAGTAGCTATCCGCACCATAATACAAAAGCGAGTCTTTGCTATTGTAGGTGGAAGCAAGATCCATCAGCCCCGCGTTTTCTGCCTTACAAATTTCTGGAGTCATTCTAGAATCAGACATATAATCCAAAATGCAAACTCCATTGCCAGATTTCAAAGTTGCACCAACTTCTACATAACTACCACTGTTATACTGCAAGCGTTTCGCCTTGGTAAACTCGACCTCAAAATTCTGCCCCCGAATCACAAAAGAAATATGCGTTTTATCTTTACTGTTAATAACAACATTCCTTTTTTGCGCATGGGCTTCAAAATTTTCACTTTTCCAGAATGCCGTCCATGGAAAAACTTCATATTGCGATGTAATAATCACATCAAAGATATCTTCCATAAAAGAAGACCCCGTATAATCATCATATTCATCTTCTGTCGGGGCATATATATCAATCGCATTTCCGTTCAAATCAGTCACTGAGGCAAAAAGGGTATCCTGCGTAAAATCAAAGTATGTAATTGTATTTTTCAGTCTGCCACTCAACTCTTTTGACTCACGGCAATCAATCGAATTGCTTTCTTGAACATACTCGCAATTTGTCTTTTTCCATTTATTCTTAATTTGCCCGTTTTTACCATCAACAAAAACTTGACCATACTTTCGAGATTCTCCATCGTTATAGAAAATAACAAGCGTATCGCCTCTAAAATCATAGTCCCTTTCAATATGTTGTGTATCCACCATCGTCACAAATTCATATTTGTCATCATCGACTTTACAAACATCATGACTGTGCACTTCAAAAGTCGAAAACTTCCGATTTGCCTCATCCAAGACAAGCGGGTACTTGACACCCACAAAATTTTCCCTTGAATTATTGGACACCGGGTTAGACTCGTTACTTTCACTGCAAGCAAGCATCGTAGCACAACAAAGCAGACCAGCAAGACCTAAAAATTTCATAAAAAACTCCTTCCAAATCGTTTACTGCTAATAATACATTATTTCAGCATCCATTTTTAACAGTCGTGCATATAAAAATTCATTTTCCATCTTTTTATATGCATTTTTCTACTTTATCCAAAGTATTTTCGTATTTCTTGCTAATTTTTATACATATAAAACAATCCATTTGGTCAATTTTATATGCATCGCACACTATTTTTCCTCAAAAAAACTTCGCAAACCTTCAAATCATGCATATAAAAAAGCGCCTTTGATCTTTTTATATGCATTCCCCTTAAATTTCGGCACGTAAACAGCCTTATTTGCCTAATTTGTTGTATATTATATGCCGCATGACAGCAAAATTCACTGAAGAATATCTCAAGGACTATAAAGAACAAATTCGCAAGTTGCCGCTTGACGAACTCTACGAAGTTCTAGATATCATCAGAAAGGACGATTCTCCAGAACGCCAGGACATTGTCAAAGCTCGCATTGCTGAAATCGAAGACGAATCAGATGATGAATCGAATGTTGCACCCAGCGCGCCATTTCCCGAGCAACCTCCCGAGCCAAATCCAAACCTCAGCGATACCCAAATCACGTTCCCAAGTGAACAAGTAGACTCCGAAAATGACGATTCATCAACTCTCGAAATAACGCAAGAAGAATTAGACAAAATCAACAACACGCAACATTTGCCGGACTCCGACGGATGCATCACATTCGTCTTCTTTGTAGCAATAGGTTTTGGCATTGCCCTTTTTGCACTTGTCGGAGGATCTATGAGCGCAAACAGGACCGCTGGCTTCCACGATTTAAAAATAACAACCGTTCTGCCATATTTCAAATACGTCCCTATAGCTTCTATCTTGTTTTTCCACTACCTATCAACAAAAGAAAAAATCCGAAACTACTGGCTAAACCATCTTAAACTAGCACTCAGCATCGCATCATTTCTCGCTGTGAACGCAATCATAACCTTCATCACAGGAACATACAGCGGGATTTTCCACAGTTGCTCAGGAAGGCCCGCCTATATGATAGCCGCAGGGGTTCTCTTTTTCTCGATAACATTTATCGTGAACACATTCTTGCCCATCAGCCAAAGATACCGTCCAAAAAACGGGTTTACGCTAGCAGCGCTTGCCCTCGTCCTTGAAACCGCCATTCGATAGACGCGTTTACAATTTCTTTTTCAGCATTTTTGCGCTCGGCTTTTCGACAAGTTCGTGCAAAGCAACGGCAATAAGCGAACAAAGCGTAACCGATACAGCAATTTGCAGCACATTATTTTGAATACCGCACACTGCAAACAGCCAGTTTTCAATTTCAGTATTGAATGTCTGCGCCAAGAAAAACGCATAGCTCGCCGCACTCGCATACCGCAGCACCGCTGACCCCTGCAGCCGTGGCGACTTGATCCCCGCCAGCGTTAAAATCATGCAGGCAAACAGCGGAACCACAATCCAGTCGTAAAGCATGTAATTGCCTACGAAAACATTCAACCGAACCGCAATCGAAATTCCGGCAATCAAAAGCACCGCCTCGGCGATAAGAGCTTTCCAAGTTGCAAGGACTTTCGCCACACCAGCCTTTATCGGCAAAGAGCACAACAGCACGCCAATGAAAAATTCAAGACCTCGGAAAAATGGGTTCGAATAAATCGAGTCCGTCTTGAACGTATGCACCACAAGCGGCGACCAGAACAAAATAGCTGTGCAAACCGCAAGCGCCATCCACTTCGTACGCGTCGACATCTGCTTTACGATTTCCTGCATCAGCGGGAACGCCAAATACGCAAACAGCAAGCAAGAGATAAACCAGGTCCCGCCATTATGGCTCACCGGGAACAGCGTCGAAAACACGCTTTGCAATCCAAACAGTTCAATCGGCAACAGCACCAGATTCTGGGACACCGATTCTTGCCCCAGCGTCACGACGAACAACATAGCCACGACCAAGTACAAAGGAAAAATTCCGAAAACGCGTTTCAGGTAAAAGTTCTTGAGTGCCGGAGCCTGCATAAGCGACTTGTCCTTGTACGTCAAGAATAGCACATAGCCCGAAAGCATAAAGAACGCCGTCATGAACACGGCTCCCATCGAGACAAAACCCGTCAGCGATCCAAAACTGTTTTCGTGATGGATATGGCAATGGAATAGCAGCACCATCACGGCTGCCACAATCCGAAAGAGATCCAGCCCCGCCGCACGACGTGTGGCTTTTTCCTTATCAATAATCATACATCTAAATTATAGTTCAAATCAATTAAAGAATGCGTAATTCGTCATAAAATAAAAGCGATTTCTCGGTTCACCAATTTCGCGACCGTAACGGAATTCAATGGAAAATCCCTTGTAAGTTAAATATGTTCCTATACCAAATTCAGGATAGTATCCATTTTTAAAATCAAAAGATCCATAATCATCAGGGTCCGATTTAGCACTTAAATTATTTGAAATATGTTCGCTAAGGCCCACTTTAAAATTTTCGCTAATTGGATATTGCTGAATTAACATGCCGCCGCCAATCCATATCGTATGAGATTTTCCATCGCAGTGTTCAGTTTCTCTAAAAAATCCCCATCCTTGCACCCCAAAATATTCTCCTCGTAAACCAGCTATCGGCACAATAGTCACTAACTCCAGAGACGCTCCTATTTCAAATAAATTTACACGACCATAACCAGACAAAACATAAAAAAAGCCTTTATCATTATCAGTTCCATATGGTCCTTCTTTATCGTACAAATCACCATTCAAAAATACTCCACCTACAGAAAAAAATCCATCATTCTTTTTCACATTCATAAACTGCGCGGCAGAAGGCGGATGGCTGGAACACCCCGCTAAAAGCAGGGCCAACGCACACAAAACCGCAGAACAAAACTTTCGAATCATTTTATAAAGTTAAAATATTTCCGATAAATGCAAGAGCATTTTATCTGCTGATTTCATCCGCGTATCAGAATTTTCAGGATAAATGCAACATAAAAGAGATTCCCGCTCCCTGGAACATGTCCGAGGCAGTCTTTGCCGGAAATGACAAAAGAGGCCGCATAACGAAACCATAATAGATTCTATCGGCACTCCGTGCCTCCAGAATGACAACCACAAGATCATCGACTTACTTCGGCTTCGCTCACTTCGACATAGCTCAGTGCAGGCAGCACAGGTCGCGAGGATGACAAACGCACTGGATCCTATCGGGCTTTGCCCTCCAGGATGACACGTTCCTAACGGCCTTACGGCCTACCAACCACTAACCACTTCTTACTCGTCTTCTTTCACGCCCATAAGCTGCATCGCTAGTTTCCAGGTTTCCTTGTTTTCGAAGCTGTCGCGCTTGCCGCCGCCATAGCGGGCATGTGCAAATTCTTCGAGCAAGGGCTTCCAGCCGTCCAACTTTCCGTCAGCTACGAGAGCATCCAAGTTCACAGAGGCGGCGGGCATTGTCGCGACGGACATTTTACCAGCAGACGCTGTTCCCGCGGACTTTTCCGCAGCAACTCCCGATGCACCGGCACTTTCGGCGATTCCGCAAGCACTTGCACCGAACTGCTGCAATGCATATTCCTTGCAAATGCATTCAAGTTCCAATAGCCATTCGCGGCTATCGGCCACCATCACGCGCTGCTTCAAGACCATCATCTTCTCGCGCAGAGCATTTTCAAACGCATTCTTCGCATCAGCCGCAGCTCGCGCATTAGCACGCTTGCGCATGCGCCACAACGCCGCAAGCAGCACACAAATGCCAACCGCACCGCCTGCAATAAACGGCAGCGCATTGAACGGCGCATCGACACGAATAGGTACGCTATCACTCCGCAAGTCAATCGACTGTCCCGTCGGTGTCGGGATTTCAAAACGCATCGCCGGGATGTTTAGATTGCCCGTATCCTGCATGACGAGCTTGTAGTTGAACGTAATCTGCGCCATTTCCTTGCCGTCCTTTACCGAGCGGCTAGATTCCTGCGACACGCCCAACTGCAAAATGCCCTTTGCATTTGCTGAACTTGTCGGCACCACGAGAATCGCGCTCCCGTTCACACTCCACGAAACCGTCACCGGGAAGTTGATCGTATCGCCCACAGTTGCCGAAAGCGGCGCGTTTGCGGCATTCCCTGCGTCACCAGCACTTCCAACATTACCTGCAGTAATTGTAATTCCAAGCTGTTCAGCCGTCGGGAGCGGAGGCATTCCCGCAGCATCCCCTGTTGCATCCAAGCTATCGGCGGCAAACCCCGCATCAAGCACAGCCGTAGAATCATTCACAGGCATCACAAGAGCCGCAGAATCTACAGAAGGCTCCTTAACAAGCGCGGCATTTTCAACTTTATTCGCTTTTGCCTTAGCAACCTTTTCAGACTTTTTCGTTTTTGCAGCCTTCACGGCCTTAGAATTCACATTTTTTTCTTTCATGCTAAAGAATATACAAAAAGTCCCCGCTTCACGGGGACCCTTGAAAAAGAGATTTGCACCGAGGATTTGGCCCCGCGCATTCCTAGACTTTATTAGAACGGGCGAACCATCAAACCGTTCAGCAAGGCAGAATACATCGTGAGCAAGATATCCGAGAAATAACTCTGTGTTGTATTCGACGGAGTCTTGGTATTCAAGCCCGAAGTGCACTGAGCAAGCCACGTCGGGTTGCCAGAAAGCCCCGTGGCACACCATGCCGCATACCACTGGCTCGAAACAACGGTGTTTCTGGTGTTATCTGCACCCACAGACAAATTCCAGGAGTAGTTGACAGACAAAGCCTTGTCATCCGGATTGTTGTTTGTCTTTTTAGAGATAAATGTATTCAGCTGATTCAGGATAGTAGCGGCACGAAGGTCCTGATACCAGTAGTAATCCCAAGCGATACGCCACGGAATACGCACAGATTCCTTGTTGAACGTGTACCAAGTCCAGCTACCCGGGCCAGAACCAGCGGCTCCGTTAGGCGGATTGGCTGCAGCACCAGTGGCATCGCTCCAGTCCGGGAACACGCCCGTACCCATAGACTGCACCAACTGCATGTAAGTGTACATCGCATCAAGCACGCCCTGCCAGTTGTGGCTCGGGTCCACCATAGCAAAGAGTCTGAGGGCCACCGGAGAGAAGTAGCTCAAGTTGTAAACCGGATTTGCGCCCTTCCACAAGTCTTCATCGCCAGAGTAGATAAGCAACGTCGACGGGTTGACTTCCAAATCCCAGATGGCGTTCACAAACGTTAAAGCATCCTGCAAGAAGGCTGCATTGCCCGATTTGAAATACATGAGGATCAAAGCCGTTGCGATATCTTCGTCAGCGTCAGTTGCACTGGAATTGTCCACTTCCATCCAGTGGAATGACTGGGTAATCCACGGCATAAGCCTTCTGTTGGAATAAGCTCTATATGCTCTGCTGTAATTCCACAAGCGGACAAATGTGTCGTCATCACCATTGAAATAAGCCAAAAGCATACCGTAACCGATACCTTCCGACACCGTGCAGGCACGAGTCTTCATGTTCGGAACCGTAGTACTATTATCAGAACAATAGTCCCTGTAATAACCCGTCTGGCTAGACCAAACTACACGACCAGCGGGCATATACGCTGCCGAGAACACAACGTTAAATTCCGAAGCAAGGGTCGGATACGTGATGGTTTCCTGTTCGTAACTCGTAACGTGGAAGCTCTTCCACAGAGCATAATCATTCGCACCATACGTAGCGTTTGCAGAAGTAGCAAGAGCCGGGTACACCGACGGAGTCGGGGTAGCAGAGCTTGCCGGAGCCGGCGCAGAAGATGTCGGAGTCGGAATCGGAGCAATGGAACTGCTAGAAATCCCCGGAAGCGGGGTTACCGCAGAACTCTGGGTCGGAGTTGCAGCACTCGGAGCAGCAGTATCGTCACCGCAAGCGCCAAAGAAAATAGCTGAACCTACCAAAGCAGACAACAGGATTTTTTTGGAAATCATAAAGTCCTCATTAAAACTCCCCAAAAGACGGGGGCTGGTAAATGCCAAAGTAATATATATAAATATAGCTATTAAGGAAAACTTGAAAGAAAAAATCAAGTTTACCTGTGAGCACAAACACGAACGAACTTTATACAAGAAAAGGGCCGCTTGCGCGACCCTTCTCTAAATTCTTTCGAATTGAAATTACTTCAAGACGATCTTGTTGGTGAAGTTGACGGCCTTGCCAGCAACGCGAACCATGTAGACACCAGCGTCGAGGTTAGCGAGGTTGAGAGCAGAAGCGACGTCACCCTTAGCAACAACCTGGCCCTGGAGGTTGAGAACTTCAGCAGTAGCAGAAGCGTTCACGCCTGCGAAGCTGAGAGTACGGCCAGAGAGGATAGCCTTGGCAGCAGAAGCGCCACGGACAGCCTTGATAGCATTAGGACCGCATTCACCTGCATACGGACCAATGGCCTGGATGTTGAACTGGTAGGAACCCGGAGTGTTCTGGAGCTTGAACTTGATAGCAACGAGCTTCGTGGAGGCAGTAGCGCCGTCCATCTTCGTTGCACCCTTGTACCAAGACGGCTGCTTGAAGTCAGTCCAAGCGAGAGTCTTCGTCACGGCAGCAGTAGCAGCCTTCGGGAGAGTTGCAGACGGGTTTGCGTAACCGATCGATGCGTCAACAGCGTCACCGAGACCGAGTTCGAGAGCCGGAGAAATGTCAGCAGTGTAAGTAATGCAGACGCCACCCCAAGCAGAAGCATCGCCAGCAGCCGGAGTCTTGTCAGTTTCAGAAGTTTCGCCAACGACGTTAAAGCCGATACCAACGAACGGGTTATAGGTCAAAGTACCCTTAGCGAGAACAGCAGTACCGCAGATACCGCCGCAAGCTTCGATAACCGGGTCCATAGCGTCAGCGGAGTATTCGTTACCGCGTTCGACCGGCCAAGTCACGGAGGAAGCACCACCGTCACCATCGTCACCGTAGCTGAACCAGTAGCCAGCAGTTTCAGTGTCGTTACCAATTTCGGTAAGAACCTTGTCGCTATCAGCTTTCCAGGTTATGAAAGCAAATGCACTAGTAGCAGCAAGAAGTGCCGAAGCAAGTGTGAGTTTCTTATTCATAATTCTCTCTCTTTTTTTAACTGTTTTACCCAAATCGGGCGATTTGGACAACAATATATTTTTTTTTCTTCCAAAATGCCATACCTACAGCCCTTTGAAAAAAAAATTTACAATACCGCCATCAAACCGTCCTTTCTCTAGTAATATAGCACATTGGGCGCGGCCAGAGCACATACAAATTTTCTTACAAATTACTACTGTGTATTTTATCACATACCTAGAACGCAACTTTTTTATTACGATTCAAGGTATTTCATTCTAGCATAGAGAAAGCTACATTATATACTAATAAATCATACCCATCAAGGTCAGCAGCAAGCTGGCCCCGGAGCCTAACCGGCGCGGGAATGAAAAAACGGGGTAAAGGTGTACAGCAAGCGCAAAGCAATCCACTTTGTGTTCAATGGTAAACAAAAAATTAGCCTAAATTGTTTACTATCTTCGCTTTAATTAGATAATTTTTGTCAAAACAAAAGGAAAACACTCATGAAATTGACAAAGCTACTGACAGGCATCTTGGCAGGCGCGGCAATCTCCGCCTTTGCCGATGCATCAACAGCCATCCCGAGAAAAGTGGGTCCGGTATCCTATTACGGCGCACTTCACACCAGCGGCAATAAGATCATTGGCGCAAAGAACAACCAGCAGGCAATGCTTCGCGGCGTAAGCCTTTTCTGGTCCGATGCAACTGGCGCATCTTATTACAACCCGAACGTCATTTCATGGGTCGTAGACAACTTCAAAATTGACGTGTTCCGTTTTGCCATGGGCATTGAATACTACGATAGCAATGGCGGCACCAAGAACGCCGTGGATGGTGGTTACAAGACCAACCCGGAAGGCCAGCTGTCCATGATCGACAAGATGGTCCAGACGGCTATTGAAAACGACGTCTATATCATTATCGACTGGCATAGCCACAGAGCTCACCAGGAAACAACCATCGCCAAGGACTTTTTCCAGAAGGTTTCCCTGAAGTACAAGGACGTGCCGAACGTCATTTACGAAATTTACAACGAACCGGTCAGCGGTAGCGGTGGAAACTGGGATGCCATCAAGAACTACGCAAACCAGGTTGTTCCGGGCATCCGTGCCAACACCCAGAACTTGGTCATCGTCGGTACGCCGAACTGGTCTCAGCATCCGGAACAGGGCGCACAGAGCCCGATTGCATCGACTAACATCGCCTACGTTTTGCACTTCTACGCCTCTAGCCACTCCAAGGGCAGCTACGGTGGCCACGTTACAAGCGCTCTCAATGCCGGCTACCCAGTGTTCATCTCTGAATGGGGTACCACAAACGCTGACGGCGACGGTGAACCGAACGCAAGCGCTACGAACGAATGGACTCAGTTCATGGACCAGAACAACATCCCGAACTGCAACTGGAGTTTGCGTCAGCAAACGAGTGACGTCGACAAGAAGAGCGAAAAGTCCGCTATCTTCGCTGGCGACAAGTCCCTCATCACGGCAGCAGCACTCGATGCAGCAACGCTTACTTCTTCTGGCTCTATCATCAAAAGCTACCTCACCAAGAACGCACGTTCCTGGGCTGACTCTGTGACCAAGGGCAAGAGCGGTTCCTGCTCCTTCAAGCCAGTCACCGCAAAGCAGACCGAAGGCAAGATTTCTGGCAAGCTCGTCGCTGGCTGTACTTACACCTCCAGCAACGAAAAGATCGCCTCCGTTTCTGGCAGCGACATCGTCATCAACGATTATGGTTATGTCATCATGACTGGTAATGACGGTTCTCAGTCCGTTGTGACCATTACCCAGGTTGCAGGCCAGACCATCGCAAACCTCGAAGATCTCACTTGCAACTTCTCCGGAACCTGCAAGTCGGCCTCCAAGACCGGCAGAACTATTGACTTTGACGGTGACGGCACAAACGACTACATCCTCACCATGGAAGACAAGACCAACGAAGGTTCCGCATTCAAGCTTTCTTCTCTTGATCCGAGCGTCGTAACCGTCAGCAAGACCACCTGCACCAACAGCGGCTGCTCCAACACTCAGAAGAACAAGCAAGTTTGGATGTTGCACTTCAAGAGCTTCGGAACCACTAAGGTCGTTGCTTCTGCCGCAGCAGTCACGGGTTTCCGCGCTATGCAGGATACATTCGAAATCACCTACAAGAAGGGTGACCACCGTATCTCTGACAAGTTCAAGAATCAGGTTGTCGCAGTCAACTTTGAATCGGCAACAGGTCTTCCGGACGCAACCATTACCGGCAAGGCTCCGATTACCTACACATTCAACGGTAAAGAAACCTCTGCCTACATGATTAAGTTTGGTGAAGGTTTTGCAACAAGCGCCTATCCGGCAATCATCGCTGTCACGGCAAATGCTCCTGAAACCGAAAACTACGCAGCCTCTTCTAGAACAGTAACGTTCATCATCGGCGGAGACAGCACTCTCGCCATGAACAAGGATGAATACTACAGCTACATCAACGGCACAACCGATGCCATCAAGCCGGTTCGCAAGGTTCAGAATAGCCTCCAGGCTAGCATGAACGGCACGATGCTCCAGTTCACGACCAAGAACACTGGCCTCGTAAAGGTGGACATCTACGATGCTCTCGGTGCAAGCGTAAAGCAAATGTCTGATGTCTACGGCAAGGGCAGCCACGCTATCGACCTCAAGGGCCTCCCGAACGGTTCCTACACGCTCGTTGTTCGCCAGGGCAGCCAGAAGGCCTCCATCCGCTGGACGAACAAGTAATCAGCAGATAATGGCGGGCACGCCCGCAAAACAGATGTGAAAAACTCCAGCCATCGGCTGGAGTTTTTTCATGCAAAGATTTTGAAAAGAAGATGCCCGCTTACTTCGACTTCGCTCACTTCGATTAAACTCAGTGCAGGCAGTACAGGCTCCAGCGGGCATGACAATGCTGTTTTGCGAAGAACCATGTTACTACTGTTTCGTGCCGTTAGGCTTGTAAGAGCTTTTGCCGTTTCGAATGATCACGTTGTTGCGTTTACGCTGGACGTATGGCGTTTGGGATTTTTGCAAGGAGCTCCGGAGAGCCCGCGGCATAATGGACTGAGCGTTTTCATCATAATAAAACTTGCCCATATAAGCGGCAGGCTGTTCTAGGCCACAAGTACCTCTCCCTCCAATAGAGCTGTTAGCGAACTCAATTTCGCCCACCTTCAAATACACCTGATAATTACGATAACGAAGTTTGCCCAGATTAACGGAAATTTCCAGTTCGTTGTTCCCATCAAACGTCATTACAGTATCGCCACCCGCAATTGAAATAGTTCGGCTATGGACATCCCGAAAATCGACATCGGGCAATTCCACATAATCAATGTCAGGGCACACATCCAAACTGCTACCTTCCAAGTCTTCCACAACAGCAAGCCTTACCGGAGCATTCCAAGTCAAATTGCCAAAGCCCACGTTCTGCACGCGGAATTTCGCATGAAGCACGTGGTCTGCCCCCACCGTATCGCTCAGCCACGATTCTCGCAGCACAAAGCGGTAGCCCAGGTGGTCATTGATGTACTTGAAGCCAGTCAACGAATCGACTCGCGCCGGGTCGTAATCAAAGTCTTTCTGCCTGAACGGAGTCTTCTTCCAGCTATCAATCAAGTTGTTGTTCCACTGGATATTCAAATAGCTTGTATGCGTGCGGAAGCCTTCGTACGCGAGGAATTCGGGCGTATTGATGACCTGGTAGCCGTTCGCCGTCGTAAGCGCTTCGCCGCCGTATGGAGTGTTGATGCCGTACTTTTCAAGCCAGGCAACACCTTCTTCACGGCAAATGGACGTTTTGCAGTCCGCGCCCCACGTGCCGTAATCATATTGCGTTCCCAAGTAGCCGTCGTTGAACATCCCGACGCGATACATGGTGTCGCCCTTGGCCTTTGCGATTTCTGCGAACTTTTCACCGTCGATATGGAAATCCACGCCCCAATTGTCAAAGCCAAGCACCTTCGCCGAGTAATTCCCTGTACGCGTTAAAATTTTGAGCTCGGGAGGCGTATTGCGTAGCATCAGGTTCGTCGCTTCGGCAACGCGGTCATAAGTAATGCTCGTGTCGGAATGCATTTCGCCATAGGCGCCGTGCATGCCCATTTCAAGCGCGACAATCACATCGGTATTTTTCGAAAGCACTGGAGCGAGCTGTTCCACATGACGTAATACCCACTTGTGCTCCGGAGTCACATTGCTGCGACCATTGTACCACGGGTCATAACAGATACGTACAATCACAAAACCCTTGTTTGCGCGGATATTGTCAAACGTCTGTTGCAACACGTTCAAGGCATCTTCGGTGAGGTCTTGGCTTTTGCCCCAAGTCGTATCTTTCTTGCCGCCCGTCGTATCGATCCCGAGCCAAGCTCGACTGCTGAATTCCGATATTTCGGCACGCAAATGCAAAAGCTTACTGTACGGTTTTTCAATCGGCTTACCTCCCGATGGCTTTATATGCAACACCTGCGGCGTGTAGAATCCGCGATCGTAATTAGAGAGTGTCCACATGGCATCGGTCGTATCTATACTTTGCTTCACAAGGCCCGCTGCCAAAACCGGCGACTGCAAAAAAGCAAGCGACAAAGTCGCCAACGTAAAGCCCCATCCAAAAGAAAAACGTGAAAAAAATGTTGTCATAGAAGTAATATATATTTTTAATTGCAAAAATCTTCGACTTCGCCAAAAGACGGCATCAACGCCAAAATTCTAACTCATCATGGTCTAACAAACTAAAAATTTCTATTTTATCTCACCAAAGGAGATAAATCATGAATAATTTTACAAAGGCTGCCGCTTGCCTAACAGCCTCTGCGCTATTATCCCTAACATTTACAGCTTGTACAGATTCTTCATCTGCAAACGATGAACTTTTTGCCAATATTTCATCTAGTTCCGACAATATCGAAAATCCGGAAGAATCATCTTCCTCTGAAACAGGGAAAACAAAGGATTCCGAATCTTCTTCATCACAAAATCAAATTTCAGAATCTTCCTCGTCTCAAATTCCAGCTTCTTCTTCGAGCGAGGGCGTCAAGGCTCCGACCGAATCGTTCACCGACACTCGCGACGGCAAGACATATAAACTTACCCAAATCGGCACACAAATATGGATGGCCGAAGACCTGACGTATGGCGACTCCAGCCTGTACGTTTCCCAGGACGCCCAAACAATCTGCCCGGAAGGATTCCACCTCCCCTCCTCCGATGAATTCAAGACACTTGTTGCCTACGCCGGTGGCGAAGATATCGCCGGCCAGAAACTCAAGAGCACGACCGGTTGGCCGAACTTGCCCGCCTACGACGACTGGAACGGCACCGACGAATTCGGGTTTAATGCCAAGCCCGTCAAGAGCGGCAACGGAACCGGAACCGACGAAAACTTCTGGACTTCAACGCATGACTTTGGCAACTACAGCACGATAGTCTTCTTCAAATTCGACCCGCACCCGACCTCAAAAGTCGATTCAACCGCACCGCAGTCCAAATACGGGAACACAGCCCCATACTGCCGAGGTAATAAAAACTCTTCGGCAACAAGAACGTGCTTCAAAAACGGCGAACCCGACACTAGGCTTTCCGTACGCTGCCTCAGCAACACACTCAAGTGCGGCGGCAAATACATCGACTACACTAAACAATTCTGCCAGGATGATGTCGCCTACGATATCTGCTACGGGCACAAATACGATGGCAAAAAATACAACTGCGTGGACGGAGTCATCCGTGACCGCGCTACCGACTCCGTCTACAAACCTTCGTGGATACTGCTAAACCCCAATAAGAAGTACGGCATATTCCAAGACACCCGCGACGGGCAATACTACAAGACCGTAGAAATTGACGGTGTCGTCTGGTTTGCCGAAAACCTCAACTACGCCCTCGAAGGCTCCCTCTGCTACGAGAACAACCAATACTACTGCGATATTTACGGAAGGCTCTACACCCACAAGCAAGCTCTTGCTGAAGGGGATTCTATTCCCTCCGGGCATTGGCAAGGCAACTGCCCTCCAGGTTCACACTTGGCGACCTACGAGGAATACTACACCATCTACAAGCAGTACCAATTCAGCAAGGACCTCGTAACCAACTACAGCGTCAATGATTTCGGAGGCGAATACGATCACTTCCTCAACGAAACCGGTCTAAGCATCTCATTCCCGGGAATCTACCCACCGAGCTACTCTTTCTACGAGCTTGAATGGGACAACCTGAACTTCGACGCCCTCTACATCGGTTCCGACTATGACCACAAATATACACGCGACTGGATCGACAGGAACCTTTATCACTTCTTACCAGGGAAGACTGCGGTCAATGACACCCAATACGGCAGTGTCCGCTGTGTCGTAGACTAAATAGATATTGCAAATTCACAAGAAAGCTCGACGTGAAAAAGACCGTCGAGCTTTTTTATATAAAAGAAAAACCGCAGCGGTTGCTGCGGCTTTTCGAATTGCACTAGATCCTTCGACTACGAGGCGACGCCTCTTCGCTCAGGATGACACGCGCCAATTACTTTTTGCTGCGATGGCTATTCTTGATCCATTCAGTCTTGTGGACTTCCGGAATGTCATCGAGCAAGCGGAGCGTATGCGGTTCGTTCGTGTTGTCGAGCACTTCAGCAGGAGTACCCTGGTTCACGATCTTACCATCGTGCATGATGAAGATACGGTCAGAAACGTAGTTTGCAAGACCGATATCGTGGGTCACGAACACCACAGTCATCTTCAACTCGTCTTTCAACTTGCGGAGGTAATCGAGGATGTTTGCACGCACGCAGGCGTCCACCATGGAGGTAGCTTCGTCAGCGATAAGGACCTTCGGACGGAGTGCGAAGATACGAGCGAGAAGCATACGCTGCATCTGACCACCGGAGAGTTCGAACGGATACTTGCCTTCGATATCTGCCGGAGCGACGTTAACGGCCTTGAGACCTTCGTCAACGCGGCGACGGACTTCTTCCTTGGACGGCTTGTCCTTGAGGATGTTGAGAGCGTCTTCGAGCTGGCTACGGATTGTGAAGAACTGGTTGAAGCAGCCGAACGGGTCCTGGAAAACGGACTGGACTTCGTTCCAGTGGTTCTTCAGGTTCTTGATTGGCTTGTCGCGATAGAGGAACTGACCGCGAGTCGGCTGGTAGAGGCCGAGCATGATCTTTGCAAGCACGGACTTACCGCAACCGGAACCACCCACGATGGAGATGAATTCTTCGTCGTAGATGTCAAAGGAAACGTCCTTAACAGCAGTCTTCAAGCTCTTGCCGGCACCGAAATCCTTGCTGATGCGCTTGGCAGAAAAAACAATGGGCTTATCACTTTGCATAATCGCACCTCACGTCACGATCGCCGACAATGCGGAGATTCTGGGTATTCTTCTTGCAGTCCGGGCATGCCTTGCTGCAACGCGGAGCGAAGCGGCAGCCCACAATCTTGTTCTTGAGGCTAGGAGGAGCACCTTCGATAGCCACCGGATGACGGCCACGCTGGCTTGCCTCGGTACTGAGCATAGCGCCCATCAAGGCCTGCGTATACGGATGACGCGGATCCTTGACGACCTGTTCTGCAGTACCCTTTTCCACGATTTCGCCTGCGTACATGATGGCAATGTTGTCTGCCACATGGTAGAGGAGCGGAAGTTCGTGGGTAATGAAGATCATCGATTGGAAGATGCCCTTGTCGAGCAAGTCGAAAATCATCTTGATCACTTCCTTCTGCGTGGAAACGTCCAAAGCAGAAGTCGGTTCGTCAGCAATCACCATCTTCGGGAGAAGAATCGTGGAAATTGCAATCACGCAACGCTGGCGTTCACCTGCAGTGAGGTTGATCGGGAAGGAATTGAGCACGCGCTTCGTATCCATGCCGATACGGTCGAAGTGAGCGTAAACGCGATCGTAGATCTGCTTGGAATCGAGCTTCTCGCCCGGCTTCAAGTGAGCCTTGAGCACGTCTGCTGCGATATCCTTAATCTTACGGACCGGGTTCAGAGCGTTGAATGCGCCCTGCGGAATCATGGAAACCTGCTGAGCGAGGACATTCGCACGAACATCTTCGACGCTGCGGTTCATGAGGGATTCCATCTTGTCGCCGTTCTTGACGCGAACGTCACCCGTTTCCGGGTAAAGCGGCGGAATGCACATACCCATAAGGCCAGAGACGAGCGTGGACTTACCGCAACCCGATTCACCGGCGATACCGAGAATTTCCCCCTGCTTCATGGAGAAGGACACGTCCGTTACAGCGTGAGTCTTGTCTCCAAAACGGCCGAGGTAATAAAGACCCAAGTGGTCAACTTCAAAAACATTTTCAGACATTTTTTACCTCTTACTTGCGCAGGCGCGGGTTGAAGACGCCTTCCATGGAAGTGTTGATCAGGTAGAGAGCAAACACCGTGAGGGTAACGACGATCGTTGCCGGGATGAATGCAATCCAGATGGAGTCGGAGAGAGCACCGTTATCCTTAGCCTGGTTCAAGATGATACCGAGGCTGGTGGAATCTACAGGGCCAAGACCGATCATGGAGATGGAAGCTTCGGAAAGGATTCCGGAGGACACCTGCATGATGAACACCATGAACACGTACGAGAGCAAGTACGGAAGCACATGCTTGATCACAATCGTGAGAGTCGATGCACCGTTGAGGCGGGCAAGGGCGATGTGGTCGCGGCTACGGAGAGAAGATGCCTGAGCACGAACGGCACGGGCAGACCAGCTCCAAGCGGTAAGACCGATGATGAGACCAATCAAGGTGAGGGAACGGCCATCCTTAACAGCGGAGCTGATAAGAACGAGAATCACGAACTGCGGGATAACGATGAAGATGTTGGTGAGCATGTTCAATACTTCATCAACCCAGCCACCGCGGAAACCGCCGAACAGACCGATAAGCACACCAATAGTCGTAGCAATGATACCAGCAACGAAGCCCACGTAGAGAGAGCTGCGGAGACCGGCAATCAAGAGAGACACGTAGTCACGGCCGAGGTGGTCGGTGCCAAGCCAGTGGGCAGAGCTAGAGCCTGCATACGGGCCAGCGACGATGTCACGAGCGTGAGTGTCTACGTTGTAGAAAAGAGGTCCAAAGATGGCGACGAGGAGCGTGAGCACGAAGATGGACACGCCAATCACGAACATCGGGGACTTGAGAAGGTTTCTTAAAAGCTTACCCATGATTACTTACCTCCCATCTGGAGACCGGCCTTGACACGCGGGTCAAAGACAGCGATCAAAACGTCAACTGCAAAGTTTGCAACGAGAACGCAAGTCGAAATCATCAAGGTGCAACCCTGAATCGTTGCGTAGTCGTTCTTCTGAATGGCATTGAGCATAGCCATACCGAGACCCGGATAAGAGAAGATCATTTCGGTAATGAGAGCGCCACCCACCATGGCACCGAGGCTCTGGGCAAGACCAGTGAGCTGCGGGAGCATAGCGTTGCGGAACACATAGCTAATAATCTTGCCTTCGCGCAGGCCAAGCCACTTAGCATACTTCATGTAGTCTGTACCGAGTTCGTAAATGGACATGGAACGCATACCCGTTGCCTGACCAGAAAGAAGAATCGGGAACACAGAGAAGAACGGGAGCACGTAGTACCAGCTGACGCTCTTGATGCAAGCCCAGCTGAACGTGAGTTCCGGAATGTCCGGGCTGTAAGCGCCCATAGCCGGGAACCAGCCGAGCGTAATGGAGAAGAGGGCCACCAAGAGCATACCGAACACGAAGAACGGCACACCGTTTAAGAACATGGCGCACGGGAAGAATACCTTGTCAAAAATGCCGCGCTTGTAAGCAGCGAAGGCACCAAGAAGGTTACCCACAATCCAGCCGAGAAGAATCGTCGGAGCCTGGATAGCGAGAGTCCACGGGAGGGACTTCTTGATAACGTTCGTCACCGGTTCGTTGTTCTGGTAAGAGAGACCGAGGTCGCCGTGGAACACCTTGCCGATGTAGCTAAAGAACTGAGAAACTGCAGAAGCAAGCTTCGGATCAGTCTTCATGACCGGCTGATCGACCATGACGGTATCGATGCGTTCAGCCTGGACCTTTTCCATGACCGGGACCTTTTCGACTGCCGGAGCAGCCTTGGCGACCTTGCCCTTCTTAGCCTTGACCTTCTTAGCCTTCTTAGCTTTCTTGCCCTTCTTGCCTTTATCTGCGGCAGGAGACTTTTCAACAAAGACCGGGTTGCCAGCTTCATCGAGTTTCTGGCGTTCGACCATCACCGGATTGCCGGCTTCGTCAACGACCTTCACGACGTTCACGACCGGCTGGCCGTTTGCATCGAGCTTCGGAACCTTCTGCATGATAACGTTGCCGTTAGCATCAGTTTCAGGTTCATAGATAACGTTACCATTTTCGTCCACTTCGGCCATACCGAAGGAGACGAGGAGTTCTGCCTTTTTCTTCTGAGCTTCAGTCGGAGAAAGGCCCTTACCGGCTTGACCCATGATGATGTCAACCGGGTTGTTGTCGCCGAGACGCGGCAACGCGAAGTTGAGTGCCACTGCGCAGACGAAGGTCAGCAAGTACCAGAACGCCTTCTGCAGGACATAACGTAGCATAGGATATTGTTTAAGCATTGGTAGTCCTTTATCCTTTATTTAGCGAGCTTCAAATTCCAAAGGGTCTTGGTACCCGAGGCCACCCACGGAAGCTGAGCAGGAGCATACGGGTTTTCAGCAGTCGGCCAGTTCGTCCAGACGCGGTCGCTGAATTCATAGAACTGTTCCGGCAAGTAAACCAACGGAATGGACGGCTGGTCTTCCATGAAGATTCGGTTCAATTCGCGGTAAGCAGTTGCGATAGAATCAGCATTCTTCATAAGCGGGATAGCATTGAGGAGCTTGTCGACTTCCGGACGGAAACCTTCGGTACCCGGCTGGTTGTAACGGCCAATGTTCACGCCTGCCCAGGCACCAAGCGGCTGCCAGTCGCGGCTTGCCATGATTTCGTTGAAGCGGCTCCACGGAAGAGACGGAGTCACGTCAGCAACAGGCTTGTGCATGATGAGGTCGAAGTTACCGAGACCCATGGCCGGCCAGTAAGAACCGCCATCCACGAAGCCTTCACGAATATCGATACCAGCCTTGCGCATACCTTCGACAGCGATGGTCACCATAGCTTCCCAGTCTGTCCAGCCGTTCGGGCTCGTGATGTACATCGTCGGGATCTTTTCGCCCTTGGCATTTTCCATGTGGTCAAGCGTACCGTCGTCATTCCAGACAGACTTGTAGCCAGCTTCGGAAAGCATCTGCTTCACCGTTTCGACGCGTTCCTTTTCGTCGGTAATGGTGAGCTTGACACCATACTTCGCAAGGTCTTCATCGTTGATGTACTTGCCTTCGAGAGCGGTCGGCATGATGAGGCCCGGCTTGATCTGGTCCGTGTAGTCGGACACAGCGAACTTGCGGAGAGCCATGTAGTCGATAGCGGTTGCAAGAGCACGGCGGAAGCGCTTGTCGTTAAGCGGCTCCTTCATCGTGTTGATGATGAGCATCGGCATTGCACCCGGCAAGAAATACGGCGGTTCATTGAGCCATGTATGTACGCCAGCGCCAGCCTTGCGGTTGATACGCGGGATGTAGCTCTGGGAGGCGTCGAGGTTGCCGCTACGCATAGCGATGGTGTTGTGTTCGTTGTTCTTGTAAATCGGATGAACGATATACTTCGGAGCAGGGAGCTGACCATTGTGGAGAGCAGCATTGCCCCAGTAGTCGTCACGGCGTTCAAGAATAATCTTGTTCGGGTCGGCACTGCGGAGAGCGTACGGACCGGAAACAACCGGATTCTGGTCCATCGGGAGTTTCTTCACTTCGTCCTTGGAGCCAAGCTTTTCGATAAGCGGTTCGAACACGTGAGCCGGGACAATGCGGATAGCCTGCAACAAGTCAAGAACAGAAAGCGGGTTGTTGCGCTGCTTCTTGTTCACGAGGAAGGCAATACGTTCCACTGCACCTGCCGGTTCGGATTTAACAGTATCGACGTGGATTGCGGAAATCTGTTCGCTAGTGTTGATGGAACCCATCGTGTAGATGAACTTCACGTCACGAGATGTGACCTTTTCACCATCGCTCCACTTTGCGGCCGGGTTCAAGTCAACGACGATAGAATCGTTGTTCCTGCTCACGAGAGAGCCGAGGAGGGGTTCAATTTCACCCGTCAAGGAGTTGTAGGTGAGAAGCGGTTCGTACATCAAGTTGAAACGACCACTCACAGGCCAGGTTGTCATCCAGCTTTCTGCAAGGGGGTTGAACGTACCAGGAGCATCATTCTGCTGCCCAGACAAGTAGAGCGTTTCCTGACGCGGCAAGGAACCGCTGGCAAGCTCGTCTTGCGATGAGCTACCGCACCCAAAAAGTGCGCCAGTTGCCGAAAGCACCAAGGCCGTTCTAGCAATCGATTTCAATCCAATCATTTGAGTCCTCTTAGAATAGGGCCTTTGCGGGGCCCCTTTTAATTGAAAATTCAAATCTAATATAGATTATTCCAATTCAAAATTATTTTCGAAAGAAATAAAAAAGCCTTGATGATTTCTCAAATCCAATTAAGAAATTTTTACATTTATAAATATTTACAAACTAGTTGTTGGTTATTAGTTATTGGTCAATAGTCAATGGCTTTTGGTAATTAAAGGAGATTCCCGCTCTGGCGGGCACAACAAATCAAACGTTATCTTGTATGATCGCGTTTTCCTCGGCAGGGGTGCCTCCAGCGTCAATATTTTCGGCGCAATATTCGGCGACTTGCTCGTGGAGTTTTGTGCCGCGGACTTTTCCAAGCAAATCGATGATGTCTTCGAGCGGGGCATCCATAAACGCTTCGGCGCTCTTGTACTTGCTCAGAATCTTGACGCGGGTTTCGTGCCCGACGCCTGGCATTTTGAGCCATTCGACTTCGAGGTCTTTTTTGCGTTTGCTGCGCTGGTAAGTAATCGCGAATCGGTGAGCCTCATCGCGGGCATTCTGCAAAAGCTTTAGCGCAGGGCTTGTACGGTGCAGCACGATACTTTTGCGGTCATCAGGGAACACGATTTCTTCGAGACGTTTTGCAAGCCCAATCAGCGGCAAGTCCTTATCGTGACCAAGTTCCTTTAAAATCTGCATCGTGGCATCGACCTGGCCTTTACCGCCATCGCACACCCACAAGTCGGGCATCGGAATTTCTTCTTCTTCCAAGCGGCGGATGCGGCGGGTCATCACTTCGCGCATGCTCGCAAAGTCATCGACACCCGTTACAGTCTTGATGATAAACTTGCGGTAATTGCTCTTATCGGGTCGCCCGTTCTTGAACGCCACAAGGCTTGCGACCGTATTCGTTCCAGACAAATGAGAAATATCCACGCACTCGATGCGGAACGGAGTCTTCTTTAAGCCGAGAACTTTTTGCAGTTCAAAAACGCTACTGTCGATTTCGCTGTACTTCTGCACTTCGGCGCGCATTTCCACGAGAATCATGTCGGCATTCGCGGAGGCAAGTTTCAGGAATCCGAGCTTTTCACCGCGCTGCGGATTCGTGAGCACGACCTTGTGCGTCGTCTTGGAGGCAAGTGCCTGTTCAATAGATTCTCGCTCCGCCATGTCCGTCGGGAGTGGCACATCCGTTGCAATTTCGCCCGGAATAAATTCCACGTCCATGTACCATTGCACCACCATCTGGCGGAAAATTTCAGTCTCGTCGTCTTCGAGTTTGCATTCCAGGCGGTAGTGGCGGCGCCCGCAAAGCACGCCATTGCGGTACTCGAAAATCACGGCAGCAGCCATCGTACCGTTTCGCTTGAGCGAGAGCACGTCCACGCAAAGGCTCGCATCGGACACATCCGTTTTCTGGTGCGCACTCGTTGCCTTGAGCGCCTGGATGGCATCACGCTTTTTCGCCGCCGTCTCGAAATCCATGCGTTCGCTCGCCTCGAGCATTTCGCGTTCCCAAAGCGCAATCAAGTCATCGCGCTTACCCCCCAATAGCATCTGCGTCTGTGCCACTTTCTTCTGGTACTCTTCACGCGTCACGAGCCCTGCACACGGAGCACCACAGCGCCCAATATGGTAATTAAGGCACGGACGTACCGGGCGATTCAAAGGCAACTTCAACTTGCACTCACGGATTTGGAACAAGCGCGCCGCAATATCCTGCAGCTGGCGGATCATGCGCGAACTCATATAAGGCCCGTAATACAGGCATCCATCTTTCTTGACCGAACGGCTCAGGAACAACCGCGGGAACGGCTCGTTCACGGAGAACGCAAGATAAGGGAAATGTTTATCGTCCTTGAGCAATACGTTGTACTTAGGCGTATGCTTTCGGATGAGGTTTGCTTCCAAAATAAGCGCTTCAGTTTCGCTCTCCGTGATGATCCACTCGATGTCGCGGATATACGGGAGCATCAGCGTCGCCGCACGGTGGCCGGCATGGTCGCTGCCGTCGAAATAGCTCGACACGCGGTTCTTCAAGACCTTCGCCTTCCCTATGTATATAATCTTCCCCTGGGCGTTCTTCATAATGTACACCCCAGGTAGCAGAGGGAGCTCCGCCAGTCGTCGCTCAATGTGTTCACTTACTGGAATCATGCAACTTCAAATCTATTTAATTTTTTATATTGTCGCGCCCCAATAAAACAAGCAATTACTTTTTATCAATTATGAAATGGAAATCCCCGAATAAATCGGGGATGGCAGCATAAAAGACAGGAGATGGCAAAGCAAAAAAAAACTAAAATCCAAAGGTCATTTTACATTTTATCATACTCTAGTTACAAGAAAATTTTATATATCTTACATAGTAAGTTTCGCACCCCGCCAAATATGGAGAAATAATGAATTTCGAAAACATGAACTTGTTGTCGCAGAAGGTTGAAAGCGTCCTCGGTACAGTACGCGCCCTGCGTGAAGAAAACGCCAAACTCAAGCAGCTTCTCGAAGGCAAAGACGCCCAAGCCGAAGACCAGAAAAACCTGTTGGACTCCGCCAACGCAAAGATTGCCGACTACGAAGCCGCCCTCAATGCAAGAGCCAACCAGGCCGCCGCTCAAGACGAAGCGATTAATGAAAAGAACGGCATTATCGACAACTTGAACGCCCAAATCAACGAAAAGAACGGCATCATTGACGCCCTTAACGGCCAGGTCGCCGAAAAGAACGGTATCATCGATAGCCTCAACGGTCAAATCGCTGAAAAGGACAACGCCATCAATTCCTTGAACGGACAAGTTAACGAAAAGAATGGCATTATCGACAGCCTCAACGGCCAGATCAACGAAAAGAACGGTATCATTGACGCCCTCAACGGTCAGGTCACCGAAAAGAATGGCATCATCGACAGCCTCAACGGTCAGGTCGCCGAAAAGAACGGTATCATCGATTCCCTCAACGGCCAAGTCGCCGAAAAGAACGGCATCATTGATTCTCTTAACGGCCAGATGGACGAAAAGAACAACATCATCGATTGCCTCAACGGTCAGGTCGCCGAAAAGAACGACATCATCGACAACCTCAACAACCAGGTCCAGAACCAGAGCAACGAAATTTCCGAAGCCCAGAGCAAGTTCCAGCAGCTCCTTTCTACAATCGAAAGCGAACTCGGTACCGAAATCAATATCAACGAGCCGGCCGCAGAACAAGCACCAGAACAGCAGGCTGAAAACAAACCGCAAGAAGAAAACCCTGACCTGTTCGCGAGCAATGGAGGCTCGCAACCCGGTTTTTTCGGCTAAGGTGGTTGTTGGATAACGATCCATTCGGCGTAGGAATGAAATAATATGGCAAACGAGACACTTAGATCAGTCAGCATTAACGTCGCTCAAGAACGCATCCACATCCGCACAGACTTGCCCGATACGGACTTGAAGGAAATCGTCGATTTCATCGAAAGTCGTCTCGATAATTCCTCGAAATTTAAACTGGAACTGAAGAAGCAGCTGTGCCTACTGGCTGTGGAACTCACTTCCGAGATTGTCGAGCTGCGTAAGCAATTGCGCAAGGCCAAAACATACCACGACCTGATGGATAAGGACCTTAGGGAACTTTCGCTCCAATTGGACGAGGGCCTCCCTAAAGCCGACAACCAAGTTTAAGCCAATCCGGATACATTTAATACACTTACGAAATCTCGGTATTTTTGCCGAGATTTTTTTTGTGATTTTCCCTTGTTTTTATCCATCAAGAAACATATATTATACGTGGGCATCCCACGGATTTTACACCCGATCTAACAGGAATAAATCAGCTCGTTGCTCTTGTGGTTCAGTTTAGGCGCGCATCGACGCGAAAAACAAATCCCCGAGGCGCTGCTATCATTGTAAAATAGTAGTTTCGAGTGTTCGTACCGTAGGAGATGCCCTTTTTTTATTGTGGCAAAATTTACCGGGGCGAAAATGGAAATCTCCGAAAAACTATCCGAACTTTTAGAGAACGCAGAATCCGAAGATATTTTTGACAAGGCAGTCGTTGGCTATTTGCTCCCAGACGGCACGAGCCACACCGTTACGCTCAACACTCCCGAAGATACCGTTTTCGACATCGCGTCGCTCACGAAAGTTTGCCCCACCTCGACACTTGCGCTCTCGTACATTCTCGAAGGCAAGCTCTCCATTGATGCCAAAGTCATCGACTTCATCCCGGAACTCCAGACAAACTACCGCGACGAGATTTGCGTTTCGCACCTGCTCACGCACAGCCTCGATTACCGAGTGCCGATGAAGACGCTCAGAACGCTCTCGCCCGAAGGAATCCTGAACGCCCTTTATACATACCAGTTCAGTGCTGCTCCGGGAACAATTTTCAACTACGGAAACCCGGCAAGCGTATTGCTCGGCATTTTATTGCAAAGGCTTACTGGCAAGAACTTGCAGGAACAAGGTAACGAACGATTCTTTACGCCGCTCGGCATGACGCGTTCAGGCTACAACCCGCTCACGCGAGTCCCGAAATCAGAAATTGCAGCAACCGAACTTTGCGAGTTCCGCCACCGCGAAATTCAAGGCGAAGTCCACGACGAAAGCGCCTGGGTTCTGCAAAAGCTATTCCCCGTCGGGAGTGCAGGCATGTTCAGCTGCGTCCCCGACCTTCTGAAGTTCGTGAAGATGATTCTGATGGACGGCAAGTTCGAGGACAAGCAAATCGCCCCTGCCGGAATCTTGGACATCGTGAGCCACAACGCCCTTGCCGACAGCGTCGGCGCACAGACCGCCCTCGGCTGGGAGCTGAATGCGCCTAAGTTCATGGGAACCAAGGTCTCGCCGCAAGCGTTCGGTAAAACCGGGTTCACGGGTGCAAGCATCGTCGCCGACCCGGACAAAGGAGGCGCCATCATTCTCCTCAGCAACTTCACCTACCCGCACCGCGAACCGAACGCCGACAGGATTCACGCATTCCGCGCCACACTTGCAGACGCGTTCTTTGGCGCAATTTCGGAATAAAAGGAGAAGCCCGCTCGGTGGCGGGCTTGACAAGTTCTACAATCAATAGATCCTTCGACTTCGCTCAGGATGACACATTAGCGGCCAGCGGCCTTGCGGAGCATTTCCTTGCGCTGGGCTTCAGCAAACATCTTGGCCATTTCCATGCGGTTGTCAAGGATTTCCTTTTTCTTGGTTTCTTCCTTGCAGTTCACGCACTTGGTTGCAGTCGGTACGGCCATAAGTCTCGCCTTCGGAATCAGCTGTCCACAGATTTTGCAAACGCCAAAAGTTCCATTCTTGATGCGCTTAAGAGCTTCTTCCAAATAAACGAGGTACTTGCCTTCGCGGGCTGCCAGCGAAAGGTTCGTTTCAAGCGAGTTGATGTCCGTTGCAGAATCTGCGCCTTCGGAATCGCCGCCGTCACCAGACTGATTCTTCTGGTCCAAAAATACGTTAGCCTTTTCGGAATCGCTCTGGGCGGTCACAAGCTCGCGTCTCTTTTCCAAAAGCATTTCTTCAAAGAACTTAAGATCAGCATCGCTCATCTTTACGGGTTTCTTCTCAGCCATATTAAACTCCTTCTTTGTGAGTTACACTGTGATAAGCACCGCTTTAAATTATCTTTTTTTTACAAAAAAGAACAATTAAAATATTATTTTTCAAAAAAAAATGTTGATAAGTCGGTAAAAAAGGAGTTGTCCGGCTAGAATATATCTACGTTGAGCTTGAGGCCGTCTTTTTTGACACCGCTGAGCAACGCATCGAAGTCTTTTTGCAGCAAATCGAAGTCTTTGTGGAGCTTAGAAGACTTATCGAGGAACATTCTTGCCGAGCCTTCGCTTTCGTCAAACTTGGTGACAATGGCGAGCGCCTCGTTCTTAGAAACTTCAACACGGTCCAACAGTGCACGCACGCGGTCCAATGTTTCGTTTGCCTTTGTAGCGCTTTCGCCGCCGCGAGCCGAAAGTTCCTTAAGCGAGCGTTCAAGATTTTCACCCGCAGCCTGGTAACCGTCGAGCACTTCATCCACTAGGGATTTCCACTTGCGGATATCAGCATTGGTCACGCGGATTAGCTTCTTGACCTTCTTGCCAACACGGTCCATGCGCTTGCCAGTCTCGCCCACAGTCAACGAATCCGCAAATTCAGTAACCATTTGCTTGATTTCGCCAATATCCTTGAACACCGCGGCAAGATTTTTCGAAATTCCCGATGTACCCTCATCATAAAGGCCGCTTACGGTATCGCCGTCGGCAACAAGTTTGCTCGAGTTTCCGGTGATGATGCTCATTTCGCGTTCGCCCATGAGGCCTGCCGTCACGAGGCGGAATTCAGAATTCACGGGAATCTTAGCTTCGGCAAGCACGCGTGCAGAGACATAGACCGCTTCGTCCGTAAGTTCCACATCAACTATCTCGCCCATCGCAATACCACGGACGCGCACAAGGTTCCCCGGAGAAAGCGTACCTATCGTTTCGTACTTTACGACAAACGTATAGCGCTTGTGGTAAGGGCTAGACGGATGGTAATAATAAGCCGCCAGCCCACAAGAGACCACGATAACGAGAAAAATAAGACTTGCTACAAAATTTTTCTTGATTTTAAACAGCAAACTATTCATAGAAAGACCAGTTCTGCGGATTAAAATCTAGCAAATCATCGGTGAATTCACCCTTTGCCTTCGCCTTAATCTTCTGCAACAGGGACTCGTTGAAGTCCTTCGCCACGTTCTGGCCGCTCATTTTCATAAGCGCATTCATCGCAATGACTTCAGAAATCACGGTCATGTTCTTGCCAGGCGCCACAGGCAGCACCACCTTCGGGATACTCACGCCCATGACGTTCTCTTCAATCTCGTTCAAGCCCGTGCGCTCGTACGAGACATCCTGGCGCCACTGCTGCAGCTCGACAATAATCTCGATTTTTTTCACCTTGCGAATTGCGTGGATACCGAACATCGAACGGATATCCAAGATGCCCACACCGCGAATTTCCATGTGATGACGAATCAAGGGATCGGGGCGGCCAATAATCGACTTGCCCACATGGCTGATGTGAACAACATCATCTGCCACCATGCGGTGCCCGCTTTCGACAAGGTCGAGCACGCATTCGGACTTGCCAACGTTGCTTTCGCCCACGTAAAGCATGCCCACACCATACACATCCACGAGGCTTCCGTGAATAATGGCGTGCGGAGCAAAGAACTCGTCGAGAATCCTTTGGGTAATCTTGAAAAATTCAAACGTATGGAGTGTTGTCGAGAACAGCGGAATGTGCAAACGGTTGCACATATTCCTAAGTTCGTCGTGCGGGGTCTGCGCATGAGTCACGACCCACATCGGGGCGCGGAACACGGACAAGTTCTCGAAAATTTTCGCACGCGCTTCAGGACCGACGGATTCGAGATAATTCCATTCCGTATGTCCAATGACCTGAATCTGCTGCGAACTATAAACTTTAGTATAACCTGCCATGGCTAGGCCAGGGCGGTGGATTCCGCTTTCTTCGATGCAAGACTGCATGTCCTCATCGGGGCAATGCTGCACCATCTGCAAATCTTTGCCGTAGCGGATAAAAAAGTCCCGCACCGGGAATCTTTCTCGGTGCAGGATCTTTAAGTCGTTCAACCTATCAGCCATTACGTGAGTTCAGAAACCGGCTGAGATCTGTGGTCATTCTGCTTGTCGTTGGCCTTCTTGAGCTGGACCTTGATACGTTCAAGCGTGACATCGACTGCCTTGCCCATGTTCTCTTCGTCGGCAGAAGCGACAATGACGGAACCTGTGATGTTGACAGAAATTTCGCAATGACGCTGGTGTTCAACTTCGTGGTCAAGAATTACAGAGGCGCTAGTGATATTCGGGTAAAATTTGGCCAACTTATCCATTTCTTCCTGAATACGGTCCTGAAGACCTGCCGATGCGTTAAAATGACGAGCAGAAAACTGAATATCCATAATGAACCTCCGTATGTTAATGTTAAGATATATTAACGTTAAAAAACTCTTTGGAACTTCCGTTCCGCAATTAAAGTATATACATCTTTTTATTTCAAAAATCCACAACTAAATTGGATTTTGCAAAAAAAATCGTTCCATCTTGGAATATTTGCTATGACAAATAGCCCAAAATCATGATTTTTTAGCGTTTTCTTTGGTTCTTGGGCAAGATTTTGAGTTCTTTTTCGCGGTATTTGGCGACTGTACGGCGAGCCACCTTGATTCCCTGCTTCAAAAGTTCGTCGCTGATGTCCTGGTCGGAGAGCGGAGAGGACTTGTCCTCTTCGTCAATGAGCGTCTTGATGGCATCGATAATCTGCGCAGAACCGACTTCTTCGGCATCCGGAGCTGTGCCCTGCTTCACACCCGATGTAAAGAATTGTTTAAGTTCGTAGATGCCGTAAGGCGTTTCCACGTACTTTTTGTCGGTCGCACGCTGCACCGTGCTCACAGCTAAATGAACATCGTCGGCCACATCCTGGAGGATCATCGGCTTGAGGAATGCGGGGCCGTTTTCGAAGAATCCGCGCTGGCGTTTGACAATCGAGCGCATCACAAGCTCAATCGTCGAGAAGCGGTTATCGACCGCCTTGATGAGGTCCGTTGCCTTCGCTAGCTGCGCCTTCACATATTCCTTGTCCTGCTTCGATGCAGACGGGTCCGTAAGAATCGCCTTGTACGTTTGGTTGATGCGAAGCGACTTCTGCATCTTGGTCTTAAAGCAGACGACTTCGTAATTGCCCTTCTTTTCGACAACCTTCAAATCCGCATTGATAATGTGCGAATACGAATGCGAAAGCTGGAAGCCCGGATGCGGGCGCAAACGCGAGAGGCTTGCGACAGCCGTCTTGACTTCGTCGGCGGAAACGTTCAACGCCTTTGCAATTTTTGCATAGCGGAGCTGCAAAAGATTCTCGTATTCTTCTTCGAGAATGCGGATGGCAAGGCTCGGAAAATTCGGAATTGCGTATGCCTGGATGAGGAAGCATTCACGCTGGTCGCGGGCACCAATGCCGCTCGGCTTGAAGGACTGCAAAACGTGAACCGCTTCGCGCACCGGGAGGCTTGCGTCTTCGAGCTTGAGTTCCCCGCGGAGCATGCGTTCAATCTCGTCGATGTACTTGTCGTCCGACTGGACAACCATCGCTTCGGATTCATTGTCGCGGTTTGCATCGCAAAGGAATCCATCGTCGTTAATGGAGTTGATGAGGTACTGGACCAGCTTGCGAAAATGTTCTTCAGTCACGCCGTTTTCTTGCAACTGTTCCTGCAATTCACGGGTGCCGTTCCAAAGTCGGAGCTGGTCTTCGAGCTGTTCCTGCAAGCTCTTGCCCACGTCCTTGATCGGGCGGTCCCAATCTTCGTCCGGGTCCTTCCCGCCAGAATTCAAATCGTTAAAAGGAGCGTCATCGTACGATGTGCCATCACCCAAATAGCTATCCCAGTTCACATCCGAAGATTCCCCATCGAGGTAACTGCTATCGACATCGGCGGTATCGTCCAAAGAACCGCGAGCCTTGTCCTCGATATCATCGGGAATTTCATCGGAATCGTTTGCTCTCGGGTCGAGTTCTTCGGGGTCCTTGTCGACGGGAACTTCCTGATCGTCAAAGTCGCCATCGTCCACTTCCAAAAGCGGATTGACTTCGACTTCTTCCTTGATGGCGGTTTCCAGTTCCTGCGAAGTTTTCTGAAGCATCTTCACAGACTGGAGTAGCGCGGGAGATAGTGTTTGCTCTTGCGTCTGTCCGATATTTGCCTGCATTCCAAGATTCATAATAACTCCTAATCCAAGCGGAAAGAATCACCGAGATATATGCGACGTGCTTCAGGGTCTTCGGCCAAGTGTTGCGAAGAACCTTCCGTGAGCACCTGGCTCTTGTACATAATGTAAGCGCGGTCGGTAATCGAAAGCGTTTCGCGCACGTTGTGGTCCGTGATGAGCACTCCCATGCCGCGGTCCTTGAGTTCCGAAATGATGGACTGGATGTCGGCAACGGCAATCGGGTCAATGCCCGCAAACGGTTCGTCGAGCAAGAGGAACGAGGGGTCACTTGCAAGCGCACGTGCAATTTCAAGACGGCGGCGTTCGCCACCGGAACAGCTCATGGATTTCGTCTTGCGAATATGCGTAATCTTGAATTCTTCGAGAAGCTGTTCCAACTTCTTTTTGCGCTCGGCACGCTTCATGTCTTGCGTTTCGAGAATCGCCATGATGTTGTCTTCAACGGAGAGCTTGCGGAAGATGGAAGCTTCTTGCGGGAGGTAGCCCACGCCGAGGCGGGCGCGCTTGTACATCGGCTTGTCCGTCATCTCGATATCGTCCAAAAAGATGTGACCTGCATCCGGGCGGACCATGCCCACAATCATGTAGAACGTGGTCGTCTTGCCGGCACCGTTCGGGCCGAGGAGCCCGACGATTTCGCCCTGCGAAACTTGAATGGAGACATCACTCACCACCTGACGATGGCCATAAATCTTGCGCAGCTTGTCGGTGCGTATCGTGCTAACCAAATTTTTCACTGTGCGTCCTCCGTTTTCGTTTCGCCCACCGGCTTTCCTTTTTCTCTCCGGCGGTTTAAAAATCTTCTCAACCTTTTATCATTCGCTGATTTCTTTATCGTCGTCGAATCGCTTTCTGTCAAATTCTTCTTTGAACTTTTTTCTTTTGCGGCAAGCGAATCAAGCCTTGCGAGCGAATCCTTCTTGGCATTTTCCTTGATGCGGTTTGCCTTTTCCAAGTCGATAAATCGCCCACTTGCGTTTGTCTTTCTGCCCATGAGCTTGAGCGACTTCACCGCGTTCTTTTGAGCATCGAACAAGATGTGAATTGTGTCGCCCGTCGCTTCGTTCTTGCCAGAGACCGTCCTATCCTTTTTCACGTAGAAGTAGGTGCTCTGCGCCTTGCCCGAAACAATCGCGCGGTCCATGCGGCCCTTTTTAAAATACAAATCGAGACGGTCGCCGTCCATCAAATTGCGGTATTCTTTTAAATCCGTTTCGTAGAAAAATCCCTTGGCGTTCACGTTCACGTAAAGGCGTTCAATTTTTCCTTTTTTGAATTCGCAGTAAAGCGTATCGCCGAAGGCTTCGGTCACGTTGCCGGGATTGCCTCGTTTCGGAGCTTCGTTCTGGATGCCGTGTGCGTTGCGGATCACGAGTGCGGACTTGAGCATCTTGCCCGTCTCGTCGAGCACGAGGAATATGGAGTCGCCCGTGAGGTGGTAATTTTTCATATCGCAAGTCGGGTGGCCCTTCATGCTGAGCCAATTATCTTTGCGATTAAAGTAACCCGTATCGCAAGTGACCACGAGATCTTTCTGCGTGAGCTTCACATCTTGATAGGCTTGCGCAAAACTGTTCTTCTTGTCGAAAATGAGGGAGCGCGAAGAAATCGTTACGGTATCAATCGTACCATTTTTCTGCTTTTCGTACTGATAAAGTCTCGGCGACATCGGAATTGTCACGATGTCTTCTTTGCGGTCGTACTTGAGGTACTGACCGGTCATGAGGTAGTTGCCTGCGGAATCGCCTGCGCTCACTTCGCCAGAGGCAATCGCAATTTCGCTTTTCCTTTGGTAAGAGCCGTTCCTTGCTCGCACAAATCCAGACGGATGCGTGAAGAGGAACCCGCCGCCACATTCAACTGTTTCGGTGTTACGGTTCCAGGAGGCGCGCTGCGTCTTGAACGCAACACTATCGTGAACAAAGTGGACATTGCCGGTCAAGAGGAGAGTTCCGCGCTTGCGGGACACGTCGAGGTTGTCGGCGTGGTACATGATGAGCGGCGAGGACTGCGCAAATGCGAAATTAGCCGCAAAAATCAATGCGACGATGGAAAGGAGTGCGCGGAAATTCATTACGGCATCCCTGCCTTTGGCCTAAACGGGAGACCGCGCGGCGGAGCCTTCCTGGACGGTGACGAGGCAGGCTTTGACGCCTGCGATGACGAGGACGGCGGATTGCTCAGACGTTCTGCCTCAGCCTGTCGTTTGTCTTCATCCTTCATGCGCTTTGCCGCATCCTGGAAAATACCCGTCACGTTAGAAAGGATTTTCCAGTTATCGAACTGCGCATCGCTTTCAAAACCAACGCCCTGCAACACGTCGCCGTCTTCGGAGACAACGCGCACATAGCTTGCGGTTCTGACCAAATTATCCTTCTTATTCCAAAGGAGCGAATCGGCACGGACCGAGGCGCCCTTCGGAGTCAGCGCATAAACGTGGCCGTAAGCGTAAACGTACGTGAACGTCATGTCGAGACTGCCGGAGTCCGCACGCAAGAACGCCACGCGCTCGCCGATGGAATCGTAAATGTCCACGAACACCGGACGCACCGTCACGATTTCCTTGTCGGCCCAGCGTTCCAGATAAGCGGTTTTCAATCGCCAGTTGAGCACGCCCTTATCGTAGCTGTCGAGAAGAGTCGTATCGGTAAAGAGCATCTGCGGGCGCTCGACACGAATCCAAGGCTTGGGTTCTTCGATTTCTTCGCATCCAAGCAAAAACGCAGCTAGAATGGCACATGCGAAAACGCCCCACAAACGGGAGACAATGCGAGATGCGCGGGATGCACAACAAGACGCCGCCGGGCGAGATGTCGGCGCAAACGCATTTTGGACATTCTGAATATTCTGCAAAAATTGTGCCACAAACACAAATTACAAATATAAAAGCACGTTATTTAGGGTTTTCTCGGAAATTTGAGGGAATTTGGACGATTTTCCTCGTGACAAGCTCCATTTCTGCAGGACTCAATCCGAGATTTTCGTCCACCTCCCCTACTTTCCATCCTTTCTTTTCCAACTTTCGTTTCTTTAATTTGTCCATAAGTCAATCCTTTGGCGTCATACTAAAAATATTTTCCTTTTGACGTGGAGTCAAGGGAGCGAATTTCAAGAGATAACCAAAATATTCATTACAACCGAAATCAAAAGTATTGATTTAAAATGACATTTATAGCATATTTAAAAAAAGGAGTCGAACATGGCGACATTGCAATTAAGAGTAGATGATGAATTGAAGAAAAAGTCAGACGATTTGTTCCAATCCAATGTCCACCACTCCCCTGAAGATTTATCTCTTGAAAAGGCGATTAGTGATACGCGGAAGCAAGAGAATCTACACGGGCCCTATTCATCTGCACAAGAAGCCGTAGCCTCCATGCAGGAGGATTAAGAGTGTTCCAAATAATTAACGATGAACTGATTCTTTCAGCTACAGCAGCAGGAACACACGCCGATTTATTCGGGAAATAACACAAGATTGAATACACAAAAAGGACTGCGCGGGGGCAGTCCTTTTGACGCAAAATTAAGGGGACGAAAAGATTGTATATCATTTATGAATTGGTCAAAAAAACTAATTCAACCTAATTAGGCGGGCGAACAATCCGCCATTTTTACGGTGCCAAAAAAACGTTACAGAAAATGAGAAATACGCAAGCGTCCCCGCACATATATGTGTGAGCGGGCTATATTGCAAGGCAACTCGTGCGCACCTTCGGCACGCCCGCGTCGCTCTTGCAACGAAGCATTGCGATGTGTCCTTCCAAACGATGTGAAACGGAATCGAAGAATCTATCGCAAGTCTTCGCCCCAAGGGGTCACTATCCCTAACACAATGTAGTTATGCTCTATTTATTGAAATTTTTCACACAGCGGACTGAATGTCCTAATGATTTCACGCCATATTGAGCATAATTCGGCCAGTCACTTTTATTTACAAACAATATATGACTAGCATGCTTACTGAGCCCTTCAGTATCATCTAGCCGAGTGTATTTTGGATCGTATGCAGTATGATATTCAGTCGAAGTCCAAAAGAAAGCATATTCTCCCAAAGCATTAAAATCGTCATGAATCGTTCGAGTTCCAGCCGGAAGTGCGGCAAATCCATATGCATCATCACCATTTCCTGAACGTTTTCCGTTATCATCCCAACCTTCGGCCCAGCCACTTGTAGATTTCAACTTTTGGGCAGCTTTTGACTTCACGAAAAGCACATCGTCAATGTTTGTCCCTTCAACAACGCTAAACAAATATTTCCACTCTTTCATTGAAGGCAAATGCCAACCATCAGGACAAGCCTTCATTGCCGCATCATAAGTATATAGTCTACCATATTTTTTACAGCTGACATTTTTGTCATCATAACACCAACTATCTTCTGTCTTGAAATTCAAATTTTCAGCCATCCAAATCAATTTGCCAATAGTGATATACTTGTATGTTTTTTTGTCACGTTCATCAACGAATGTTCCATTTGGAGGATTATCAACAGGCTTTTTTGCAATTTCATTGACTGGTGACTGAACATCTTTTTTTGGCTTTTCTTTTTCAACCATTTGGGCAGTAGATTTATTTGTCGAATTTACATTAGAACTTTTTGTTTCGCTTGGATTGAATTTTCCTTTTAGCAAACAATATTCAGCAGTAAATTTTCCATCTTCCAAGCCACGACCGATACAATACGCTTTTATCTTCAAGCCTGCAGTATATTTTTGCAGTTCATCTTTTTCCGATTGGAAAAAATCTAAACCAACAGATTTAATCGGACCGTTCCCAGAAACTTCAAGTGCGATATCAGCAAAGCCTTCAGTTCCTTTGACAATACCAACAATCGTGTATTTTGAATCCTTGAATTTCTCGATATTCTCATATGGCGTAGCGAAAGCTTTTTCAATTTCATCAATTGAATATACCGCATCAGATTCCGCCATCATCAAATTACCAAAGCCTTCAACAATCAGCCACAAACCGGCAAGGGCGCAAACAGCATACCATACAACAGGAATTACGGCAACATTATTAGATTCTTTTTCACAATTAAAGAATTTGCCGTCAACAATCCTAATAGAATCAAAAATCAGCCAGCCGCATAAGATTGTAAAGAAGAACCAAGTAATCAAATTCAATCCGAAATTTTCATTATAAATAGCAACCGCCAAAATGAAAACGACAAGTTGGATAAAACCGAATGCTTTTTTACCCCAGACAATATTATGAATGCCAAACCATCCAAATAACAAGGTTATAATTGACACAAGTGTGCGATTGGGAACCTGTTGATTTTTCGGTTTGACACAAGTTTGTCGACTCGTCGCAAAAGAATCCGCAGTCTCAGTCTTTTGCGTTTGATTCAAATTAATGTTTATTGATGGAGCCTTGGGATTATTGACTTGAGAAGTTTCAGTTTTCTTCAATGGATTTCCGCACTTAGTGCAAAAAGCTGTTCCATTAGGAAGTGAAGTGCCACATTTTGTGCAAAACATATTTTCTCCTTTTAAAAAATCCCATTCAAAAAGAATGGGAACATTTTCTAAAGATCGTCCTTGGTGAATTTGACCTCAAAGCTTTTTTTATTGAGGTCAACAAATTGCATTGTAATACCTCGATTTGTTTCCTTAAGTTGCTTTATCATGTTTTTGGTATCTTCATCACTCGCTTGCATTTGCTTCAGATTGACCAAAATTGCTTGAGCTGACGCACCTAGAATAGTCTCTGCATTTTCGCTGAATTCCCCCAGCACTTCGTAGGTAAGCACCATTGCTGTTTCAGTCAAAGAAATGTCTTTCCAATTCATAGTATCGTCAATTTTTTGAGGCAATTCGGATTTTGCCGAAGATACGTAAATTTTTAAAACATCGTCCGTAGAACAAGCAGACAGCATAAGTGCTACAGAGATAAAGATTAACGAGAATATTTTTTTCATAGAGTTTCTCCTTTTTAGTTATGCAGTAAATTTTGGAACCACAATGGCAAAGATGATTGCCAGAACCATTATGCAGCCAATAGCAGGCCAATAAATACCATAAATTTTTTTCGACAAATTGCCTGCATTTAAAGTAAGTCTACGATTATCTCCAGCAACATAAGTTCCTTTTATGATAGCATACAAATCACGAAGCATGATAATAAAGGGCACGATTGGGAATATAAACGAGAGAATCAGTTTTAAAACACCTCTTGATTTGTTTCCCGCGAAAAAATCGTGAGCACCAAAAATACCAAGCCAAAAGCACAAATGAAGTGCTGTTGATTGTGATACCGCCATAGGTTGATTCTGTTCCATATTGTTACTCCTTGGTTATGGGTTAAAAATTTGTTGACCCGCATTATATCCTTGACTGAAGCCCTCTTGAACATTAGGATCTCCAGCCAAAAGAATAATTGTTCCGACAATTAGCAGGATAAATAAAGCAAATGGTAGGAACACCAAAAACTTTGTTAGGGGCGCATCTCCTGTGAGAGGGCGTCCCCAGCGATCGCAATACGAGCCACTTAAAATACAAATCAAATCTATAATCACCCAAATTCCCACAATAAACGAGGAAACAACAAGGCAAGTGAGTATAAGTTTGACAACTCCGAGAGTTGTTTTACCCACATAAAAATCATGTATTCCGAGCCACCCTAGAAATATGCACAGTAAACCCGTAACTTCCTTGCTTTTAAGTTCTTGAGGCGGGTTCGCAAAGGCCATTCCCATAGAAGCATGGTTTTGTTGATTTTGGTTCAAATTAATATTAATTGAGGGAGCTTCCGGATTCGCAATTTGATTGGGAACGGTATTCTGAGGAACGGGTTCAGTCGAAGCATCCTTTGCAGGCAAAGTCTCTTTTAAAGAATTTCCACAGACACCGCAGAAGGACTCTTCATCATTAACTTCTGATCCACATTTAGAACAAAACATAGTCTAGCCCTCCCGAGAAACAGGATCTTTTTTATCTACATGTTTAAAAATAAAGGAATATGCTAAAAAACATGCTGCGGCAGCAAGTGAAGAAATGAACGCGGCAAGAAAAATTTTTCTCATATTCATCCTCTTTTTCAAAAAAAGATTTTCTGAGTTAGCTCGTGTTCAACAAGAAACTTTGCCAATTTTTGTATGGATACAAAAAAGGCGCAGATCGTTGCATTTATCCACGTGAGGCTGTGCATGCCTAATAGACGATAAACGCAAACGACCCACGCCCCAAAAGGGCTGTTGCCCTTTGGTCATACAACCAAAGACCGACTAAAAAGTCGGCACGACAAACTGAAGCACGCAGAAAATACAGCATGCTTGCGTGAGTGTCCGCCTTGTCCCCGTCTATTTGAAATTTGCACATTTCACGTGGAGAACAAGAGCATAAACTCTATTTCTTTTTAAAAAATAACATAAAAACAAGCAGAATGTTTAAAAAGTTTACAAAAATGAGCAATTTTTTAAGAAAACGGCGAATTTTCATCATTTTGTAAAGTCAACGGTCTATTCCAACTAGGAATGACTTTGGCAATTCTAGTCCAATTAATATATATTTGAAGAAGAAATCCCCATAAACGGAGTTTTTTATGCCAGAAGCATTGTCCATATACGAAACCTTGCCGCAAGCGGCAAAACAAGAGGTGAACGATTTCATCTTTTTCGTCGCTGCACGCATAAATTACGCCAAGGCTTCAAAAAAGGATTCTTCGCAAGGCTTAACAGCCTTGAACAATCTGAAAAAATTCCGTGGGCGAATTCCAGCCGATTTCGATATGAAAGCAGAACTTGCCGCTGCTAGGGATGAAAAATACGGACTATGAGAATTCTCCTAGACACAAATGTGTTGTTGGATTACTTCCAGCATCGCGAAGGTTTTACTACATCTGAAAAGATCCTCCAAGCATGTGCGGAAAATACCATTTCCGGTTTTGTCGCCGCACATTCTTTTCCGATTATGTTCTACATCATGAGAAAATTTTATTCCGATGAAGAACGGCGTGAAATTCTTACCAACATTATTTCGTTACTGACCGTAGCGGAAATAAGCCACCCTTTAATCGCCTCGGCTCTTTCAAGAAATGACTTCCATGATTTTGAAGATTGCTTGCAAGACGAATGCGCCGCAAGAGTTGACGCCGACTATATCGTCACAAGCAATATCAAAGATTTTGAGAGAAGCAAGGTCAAGGCTATTTTGCCGGAAGAGTTTCTTCATCGACTTTCGATTTAGATAAAGCATTCATTTGAAGTTTTGCGCAATACCGCAACCGTTATGGTTGCGGTATTTTGCATTTCAGGGCGGGTGGGCGGGGCAAGCCAGGCGTTGCGGGTGCGGCGTCTGAGCACCCGCTAGAGAGGGTGGAGAGCAACGAAGTGCGAACCAGGGGGACAACTGCATAAGGCGAGCATTGCGACAGACCGCTTGCGGGCTGGCATAATCGAGCCGAGCAGTTGGGACGTCAGTCCCATCCTCCCCTCCATACAAAAAAAGGACTGCGCGGGGGCAGTCCTTTTGAAATGGGGATTCCCGCTCGGTGGCGGGAATGACAATGCTAATTACCCTTCGCGGCCAAGCATGAAGGCCTTCTTGTTGCCTTCGTGGAACTTTTCGGCAAAGAGCTTGTTCAAAGCAACGAGCCACTGGTCCACGGTAAAGTCGAAGTGCTTGGAGAGCTTGCCGAGCATGGCGACGTTCAAAGCCTTCACGTTTTCGAGCTTCGAGACATCGATGTCCGCCGGCGTGAGGAGCACGCCGCCCTGCTTCATGTAGGCTTCGTTCACGACAACCTGCGTTTCGTCGAAGACGACGAGGTAGTCGGCTTCGCCGCACGGGATCATCGGAGACTGCACTTCTTCATCTTTTGCAAAACGCACGTCAGAAGCGATGGAACCGCCGCGCTGGCTCATGCCATGGACTTCGGCTTTCTTCACGTCGTAACCTTGTTCGAAAACAAGTTCGGCCATCACGTCACTAGCCTTGATAACGCCTGTGCCACCGAGGCCTGCAAATTTAACGTTCATTACGCTCATAATTATTCAACCTCTCTATTAAAAGTTATTGTTCTTCTTGGCAGCGGCTTCTGCTTCGGCCAAAGCCTTTTCGGCCTTTTCCTTGTTTGCCTTGTCCCAAGCAAGGATGCTCTTGAGGGCGAGAATGCAGGGGCTCTTTGCGACGATAAGCGTGAGTTCGTCCTTTTCAAGGGATTCCTTCACGAGGCGCTTGAATTCTTCCGGTTCCTTGACCTGGTTGACTTCGTAAACGTTGTCGAAACCGGCGACCTTTGCAACTTCCTTGTAGTCAATCTTGTAGGCCGGGCTGTGGTCGAGGTGACGGCCCGTACCCGGGTGTTCCTGCTGACCGGTCATAGCGGTGATGCTGTTGTCCAAGATGATGACAACGTGGCCAGTTTCCGGGCGGTTGTAGCCTGCTTCCACAAGGCCGGTGATGCCACTGTGAACAAACGTAGAGTCACCAATCACGGACACGACGCGCTTTGCCTGTTCGCGCGGGAGCACGTTACGGAGACCGATACCCATACCGATAGCGGCACCCATATCAATCATGTAGTCCATGGCGCTGATCGGCGGGAGAGCGGCGAGCGTGTAGCAGCCGATGTCACCGGAAACGATGCAGTCGAGTTCCTTGAGAACTGCGAAGGAACTGCGGTGCGGGCAGCCCGGGCAAAGCATAGGCGGCTTACCCTTGACCGGAACCGGATCCGGGTTCTTGTCACCAGCGATAATGCGGCGGACGCGGTTCACATCGAGTTCACCAAAGCGGAAAATCGGGTCAAACTTGCTTTCGCACTGGATGCCAGCAGCCTTGATGTTTTCGGCAAGCCACGGGTCGTTTTCTTCGATGACCATGAGGCGCTTGCCTTCGAACTTCTTGGCGAAATCCTTGATGAGTTGCATCGGAAGCGGGTAGGTCATACCGAGCTTGAGGATGCTTGCTTCCGGGGCGGCTTCACGGACGTGGTGATAGCTGATGCCACTCACGATGATACCGAAATCGGCGCTGCGCATTTCGACCTTGTTCGGGCCTTCGGCAACGTTCCAGGCTTCCATTTCGTCCATCTTGGCGCGGAGGCGACGGCCAGCCGGCTTAGAGAATCCCGGCACCATCACGTGCTGAGCGATATTGCGTTCGAAGTTCGGCACCATTGCCGGGAGTTCTTCCTTCGGCACGACGATGGACTTGGAATGGTCCACGCGGGTGGTCATGCGGAGGATGACAGGAATCTTGAATTTTTCGCTCGTCTGCATGGCGATGCGGAAGAAGTCGTAGGCTTCCTGGGAGTTGGACGGTTCGAACATCGGGCAAACGGATGCCTTCGCGTGGTTACGCGTATCCTGTTCGTTCTGGGAGCTGCCCTGACCCGGGTCATCGGCAACAATCCACACCATGCCGCCATCGACACCCGTGTAAGTTGCAGTATAGAGAACATCACTTGCCACATTCAAGCCAACCATCTTCATGGTGACAACACTGCGAGCGTGACCAAAAGCGGCACCGAGAGCGACTTCGGCAGCGACCTTTTCGTTCGGAGCCCACTGGGCATAGCCACCCAGTTCAGAGTAATCTTCCAAGATTTCGGTGGACGGAGTTCCCGGATAGCCTGCGGCAAGCTGCACGTTGCAATGACGCATGGAAAGGGAAATGGCTTCGTTGCCCGAAATCAGCATCTTTTTCGCATTTGGATCAAAAGCTGGCATGATATTCCTTTTTTGTTTTAATCGTTTTTAAACGAACTGCAATATAGAAAAAAACTATTTTGCGCATCCTTGGCACGGACTTCAAGAAACGCGAAAACAAGAAGTAATTTTTTGTTATATATTAAATGATTCAATTTGCTTAACAACAATTGATGTCATCCTGAGCAAAGCGAAGACTACTCAGAAGGCGAGCGTTGCAAAAATGAGTGAACTCATTTTTATAACCGAGCCAAAGAGTAGGGGCTTAGCCCCATCCAGTAAAGTCTCGTAATGCATAGACATGAATTAACTGGATTCTTCACTCCGTTCAGAATGACGCGATGAGTGAAATTAAAAATAAGAGGTAGAAAAATGATCGTTTCAAATTTTAGTGATAGCATTAAGTTCGTTGGAGTGGATGACCGTGAGATTGATTTATTTGAGGGTCAGTACAAGGTTCCTGACGGAGTTTCGTACAATTCCTACGTGATTTTTGACGAGAAGATTGCCGTCACGGATTCCGTGGACGCACACAAAGTAAACGAATGGTTGACAAATGTTGAAAATGCGTTGCAGGGCAAAACGCCCGACTACCTGATTGTCCATCATTTGGAACCCGACCACGCCGGAGGCTTTCTCGAATTTATCAAGAAGTACCCGGACGCAACCATCGCCGCATCTGCAAAGGCGCTTGCATTCATTCCGCAGTTCGTCATGCTTCCGGAAGGCACAAAGACGCTCACGCTCAAGGATGGCGACACGCTTTCGCTCGGCAAGCACACGCTAAAGTTCATCGCCGCCCCGATGGTCCACTGGCCCGAAGTTTTGCTCAGCTACGACGAATCCGAAAAGATCTTGTTCTCTGCTGATGCGTTCGGCACATTCGGACTTTCAGGCAAACTCGGCGAAGACTGGGTGAGCGAAGCAAGACGCTACTACATCAACATCGTCGGGAAATACGGCATGCAGGTGCAGAGCGTTTTGAAGAAGCTCGCCGGTATCGAAGTCAAGACGATTTGCCCATTGCACGGTCCGGTTCTTACAGACAATTTAAGTTTCTACATTAACAAGTACAACACCTGGAGTAGCTACGCGCCCGAAACGCAGGGCGTGTTTGTTGCCTACGCAGGCGTTTACGGCCACACGGCAGAAGCCGCAAAAAAGCTCGCCGAATCGCTCCGCGAAAAAGGCGTTGACGTGACGATTATGGATTTGGCCCGCACATATTCTTCGGAAACGGTCGCACAGGCATTCCGCTACAGCCATCTCGCCGTATGCGCAACAACGCTTGACGCAGGACTCTTCCCCGCAGCAGAAAAGTTCCTCACGCACCTCAAGGCGAAAAACTACTGCAACCGCAAAGTCGGCATTGTCGAAAACGGCACGTGGGCTCCGATGGCAGCCAAGAAAATGCACGAGATTCTCGATACGCTCAAGAATGTGACATTCTGCGAAACAACGGTCACGCTCAAGTCCGCACTCGACGAGACTTCTGCAGCAAAGCTCGAAGAACTTGCTGTAGAATTCGCAAAGGATCTCGGGAAAGCGTAGTTTGCAATACGAGAAGGCGATGCCCTGTCGGAGCAGGGCATGACAGAATCCATGCAAAAAAAGTCGGCTTCACAAGTGGCCGACTTTTTCGTTTAGAAAATGTCACTGGATCCTTCAACCCTTACGGGTTTCAGGATGACAAGTATGGAGATTCCGGCTCAGAGGCCGGAATGACACTAAAAAAAGGTGCCCCCGGAATGGGATCCGGGGTGACAAGCGCGAGGAGCGTTCACCAGTTACTTCTTGCTGGCGAGTTCCTCTTCGAGTTTCTTGTTGCGGCTGTCCTGCATTTCGCAGACATTTTTAAGGTTGTTAATTTCGGCGTTCTGCTTAGCCACCTGTTCTTTGAGGTCTTCGCACTTGGCGGCGTAGGTCTGTTCGGATTCAATGCGGCTGTTCAGCTCCTTGCGGAGGCTGTCCACAGAATTGCGGAGCTTTTCGACGGCATCGTCGGCATCCTTGATGACCGGGTTGTCGCAGGCTTCGTTTTCGTTGCAAGAGCAGCACTTAAAAAATTTCTTCGTCACGGCAACAGTCGCTGCGGCACCGAGAATGGCGCCGACTAAAAAGCTATTCGTCTTCATGGTCAAACTCCTTGTAATTAAATCCACCTAATAATATCCATTCTAAGAACGTAAAAGTCAAGAATTTTTTAGAAAAAAGGAGATTCCCACCTAAAGGTGGCCATGCGCACTATGGAACAAAGTTCCAAGTGCTGTCCGCCCGCTCGTCCCCGTCATCCCCGTCAAGCGAGGACAGGCGCGAGGACAGGTAGGCGGGAATGACAGACGAGAAGAAAGCGGGAATGACTAGCGAGAAAGCCGGTGTGACGAGAAGAAAACTTGCAAAATCAGTACAAAAATCTTATATTAATTTAAAATACTTCAAGGTGTATATGGTTGATCCTCTTTATTCCGTGCTAGCTTTTACCTGTGCGTTCGTCTTGCTGATTTTCAAGAATCAGTTTAGAATCGTATTGGACAAAAGCGAAAAAACAGACAAGGATTTCTTGTACCTTGCCAACTGGGTGATTGTATTTTGCCTCCAGGACGGTATCTGGGGGATTTTCGGCTGCGGAGCTATCAAGAACAACTTCCTGCTTTTCCTGTCATCCTCGTTTTTCCATGCGGCAGCCGCTGTCATGGCCTTTATCTGGCTCAACTACATATTGAATTTCATCAACATCGAGCGCGAAAAGGCTATTCCCGCCAAGATGTTGTCCCTAGCGCTAGTCATATTCCAGCTAATCCTTCTTTTGATGAATTTCAGGTCAAGTTTTCTTTTCGGCATCAGCGACGAGGGCACCTACATCGTCATGAACGGGAGAAACCTGCTATATTACAGCCAATATTTCACATTCTTCGTCATTGCAATTTTTCTGGTTTACAAAACAGCGAGCGCAAAAAAGACAAGCGCCCGCAAACACTATGCCGCAGGGTTCCTGTTTATTTCGGCACCGGTCCTGTGCGGTTTTCTGCAAAGGGAATTTCCATTTTCTCCGTGTGATTCCATCGGATCCATGCTCGGCTGCTGCACCATCTATGCATTTTTCATCTCGAAAATTAGTCGCAACAGGGACTTGTCGCAAAAGGCGGTCATCATCGCAGGGCTTTCTTCGGACTACGACGTGGTCGTGTACGTCAATATTCCCAAGAACCACGCCAAGTTCTACCAGATCAGCGAAAAGTTCACCCCGCTCCTGTGGGAAGGTCGCAATTCCACCAACCCCAAGGATTTCGACAACTTCATGAAGCGCATTTACGTCCCAAACGAATTTAGCGAATTTATCGAAAAATCGACAATTGACAAGTGCATCGAACTTTTACAGAGTGCCCCCTATTATACCATCCCATTCCTCGCAAGCATCAACGGACAGATTGAGCATTACCGCCTGAAAATCGCAAGCGACAAAAGCAACGCTCAGGGGTTCATTATCGGCATTATCAACGTCGAAGAGGAACATCGTCTAGAAGAAACCGCACAACGCTTGAGAAAGGATCTCCAGCATACAAAGCTCATTGCGAACAAAGACCCGCTCACAGGAGTCGGGAGCGCCGCCGCGTTCAAGGCGAAATGCGAACTAATCGATGCAGAAATCAAGGCTAAGGATAAACTAAAATTCGCAATCATAGAATGCGACGTGAACGACCTAAAGGTCATCAATGACACGTTTGGGCACGACATGGGCGACGAATACCTCAAGAACTGCAGCAAGGTCTTCTGCGATATTTTCAAGCACAGTCCGGTCTACCGCATCGGTGGTGATGAATTTGTCATCATCCTTTTCGGCGAACAGTACGAAAAACGCGCAGAACTTTTTGAAAAGCTGAAATCATCCGTGAACCGCAAGCTAGACGCCCCGAAGGAAAGCATTTCGTTTGCAGCCGGCATGGCGGATTACAGCAGCAAAATTGACGAATGCGTTAAGGACGTGCTCAAGAGGGCCGACACGTTCATGTATATAGATAAAGGCAAATTGAAGAGCTAGTCAATAGTCATTGGTCATTAGTCAATGGTTATTGGCTAGTGGAGGTAAGTTTTGTGCAGGGAACTCTCCGCCAACGCGGAGAGAGGACACGAAAAAACCCCGGGTCTTTCGACTCGGGGCTTTTCAGCGGGAAGAGCGAGATTCGAACTCGCGATAGGATTTAGTCCTATACGTCCTTAGCAGGGACGCGCCTTCGGCCAACTCGGCCATCTTCCCATCTTGGGGACCCAAATTTTAACAAAATTTCGCCATAATTTCAAGGGGTAACTACTAAATTCATCGTTTTTCCACAAAAATAGGCCTATTTTTTACATATTACGGGCTCCCAGGCAGGCCACCCCTTCAAAACTTTTATATCTTGTAAGTCGTTAATAGTCAATAATTTACGGAAACATGAACAAGTTTGTCAAAATCATCGTCGCTATCTTCCTTGTAGCCTTGATTTGCTACATCCCCTTTTATATTGTCGTGTTCAAGATCCTCCCCGAACGCGATCCGGACAATCAATTCAACCGCGCCAATATTTTGCAGGTGCTCTCCGGCGAAACCCGCGTCTTCTATGAAGACGGCGAAAACCTGCTCGGGGCATTCTTCGACGCCAACCACCGCGTTTACGTGCCCTACGGCGATATTCCGGTCAATTTGATCAACGCTCTTATCGCGGCCGAAGACTCCCGCTACTGGACCCACAACGGCTACGACCTCAAGGGGTTCATGCGCGCCATGGTCAACAACGTCAAGTCCGGACGAATGAGCCAGGGAGGTTCCTCGCTCACGCAGCAGGCAGTCAAGAACATTTTTGGTCGTGAAGAACGCAGCATCAAGGAAAAGCTCAAGGAATTTTTGAACGCGCTCCGCATGGAGAAGCATTTTACCAAGGAAGACATCCTGGAATTTTACCTGAACCAGTTCCACGTTTCGGGTACGGGCAAGGGTGTGGCTATCGCAGCCCAGTATTTCTTTAACAAGGAACTCAAGGACCTCACGCTCGCCGAATGCGCCTTCATTGCAGGCTCGGTCAAGGGACCGTTCAACTACGACCCGTTCATCCAGCGCACCGAAGAACGCAGGCAAAAGGCAATCGAACGCGGTGAAGCGCGACTCCGCTACGTGCTCGGACGCATGGTCGAAGAAGGCTACATCGAGCAGGCCGACATGGACGCAGCCACCGCAAAGCCGCTGGAATTTAACCACGGCAACTTCCGCTTTACCATGAGCACGACGCTTGAACGCCTTGAAGAACGCCTCGACAGCGACTATTTCCACGAACTTTTCCAGCAGGAAGGCATCGAAGACTGGCGCAAAGCTCAGCTCGAAATCACGACAACTTTGAACGCCAAGTCGCAGGACGCGGCCAAGCGCGCATTGCAGACAAACATCAGCAACTTGCAACTACAGCTCGGTGGCTTTGTGCTCCCGAAGGCGCAATTTGCAAACCGCGCCCGCACCGCTCGCAAGGGCGATTACCTCTACGGCGCCGTGGATAGCGTTTTCTACGATACAACCGGCAGACTGCAATCACTCAAGTTGAACTTCGGACAGCTCAAGGGCATTGTCACGGAGCAATCCGTGAATGACTTTGCCAAGCTCGCCGGTGGCGATGTGAACAAGATTCTCGCGACCCAGCTCAAGCCGGGCGCCATTCTCCTCGTAAGCATTATCGACGAAACCCCGATTGACGGTTATGCCCAGTGCAAGATTGAAACAGAACCGGTGCTGCAAGGCGCCCTCGTCGCCATCCAGAACGGCAAGGTGCTCGCAAGCCAGGGCGGTTTCCACAACACAGGATTTGACCGTAGCTTCAAGGCGCTTCGTCAGCTCGGTTCTAGCTGGAAGCCGATTCTTTACGCGCTTGCACTCAAGTACCATTGGAACTACCTCGACAATCTCGAAAACGAATTCAACGTCTTCCAGTACGGGAACCAGTTCTACTTCCCGCGCCCAGACCACAAAAACAAGGGCGATGTCGTAAGCATCGCTTGGGCCGCCACGCGTTCCGAAAACATCGCTAGTATTTGGCTTTTGGAACACCTCATGGACAAGCTCTCGGACAAGGAATTCGAAGACGTTGCCCGCGAAAACGGCTTTGCCCGCAATCCGGACGAAGAACGCATCAAGTTCGTGGAACGTTTGCGCGACAAGTTCGGCCTCATGATGAAGGAAGACGTCAAGCGCGAAATCGAATTCACGAAGGCACGCGATGCACTCGTGGAACGTTATATGAACGACGGCAAGGTATTGCAGGCCCGCGCCGTACAGAACTTGCGCTACGGCACGTTTACGGACATTGGTTTGAAACAAGCGAAGCGCGATCCGAAAATCACGAAGTACGTGAACCACAACTTCAAGCGTTACTCTGAAATCTGGCGTGCCCGCGAAATCCAGGAGCTCGACCCGGATGAATCGACAAAGCTGTTGCCGCTCGATTCCGTACAGCTGATTGAAAACTTTACGCTTGCCGACTTTAAACGTTTGAACGCCATGATTGAACCGGTCGATAGCGATGCAGATTACTTTGACATGGCTCATCTGCGTTACTGGCCGGATTACCGCCGTGCGCTTGCGATGGCTGATTACGCCCGCTTTGCAAATGAAATCGGCATCCACCAAAAATTGCAGAAAGTGTTCAGTATGCCGCTCGGCGTGAACGACATTACGCTTGCCGAAATCACGACCGCCTACCAGACGCTCCTCACAGGCAAGATTTTCAAATGCAAGGACGCTAACTGGACCGAAGCCTGCTTTATCAAGGAAATCAAGAACCGCGATGGCCGTACGATTTTCAGGAACAAGATGGAATCAATGACGGTGCTCGACGATACCGTGACAACGCAGATGGGCGTGATGTTGCGCTCCGTGTTCACGAATGGTACGGCACACAGCCAGCTCACCGCGCTTAGCGTCAAGAATCCTGAAGGCGCATCGAAGCTCCGCTACCCGGTGATGGGCAAGACAGGTACGACAAATGATTACCGCAACGTGGCGTTCCTTGGAGCGCTCCCGACGTATGTCAAGGAAAAGAACGGCATCGCATTGGATTCCGTGATTGCAATCGGAAGCTATGTGGGCTTTGACGACAACAAGCCTTTGAAATCGGGACGCACGCGTATTGCAGGCGCCTCGGGTGGTTTGCCGCAGTGGGCTTCTTTTGCGAAGGAAGAAATAGACATTCTCGGCATCCCGAAGCAAATCGACTTCCTAGACATTTCGATGATCGCCACGGGCGAAGTGCCGCTGATGCTGACAAACGAACGTGGAGAACTCACGGTGGACCCGATGACCGGTGAAGCTTTGGTGAACGGCGAAAAAGGCCGCCCGCTCCCGTGGCTCGATGTGCCAGGATTCACACCGCCGCAAGTACAGAAGATAGCCGCCGAAACAATTGCAAAATCTGGAATTGTCGTGAGCTTGCCGATGCCGCAGACAAACACGCCTCCGCAAACCGGAAACGCAACAGATTCCGCGACGGTTAAAGCACAAGAAGCTGCACCCAGTGTCGCACAGCCCGCTACTGCGCAAGCCGAGACTGCGCCAATCACAAGTGCGCCGAAGCCGCAGCAAGTCATCCCTGCTGATGCAAGGCCAGTTTCAGAAGTCATGAAGGCAGATTCCATCAAGAAGGCAAAGGAAGCCGCAAAGCAGATTCCACTTGATCCGCAGCAGACATTCACGCCAGTTCAGCCGCCAAAACCGCAGGCCGCCATGCCCAAGGATGATGACTGGGATTTGCCCGAAAACTTCAGCAGCCAAAACGCATTCATACCTATCGAAGCCGATGCTGAGTAACAATTAGTTATCAGCTGTTGGTCATTAGTCAATAGCTTAAGCAGCTGAAGCCATCACGGCTTCTAACAACTAATGACCAATGACTATTGACTGCACTAGGTTTTACACATTCTAATTATTATCTTTGATAACGCAGGAATATTGAACTTTTTCGGAGTGTTTCATGTCTAAATCAACGGTTTTCGTTCAGGCAGCCACATTCGCCGCAGCGTTCTCGCTCACCGCATGCATCGGGACAAGTCAATGCCCATCTCCAGACGTAAAGCCCACAGAAACTCCGTTCACTAAAGTCATCGGGCAAGACACGGTCCAATCCGCAGAAACGCAGACTGGCACGCACACCGAAATGCAGGTCGTCACCGGCGATAGCGCTTCGCAGATTCTCGACCAATTCAAGCTCTCAACGCCCGACCAGATTTTGACTCCGGAACAAACGCCGACCATTCTCGTACAGACTCGAGTCGATACGGTCTTGATGATGTTGCCGCCATGCGACAAGACGCATTTTTCGCATTGCACACTCGAAACGACGATGGACCCGTACAAGGCATTCCCAGCACTCGCCAATTACGTCTTTAGCTACGCCGACACTCTCAGCCGCGCCGGTCAAACGGACTCCGCCTCCGTCATCTTGAACAGCTTCTCGACTATGGCTCCGATGTGGGAAAAATGGCAAGCGCATTCGGACACGCTCCGCGAAGCTTTCGGCAAGCGCCGCGAAGAAAAGGCGAAAGAATTTGAATCGATGGCACTCCAGATTCAGAACATGAACCGCGTGCAAGCCTCATACAGCATGGTCGCCGAAACCGCAGACAGTTTGATTGCGCAGCTCGCTCCGGGAGACTCACTTGCAAACTGGGCTAAAGACCAGAAGAAAATCGCTTATTCAAACACACTCAAGAAGGCATCGAAAGAATTTGACGAAATCAAGGTTCTCGCCGACGAAAAAGCGCAATTCGCCGAAGCCCGCAAGCAGACCGAAACATTCCGCATCCGCTACCGCGATTTCGAAGACACGCTACAAGTGCAGGCATTCCTGAATCACATCGAAGAGCTCGAAAAGGCGACCAACTCCGAAACCGCCAAAATGTGGGAAAAGCAAGACCCCGCCGCAGCACTTGCGAAAGCAGACACGCTCATCGCAAACGAGAAGTTTGACAAGGCAAAGGATTTGCTGAACAAACTCAAGACGAGCAAGCTCCGCAAAGAAGCAAACGAAAAGTACATCGCCCTTGCTGATGCTTATTGCAACAAGCAGCGCAAAACGACATCGCAAATTTTTGCAAAGTCTCTAAAGCAAACGGACGAAGAAAAGAAAAAGAAACTGCTGAACGACGCCATCGCACCACTCGACAAGTGCCTTGCGGAATTCCCGGAAACAACGCAGCGCGAGAAAGTCGAAAGCAACAGAAAGTTTATTGAAAAGGAACTCGCCAAGTGACAGAATGGTGGAATTACGCCCAGTACCCGGCGTTCTTTATTTTGGGTGCAGTCGTAAGCCTCATCAACAGCATCGCAGGCGGAGGTTCCACGCTTAGCCTCCCCATCATGATTTTTCTCGGGCTTCCTGCGACTGTCGCCAACGGCACAAACCGCATCGGGCTCATCATCGGGAACTTCAGCAGCGCATTCAATCTCGCACGTCACGGCTACCTGAACAAAAAAATTTTCTTGCAGCTCTTGTTGCCGACAATCTTAGGTGCACTCCTTGGCGCATGCTTCTTGGTTCGCATTGGCGATAAACTATTTCAGGCGATTCTCGCCGTCGTGATATGCCTTGTGGTGGTCATGAGCAACTTGCGCAAGGACATTCTCGGAAAGCCCCCTGAGACACCTCCCGAAAAGCTCACCATCAAAGGCGCCCTCGGATTTTTCGGTATCGCCATATACGGCTGCATTGTGCAGGTGGGTGTCGGTTTTGTACAAATTTTCGGACTCACGCGCTACACGGGCCTTGACCCGATTCACGTGAACGCCATCAAGAACGCACTCACGAATGTGTTCCTGATCGTAAGCACGGTTGCACTGGGAATTGCCGGAAAAATCGACTGGCCCATCGCCATCATCATGGCAGCAGGCGCATGGTTTGGCGGCTACCTTGGCAGTTTCACGCAGCGCAAGAAAGGTAACAAGTTCATCCAGCGATTTATCAGCATTTGCAGTATCGGCATGGCAATTGCCCTCGTCGTAGATTTGGCCGTAAAATGAACGAACGTACAAACGCCATAAAATTTTATTTCTATCATTAACAAGTAGGCAAAACCATACCATATTCAAAGGGGATTTTATGAAAAAGCTTCACGGACTTTCCCTGTTCACCGCAGCCCTATTGGCAATGACGCAAACCGCCATTGCCCAGTTCAACACACACATAAGCCATAGGCTCATCAGCGGAAAGTCGGTGCAGACGGTAAAAGCGGGAGACTTCATCGAACCTGTCGTTTATGAAATTACGGAACTCAATCGAGTTTATGATTTTTATATCAATTACCCGGTAAATACAACGGTCAAGACGCTGGGACTGAAACTGGATTGCGGCACACTGCCAAGCAGTAAAGCCGAGTGCACCATATCCGGTCGCATTCCGGCTAACACCCCCGGGCACGAATACGAAATGTCATTTACCGCAGCTGGGAATTATGCCCATGAATACCTGCAAATCACAACCGGTATAAACGTCACCCCGTTAAATGAACAAGT
>CADAWC010000021.1 GCA_902791475.1 Fibrobacter succinogenes
TTTTGGTAAAGCTCTAGAGCGGCAGTCCATTCATTTTCTGTGTGTTTCTTATACATGAAAACCCCGAAAGTTGTGTCCAACTTTCGGGGTTCACATCATTTTAAGCGAGAGGCTTTCTAATTTCAGCAAGCGAGCAGGCGCTCGCTAAAATTTTTCGCAAACTTAGTCGCGACGGTCGATATAGTGATGCTTCTTGTGCGGCTTTTCCATGCGACGATAGTTGTCGCGATAAAGATCTTCGCATTCGCTAATGCTGCGAGCGGCAAAGAACTTACCACGTTTCGGGTCCTTGCAATCAATACGGTCAGCACGGTCACGACGGTAATCAATCTGCATCCAGACATCACCATTATCGCAATAGAAGTCAAATTTACGTTCCTTTTCGCCACGATAACATTCGCCACGGCTATACATCTTCTGATCGTTGTTGTAACGTTCAGCATGAATTCTGTCATGACGGTCACACTTCGGTTCTGCAAACTTGCAGGTAATTGACGGAGCCGGAGGAGGTGGCGGAGGAGGCGGAGCCACGCGAGAGCTTTCCTCTTTCTTAGGTTCAACGTTAATCGTCAGTGCCATAGCAGACGTGCTAAGCAGCATGAGCGACATCGCGCAAGTAAGCATAAGCTTATTCATAAGACCTCTATATAATTTAATTGTTACAACAAAAATAATATATTAAATATTTTGTAACAAAACCAACAAATTCTAAAAAAAATGGCCTCGCCCTCAAAAGCAAGACCATAGACAAATTTTATAACCCGCGACGCTAACCGCAGCTCTCGCTACTAAATGAGTTTACCGCTTCGCGGTTCTTTAATCAGCGGCTCGGCAATGCCCGTGCAAGCACGGTCGCTGCACTCGCCTTTAGATTAATTCCTCTGCAGTTATCTTATCATCGTGTTCGGGTTCCTGATAGCAGGATTCCGGCACCTGGACCTGGTTCTGAAAGTAAGCCTTGTGTGCTGCAATCACCTTTTCACGAGCAAAAGCGGCATCCTTCCATTCACCAATTTGTACGTCCTTGCCTTCCAGTTCCTTGTAGTTCTGGAAGAAGTTCTTGGTAATGCGGAGGAACATCTGGTCCACGTCGGTAATGTCGCAGAACGGACGCGGGTTGAACACCGGCACGCCCAAAACCTTGTAGTCCTTCTTGCCACCATCGGTCATGTCGAGTGCCCCAATCACGCGGCAAGTGCAAACCGTACCCGTAATCATGGATGCCGGGCTGTAAATGAGCATGTCCAAAGCGTCACCATCGTCAGCCTTGGTGCTCGGAATAAAACCATACGTGCAAGGATAGCTCATAGAGCTCAAAAGACAACGGTCAAGACGGAACACATGCAGGCGTTCGTCGTATTCATACTTCAAGTTCGTGTCTTTGCCGATTTCCACGACGCAGTCCACTTCGTAAGGATACTTGCGTCCAATTGGAAGATCCAAGTAGTTTATTGCCATTTATTCTCCGTCGGCCCACTTTGAGCCTCATTATCTTTTTATTACAAATATAATCCCTAATTTAGTATTTATTCGGAAATTGTAAAGTCTTTTTTTACCAAAGTGTCTTCAAATCCAAATTACCTACTCCGCCAGCGTGCCGAGGTCACCTTGTCAAAGAGTCCAAAATAAAACACCGGTTCACCGTGATCAGGGCTGTACCCCACCTCAAAGCGAATTCGGTCCAACGCCGGGATTACAATATGGAGGCCACCATAGACAGCACCTTCGTAATTTTTCCAGCCCGGAGTGCCTTTATCCCAAAGCACGCTTGCATCTAAGCCCGCCACCAGCTGGATTCCGTAAAAGAAGTTGACACCCCATAACGAAGCCGGACGACGCTCACGCAACACAAAGCGTTCTTCCAAAGTCAAAAGCATTTCGTGGACACCTAAGTGCAACGAGTCCGACTCGTGACCGCGGAACGTATTAGCCCCGCCGTGATAGTAATAATCATATTTTTTCACATCGCCCGGACGCATACGGACAAGCGCTGTCGCCCCCGTGACAAATCGACCAAACGTGTAATAGGCACGAGCATCTTCCAGGAACTCGACAAAATTCTCGCCACGCTTGCCGCCAACGCCAACATGCGTCACGTCACTTTCAAAATAAATTCCCTTGCGCGTATCAAGTTCGCTATCGCGGTAGTCCACAGCAAAGCCAAGCCCAAATTCAGGCAACACGCCAGGTCCCTTTTCTAAATAGCGGTACACCGTTTTTCCGAGAATTGAAAAATGCGAAAGCAGTTTCCAGTTCACATCTAAACTAAGCAACCATGTCGCATCCTGAAAACCACGAAGGTCGTCCCAACTATCCGTCCGCAAGAACTCAAAATTCCAGCCCAACGGCAGCCCGAACAAATACGGGGAACTTGCGTAAAAGGCGTACTCGTTATTTTCGAAGAACGGGTCAATGGCGGTACGGAACTGCACCTCGGCACGGATGTCTTCGCCCAGCACATTCAAGTTCGCAAGCGCAAGCCCGAGCATAAGTCCATCGCGGTCCGTCTTTTTGCCTGCCGGCGAAGGAATCCAACGGAAGATTTCCTTAACGTGATACGTGAGTGTTATAGACGAGGGACGAGAGACGAGAGACGAGAGAGAATCGCCGAACGTTTTACAGGAAACGTAAACATCCGTAAAGAGGTCTAGGTCTTGCAGGCGAAGCTTCTCTGACTCAAAAGTCTTCTGCGAAAATTCGCCCCCAACCTTGTGCGTGAGTTCGCGCCACACCACATGCGGCTTCGTATGTTCCAAGCCTTCAAACTCAATCGATTCGATTTTTGCACCATCGCTGCATTGGTCAGAATCCACACGCAGCGAATCTGTTTCGGCGGCGTTTGCAGATACAAAAGCGGAAACTATCCCCGCTAACAAAAAAGTCTTCACAAAAAATTTCACGAATCAAAGATACAAAAGGCATTCGCTAGCGTTTTTTGCGAAGTTCACAAAAATTGCTATATTTGAGGCACCAAATTGAGGTGATTATGTTAGACTTTTTCGCAAACAACTGGCCCTACCTGATTATTCTGGTCGTGGTCGTCGCTTTATTTTTTATCATCCGTGGTGCGCTCAAGGGCCTGAAAGCCAGAAGCCCGTTCAACATGGAAAACATCCGCAAGAGCACCGAACCGAACTTCCTCGCTCTCCAGCAGAAGTCCAAGGCTTTGCTTGCCGATGCCGACATGATTTGCGAAATCAAGCCGGGTAGCGATCAGGTCATCCCGAAGAAAGAAGATGTGAAGTTTTTCCGTCGTGCCGTTTCACAGAAGTTTAAGCTCGCTGTGTTCCAGGTTCCGGGTACAAACAAGGTCGTGTTCTTCTTCTGCAAGACCGAAGCTGGCATCCGTAGGAGACTCCAGAACTTGGTCATCAACCAGAAGTTCCGCGAAGGAAAGCCGCCTTACATGGATGTCGCAACGGGTGAAAAACTGAGATACCCGAAGGCTTAACGAGACGAAAGACCGCTTCGCTCACAGACTAGAGACGAGAGAAGCGAAAGATCTAATTTATATACCCCGGTCACTGTGCCGGGGTCAACTTTTTTAAAGAGACCTAAAGAGAAAATCTACAATGCGCACATACAAAGATTTAGCCATTGCCGAAGAAGAACAAAAGCTCGTAGACGCCGTCAACAAGACGAACAACTTGCTCGTCGAAGCGCCCACCGGTAGCGGTAAGTCTTTGTACATTCCGTGGTTTTTGAGCAAACACTTTAGCGGGCGCATTGTCGTATTGCAGCCGAGACGCATTGCAGCACTCGCCCTCGCACAGTACTCTGCAAAGCTCCACAACGAGCCGTGTGGCAAAACCGTCGGTTACCAGTTCCGTCAAGACAGTTGCAAATCTAGCGCTACGCGAATATTGTTCCAAACGTACGGTAACTTTTTGCAGGAACTTCTGCACGGCAAGATGAATGCGGAATGGGTCATCTTTGATGAATACCACGAACGCAAAGCCGACATGGACCTGCTCTTTGCGTACTTGCTCAAATTGCAAACCGCAAATCGCGCATCCGAAAGCGAAAGCATCAAGGCACCGAGAATCGCTGTCATGAGCGCAAAGCTCAACCGCGAAGAAAAGGAACAAGCGCTCGGCGTCAAATGTCTGGAACTCGGGCATCCGCTTTATCCCGTACAAATTCTTCACCAAAAACCTGCCGCAGGCACAAACATCAGCGCAGGTCAGGGAATCGAAAGCGAAGTTGTCCGGGCATTGCGCACGTTGTACCGCAATAACGTTTGGCAAACTACGCTCGTATTCTTGCCGGGTAAAGCCGAAATTGCCAAATGCCACACCGCCGCGAGCGAAGCTCTGGGCGACAACGTCGCCGAGTTCCTTGAACTCTACGGCGGCCAAGACCGCGAAACGCAAGACCGCATTTTCGAAGAAACGGAACGTCCGCGTGTCATCTTTACAACCAACATTGCAGAAACGTCTATCACTGTTCCAAATGTGACAGGTGTTGTCGATAGCGGTATCGAACGCGTCAGCGAATATGACGATAGCGAAAAAGTGAATGTGCTCCGCACGCTCCCGATTTCGCTGCAAAACGCCATCCAGCGCAGTGGCCGTAGCGGCCGTACACAGAACGGTTGTGCCATCCGCCTCTGGACGGAAGATGCCGAGAAGCACATGCCACAAGGCATCGTGCCCGAAGTCTTGCAAATCGAGCCCTCGGAACTTTTATTGCAAAAAGCAGCGCTTGAAGATTCATGGGCCCTATCGCCTAACGGCTCCAGGGTGACAATTGATGATGACGTCATTGCGAAGCAATCCCAAATAAAACTGCCCACGGCGATTCCAGAAGCGCGCGAAAGAGTCGCCAATGCGATGCTCAATAACTTCGGCATGTTGCAAGATGGCTGCATCACGGAACTTGGCAAGCGAGCCATCCAAACGCCAATTTCAAATATTCCGCTCGCATTGATTTTGGCAAAAGCAACAAGCACCGCAGACCTCCCCGACTTGCTCCTCGCCGCCATGGCTTGGATTCATTCCGGCACAGAGTTTGTACAGAAATCTAAAAACACGCTCAACTTGCTCACGCTCGCAAGCGATACACTTTCAAAAGCCATCAACGTTCCGCGAGAAGTCTCGTTCACGCTAAAGCAGCTCCGCGATTACAGAGACAATTTAGACGAGAGACGTGGTTCGGCAGGCTCACCAACCGAGACGAGAGACGAGAGAAGAGGTATGCCTATCGCAAAAGGCGAGCCCGACACACACGCCATAGCCCAAAGCCTTCTCGCCGCATTCCCGGATGCACTTGCCACTCCAAGCGGAAACGTTTACAAGTTGAGCAACGGCAACACCATCCGTTTGCAAGTATCAGAGCCGCCATACGCATTGCTCGCACTCTCTATGCTCCGCACGGGTGGCGGCAGCAAATCAGAACTGCGCGTAAGCCTTTACGCTCCAGTGCCCAAAGAATTGCTCGGCGGCGAAAGCGAAAACATTCGCTATGAACTGTTATGGCGTAGCGGTCAAGAACGCTTTATCGGCATCGAGATTCACGAAAGCGAAAGTCCCAATGGTGACATTCGCGAAACAAGCCGCAAAGAAATTCTCCCGCAAGAGGCCTCGCCCAAAGTCCTCGAAAAGCTCAAAGAGCTCACCGCCGAAGCTTGGCGCGACAAGCTCGAAAAAGAAAACTGGACCGGCCGTTACCTCACCGAAAACATCCAGACGCTCCTTATCAAGATGCGCCTTGCGGCAAAGCTTTACCCGGAATACGGCCTCCCCGAATTCAATGACGAGGATATGGAACTTATTCTAAACGAGCTTACGGACGGCATATTCCTTTTGCGCGACATCAACGAAGACCGTTACCGCAACATTGTCGAAGATTACTTCGGTAAGTCCATGCTCGCATGGCTGCAAAAGACATTCCCCGATCATTACGTGTTGCCTAACGGCAAGCGCGCCCGCTACAGCTATCAAGAAGTTGCAACAGCCGATGAACAGAGCAGCGGCAAGATTGTACAAAGCGCAGACGGCGTTCTCGTCGAGATTTCAGCACGCATCGAAGACTTTATGCAGCTCCGCGGCGAGCACAAAATCGCAGATGGCAAGCTCAAAGTGCGTTACGACATTCTCGCACCGAACTTTCGCACGATTCAAAAGACATGGGATCTCACAAGCTTCTGGCAGAACACCTACGCCGAAGTTCGCAAAGAACTCCGCGGACGCTATCCAAAGCACCCATGGCCGGAAACGGTCATGTAATTTCATTACATGAAAAAAAAGTTTTTTTGAAAAGCATGCGGGCGGGGCCCCAGCTCAGAGTTGACGCCTACGGCGTCAGCGGCTTCACTCGGTCATGAACGCCTGCTAGCAGTCGTTCGCGACTCTCGTTTTGCACGCTACTGCGAAGAAAATACCTTGGCCGACGCTTTTTGTAATACAAGACGCTAATCTATTTAATAATATTAAAGCACCTAAAATTTACTGTAACACTAAGAAGTTACTTCACGCTATACACAGCGAGTGTTTTGCTGTACTCGTAGCCTACAACTAAAAGCGGTTCACCGTTCGGGCTCTTTTCAGCAGGGATAAACAAGATGCCTTCAGGGCCGCGATCTTTCGGGTCTAAATAGAAATCTTCCAATTTCGGAGCATTCCCGCTCTCGATTCCCGTAATGTCAAACACGGCAACGCCACTCGTGCGTTCCAGGCCAACAAAGGCATAGCGCTTATCGCCCACAATACCCGTCGTCACGTTTTCCGGTTCGCAGCCCTTGTCTTCACTGCGGGCATCCATCTTGACCTTGCCCTTTTTGGAATTCCAGTTAAAATAATCAGGCGCCATCTGAGCCATCGTCTGTTCAAAAGCGTCGCCAGAATCCCACATCAGGTGCCCCGTTTCGCCATCGAAAATGCTTATCGAGCGCGTTCCAAAGCTATACATGTAAGGGCATCTGCCATTCTCCGTCTTATCCGGAGCCACATTGCAGCGTTCCAAATTGCTCACAGAAATGTTCTTCACCTCTTCGAGCATTTCGGTCGTAAACACGCTAGGATCCAGCAAGCCATTCTGAGCCAGCATCATCGGAGTCGTCACATCCGTCCAAGCCTTGTAATCATTGACCGGAGAACCTTCATTCGCCGTAAGCACAAACGTCTTGCCGTTCACAGTGAACGCCGAAATTCCATCCGGTTGGCGCAAGCCTCGCAACGGATAATTCTTGATTTCAATTTTTTTGTTCTTCTTGATGTCCAGACCAAATCCCGGCTTGGAATGGTCCACATAACCGAGCGGGAACACATCCAATATTTTTTTCGATTCGACATCAAACTTCACAAGAGCATTGTTCTCTTGCAAGCTCACCCACGCGGTTTTAGAATCCTCGGAAACCGTAATATATTCCGGTTCAAGAGACTGAACAAAACTCTTCACGCCCGTCTTACGAACGCCCTTTGCCATCAGAGCAAGCGAATCCTGTTCGCCAAATCCGACAACCGTCTTCTGCGGCTTTTTCCAAGCTTTCGCCAAATCAGCAGCACTCGACACATTCACGCCAGCAATCGACAAAACACCAATGCCGCCTTCCGGGTCTTCCACAAAATTTTCATCCGGAGAGCCTTCGCATGCCACGAGCAAATTCTTTCCATCCGGAGTAAAGGTAATCATGTCAGGCATGTAACACAATTCGTGTTTTCCAAGAACTTCAAGTTTCTTGTTGTAGCGCATGACCTGCACATGTCCCATTTCCCATTCGGGGTTGTTCAAAAGACTTACCGCCACGAGGTCGCCATTGACCGTCACGCTAGAGGCGCCCCCCGGCAACTTGACTTCGCTCACCTTTTTTGGGTTGGCGGGGTCTGCCATATCGACCACTTCCAAAACATTCTCGCCGCCAACCACGAACAGCACTTTCTTTTCGGGCATGTACGCCGAAATTTCAGCCGTCGTCATCGGAATGGAAGCAATCTGCTTCAGTGCCGAACGCAAATGGAACGGTCCAGCCGGCACATCCGATTTTTTAGCAAACGAAAAGCCCGCGCACATAAGCAGGCTCATGATAAAAGCGGTTCTTTTCATTTCAACTCCCCGCGGCAGTGCCGCGACTAAAAAATTAATCGAGAATCAGCCACATGATAAGCATGCCAAGACCAAAGCTACCAAGCATCGATGCCGACTGCATCATCATGCTGTTCTTTTCATCTTCCTTAGCTTTGGCATCCTTAGCTTTTTGCTTTTCGGCCTGTTCCTGACTGGCCTGCATTGCAACGCTTAAAGCCTTAGCACAAGTTTCGTTGTTCTTCTTGAGCGTATTGTAGCTCTGTTCCCAGTTTTCACACTTAGTCTTTTCCACTTCGAGATCCGACCGCAGCGATTGCTTTTCTACAGTGCATGCGCTATCGCGAAGTGCCATCACGCTATCACGCACAGCAATTTCTGCGACAAGCTCTGCCTTCTCGGCATCACGTTCAGCAGTGTTTACTGCCGCTTTGGGTCCTGCCGCATTCACAGCCCCAGCAAAAGCAAGCACAAACAAGGCACTCAGAGCCCGCGATTTCACAAAAGATCGAACAACAGAAACCATATTCCCTCAATTACATCTGGGCGTAAATGCGCTGCCAGCCTTCTTCCGGAATTTGAGCACCCATCACCTGAACGACTTCGTTCGAAACGATGCTGCCGAGCTTACCCGAGCGTTCCATATCCCAGCCGTTCATGTAGCCATAGAGGAATCCCGATGCCCAGAGGTCACCAGCGCCCGTCGTATCAATCGCCTTTGCAGCTCCCGCAGATACGCGAGTCACCACACCATCCTTAGCAATCAAAGCACCGCGCTTGCCAATCTTCACGACAGCGACCTTCGCCTTCTTTGCCAAGACTTCGAGAGCAGCTTCTTCCTTGACACCTGCATAGGCATAAGCTTCATCTTCGTTTGCAATGATGATATCAATCATCTTTTCTGCAAAAAGTTCGTCGAAGAGCTTGCGGCAAGCTTCAACCACGCCAAACGAGCTAAAATCGAGAGCGGTTTCAACACCGAGACTGCGAGCCAGCGTAAACGACTTCTTGAAGCATTCACCGTTAAATGCACGGTAGCCTTCAGCGTAAAGGAGGCCCACATCGTCATAGAGTGCCGGAGTAAAGTCATCCGAACCGAGGAAGTCCGAAGCGCCAAGGTAAGTCCACATGGAACGCTGGGCATCCGGAGTCACAGCAGAGAACACGCAACCCGTAGCGACATCGCTCATCCCGAGCTTCGATTCCACGCCATTATTCTTCAAGTGTTCCTGAAAAAGCTTACCGAGTTCGTCATCACCAATCTTCGAAATAAAAGCAGCCTTGCCATGCAAGCGAGAAAGACCGACCATGGTATTGCAAGTCGAGCCACCCGGTACGCGAATCGGATTGTCGAGAGCGCCAAGGAACTTTTCCATCTGCGGCCAGTCGACCATGTTCATGCCACCCTTCTGCACGCCCTGAGCAGCAATCCATTCATCACTCACGTTTGCCAAAATATCAACAAGGGCAGCGCCCATACCAAGAACTTTCTTCATTAGAATCCTCCGCGACGGCGACGCAACTTGTCACCCGCTTTTAATAAAAATTCACGTTCCGATTCCGTCAAGGACTGGATACCACTGCGTTCCACCTTCTTGAGGATTTCGTCCATGCGTTTCTGTTCATCTACGTAGAACACTTCACCTTCGAGAATTTCCGGTTCTTCGATGCGACCACTCCGATAAGAGCGCGTTTCCGAACTTTCTCGATTATACTTTTCAGGATTCCTGGAGAACAAACGGAAAATAGCCGAAAGCGGAGAGTGGTAAAGCACCTTCGGTCCGTTCTGGTAAACCGCCATGTAAAGGAATCCACCGACCACACCGCCCAAGTGGGCAAAGTGCGCAATCATGTCGCCCGAATTTGCAAAGAGGATATCGAGCGCAATCATCACCCACATCGCATTCTTGATTCGCATCGGGATGACAAAGAACATGAGGATGACGCGATCCGGGAAGAACTTGTAGTAAGCGACAAAGACACCCATCAAGGCGCCCGACGCACCGATAATCGGATTGTTAGTGAGTCCGAGCAAGCACATGAAGAAGCTGAACAGAGCCGCAAAAATACCGCAGAAAAAGTACATCGAGACAAAATGACGTGCACCCATCCATTCTGCCACTTCGGAACCGAACATCCAAAGCATCAGCATATTGAAGAAGAAATGCATAAAATCGAAATGGATGAACATGTACGTCACGTAACGCCAAAGTTCAAGCGGAACTCGCGGCATAAACGCACCAAAGTAATTGATGTAATCCGTGAGGCTCCCGTAACCGGCCCCCAAGTCCACTTCAAGTCCGCGCCCAAGAAAAGCGATAATAAAAACGACTGCATTCGCAATCAATAGCGTCTGCAAGGCCTTGGGCAAATATTTAAATGGCTTCATAATTTTTCCTAAACTCTTTTAAAAGCATGGAGACCATGCTCTTCGGCACATATTTAGAAATGAGCGACTTCTGTTCGGCAGCACTCTTACCAGCTCCGCACTTGAGGAGTTCTCGCACAAGCGTACTGCTCACCACGAGATGTTCCTGCGCACTGAGCAAAAGCACCGTTTCGACATCGCCGTCGCCGTAAATGACCTTGTTGTTCCAAGCGACCGCCTGTTCAGCATCCAAGTCGGCAGAATTGCGGATTCCGCGCACCAGGTAATGCGCGCCCACCGATTTCATAAAATCGACCGTCAGCCCACCATGGACGGCGACCGATACATTCGGGAATTCAGAGACCGCCGCCTCCACCATCGCCTTGCGCGTTTCGGCATCAAACAAGTTTTTCTTACTTGCATTCTGGGCGACAAGTACAATCAGGGAATCAAAGATGCCGGCGGCACGTTTTACAAGGTCAAAGTGACCGACTGTAAACGGATCAAAGGAGCCCGCGAACACCGCCACATGGCGTCCGCAGCCATCCTCCACAATCGATTTCTTCTGTGCTTTAGAATTCCACACCATGTGGTACAATGTACAAAAATCACGCCCTGAAAATAATCAGGGACGACTCACCATAGCGGCGAACTTGCCCCTGAAAACCATCACCCTTGGTCCATTCAGGCAACTTGCGGCTCGGAGCCTCAAAAACAGCCACGCCACCAGGGTTCAGCCACTCCATAAACGGACGCAAGTCCGGGTAATCCATGTCCTTGAACGGCGGATCTGCGTAAATCAGATCAAAACCACCATCGGCACAGACAATTTCTTTCTTGAGCGTAAGCACACTCGTTTCCAAGAGCTTTAGCCTGGAATCCATACCGACCGACTTGTACGAACGCTCAATCATCTTCGCCTGCGGACGCGCAAGTTCCACAGCAGTCACACTAGCGGCCCCACGGCTCAACGCCTCAAGCCCCATAATGCCACTACCGGCAAAAAGGTCCAGCATGCGGAATCCATCGACGCCCTGCAAAATGTTAAAGAGAGCTTCCCTCGTGCGGGAAGCTGTCGGACGTGTTTTCATTGTATCCGGGGACTCGATGTTGCGTCCCCGCAAAGAACCACCAGTAATTCGAATCGGCATACTAACGAAGTACGAACATTTCGACGCGCAAGTTCGAAATCAGGAACTTCTTGGCGTACTTAAGCTCAGCTTTCGGCACACCCATGCGAATCGGGGATTTGGCAAAAGCGTTCATGAAGTTCAGCAAGTCAGCAAAATCTGCCGTCGATGACACGTTGTATGCATAACGCTTAAACACACCGAAATCTTCGACAACAGGCTTTTCCAAGCCCTTCAGCTGAACCTTGTTCGAAGCGGCAAGCGACTTGAAAGCCTTAACTTCGGAAGCAATTTCGCCAACAGGAACAAAGCCGCGCACAGCGTCGAGGCGCACCTGCGGAACAGAGAACTGTCCAAATGCAGCCACTTCAGTTGCCGCTTCAGAGGCAATCGGCGACTGGAACTGTTTGCTCACAGCCTTAAGTCTATCCATAAGCGTATGCTGCGACGAAGCCTTCATCGCTACACCACGCAAGTAATAATAGTTCGGAGCCTGGTACACGCATTCCGAGAAACCGATATCATCCGGGACTGCGGTATTGAGGAACGAAAGGAACTGCGGCAAAGATGTCTTCTGGAAAGAAAGTTTTTCGAGCGGCAAATAGCTGCCATAGCCTGTTCGTTTGTTATTAAAAAGAACTTGCGGATTGATTTCGCCAACAATGTCCTTGACAGGCATCGCCGCACGGGCACGAGCCACGGCTTCCTGCTGTTTAGCAATCTCTTCGGCGGTCGGACCGGCAGGGGTCGTCTTGTCCGTCGCAGATTTCTTTGCCCCAATCAATTCGAGATAAGAATCCGGGAACACACCATCCAGCGCAGCCGGTACCCCCATCACGCTCAAGTAGCAGCTAAAGGCAACTACAGCAAACAACGCGGCAACAGCTGCCGTCAAATACTTTCTCTTATAGCGGCGTTCCACATCAGCAACGTTCGTCACATGCAAATGCTGAGAAACACTACCGACGGAGGAATTCTTTTCCGCCACCGCAATAAGGTTCATGTGAATCATACACCCTCCATCTGATTGAGTGCAGCGCCAACAGCACCGACACAGCAAATCATATCAACGGGATTCACGCTTTCATCGCACGGGAGCTGAGACAAGCCAGTCATCAGCGACACCTGGTATTCGCCAAGTTTACTTGTGAGAGTATTCACAAACTGCTCGTTCGAAGCCATCTCGCCACAGAGGCGCACGTCGGTCACACCGTTGACGGCATTTTCGGACTGGACAAGCTTCATCTGTTCAACAATTTCGTTTGCAAGAATCGGGTAAGCGATGTCTTCGGTCTTGCCGACCATCGAAAGCGTCGAAACACAGCGCAAAGCAAGGAGTTCATCACGGCGCATCCAGGCAAGCGTTACACCAGAGAAGTCGGCCTTTACCACGCACACAGCGTCCTTGATCTTTTCGCCCACATCCATCACGTTCATAAGCGAGAGCACATCGACTTCCATCGACTTTGGCGAAAGGATACGAGAACGGAAGCCCTTGCGCAGAGCTTCGACCCATTCCTTGCGGACGGCCATGATCAGTACATTGTACCCCAGAGTATCGTCACCACTCAGCGTCTTGGAGTCCACGATGTAAGCGCTCACATCGGCATTAGTGAAAAGTTCCATATACCATTTTAGATACTGATCCTTGTTGGCGACAGCCTCCTGTGGCACATAGACCTTGCGGATAATCGACATCGTCGCAGGCATCGTCACCGAAGTCGCGGCAATATCTTTAATCTGGTTTTCGTCCACCCACTGTTGGAGCATGCTTTCAAAAAGGAAAATATCGTAAATGGGGTTGGTTTCCGTCGGAATCACAGCCGCCTTGACCACCTTCTTTTCAGAAGAATCCACAAGGGCGACCTTCATGGAAGTATCCCCAACTTCAACACCTAGATATAGCTTCGTTTCACTCATAAATATGCTTATGTAAAGTTTTATATCCTAAAACTAATCAAAAATTATCGATTGTAACATGTTTTCAAGCTTTTTCTTTCCAATTCCATGCACTTTTTTGAGGTCTGACGGCCCTTTGAACGGTCCAGAAGCGTTCCTACGCTCTATAATCTTCTCCGCAAGCTTGGGTCCCACCCCCTTTATCGCGCACAAGTCGTCAGCACTTGCCGTATTGACGTTTAACGGAAACGAGACTTTTTTCTTTGCCTTACGGTGATGTTCGAGGTGATGCTCCGTCGATTTCGGGCCAGGATCCGCTAGGGTTTTTACTTTATCGGTATTGTCAGTCGAGACCGCACTTGTTTCTGCAAATGAAAATGCGTCAGAAGATGCTCCCGGAGGCGCATTAGCGACAACTATAGCGTCACCGACTTCGAATGTTTCTATAGACGGGAGCCCCCACGGGAGGTAGCGGACGGTTAAACCAATGATAAAGAGGATGATTGCGAGTTTGAGAATTCTTTTTTCAGATGCGTTCATTGCCTTTTTGAGAATGTTCATCTAGCAAAGGATTTAGCAAACGATCTAGCAAAATATTCTCGACGTGGGTCGCGTCCGACGGAACGTCCACGGAAATGCTCGGATAAACGCTCTCGACAATGCGGATGGGGCGACGCCCTAAAATCCTCATCTGTTCCAGCGAGCGATCCAGCTCAATCTTGTTCTGCGGGAGCGACGCAAACTCGTCACGGGCTTCGCGGGAGTATGCGTAAATGCCCTGGTGCTGGAACCAGAGGTTCGCCTCTGCAGGCGGCACAGACCTTGTAAAGTCAACCGCCACACCGTCGCGCACGAGCACTTTCACGACGGTCTTGAGTTCAGCTTCTGCAGGGTTCAACGGGCATGCGACCGTCACCCAGCAGTCGGGGTGTTCCGAGAGGTCTTTCGCGACATCGCGGAGCACGGAAGGTTCAACGAGAGGCTCGTCGCCCTGGAGATTCACGACCAAGTCAAGGCCAAGCTTTTTGGCGGCCTCTGCCACGCGGTCGGAACCAGTTGCACATTCGCCAGTCATCACGCAGTCAAAGCCTGCCGCCGTGACCACCGCTTCGATTTCTGAACTGTCCGTCGCGCAGACAATGCGGTCAAAGCAATCCGCAAGGAGAGCGCGCTCCATGGTACGGACAATCATCTCCTTACCGTTGAGCTTCAGGAGTGGTTTTCCCGGGAATCTGGACGAGCCCATGCGGGCCGGAACGATGCAACTGACCTTGTTCAAAGCGAAATGCGTAACGAAATGCGCGAAATTCGGCAAATGCGTCGGGTAAGAGCGCCGACTACATCACCTTCGGGATGGCGAAGTGGTCGTTTTCGACAGCCGGAGCGTTAGCAAAAGCCTGTTCAAGAGTAAAGCCCTGCACCGGCACGTCTTCGCGGAGGATGGTAGCGCCGTTTTCGACAGCGGTCATCGGTTCCACGTTCGAAAGGTCCAAAGCCTTCAATGCTTCGAGATGGTCGAGCATCTTGTCCAAGTGGCCCTTGATTGCCGGAATATCTTCTTCTGCGATGCTCAAGCGAGACAACTTCGCGAGCTTCAAAACTTCTTCACGTTCAAGCATAAAAAACCTCTTTTATTTACGGAAAGCAAGATAGAAAATTTTTTCTACTCCGCTAAGATTTGTTCCTCGATATACCCAAAGTAAGTTATCCATGAGACTGTCTACTTTGACGAAGTACCTCTAATTTGGCCTGCATTTCGGCAATTTTTTCATCGGACATTCCCATTTCACGTAGAACAGTTTCTGTGTCGTCACGATTCTGCGCCAATTCTGCTTTAGCGTTTTGACGTTCCTCGTCAATCAGCTTTTGCGCCTTGGCTTGTTCTTCGGAGCGTGCATCGGCAATTTCCTGGCGGAAAACATCGCCAGCACTGACGAATCCATACTTTTGTCCAATGCTTTTGAACGCCATGTTCAACTCCTTCAGAGCGTCTTTATCTAGATACTCCGTCAAATATACACTAATTTTTTCTAACAAACAAGAGCGCTCCTTGTCTGGCATTTTTTGCAGTTTCGGCTTGAACTGATTAAACACCTCAAGAATGTCGTCCTTGTCGTAAGCGTGCGCCATCGCCGCGATTCCAAGGCCTGTTGCGACATCTTCGCAAGCAAGGCAGTCGCTGTCCGGAATGTCCGACATATTCACGAACGCACAACGGAACGGCAAAACCATGCCGTGAAAATACGCAGGATAGTCCTTCTCAAGCAATTCAAGCGGATTCCAATTTTCTCGTCCGTTATAAAAAATCATCGCCATCGTCGGGAGTCCGTCGAATAGGCGGCCCTCGTCAAAGCGTTTCATCACGGAACGCATGTAACGCGCAAGCTGATTGAACATATCGGCATCGCGGCCAGACTTATGTTCCACAAGGATGCCCACAAACACGGGAGCGCCTGTCAGGACATTCACGCGGAATGCCAAATCTGCATCACCCGTTTCATAGACCTCAGAATACGAATCCGGAATGCGGACTAGCGTATCCAAATTTACCGCAGCGAGGAACTCCCCCACATCAATATTTATTTTACCAGCAAGTTCAAGCAAATACCTGAGATGCCTAACATCTGCAAATAGCCAACGGAAAAAAGCATCGTGAGGCTTTTTTGCCGCCTGTTTTTCTTCCATAAAAATCCTTTCTCTTTTTTAGAGACAAGTTTATATAGCAAACGATATAAGAAAGGATATAGCAAACGATATAAGAAAAACAGTTCATCAGAACCGTTGACTATAATCTAACAAACTCGTTCAAGAAAAACAAGAGGTCGGGCTGGTTGACATCCATTTTGCCAACATTTTGTTAGCAAGCAAACATCATTCAGTAAAAATCAACGGAATTGTGACAGTTGTTTTGCCGTATTTTGTTGAGTTAAACCTCCAATGGCTTACTTTTTCTAGTATTTCCGCATCAAAATTGCGATTTTGAGTTGTAGAGGAAACGATGGAAATGTCAGAAATTTCACCTTTTGGAGCAATTGTGAATTTTAAGGTAATTTTACCTTTAATTCCAGGATTTTTTCTCAGATGTTTGTAATAAGCAAAGTGAAGCCCCGGTGTTCGTTGACGAATAATTTTCACAATATCCGAAGCAGAACGAGAAGCCTTCTTTTCATACTTGAAATCAATATCACTTATAGAAGGTAACTTAATGGTTCCCTTATATTTAATTCTTGTATGAGGATCATCTGGAGATTGGAAACAAGTCTCCCCAACAGAAATACATAAGCCAGGTATCGGCTTACCACGACGATACCAACTACTATCTAGACCTGCAGAGGAACTATCATTTTTTAAGTTCCTTTGATGTGCAACATTATCATTAGATTCTACAACATTATAATCTTCCTTGAAACAACAAATAGGTTTTTCATTTTTCTGAGATGTAGCCAATTCATTCGTTTCAGTCAAATGACTAGACAAAGTCACTCTTTTTTCTTCTTTACAGCTAAAAAATACAAAGGCAACACTCGCGACGACAATCGCAATGAAAAAGTTTTTCATTTTAAGAATTTTCATGATAGCCTCGCATTCTTTCAGTCTTGCTAATGTTTGTGCTTCTGAATATCATCTACAAAATCGCAAAAACAACGCCAAGCGTTTTTATGAAAATTTACATGTAACGGGAGAAATGCTCTACCCTATAATTTCCAACGCAGCGTATTTGAGGATGATAGTGCGGTTCATGTTCTCGCGATCGAAGCGCACATCGACGCGGGCGTTATCGCCACTGCCATAAGCCTTCATAATCACACCCGTTCCATACCTGGAATGGCGAACGCGTGCGCCTTCGTGGTACGGATTGTCGTACTCGATTGTCGGACCAGACGGAGCAGGCGATTTCACGACCTTCACCGGATTGCGGTAAACAATGTGCTTGTCGTTCTTCTTGATGGATGCTGAAACAGGCGCCGGGCGCGAACCGTAAGAACCGCCACCGTACGAGTTGCCGGAACCGTTTCCATAACCGCCGCGAGAGCCACCGCCGTACGAATTTCCGCCAAACGAGCGATTGCCATAAGAATTTCCATAGGAATTGCCCGAGCCAGAGTTTCCATAAGACGGACGAGATCCATAGTTCGACGAGCCGAACGAACCGTAAGACGGCTTAGAGCGCGTATTGCCGACAAAATCAGGAACAGACGGACGCGTATTCAAGCACGGCGTAAAGTCGACAACGGACGGATCCAATTCCTTAAGAAAGCGCGACGGCGCAAACGGACGGATGTTCCCCTGGAAGAACCTGCGTTCGGCATGGTACAGATAAAGTTTCTTTTCAGCACGGGTGCAGCCCACATAGAACAGGCGACGCTCTTCTTCCATCTGCTCGTTGATTTCTGCCATCGAGAGCATAGAAGTTCCACGCACGAGCGGGAAGATTTCATCATCGCAGCCCGCCAAGTGAACCGTATTGAATTCCAAGCCCTTCGCCATGTGGATTGTCATGAGCGTCACGAGGCCCTTCGACGTATCGACCTTCTTGTCGCCATCCGTCAAAAGCGAAATATCCTGCAAGAACGCATCAAGCGTTGCGCCCGGATGTTCTTCGTCAAATTCGCGGATAGCGTTGATCATTTCGTCCAAGTTCGCAATGCGTTCGTCAGCCGTGATTTCGTCTTCCTTGCGCAGAAAATCCTTATAGCCCGTATCGTTGATGATATGCTCTGCAAGAATCGGGAGCGGATACTCGCCAGAAGTCATCATGTTCTTCCAGTTCGTCACAAGGTCCGTAAAAACCTTAAGCTTCGGAGCGCCGCGCCCCGTGCCGTTCGCCTCGGCCAATAAATTGTCCCAGAAAGAACCCTCGCCCGCTTTCACCTTGGCAAGCACGCCTTCGACAGTCGTCTTGCCGATGGCTCGCGGCGGAGTGTTTATCACGCGTAAGTAGGCAGCATCGTCTTTTTCGTTAGCGAGCACGCGCAAGTAAGCAAGCACATCCTTGATTTCCTTGCGGTCCCAGAATCTTGTTCCGCCAAAAATCACCGACGGGATGCGCAAATCGTTGAGCGCCTTTTCAAGCACACGCGACTGGGCATTCGTGCGGTAGAAAATTGCAGTCTTGGCATAAAAATCAGGACCCGCCTGCGCAATCGTCTTTGCAATGTTCGATGCTTCAGCACGGTCATCTTCAAAATAGCGCACGTGAATGAGTTCGCCCGCTTCTTCCTTGGAGAACACGTTCTTCTGCATTTCAGCAGGACGGACGTTATGCGCAATCACAGAACCTGCGCCTTTAACAATGTTTGCGGTCGAGCGGTAATTGCGTTCGAGCTTTACAATCGTCACCGGAGCAAAATCGCGGTGGAAATTGCGAATAATCTTGATGTTTGCGCCACGCCAGCCATAAATACTCTGGTCGTCATCGCCCACCACCGTTACATTTTTCGTATCCCTGTTGATGAGCAACTTCAAAAGTTCATACTGGACGTCGTTTGTGTCCTGGTATTCGTCCACGACAACGTACTGGAAACGTTCTCTCAGCTGTTCCGCCAAATTCGGGACCATCTGCAACATGCGAACCGTATTAAACAGCAAGTCGTCGAAGTCCATCGCGTTCGATTCCGCAAGCTTTTTCTGATAAGCCGCATAATAGCGGGCCTTGCGTTCTTCGTCAGCAAATTCAGCGTTCAAAGCAGCCACATCCGGAGTCTGCAAGGTAGCCTTATCACCTTTGTACAAAACCGTATTCTTGAAACGGGAAATCGCGCTGTGTACCTTCTTCAGTTCTGCAACATCGTAATCATCGCCCAGATCGTCCTTCAAGATTTCCTTGAGAATGCGCTTCTGGTCATCGTCATCATAAATCGAGAAATTCGCATCGAACCACTTGCCACCAAGAGCCTTGATCACGGATTCCTTGGCCAAGCAGAGTTTCAAAAGCTTAAGACAAACAGAGTGGAACGTTCCCATCCACGTGAACGGCTTACGGCAATTCAAAAGCTTCTGGATACGGTCCTTCATTTCGCGAGCGGCCTTGTTCGTAAAAGTCACCGCCAACACGCGATTGGAATCAATCTTGTGGTACGAAACCAAATGAGCAATCTTGTAAGTAATGCAACGCGTCTTTCCAGAACCTGCACCGGCCAAAATCAGCATCGGGCCGTTGATTTTCTTCGCGGCAGCGGCCTGTTCCGGGTTCAACTCTTTATCTAAAACACTATCATCAACAACATTGCATTCTACGAAATCGTCCATCTAGCACTCCTAGTCGATATACAGATGTGCAATATAGAAAATAGGTTGTAGGTTTTAGGGGGTAGGCATTAGGAAATAGCCAATGGTTATTGGTTATTGGTTATTGGTCATTGGTCAATGGTCATTAGTTATTAGTCGTTGGTTATTAGTTTAGACACTTACAAAAATAGGAGATGCCCGATCAAGTCGGGCATGACAGGACGAAAAGTCCGAGATAACAACGTAATATTTCCTAAGACCTACAACCAGCCTCCTATAACCTAGCGACTATTCATCCGCAGTAGATGCGCCGATGGCCTGTTCCAAAGTGGTCTGGCCCTGGAGCGCCTTGTTGATGCCATCCATACGGAGCGTAATCATTTCGCAAGACTTGATGGCCTCGCGCTTGATTTCGTCACCGGATGCGCGCTTGATCACGAGGTTACGCACAGCTTCGTTCGGCACGAGGAACTCGTAAATACCGCAACGGCCCTTGAAGCCCGAACCATCGCACTTTTCGCAACCGCGGCCATGGTAGAACTGCATGTCCGGCGAGAGGTGGAGTTCATCGCGAAGTTCCTGCGAGATTTCAACCGGCTCCTTGCAGTTTTTGCAAATGCGGCGCACAAGTCGCTGGGCCAAGACACCCTTAATTGCAGTAGACACAAGGAACGGTTCCAGTCCCATTTCGAGCAAACGAGGGAATGCACCGGCAGCGTCGTTCGTATGGAGCGTACTGAAGACCAAGTGACCCGTCAAAGCAGCTTCGATAGCCATTGTCGAGGTTTCTTGGTCACGCATTTCACCGATCATGATCACGTCCGGGTCCTGACGGAGCAAGGCACGAATGCCCGCCGCAAAGGTAAAGCCTGCGGCATTGTTAATCTGGCCCTGGTTCACACCGTCAATATTCAATTCCACCGGGTCTTCCATCGTCGAGATGTTGATCGTGGAATCCAAAATTTCTCGAATAGAAGCGTAAAGCGTCGTAGACTTACCGGAACCCGTCGGACCGGTAACGAGCACAATGCCGTTCGGGGCATTAATCGCATCGATAAACTGCTTGAGCACACGGGCGTCAAAGCCCATTTCACGTAGCGGGAACTGACCCGAATTCGGGTCCAAAATACGCATAACGATCTTTTCGCAGACACCGCGCTTACGCAAAGAAATCGGGAACGAGCTCACACGAAGGTCCACTTCGGAGCCCTTGTAACGCACCGTAAAACGTCCGTCCAACGGTTTACGCTTTTCCGCAATGTCCATCTTGGACAAAAGCTTGATACGCGAAAGAATCTGTGGCATCAAACGTGCCGGAATCGGAGACATCACCTGCAAGTCACCGTCAATACGGTAACGCAACTTGAGGAACGTCTCTTGCGGTTCAAGGTGAATATCGGAGGCGTGACGGGCAATAGCTTCATGGATCAAGGTCGTCACAATTTTCACGACCTGGCGGCCTTCTTCGTCGGTCAGTTCCGGTTCATCGCTATTGCCACTTCCACGTTCGACCGTTTCAAGTTCATCCTCGTTAGAACCGCCAATAAGTTCTGCAAGGGATTCTTCAGCAGGGCCGTGGCCCGCAAAGAGAATATCGATAGTCTTCTTGATGTCCTGTTCAGACGCCATGACCACATCGACATTGCGCTTGACCTTAAACTTGATAGAGTCCCTGAGACGCACGTTCGTCGGGTCCGCCATAGCGACCACAAGGGCCTGGCGGGCATCCTTCGACACATAAAGCGGAACAATCTTGTTCGCACGGCACTGGTCTTCGGGGATAAATTCATAAACCTTTTCATCAAGCTTAATGGCATCGAGCTTGACGTACGGAACCTCGAACTGGCAACAAAGAATGTCCGTGAGCTTTTTCTCGTCGATAAAGCCCATATCGATAAGCACACGACCCAAGCGCTTGCCGCCAGCAGTCTTTTGCTTTTCAAGAGCCTCGTTCAACTGTTCCTTAGTAATAAAGCCCTGATCCAGGAGCATTTCACCGATACGTTTCTTGGTGACGCTCTGCATTTGCACACCGAGAATATCGGTCAGCTGTTCCTGCGAGACCATCCCCGCCTTCACAAGAACCTGGGCAAGAGTCAGCTTCTTGCCTTTTTGCGTCCAAAACTTAACTTCGTCTTCGGCGTACTTTAACTGATCTTCGTTAATCAGGTTAACGCGAACCAGCAACTGCCCTAAACTATTTGAATCTTTCATAGATGCGACCACGCCTGAGCATTCAGGAGCGCCTTAACTCCATCTTGCCTTTTCAAATAAACACCTCTACCACATGATACCAAACCGATATCGTGAATTTCGCCCTTTTGGGGCGCCCTTTCTAAATATATACTTTTTGTAAGATTAGAAGTGAACAGAAGTTCGTATTCTTCGCCCCCATTTAGTGCAAATTGGAGGGGTGAAAGCCCAAAATACCCGCACATATCCAAAACATCGGGGTCAATAGGCAATTTTTCCTCGTCAATTTCGATAGAAACGCCAGACGAAAGCGCTAGGTGGTTCAATTCGGAACTAAGTCCATCGCTAATGTCCATGCAGGCGCCTCGCACCCCCTGTTTTACCAGTTGAGCCCCCGCATCCTCGCAAATTTTCGGAGCAAGGTGGTATTCGACGAGCCTCGGGAAGCGTTTTGCCTCTTCGGGATGGTTCATCAAAATCCAGAGTCCGGCATCGGATTTACCGAGCGTGCCCGCCACAAAAACATGATTCCCCGGTTTTGCAGCACTGCGGAGGAGAGTCGTTTCGCCATCGGTCGTGCCGAGGAGTGTTGTCGAAAACATCCCGACATCGCCCGAGACCGTATCTCCGCCAATCAGCGTAATTCCCCTTCTCTCAAAGCCTTGCGCAACCGCTTTTGCAATTCTGTTTCGAGTTTCTTCGCTCCAGTTTTTGTTCACGCAAAGTCCGAACAGCGCAATCTTGGGTCGACCGCCCATGGAAGACACATCCGAGACGTTGGACACAATGTGCTTCTCGACCGCCTGTTCCGGACTCGACCAGTCCAGGCGGAAGTGCGTGTTCTCGACCGAGAGGTCCTTGGTCGCAAGCCAGCCATCAAAGATGGCGCAGTCATCCCCCGCCGACAGCCAACCGCGGTGCGTGGGTGGTTCATTTTTTAAGGGCACGACCCCATCCAATATTTTACGGACAAACCGAAATTCACCAAGATCAGGGAAATTCATATTTTTCAAGGACAATTCAAATTTTCTCCCAATAATTTAACAATAAACTTTCTATACTTTAGGCGTGGGACACATATTTTTTATAACGCCATCATCGCCAGGCAGCCTCGATAAGCTGAACCAGTGGACCTTCCGCTGGCTTTTAGAACATGGTAACATGGCGGAAGATTCCACCCTCTATACTTGCAATTCCATCGAAAGCGCCCAGAGCCTTTTGGAATCAGCCCTCATCATCGGTCAGTCGCCATCGCTCATTATCTTTGACCATGCCGACCACGCTACCGAGAAGAACTTGGCTTTTAGCAAGGAACTCCACAACGGCATTCCCGAATCGTGGATCATCGAAATCATCCCGGACGACATGCCGCTCCCCGAAGACTCGAGCGACAACGGAACGTTCTGGATCAGGCGCCCCATCAACGAAGACGAATGGTGCGCTACGCTCGAAAATGTGCTGCACAAGAACGGCTGCCCGCAGTGGGCCAAGTGGACTCAGCACAAGAGCTACAGAGGATTTTAAAACAGAGGTTTTTAACCGTGATTAAAGGCGTTAGCTACTTTGGTGTGCGCTCTCCGAAGCTCGCACACGTGGACCTAGTACATATAAAAGAAGCTGGATTTAACGCAGTCCTCCACACGTGGAGTGAAGAAGACCTGCAATATTACTTTGACACAATGAAGCAGATCGTAAATGATTCTGCAGCAATGGGACTTTCCGTTTACGTAAACCCGTGGGGAGTCGGACGCGTATTTGGCGGAGAAGCCTATTCGGAACTCACCGCACGCAATCACGACATGTGTCAGGTCGCCATAGACGGGAAACCGAAAGTGGCCGCTTGCCCGAACCACCCGGAGTTCCGCGCCTACATGCACAAGTGGATTGCAACTGTCTGCGATACAAACGTCTCTACGATTTTCTGGGACGAGCCACACTTTTATTTTGAAAAAGGCGGGCTTAGCAACTGGAGCTGCCGCTGCGAAAAATGCCGCGCAAAGTTCCGTACAAAGTTTGGTTACGAGATGCCCGCCGAGCTTACGGATGACGTAAAACAGTTCCGCGAAGAAAGCCTCATTGAATTCTTGGACGAGATGACACAAGATGTCAAAGCGCGCGGCAAACGCAACTGCGTTTGCATGCTCCCGCCGTGGTTCCCGGCGGGGCTCGACGACTGGAGTCGTGTCGCGCGCCTCGAAGCTGTCGATGAAATCGCAAGCGATCCGTACTGGGAGCGCGGAGCAAGCGAAGAATGGGTCCGTGAAAAATACCGCGAAACCGCAAATAAGCTCGTCGAAGTCGCAAACCGCTACGGGAAATCCGTACAAATGTGGGTCAAGGCTTACCAGATTGAAGCAGGGCGCGAAAATGACCTCGCCATCGCCATCGATGAAAGCCGTGCCGCAGGCATCAAGAACATATTTGCCTGGAGCTACCGTGGCACGGAAACATTAAGTTGGCTGAAAAGCGATAATCCCGACAAAGTTGCAGAGGTATTCCGCACAAAGCTTAAAAATTGCTAATTTGTATTTTAAATACAATTATACACCAAGAGGATCTAAGATGAGAGAAAAAATCATTGGCGCAACGCTTTTACTGGCATCGCTTGCATTTGCTCAATATGAAACAAGCGGCGATTACTTCGGAACAAGCGAACCGACAAATTCTACAAGCGCTTTCGAAAGCACTTCTTACTCCACAACTACCGCTCCTGAAAAAAAGGAGAAAAAAGACCCGTACTACCACTCACACAAGGGCTTCTATTTTTCGACAAGCCTGACGTTTGGTTACACCTATCTCCGCTACAACAACCACGACGTGTATTACGATGGCGTGGAAATCGATGAATACAAGTTTACCGGTTTCATGACTCCTTATGAAGAAGTCCGCCTCGGTGGTTCCATCGCCAACGTAGCCTCTGTTTACGGTTTATTGGGCTTTGGTATTGGAACAGGAACGTTCAAAACGGAAAGCATCAACGATAGACATAGCTATGATAGTTACTATAGCTATGACGACGGGTACTACTACAACCAAAGAAAGTACGATGCCATGAGCATAAAGTTCTATTTCGGTGCGGGCTGTGAATTCTACCCCATCCAAGATATCGACAATCCCATGTACGGATTATTCGTCGGACTTTCTTACGGTCTCGCTGTTGATGGAGCATTCTACGAAAAAGTCGATACATCTGATGGATACAAATACGACAAGTCCGAAGGCTTCATCACTGGCGCCTTTAGATTTGAAGTGGGTAAGGACTTCTGGTTCAGCAGACGCTGGAGCTTTGGTGTCGCCTTCAACTACACTATTGGTTGGCTTGACCTCGATGACTCTGACTACTATGACAGAAGCTATCAAGATAGCGAAACTTATGCTCAACACACCTTCGGTTTGACCATCAGACTGTCACACTAAAAAATTAACCAAGGACGCCCGCTAAAAAAGCGGGCTATTTTTTTTACTTCATCACACGTATCGTCGCGGAGCCGTTACGGGACTTCACGAGATACGTGCCTTTTTGTTTTACGAGAGCGCGGACTTTCTGCGAAACATCTTGAGCCGATGCAGCATCGACACGGCCAACATGCGCCCCAAGCATATCAAATACATCGTATGTTTGCGGGCCTGATGACGCCACAAATTTCGGATGAATGGCAAGCGACCGATCTTCAATTTCAATCCAGTCAATGTTCACGTAGTTGCTTGTAATCAAGAGCTTCAGCACATGCTCGCCCTCAGTCAATTCCACCTGACCTAATTCCAGTCTTTCATAGACGTCCCACTCATCGCCCGTTTTTGGAACCTTCGTTGAAGGGACAATTTCCTTGTCGTCCAGAAGCAAGCTGAAGCTAGACGATTCCGTACCAGAAGCCACATTCGCAGTGATGTAGAACTTTCCATCACGTCTCACATTCAAGGTATATTCTAGCCATTCGCCTTCTTGCGTGTAACCAAGGGCATAGTTGTCACCGCCCTTATAAATATCCACGCCGTCCTTGCGGTACTCGCCGCCCCTGTTTTCGGAATCTTTATCCGAGTACGAGGAATTGCCCGTGCCGACGCCATTGATGTCGTAGTTTTCAGCTTCGATCTTGCCAGGAATCGTGGCCGCATCGCCTGCGACAACGCTATCGCCTTCTACCTTGCCAAACGGCTTTTGCGGAACAGGTTCCACGGGCTTGCGGTTCACCGCCTTGAGCATCTGCGCCGCATAGCGCTTGCCAAGTTCGACATAACCATCATGATCGAAATGATACCGGTCTACGCCATTGCCCTTCAAATTTTCGGAAGAGGCATAATAAGTATTGTCCATGGAATTCGGAAGTTTGGAGACTCGGTCAGAATAGCAGCACCCAGTACGCAAAAGTTCCCCCGCCACAAACGGCACCGTATCGGAACTCATGTCGAGCGCCTTGAGGATATCATCGCGAGTTTTCTTGACAATTTTCGGCCAGTCCGAATAGCCTCCATCCGTTTCACCCTGGTGGAAAATGAAGCCCTTGATGACGCCCTTTTCTTGCGCCTTTTTCGCGATGTCGATAATCAACTTCGTCACATTGCCATCGCTTGCATATTCCTTCGCAAAATTCTTGAGCCAATCTTCAGACGACGAGAGATAACTCTGATATTGATCCTGGTCAAAAAGCTTGATGCTTGCGCCACCCACAGCCACCGGGATAATCCCGATGGTCACGTCAGGCATGCTATCCGCCATCGTACGGCCAAACCAGTCCGCCACAGAAATCGTGTTGCCACAGTTAAAGAGCGAGGGCACCGCCGGGTAGACATCGCCGATCGTGTTACGCCCCTTGCCCGAGCATTTTTGCGTCGCGAAAATCTTGAAACGAGAATTTTCGACCTTGTCCGCGCTCTGAGCGTCAGCCGTGCCGCCCATATTGGACTGCCCGTACGCAATGTAAATGTGGAAATTCGGGTCCGGAGCTGCCTCGGAAGGAGCCGCACCAAACAGCACAAAGCCCGCGGCAACGCATGCCACGGACGCAAAACCAGAAAGTTTATTAAACATTCCCATATATCCCTTTGGGTTAAACAACAATTATAAATTATACAGGAATGAGGCTAAGCGCGCGACTGCCCCGAGAAAAACTATAGACAGTTTGTCTATGCGACTTCGCTGCAGTACAACAAAAGCCCCGTCGCTTGGACGAGGCTTTTAAAGTCGCAATAAGAACGATGGCGAGAGCCGAGCGGTCTTATTTCGCGCGTTCGAGGTAAGAACCGTCGCGGGTATCCACGCGAATCTTGGTGTTGTTTTCGATGAAGAGCGGAATCATCACCTTAGCGCCAGTTTCGAGAGTGGCTTCACGCATCACGTTACCGCTGGTGTTGCCCTGAACTGCCGGAGGAGCGTCAACGATCATCAAGTCAACGAAGGTAGGCGGAATCACTTCGATAGGAAGCGTAGCGCCGGACTTCGGGTCCTTCCACCAGGTCACTTCTACAGTAGCGCCATCGAGGAGCCAGACTTCGCAACCATTGAGAGCTTCCTTGGAGATTTCTTCAGTTTCCTGAGTTTCACTGTTGAGGAAATACCAAGTAGAACCGTCGTTGTAGAGGTAGGTCATTTCGGTGTAGGTCACATCAGCTTCTTCCACCGTATCACCGCTCTTCCAGGTGCGTTCGAGAGTACGGCCAGTCACCAAGTTCTTGATACGAACGCGGTTAAAAGCCTGACCCTTACCCGGCTTCACAAACTGGTTTTCGATGATTTCATACGGCTGACCATCAACCATGATTTTCAATTTTTTACGGAATTCGTTGGTGCTTACAGTACCCATATTATCCTCTTTTGGTTTTTGATTCTAAATTTAGCAATATAATGGACAATTCTGTTAAAACCTTCACGCATATTTCTGAATTTTTAGACTATTTGGGCAATGATTTTATCGGTTTGACAAGCGAAATGCGCGCAAACCTCGACCAAGAGCCCACGTTCGCATTCAACTGTTCCAAGCACTACGCCGACCTCATCAAGAATTCGGCCGAGCCCGTCAAACTGCTACGCGAGGTTCTACCAAGCAAGGACGAACTCAAGGAAGCCCCCGGCTTTGTCGATGACCCTGTGGGCGACCTCCCCGCCGGCAAGTCCGAATGCATCTTGCAAAAGTACGACAACCGAGCCCTCATCGTTTCGACTTCTGCCTGCGGTGTGCGCTGTAGATTCTGCTTCAGACGCAATTATCCCTTCCAGGACACACAGAATATCGCGAGTGAAGTTTCGAACTGGCTGGATGTCCATACGAGCATTTGGGAAGTCATCCTCTCGGGCGGAGACCCGCTCACGCTTGGGCCGGGACCGTTCCGCGACCTCATGGAAGCAATTGCATTCCACCCGTCTGTGACGACGCTCCGCATCCACACGCGACTCCCGATCATGAGACCGGACCTCGTGATGCAGCATTTTGAACTTTTGCGTGAACTCCCCGCACGATTCAATTGTGTGCTCGTGGTGCACGTGAACCACCCCGACGAACTAGACGAAGAATCCGCCGCCGTTTTCGCACAACTTAAATTCAGCGGTTGGACACTCTTGAACCAGAGCGTTCTTTTGAAAGGCGTGAACGATGACGCAGAAACGCTCGAACGCCTGTGCCGCAAGCTGTTTACGCAAGGAGTCCTCCCCTACTACCTTCACCAGCTCGACCATGCGAAGGGCGTCGCCCATTTTGAAGTCAGCGACGAACGCGCCCGCGAACTCATCGCGCAAATACGCACAAAACTCCCCGGCTACCTCGTACCGAAACTCGTTCGAGAAATCGCCGGGGAAAAAAGCAAGACGCCGGTGTAGATTAGACGAAAGAGAGCGGCTTTGCCGCAGTGGTTAGTGATTAGTAAACAGTGGTTAGAGAATTCGTAGTGAGCATGCGATTGTTTAGAACCAATAGCCGATGCAACTGCACCGGCAACAATTAATAAGATTTTCTTTCGCGTCCGAGAATTCCATTAATGCAATCCTCAAATTCAGTGTCATTACGCTTTCTAATCTCGTACGCTCCCGATTCCATTTCTTTTAGATAGGGAGCATTTTCTTCACGGCACTGTTCTTGCGTAATATTTGGAATTTCACGGTTATATGCATTGCAAACAACATTACCCGATGTCAATGTTACAGACACACTATCCTTTATTTTCGCATAATTCAATTTCAAATCAAAAGAGTGTCCCTCATAAGTAAACTTCATACTCCTATTCGTTTTTTCTTGCACTGTAATTCCATAATCTTCAGCTAAAGATTCAACATTCCGACCACCATAGAATGGAGTTTCAATCTGAATGGAGTTTTGACTGTCCAAGAACATGAATAATTCTTCGACAAAAACGGATTTCATGTAATCATAGTCCGCGAGCTCTGCAATATAGAACTCCGTTTTTCCATTATCTATTTTTACAAAATCCTCATCGGCATCATTCAAGCAACCCATTTCACCTTTAGCATCAATCAGTCTGCACGGCAAAATTTTCCAGATTCCATCAAGCTTTCCAGACGATCCTCCAACAAGGAATATCGTCTCTGTCGATTCAAAACCGTCATTACCATCTGCATAGAGTACCGCCGGCCGTGTAAGCGCCAAAGTATCGCCGCGGAAGCCATAGGCATACGTATTTGAATCACCGTAATAGAAATCAGGGTCATACATAAATGATTCGCCTTTCTTGAGGCATCCACCCACTTGTTCATCAACAAACGTTAACGAGTCTTGAGTTTCATTAACAAGAGCTTTACCGGAATACACCATACGAGCCGATGCAAAACCAGCCAGCACATCAACATTTCCAGAGTCCGCACTTGTAGATGTCTTTATCTCGCTTTCAAGAATCCCCTTGACGCATTTTTCAAATTCAGGACGATTATCCTTTTTATATTGCGACGCATGCGCATCTGAATCCCAATTTTCTGCGTTAAATTCCATATAAGGTGCATTTTCTTCGCGGCATAATTCAGGCGGGACGTTTTTCTTCCTGCTATAATTACCAACACATGTCGTTCCATTAGACGAGAGCGTCACCGCCACGGTATCGCTATAGCGGACAAAATCTAATTTCAAGTCAAACGAGCGACCTTCATGCGTAAACTTCATGCTCTTATTCGTTTTTTCTTGAACTGTAATCCCATATTTCTCTGGGCTATTGTTGTTAGTACGTGAATAGAAAACATCTTCGAACACAATGGAGCTTTTATTGCTCAAGAATCGGAATACTTGACCTACAAAATCCGAGTTCATATAATCATAGTTTGGCACATCACCAGCACGGAATTCTACGTTGTCTCCATCGATTTTAATAAACTTTTCATAAGCATCGTTATTACAGTAATGAACTCCATCAAGATAAAAGCACGGTTGCGAACGCCAAGTGCCATCCAACACGCCAGAGGTTCCGCCAACGAACTGAACAGTCTCAAGCTCTTTTGTATTTTTATCTTCGTAAATAGAAGAAAGCTGTAAAGTATCATTACGGAAATTATAGGCCAAGCGATTTGTATCTGCAGAATAATAGTCTGGATTATAGAAAATCGTTCCATTACGCTTAATGCAGCCACCGAAAACTTCAGTTACAAATGTTACAGAATCCTTGGATTCATCAACATGAGCCTTGCCCATTCCCGTCACACGAGCAGAAGCAAAAGCCGTTTGCACATCAATGATTCCGCCATCATCATTCGATGATGTATTCGTGTCCTCGGTAAAGCCGGAACACCCCGCAAGTAGCGTAATCCCCGAAAGAACCGTTGCGCAAGCAAGGCTCATGGCAAATATATTTTGCATCAGATTATTCTTTTTCATTTTTTTCTCCAACTTGTTTGCTCAATGGAAAGAGCTGTAAATTCATTCGATAAACGCGATCGTAACTTTTCACGTTCGATACGATTTCCACTACTTTTTTGCGGAAGGCATCAAGTTCTGCTGCTAGGCGCTCATAAGCTTCTCGGTCAAGGCCCATCGTCATGCCCGAAATGTGGCGATATTCACGCGTATACCGTTCCAGAGATTCAGCCGCCAAATGCGCATATTGCTTTTGCATATTGACGACCGTCGCCGAGATAACTTCACGAGAGCTCGAAACACCTTCGCTTGTTTGCACGTAATTTCCGCATTCATCTCTTTTCAAGAGCCCAAGCGATTCCTGAAGTTCCAAGGATTCACGAGCTTCGGCAGCTGAAATGGCAGGCACAAGAGCATGTCCCATTTCAAGAGGCGTTGCGCCCTTCATAATCGGGGCAAGTTCCCGGAGCGCAGGGTTTGCCCACGACGAAAAATATTCAAACGACTTTGCTTCCAAAAATTCCACACGGTTTTCGCTAGCAATTTTCATCATCCGCTCAAAAGCGACTTGACGGACTTCAGAGCGAGCGGAATCGCAAAATTCGACCATCGCACGAAAATATTCTGCTTGCGCACCAGACAAGTTCATCGCCGGCAAGACCTTTTCAACAGCAACTTTTGAAAGTCGCGTTTTACCGTCGCAAACAAGTTTCAAAAATCCCGAAGACGAAAATCCCGCAAGTTTTGCAAACTCGCGCCACGTAAATGCGGAACACTTTTTACGGCTCTCGTAAAAATCTCGCATGTATTCGCGGTAATCTCTATATTCAAAAACAGATTTCATAATTCTTAATCAGCTTTATCTGCTTTAAAAATAAAATTAATTCATGCAAAAATAAATACCAATGAAACAAAATTTGATATTTTCTTTAAATTTTAGCAATTTTATCAACAAATCAATTATTTTTACACCAGTATAAGAAACATAATGTTTCATATAAAAAATTCTCGCCCAGCATCGACTGAGGCGAGGAAAAAGTGACGTCATTCCGAATTTACGGCGCTAGTAGATCAGCTTTACAAGCAACGTTCCGACAATCGTCGAAACAATGACGCTTACCATGCCCGGCCGCATAAAGCTGTGGTTCAGCAAGTACTTGCCGATGACGGTCGTGCCCGAACGGTCGAAGTTCACGGTCGCAATGTCGGACGGATAATTCGGGATGAAGAAGTAACCATAAACACTCGGGAGCACGCCCAACAGCACAGGGCCTTCGATGTTGAGGCTATAGGCCAGCGGGAGCATCGCAACCACCACGGCCCCCTGCGAATTGATAAGCACGCTCACCGCAAAGAACGCAAACGCGATTGCCCACGGGTAATGCTGCACAATATCCTTGAGCCCGCCCTGCATCACATCCATGTAATTTGCAAAGTAGGTATCGGCAAGCCACGCGATACCATAAATGGCGACAACGGCGACCATACCGCTCTGCCACACGGCTCCCGCCACGGCCTTCTTGGGTTCCGCCTTACAACAAAGAACCATGAACGCCGCTGCCGAAATCATCACAATTTGGATGATAATGTTCATCGCCAGCGGTTTCATCTGCTCCACGCCATCGACAACCTTGCCCGTCGGAAACTGTGGACGAATATCGTGCCCTGTAATCTGGCAAATGGAAAACAGCACAATAACGCCAAGAGCCACAAGAAAGATATACACCGCATGTTTTGCCTCTTTCGGGACTTTTTTATCAAGCACGGAAGCCGTACTCCCGAACATGTATTCCTTCATCTGCGGGTCCTTGAGGCGCGCCTGGAAAGCCGGGTCCTTATCGAGATCGAGCCCTCGCCTGTACGAAACAGCCGCTGCCGCCATAATTCCGCAAATGCACGCCGGAATCGTAATCGCGATGACCTGCAAGTTGTTGATTTCAAATCCGTTCTTGTTCGAGATAATGACAAACGAAGCGACCGCCGCCGCAATCGGCGAACATGTAATGCCCACCTGCGAAGCGACCGAAGCTACGCCGCACGGGCGTTCCGGGCGTATTCCCTTCTTGAGGGAGATATCGCAAATAATCGGCATCAGTGTATAGACCACATGCCCTGTTCCCACGAGCACCGTCAAGAAGAACGTGCAAAGCGGAGCGAGGAACGTAATGTGGTCTGGATGCCGACGCAATAGGCGTTCTGCAACCTGGATAAGCCAATCCATACCGCCAGAGGCCTGCAAGATTCCCGCACAAGTCACGGCGGCAATGATGATGTAAATAACGTCTGTAGGCGGGTTTCCCGGTTTCATGCCAAAGCCGAGCACCAGAATGGCAAGACCAATACCCGAAATGGCCCCAAGCGCAAGGCTCCCGTAACGCGAACCTACATAAAGCGCCAGAAGCACTATCAACAGCTGAATAATCATCAACGCCATATAATCTCCTTCGATGAAGTCTAAATAAAAATATCCTAAAAATTTTCTTTTTTCAAAAAAAATCTGCTATTGATTCATAAAAACAAAAAAATGCCCGTAATTTCATCCATTACACAGCAAAAAACAGAATAAAGGAGATGCCCGCTTACTTCGACTGCGCTCAGCACAGGCTCCGGCGGGCATGACAATAAAGATAAAGCCCGCTTTCGCGGGCATGACACTCAAGACTTAATAAGAGATTGCTTCGGCACTTTGTGCCTCGCAATGACGAGTTCGGCGATTCTCGCGCTTTTCAACTGCGGCGATTCTCGCGACCTTACTACAGCACACCCTTGCTGCTGGGGACGCCCTTCACGTTGCGGGAGGGTGCAACAGCCATGGCAACGGCACGTGCAAAAGCCTTGAAAATGGATTCCAGACAATGATGATTGTCATTGCCATAGAAGAGTTCCACGTGCAAGTTCATGCGAGCATTTTCGCAGAGGCTCTTGAAGAAGTGTTCGAACATGCTAGCTTCAATTCCGCCTGCGGTAGCAGCCGGGAGCTTCACATTCCAGACAAAGCCGATGCGGTTGCTAAAGTCAATGCACACGCGGCTCAAGGCTTCGTCCATCGGAACAAAGTAAAATCCATAGCGTTCAATGCCCTTTTTGTCACCGAGGCATTCTACAAGCGCCTGGCCGAGCACAATAGCGATGTCTTCCATGCTGTGGTGCATATCGACTTCGGTATCGCCCTTGCAGGTCAAATCGAGGTGGAATCCGCCATGTACTTGGAACAAATTCAGCATGTGATCCAAGAAGCCCGAACCCGAGTTTATCTTACCTCTGGAGCAATCATCCAGATTCAAGAAAAGTTCAATATCGGTTTCACTCGTCTTACGAGAAATCTTAGAAGAACGCATCTTAGCACCTCTTATTTAAGGACACGACCGTCATAAACGCTAAAGCGGGCCACACGGCCAAACTTCGGTACAGGAACCGGAGTTTCAACTCCGTTCAAGTACATCTTGCCAATAGCGCGCGGTTCACCAATCACAATATAAAGCGTACCACTTGCGGTATAGACAAGCTTGTTATCAACCGTTGCGATGTTCGCTTCTTTTACAAATTCATCATCGTCTTCATCACGCTTGATGCCAATCCAGGAGCGCATTTCACCAGAACCGACGAGTTCAATGCGAGTGCGACCGTTATCCGAAACCGGGCCGGTTATAGTCGTATCTTTCTTGGAGGTCGAAGAGATAAAAATCGTTGCAGATGCCGGGAGATTTTCAGCTTTTTTCACAGCCTTGTCGACTTCGGCCTGCGTCACCGTCTCGTTTTTCTCGTCCTTGATGGAATCGACCGGAACCTTGATTGCACCTTCAGGCATATCCTGGTTGACTTCCGAAGAATCTTCGGCAGCAACCACCGATGGCGGATTGGTACTAGCGTCAGAAGCGGCTTTTTCACGGGTCACAAAATGGAGCCCGACCACCAAGAGGACGAGAATAATCACGATAGCTATAGGCACAGCCTTGCTACGTGGTTTCTTTTCTTCGTCCGTCATCGGAGCGATATTCTTGATGGGTTCAGCCTCGCGGACTTCGTAGCTTGAGCCCACTTCTTCGGCATACATTTTAAGGACAGCCTTGGGATCCAAGCCAAGCTTTGAACTTACAGAATTCAAATAACTACGGACATAAGCTTCGACCGGCAAAGACTTCCAGTCGCTCGATTCAATGAAATGAAGCATCTTTACCGAGATTTTCGTGCGCTCGGCAAGATCTTCAATAGTAAGTCCTTGAGATTCACGAACGCGGGCCAAAAAGTCACCAAGGCGTTCGTTTGGATTTTTCTCTTCCAACTGAATCATTTGCTATACCCTAACTTGTAAACCATCCAACATTTCCAGTGTACGTGCAACCGGTAACCCAACCACGTTGTAGTAGCAACCGTTGATAGACTTGATCAAGCGCGCACCATTCGTTTGAATGCCGTAAGCGCCAGCCTTATCCATCGGGTCCCTAGAATTTACATATTCTTTAAGCTCTTGTAAGGTGCAGTTTCTAAAAAACACCTCTGTTTTCTCTTCGGAGGCGCTGAGGATTTCACCGTTACGGGCAATCGCAACTCCTGTGATGACAAAATGGCTACGATTGTTTAGTTTGCTTAACATTTCAAGAGCGTTCGCTTCGGATTTCGGCTTGCCGAGCGGAACTTTGTCCAGAAACACAAGCGTATCAAAACCGAGCACATAAGCATCGCGTTCCTGGCGAGAAACAGACAAAGCCTTGATGCAGGCGTTTTCACGCGGAAAGTCGAGCGGATTTGCACTTGTGGGCCTTTCGTCTTCGCCCGAGACAACCACGCGGAAGTTAACACCCAACTGTCTTAAAATTTCGGAACGGCGCGGCGAACCGCTTGCAAGAACAATTTCAGATTTAGTCATATTATCCACAGCACTAGTCATAACTCTTTGTATCGGTGCTGCCGGCGTTAAGCTTGATATCAGGCAGGTCGCGGACATACACGGAGAAGCTCCAGCCCGCAGCAGGTCCTGTCGGCGTCCATGTGAAATCGAGCTGCCAGCAATGCAACACACGTTTGAACGTAAATTCATGCGAGACAAACTTGCCTTCGTTATAATCGTAACGGGTGCTATAAGAAACATCCCAGTTGACCGTCGGCTGGAACGAGGCAGAAATACCCGTAGAATGCGAAATGTTGTCTTTGAACAAATTCTTCGCCACGCGCGTACTGCTGAACGAATAACGGTAATCCAAACTCAAAGACCACTTGAGCATCTCGTACTTTTCAAGTTGTGACGGAAGACCGCCATTAAACGTACCGCTCCAATGGAAATTCTTTGAAAGTTCATAGCCCCAATACGTGAGTTCCGGGAATTTTACCTTGTTCGGATTCGAGTCGTACTTATGGTAGAAGCTATGGCGCGTATTGATGGTAAACATGTAGTCCGGCAAAATCTGGAAACCAAATGACGACGAAATATCCGAGAAATTGAGCGAATCAGCAGCAAAGTTATACGAGAAGCTATGCCTTGTCGTGAGCAAACGGCGTGTGCCATATTGGTCCTCAACTGCCTTAGCCTTTTTCGTAGAATCGCCCGTTGTATCGACATGCCCAGCCACCTTGAGATACTTGATATCAAAGTCGTTACTCAAGCTAAAGCCAATCGTCTGTTGCTTTTCCTGATACGGATACTGTCCCAAATACGGATGCGGAGCAAACTTCTTGACCGTATCAATTTCAGGTGCGTACGTGTAAGAAACACTCGGAGAAAGCACATGGCGAACACCCGTGAAACGTCCAATTTCAGGCACCCAGATACCATAAAGTTTCGTATCGGCCGTCAAGCTGTAATTGTGGTTGTACGCGACATTACCAAACGTTCCCTCGTCCGGATTAAAGCTCATATAGCGCTTTCTCTTGTACAGAGAATCGTTCGGATTGCGCCAAGACGTACCCGTCCAATAGCCCGTAAATGTAGCACGCGGCGTAATGTTAATGACGTCAAAAAGTCGCCCAGAGTAATCTAACGTGTACGTACCCGTATAGCCCAAGTATTGCGCGGTCGTATCCTTGTTGAGTGTGGTATCACGTTCGCGATGCGACTTGTAGTTAAAGCGGTTCGTAAAGCTGTAGTTGAACTTTTCAAGGAACGACTGGAACGAGCCGTCCTCTGCCGCCACCTCACCTTCGTCCAATTCAAAGTTGAAAAGGTTCCCGCTCATGCGGTACTGGATATCAGGCAAGTCCCTTTCAAGCATGCCCGTTGTAAGGTTATGGCTCTGCGAAATCTTGACCGTCAAACTTTTGTTATTCCCGAACTTTCCGGAATACGCCAACGATGCATTAGCCTGCTGGTTCAAAATCGTACTAGCTTCTAGCGAGTTATCCTTACGGACGCTCTGCTTGCTCACAAAAGACCCCTGACCGCTCAACGTATGCTTCGCATCGGGAGTCAAGTTCTGGTTATGCGAGAACTGGATATCGTAATCGCTATGGGCAAAATCAAATTCATTGAGGTAACTCGTGTACTTCAAATACCCATCTAACAAATAACGCTTCTTGTATCGAACTTCGCCTGTGAGCGTCGAACGTTCAAAGCGAGCTTCTTCACCTTCAATAATGTCCGCGGCGATAGTTGCATCCCAGTAATCGTTAGCGGCGTAATAGAAACCGATATTACGCATGTAATAGCCCTGTTTCTGGTCACCACCGAACTTGGGTGTCAAAAGGCCCGACTTACGCCCACTCTTAAGCGGAGCCACAATCATCGGGAGAACCGCCACCGGCACATCAGCAATGTTCAACACCACCGGTCTTGCCGTAATCGTTTCCTTGGGCTTTACCACCATGCGGCGGCCATAGAAGTAGAAATGCTGGTGCGTCGTATCGTTACAGGTACTGAAGTCGCCACGAGCAATCTGGATTCGCGTGTCCGGCAAGCGACGGACCTCCATGCCGTTCAACTGCTGATTGTCCTGGAACGTCGTCGCGTAATACACCTCGCCTATTTTGGACTTGAGGTTGTACTTGAGGCGCATCCCCGAAAGTGACGGATTTTTGGATTCACGAAGGATCGGGTTTCCGCTTGCGGCGAGAATCTGGTTTTTCTGATCCATCCAAATCGTATCGGATTCCAACGTTGCCGTGCGGTACTTGAGCTGCGCCGACTTATTCAAGTTGAACGTAGAAGTTTCCACATCGTACACAAGATCGACCGCATGATATTCAATCGTATCCACCCCAGTCGTATCGTTCATCCAATCGACTTCAGTCGTGTCTTCGACAGGCTGCTCGCGTTCTTCAAGTTCAAAGCGGGTCATTTCCTCGCCGTAAGAGCAAGGAGCAAAGACCGCAGCGAAAAACAATGCGATAACGGCCCACAGAACGCAATGGGTTTTGGATAAAATCACGGTTCCACAAGATAGAAAAAATGAACGCTCCAAATACGAAGCGTTCATCAAATTTTTTGTGTAAAGCGGAAACTAATACCGCCTGCGAGAAGTACAGCGAATTACTTCAGCACAGCGTTTGCACCGCTCACAGCGCCATTGTGGTCAATGGAAATAACATAGCGGCCGCTCGGCACCTGAGCACCATTCCAGTTGAGCGTATTCACGCCTGCAATAGCGTTGTCGAGGTTCAGCGTTGCCACCTGTTCGCCATCAGCGGTCATGATAGAAACCGTTGCACGGCCCGGAGACTTGAGCGTGAATGCGATAGCCTTGCGGTTGAAGAGACGGAGGCTTGTGTCACCCGTGCGAACCGGAGTCGTCTTGGTGAACTTCGGAGCGGTCTTTGCCTTTTCCACATAAATTCCGTTGACTTCAGCAGAAGCAACAGCGACATCGTTCTTGATGAGGTTGCCACGGCTAAGCACAGCAACGAGCTGCTTGTCGTTTTCGGTAGCGCTAGCAAACGTTTCGAGTTCCTGAGCGTTCACGCGTTCCTTGTCGCCGTACCAGTTCTTGACAGCCTTGTTGTCCAAGTCCTTCACGGTAATCTGAGCGCGACGAATCACGGCAGAATAGGTTTCGCCATTGCTCGTGTAAGTAATTTCAAGCGGCTTATTGACCTGGCCACGAAGCTTAGACTTCGAAAATTCAATATTCTGCCCCTTGAGGCTCACACCGTCAACAGAGGTAATCACGTCGCCAGCACGGAGGTTGGTCTCAGCAGCAGGCGTACCCGGGATGACTTCAGCCACGTGAACACCTTCGCCCACCTGGTAAATGGTGATGCCGACGCCACCAAAGGATTCGTCAGCCATAAGCGGAGCAGTCATCATCGCAGCGATCAAAGAAGCCTTAACGAAAGAATTCATAATATTCTCCTTAAAATTTTACTTCATTAATATACATTAAAAAAATGCTATTTCAAGCGACATAGTCTAGAAAATTGAGCCCAAACGGACGCAAAAACCTAAAAAGGCCATGCCGGCTCTATGGCCGGCATGACATTTCAGCAAATATTGCAAAAAAACAATTATTCCGTCAATTCTCGCGCTTCTTCATTAGAAGGGCGGTCGTCTTCGTAATCCTTGATAGTCTTGTCGCCCGGCACAACGATAAGGCCAAGGGTTACCGGCTCGCCCTTCAAATTGATGTAGGCTTCCAGGTAAAGCGTGGTCGAGAGGCGAATCAAACGCAAATCCATCATGGTTCCGCCCTTGTGGATGCTCATCGGATCGCGATTGAAGAAGAGGAACTTCTTGTTGATGTATTCAAATCGGTCTTTTTCGTAATTGATGGACCATTCCGTATCGCCGTCGTTTTCCTGGCGGTAGGTGCAACGGTCGTTATCAATATCGCATTCGAAGCTTGCGCTTTCCTGGTAACGCTTGTTCCATTCGCGGCTAAAAGCGCAGGACTGCACGCGGGAACCACCATTACGTTGTTTGTTCAGCTGGTCGTTAATGACAACGTAATCCATCTTCATGTTCTTGACTTGATTGTACACATTCATGAGGATGATGTAGGCTTCGATATCTTTGGGGCACTTGCCAGTGAGATTCACGTCTTCGTGAGCCTTCAAAAGCGTCTGTTGCAAATCGATGTCAATAGCATCCGGAATTTCGCTCTTCTTGATTTTTTCAAGCGTTTCCTTGGGCGGCACGTGGATAATCTTGTCGCCTTTCTTAATGGCGTAACCGAGCTGGTCGCGCACATAGTCCAAGCACTGCTGCACGTGAATGTGGACCGTATTGGATCCTGCAGAAACAAAGTCCGCACCAATGCGCACGTTCCATTCGTCAGCAGTATTTTTCGCCGCCTTATCAAGTTCGCAGAACGGTTCTTCGCGGGTACCGTCCACGAAAATCAAGTTCACGTGAAGCTTTGTCACGAGGGATTCTTCTTTGTTGATGGCGCTACCCAAACTCCAGAAATTCGGATTCAGGCGGAGCACTTCGGCAAAAGCCTTGTCGCCATCGAATGCCGGCAAAAGCGAATCGTTACGGGCGTTTTTCTCTTGCAAAAGTTCGGAATAAGACGTTTTGACGTCCATATTGTCGAACGAATTACGGGCAACGGCAGAGAATGCAGACGTCGCCAAGAACGAACACGCTAAAGCTACAGAAACGCGCAACATTGAAAACATTTTCCCTCTCCTATTTTTTCACAATCTTTTTAACGGCAAAGTTGAGCAAGTACAAGATGACGCCGCCCGCAATAATTGTAGGGCCGACGACAAAATTCAACTGGCAAGCGACTAAAAGTCCAAGCACCACGAGCACAAGCGAAACCAAAACCGAAATAACCATCATCTGGAGCAAATTCTTGGCATAGCACTCCGCGATGTAAGCGGGAATCGTGAGGAGCGCAATCACGAGAATCATGCCCACCGCCTGCACAGCAATCACGACCGTGAGCGCAATCAGCGCAATCAAGAGCATGTAGTAGTTCAACACGGGAATGCCACGGACGCGTGCGAACTCCGGATCGTACGAAATCGAAAGGAAATTGCGGAAGCAAATCGAAACCGCCCCCAAGATGAACACGAGCAACGCCCCCATCCACCAGAGAAGTTCCGTCGGCACGGTCAAAAGGCTACCGAACAAGAAACTCATCATTTCGCCGCTATAACCAGGCGTCAAATCCGTCAAAATCACGCCAAGCGCCATGCCTGCCGCCCAAATGATTCCGATAAACGTATCAGCATGTTTGCGGTCGCGCCAAGTGAGCGCACCCATGAGCATCGCGCAGGCGAGCGCAAAACCAAGCGAGCCAAGCATCGGCGAAAAGCCAATAAAGCAAGCCAGTCCCACCCCACCAAACGAGGCATGCGCCACACCGCCCGAAAGAGCCGTCAAGCGGTTCACCACGACGTACGTTCCCATAACGCCACAGGCAATGGCCACAAGCACCGCTGCGATGAGGGCGTTCTGCATAAAATCCATGGAAAGTAAATCGAGCATGTTTTTAGCTTTTGGTTATTAGTTATTGGTTATTAGTCAATAGACTTTTGTTTAATAATCGCGTCCAAGGCGTCTTATAAAAACTAAAGACCAATGACTATTGACTAAAGACCTCTGTTAAAGATTCGTAATCAACTTCTCCCGTAAATTTAGTAAATGCGGGATATGAAAATCCACCCAACTAGGCGCTTGGATGTTCGGATTCACAAGAACCGTCGTCCAGCCACGTTCATGAGCGGGTTCCAAATTGCGTAGCGAATCTTCGAGCAACACAATTTGCGACTTTTCTGACGATTCTTGAGCCAAGACGCCCCGCGCCACAAGCCATTTTTCGATTTTATCGTACGCGCTCACGTGAGGCTTGCCTTCCCAATCCATGAGCTTGAGGTCAAAAACATCCTCAATTGCAGAATCGAGCTGCATGTGCGCCATGCCCGCGCGACTCCAATCCCCTCGCCCATTCGTAAACACAAAGCGGTGCCCCACAAGCGACTTCAGGAGTTCGAGCTTTTCAGGCGCTACCTTCGGGTAAATCAGATATTCGGGTTCATGGATAAAGTCAAAAAAATCATCGGGGCGGGTGCCGTTCATCGCCATGAGTCCCGAAAGCGTCGTTCCAAAGCGATGCAGATAATCCTTGCGGATTTCCGTTGCGCTTTCGAATGTACCGCCAACCGTTTTTTGAACAAATTCAGCAATACGGTGGTCGAGCGAATTTAAGACAAAGCGCTCTTCTTCGCCGTAAAGCGTCAAGTCGTAATCGAATAGCCAAATTTTCGAAGCATCGTTTTTGATGCCGATATCCAGCGCACTCACTTCGTAGCACCCCTGAGAACTTTAATAGCCCATCGCAAGCCCGCCAATTTGACGAGCAAGGTAAGTGGCGTAATTGTCCGTCATGCCGCTCACAAAGTCGAGCACCTGGTGATAAGCTTCGGCGGTCGTCACACTCTGGCCAATCTTGGCTTGCCCAATCAAGCGCACAATGCGGTTTGCACGGTACGAATTGCGGTCGTTCTGGCGATAATCGTAAACACCATTGATAAACGCCTCAAGCACGGTGCTGAGCGTCGTATAGCTGCCGACTTCAAGTTCCGTCTTACGGCGGTCGGGGTAAATGCGTTCTACGCCCAAGCGCTTTGCAATGCGGATGCCTTCCATCGTATCGGAACGGGAAAGGTCAATCAAATGCTTGTCGAGCGTCCCTTCCATGATGCGGTCGTAATGTTTTACAAAAAGCACCGCCACATCATCAATCAAGTTCTGAATAGCACGCCCACGAATGCTACTGAGGAAGTCTCTGAAGTTCTGACCGTTTTCTTCGAACTCGCGGTCGATATCGACTTCCGGACCACACAAGAAACTGAACATGTTGCGCACATCGCCAAACGTCAAAATGCCAAGTTCAATCGCATCTTCAACGTCAAGGATGGAATAGCAAATATCGTCTGCCGCTTCCATCAAATAAACTAACGGATGGCGCGCCCAAACACCATTTTCAATTTCCGGAATTCCAAGAATTTCTGCCGTTTCGCGGTAGAGTTCGGCTTCAGTGCGGAACAAACTCGTCGGGCAACCGTAATACGCAAGTCGCGGGTACTTGATCATCGAACCGATTGTTGCGTACGTGAGGCGCATGCCGCCATCAAGGAAGTGGTATTCGAGTTTGCTCAAAATGCGGTGGCCTTGAGCATTACCGTCAAAGTTTTCGAAGTCTGCAATTTCCTTGTCGCTCAGTTCAGACATCGGCGCAGAATGGCGATTCTTGCGGAACCATTCGCGGATAGCGGCTTCACCTGCATGACCAAACGGCGGGTTACCAATATCGTGAGCGAGGCACGCCGACTGCACAATCGTACCGAACTGGTATTCGTTCACGTACTTCGGCAAATGCTTTTTAATCAGGTGATACACCGTAATCGCGAGGCTACGGCCCACACTCGAAACTTCGAGGCTGTGCGTGAGGCGGCTGTGAACGTGGTCATTCACCGAGAACGGGTGGACTTGTGTTTTGCGGCCTAAACGACGAAAAGCGGTAGAAAAAACGATGCGGTCGTAATCGCGATGGAAGTCAGAACGGTTCGGATCCGGATCGGCCGGGTGACCGTAACGCGTTGCAGAAAGAAGCGTATCCCATTGTAGCATGCTATAAATATAGAAAGGTTATAGACTTTAGGTATTAGGCGTTAGGTAAAGAATCGCGGCTTCTCCCCAAAGAGGATAACTCAACTAGAAAACTAAAGTTTTCAGTTTCGTATAGCCGCCCTATACAGATGCATAAAATGCATGGCTATTTCCTATTACCTATGACCTACAACCTAACTCCTACATAGCGGCGACCGAGACGAACTTTCGGTTATCGAGTTTCTGTTCGCCATCAAAACGGTAAGCTACTAGGCGCCCGTCCCCGCGATAACCTGCAACGCTGTAATCCAAGCAGCATACGTTATCACGAATAAGTTCAGGCAACCCCGTCAACCAATAATGCCCAAAGAAAACCGGGCGCTCATTTTCGCCATAGAAATCGCGAGTCTGAATTTCGAGCGGAACTTCGCGCGGAGGCAATTCTACGCCCGGCTGGAAGCTGAGTTCCTGCAAAGTGACATTTTTCGGATTGATCCACCAGCGGATTCGCGTTCGCTTGCGATTGACACCTTCAGCATCACGGAACGTCACGCCTTCCGGCAAATCCAATTCCGGGCCTTTCAAGAACAAACTTATCGGCCAATACAGCGAATCGTCGTATTCGTCATTCTTGTCGTTCGCACGTGCAATAAGCTCGTCGAAATCGCCATCCATAAAAGAACGGATACCTTCAGCTTTAAGCACATCGGCACATTTCAAGTCAAAGCAAGCGTGCTGCGCACGGAACAAGTCCGTTTCCAAGTAAAACGGAAGCGTCTTGAGGAAATCGAGCATTTCCTGGAATTCCGCCTTGCGTCCACGATAGCTTTCGACAGTCTTCACGTGAATCGCTACTTTGTTAAAAGTATGTTCACGCAAATAGCCACCGCGAATTGCTTTTATAGGCCGCCCACCCGCTCCATTCTCGTGCCAAAAACTAAGCGCATTGAATTCGTGATTGCCCATCAGCGCCACAGCAGAACCCGCATCGCGCATGGCGCGCACGAGATTTACCGTATCGCGCACTCGACTTCCGCGGTCAATGTAATCGCCTAAAAAGATGACCGTCCGAGCATCGCCCGGATAGCGGAACGCACCTCCGCGTTCTTCGTAGCCTAGCTTTTTAAGGAGCACTACGAGTTCATCGTAATGCCCATGAATATCGCCAATGAAGTCGATAGAAGCGTTCATTAAACCGCAATCGGAGCCTTGATGGTCGGCCACGGATCGTAATTCACAAGTTCAAAATCTTCGAACTTGAAATCGAACAAGTCCTTGACATCAGGATTCATCTTCATGGTCGGGAGCGCACGCGGCGTACGCGAAAGCTGTTCACGAGCCTGGTCAAAGTGATTGCTGTACAAATGCAAGTCGCCAAAAGTATGGACAAACTCGCCCGCTTCGTAACCGCAGACCTGGGCAAGCATCATCGTCAACAGCGAGTACGACGCAATGTTGAACGGCACGCCGAGGAACATGTCGGCACTGCGCTGGTAAAGCTGGCAGCTGAGCTTGCGCTTACCACTAGCGCCAACACCGCCCACGTAGAACTGGAACAGGCAATGGCACGGCGGCAAAGCCATCTTGTCGACTTCGGCAACGTTCCAAGCGCAAACCAAATGACGGCGAGAATCCGGATTATTCTTGAGGCTATTGATCAAATTCGCAATTTGGTCGATGTGTCCGCCATCGGGTGTCGGCCAGGAGCGCCACTGGTGACCGTAAACCGGACCCAAGTCGCCATTTTCATCGGCCCATTCGTCCCAAATCGTAACCTTGTTATCGTGCAAGTACTTGATATTCGTATCGCCCTTCAAGAACCACAGCAGTTCGTGAATGATACTGCGCAAGTGGAGCTTCTTGGTCGTAAGGCACGGGAAGCCCTTGGAAAGGTCAAAGCGAGTCTGGCGGCCAAACACAGAACGAGTGCCGGTGCCAGTGCGGTCGGAACGGTCTACACCGTTATCGATAATATCTTTAAGAAGATCTAAGTATTGCTGCATATTGTAATTATATAAAAGTTATAGGTAGTTAGGGGTTAGGAGTTAGGGATTAGGACGATAATCGCGACTGCGCCGCATAATATACGAACGCACTTTTGTGCGTGTTTTTTTCTAAAACCTATAACCTAAGACCTACAACCTATTCCCCAAACACTTCCACGCGCTTATACTGCTTCACAACCTTGCCATCCACTTCGGCGGCAGACTGTAGCAAAAGTTTGTTCAAAGCCTGCAGAATCAGGTCTTGCGTGTGCTTGGGAACAGGCTTTTTGCCAAGGCGAGCCTTCTGTACCATCTTATGGTTCAAGTTCACCGGGAGCATCTCGACAAGGTCGTGATTGCTAAAGTTATTTGCGGTTAGAATTTCATCAAGTTTTGTCATATGTGATAATTTAGCAATTAATAAAGGCGATCCCGGCATCATAGAACTCGATGGATCGCCACGCATCTTCGATGCTCGCGATGACGTTGTTTTGCGGAATACCTTGAACCTATGATATAAGAAAAGCCCCGGGCTAATGCCCGGGGCTTTGGTTGAGACTCTAAAAGTTATTAGTCACCAACGTAGTTGCTTTCGCACTTCGTACCGTCATTTTCCGGTGTGACGAAATGCATTTCAATACGACGGTTCATTTCGCGACCTTCTGCCGTGGAGTTATCGTCAACCGGGCAGGTAGAGCCGAGACCAACAGCCTTGATACGTTTCTTGGCAACGCCGAACTTCGTGAGCTGCTTCATAACGGCCTTAGCGCGGCGGTCAGAGAGCTTGAGGTTCTTCTTAGCCTTACCGCGGTTATCGGTATGACCCTGGATCACAATCTTGAGGTCCTTATAGGCTTCGTCTTCCTTGAGCTTCTGAGCGATACCCTTAAGGATTCTCTTAGCGTTAGCGTTGATGGTAGCAGAACCGCTCTTGAAGGAGATACCTTCGAGCTTTTCTACCTTCTTCTTCGGGCAGCCGAAGCCATCGTCACCAGCTTCATTCGGGCAGCGATCAAGACCAGCGCAGACACCTTCGAAGAGGTTGAACATGTTCCTTTCGGTGACCCAAGCATCGCAGACGCCATCCTTGTCAAGGTCCGGATCCGGGAGCGGGCAACCATCGTTAGCGGCAACACCGTGTTCGAGCGGGCACTTGTCAAGACCCTTACAGGTCTTGGAGATGAACCATTCCTTAGCGAGAGCTTCGTCTTCAGCAGCCTTTTCGAAGTAGTAGCCGAGCTTCTTCTGTACAACCCATTCATCGCAGATACCGTCGCCGTCGCTGTCCGGGTCATCCCACGGGCAGCCCTTATTGCCGGCAGCACCAGCTTCACCCGGACACATGTCGTAGCCCTTGCAGACGCCGGCATACTGGTCAAGCTTGTTCTTGTCGGTGACCCACGGAGAGCAGAGACCGTCGCCATCCGGATCCGGATTGTCTTCCGGGCAGCCGTTGTTGACGAGCGTACCAGCTTCAGCCGGGCACTGGTCGATGCCTTCGCAAATATCCTTAAACTGATCGAGCTGACCCTTCTGGCTTACCCAAGAATCGCAAACGCCATCCTTATCCGGGTCCGGATCATCGCTCGGGCAACCGTTAGAGTTGTTACCCTTGTCGGTCGGGCACTGGTCGATACCTTCGCAAACATTACGGAATTCGTCAAGCATACCCTTTTCAGAAACCCAAGCGTCGCAGACACCGTCTTCGTCGCTATCCGGGTTACCCATCGGGCAGCCGCCGTTCAAACGATGACCATAGTCATCCGGGCAACGGTCATCACCGTCAGCCACACCGTCACCATCGCGGTCCTGCGGAGCAAGGAAGCCAGACCAAGTAAGGCCACCAAACAGAGCGATCTGCGGGTTCACGCGAGTCCTAGTAACTTCAATACCAGACTTGAGCTGACCGTCATTGTAAACAGCTGCTTTAGCTGCAGCTTGGTTCAAGTTTTCTTCATTGTGCATCACGCGAGCGTAATGAACCATGTTGTCGTTGCCAACGTAGAAAGAAGCACCGAGCTGAATGTCAAGGCCAATCGGCAAGTGGAACACAGCACCACCAGTGACCTGCTTCATGTCGAGCTTTTCAGGAGCGTTGTACTTGCCTTCGTTGCCAACATTCCATGTAAATTCATCGGTCTGGATATCCATGTAGAATTCACCGAAGAAGGAAAGGAAGTCGAGCACGTAGAATTCAAGAGCGGCACTTGCAAACGGGAAGGACAAGTAAGCCTTGTCCATGGACATGCGGTAACCACCGTTGATGTGAACGAGGAGAGGCATGATGTCGGCCTTAGTGAGGTCGAACGTCAAAGCAGCACCGACGGTAAATACAGACTTAGCAGAACCATACGGATAAGCAAGGCCAGTTTCCTTCTGGAAGTATTCCGGTTCGCGAACCCAAAGACCCTGCTTGGTATTCTTAGAGGTCTTGAAAGAATATCTGAAGAAAGCAGCGAAGTCGACAGGCACATCGGCCGGGATCGGAGCGCGAGCCTTCAAGCTAGCGGTCAAGTTACCGACGTAACCAACATTCGTACCAGCGAGAGCAGCCGGATTGCAGTCCGGTTCGCCACAAGTCGGATTGCCATTGAACTTGTCGTAGTAGACCGGCAACGTCACACCGATATCGAAGTAGTCCAAAAGACCAATAGCGAGGCCGACATAGGCGTTGATGCCGTTATAGTTTGCAACTTCAGCCTTCTGATTCGTGTACTCGTTCTGCAAAACATGGCTGTAACCGGCTTCCGGTTCATTCTTGAACATGCTATTGCCAAAAGCATAGTCGCCCAAAGCTGTAAACACAAGCTTTGAATGACCGAGAGACTGAGCTGACTGTGTCTTGTTGACACCGACGAAGCCCGTCTTGTTAATCGTATTGGCATGACCAGCGAAGGCGGATGATGCCGCCAAGGCCAAAGCCAATCCCATTGCTACTCGTTTCATAGAGTCTCCTTGTTTTGACCAACCCTTAAATGGAAAGGTCCCTTATAGTAATGTTTAAGTGAAATATAACACTTTAAAAAAAAGTCCGCACTTTTTCTAACGCAAATTAATGGATAAATAATACATAAAATTTAATTTTCGCCGTTTTGTTTCTTTCTTTTTACATCAAATCACTTAAAAAATGTGCTTTCAAAGATTTCAGGAAAGCAACGACACAGACTTGTAAAACCACTTTTACCAATGATAATATGGTCCAAAACAGGTATTTGCAAAATTTTACCTGAAGCGCAGAGCACACGCGTGATGGACATGTCTTCTGGACTCGGTTCCAGCGAGCCCGAAGGGTGATTGTGGACAAAAATCACCGAAACAGCGCGGTCCTCGATTGCTAAAGCGAACGCCTCCCGCGGATGGACAGGAGTCTGGTTCACAAGCCCCGTCGTAAGTTCATGGACGCGAATGATATAATTTGCAGAATTCAGCGATACAACAACAAGATGCTCTTGCGATTCATACTTCATATACGAGACGCGCGAAAGCACATCTTCGGGAGTCGAAACAGGAATAGCCTTATCGCTCAAGATAAAACGCCCAGAGAGTTCCAAACAAGCGAGAATTTGCGACGCTTTAACTTTTCCAAGTCCACGAATTTCTTTAAGCTTCGCCAAAGTCGGGATGGACGTTTCCTTAGATAAAAAATCTGAAAGCCGTCGCGAAAGTTCAAACACGCTACATTCGTGACTGCCGCTCCCCAAAATAATGGCTAACAGTTCTTCGTTGCTCAATGCGCTCACACCTACATTTTCCAATTTTTCACGAGGCAGCAAATGAAATTCGGGTCGAGCAAACAACGCCAGCTGGTTGTGATTCATTTTTTCTCCTGCTAAAAGTGTCTACTATATAACACGCTTTTTTCAGGAAAAAAATTCACTTTTTTTGAAAAAATTTTGGCGGGTCAAAGCCCGCCATTTTAAGCATTAGAAGAAGTAGTTGAAAACAAACTGAACGGAGAATAATTTTGAAGTGTCCTCGACAACCTTGAGATAGCGGGTATCATCGACTTCATAAAGGAGCTTGTCTTTATCTTCAATTCCAATCAAGTCCCAGAAGACGCGGACACCCAGATCACATTCATGACCATTAACGAGGAATGTCGTGCCTAAGCCGGCCATGAGGGACGGGATAAACGTTTTGACCTTCCATTCATCATCTGCTTTACGCGTAACTTTCTTGTATTCGTCTTCTTCTCTATCATAGTACTCAAGGGCATTGCCATTTTCGTCGGTGTATTCATAGTCATGAGAAGTCACAAAATTAAAGTTAAGGCGAGCACCAGCTTCCAAATAAACGTACGGGACAGTCAAACGAAGAGCAAGCGGAACATTGAGATTGACAAGAGTACGAGTGTCATTGACCTTGTACCATTTCCAATAAGTATCGTACGCTTCGGAGCCCTTAACTTCTTCAGAGAGGTAGTAAACGCCCAAGTTGACTTCAGGAACAAAGGAAATCAGCGGGTTCAAACGATACTTGAGCACGAGACCGATATCCCATGAGAGGCCGCCCCATTCGTTTTCTTCGAAATCCTCAAGAAAATCCTGATCCGTCGGATAATCATAAATGCCACCGTAACCTACACCCAAGTGGATACCAAGCTGCAACTTCGGACGTTGGCCGTTCCTAGCAGAAGAGCGCGCTTCATCGAAGCTCTTGTATTCAGGTTCGTTCGACGGGAGTTTGTTGCCATAACCGTCATCAACGGTGCCTTCGGACCTTGCCGCCGGGATTTCGTTACCATAGCCATCATCTTCGGCAAAGGCATTTGCGCTAAGGCACATCATGGCGATAGCGGATGCAATAAAGAGCTTTTTCATTTAATCTCCTTCAAATAACACAAATGTTATTTAAAAATTCAAAATTTGTTAGATAAAGAATAAAATACAAAAATGGTAGACAACATTTCTACAACTTTTTATAAAAAAATCCCAAAAATGTTTTAAAAGTCTACAACACGTCGAAATTTGGAGATGAACGGCAAATTTGGATGTATTATGTTCTTGAAAATCTTTCCAGGAAAGCACTCAAGCGTTTGTTCTGAGACCGGTTGAATACAAAGTCCGGAGTTCCCTGTTCCACGACAACGCCCTGGTCCATGAACATAACCTTGTTCGCCACATCACGAGCAAACGCCATTTCGTGAGTCACGATGACCATCGTCATGCGGTCTTCAGCAAGTTTCTTGATAATCTTGAGGACTTCGCCCGTAAGTTCTGGGTCTAATGCGCTCGTCGGTTCGTCAAAGAAGAGAATCCTTGGCTTTAACGCAAGCGCACGGGCAATAGACACTCGCTGCTGCTGACCGCCCGAGAGTTCGCACGGGTAAGATTTTTCCTTACCTTCAAGCCCCATTTGCTTGAGCAAGAATCGAGCCAGCGCACGAGCATCTTCACGGGAATCGTGAAGCACGCGGATCGGCGCAAGCGTCAGGTTCTGGAGTACGGTCAAGTGCGGGAACAAGTTAAAGTTCTGGAACACAAGCCCCGTAGAAAGGCGGATATCGCGGAGCGTCTTTGCTGGAGCGTACTTGATTTTACCACCAATGCAAGAACCGGGAACCACCATGTCCTTGCCATCAACACGCACCTCGCCCGCCTCGAACGTTTCAAGCTGCGTGAGGCAACGGAGAAGCGTACTCTTGCCGGAACCAGAAGGCCCGATAATCGAAAGTACCTCGCCCGCATTGAGGTCAAACGAGATGTCCTTGAGCACATGCAAGTCGCCAAACGACTTCTTTAAATGCTTGACCTGGAGAATCGGAGCGGAATCCTGAGACGCGTCATTGATAATAACAGACTGAACTTGAGAATCCATGACACGCCTCACTTATAATAGTTCAACTTACGTTCAACGTAAGCGAACAACACACTCAAAAGAAGATTTGCAATGTAATAGAACACGCCAGCCACAAACAGCGGATAGATGCTTGCGTAAGCGGCCTGCTGCTTTTTCGCGAGAGCAAAAAGTTCCGTCACGGCAATCACCTGCGCCAAAGATGTATCCTTCACAAGCGTAATGACTTCGTTTGCACTTGCAGGCACAACGCGCTTGACGACCTGCGGGAGAATAATGCGATAGAACGTCTGACCGCGTGTAAGGCCAAGCATTGCCGCAGCCTCGTACTGCCCCTTGGGTATGGACTGGATTCCCCCGCGAAAGATTTCAGCAAAGTATGCCGCATAGTTAATCGAGAACGCAACAATCACAGCCGGGAAACGGTCAAACGAAAACTCCACTCCCGTGTATTCGCTTAAATAGTACGAGCCAAAATAAATCGCCACAATCTGGAGCAAAAGCGGAGTGCCGCGCATGACCGAGATGTAAAACGATACCGGGTAACGCACAATGCGGTAACGGCTCATCTTAAGAACCGCCACAAGCAAGCCAAGCGGAATCGAGAACAGGAGCGTCAGCGCAAAAATTGCGAGCGTCGTGCAGAAACCGCCCCAGAGAATCGGGAGTAAGGAATTCAAATCAGACATAAAAGATTACGATTCTTTATTATTAGAAATACTGTTGGAGTTTCCCTGCTCGACATCCTCGATTTCCTTCTCCGAAGCTTGCTTTAACGAGTAGGTATCAAAGGCAGGTTCGTCAGGGAGCTTAAGCTCTATGGAATTTATTTTTGAGATAAATCCCCTCGCCTCTCGCATCACGATTTCAAACACATGGCCACCATTTTTTCGGTCTTCAGATATAAAATGGAAATGCCAGCCAGACGCGTTAATTCCGTCCATAAAGTCCGGGAAAAACACACCCACAAGCGTCCCCTTTATGTTCTGGAATTTAAAGGACTTCTGCGTCTTTTGCAAAATCGTCTTTAAAGAGACATGCATGGACCTATACGCCGATTCAGATCTGGCATCGACAACATCAAACACCCCATCAATACGCACCATGTGCATACTGTTCAGTCCAAAATGGGCGTCAACGATATTGTTCAGTTCGGCTTTCAGACCTTCGACATTTCCGCATTTGCCAAACGCAATGGGCTCGACCGTATCCATAGTGCAAACCGTCGAAAAAGGAACGCCGCGGTCGCTTTCGGCGACAACCACATTCCCATCGTCTTTCGCGCGGTAACAGACACCGTCAAGAACGATCATTTCCCCATCAATATTATTGAATGTCCCAAGCCCAATATTGCCATGCTCCAACAACTCTGCAACCGTAATTACAGGGTTTGTGTATCCAAGCATCAGGGCTTGCAATGTCGAGACCTGAAAAATCTTCATATAAAATTACTTGCCGAACCACTTCGCAGAGATTTCAGCGAACTTGCCGTCTTTTTTCATTGCAGTGAGGACATTATTCACAGAGTCACGGAGAGCCTGGTCCTTCTTGCGGAAACCCACGGCATAGACTTCGTCGGAAAGGCCTTCCTCGAGCACCGTGTAGTCCTTCGCGTTCGTCACAATCCAGTACTTGGCCACAATTTCGTCCAGGAACACGGCATCGACACCGCCCTTGTCCAAATCCATGAGAGCCGTCTGGTTATCGTCAAACGGGACGATTTCCTTGGCAGCCTTGCCGGCTTCGGAAGCTTCCAAAAGCTTCTGAGCGGTAGAGCCGTTCTGCACGGCAATCTTCTTGCCGGCGAGGGTCGCGAGATTTGCAAGCGCCTTATCCTTCACCGTGAAAATCATGCGGTTCTTGAGATACGGGTCGCTCAGGTTCATGGCCTTTGCGCGGGCGCTGTCCACGCTCATGCCGTTCCAGATGCAGTCAATCTTGCCGGTGTTCAGTTCCTGTTCCTTCGCGTCCCACGAAATCGGCTGCGTCTTGAGCTTCACGCCCAGGCGCGCACAAACTTCGGTAGCGAGGTCAATATCAAAGCCCACGATGTTGTTGTCCTTGTCGCGGAAGCCCATCGGCGGGAAAGAATCGTCGAGGCCGAGGACGAACACGCCAGCCGCCTTGACCTTGTTCAGGGATTCATCGGCCTGAGTCTTGGATTCCGCCTTCTGGTCGTTACAGGCAGAAAGAACCGCGGCACACGCAACCGCCGCAAACATCGCTAAAAGCTTTTTCATAAGTGCTCCTTTTTCATTTACAAGAGAAATAAATTCTGTTCATTTTCAATCAAATCTTCGGCAAGATATTTAGCGTCAAGGTTTTCAATGCCCTGTTCGCGATTGGCTATTTGGGTAGAAAGTTTACTTTTGTAGTAAATGTCCATAGCCTTGCGCAAGTCTAAATTTTTCAGGGCAGCAATATTTTTTATGATGTCCTGCTCAAGATTTTCAATGTAGACAGCTTCAAGATCCGACATTTTACACATCCAACGCTTTATAGTCTTTAAATGAAAGAATTGTTGTCAGCGCTTCCTGACTTACAAAGCAATACTGGTCGTTCGGTTCGGAAGTCTTGATAATTGAAGTCGATCCGTGATAGACAATCATTTCAACACACCCCTTTCACGAGCAAGTTCAGAAAGGTCATCGACCATCGCCTCTGCTCCGAGGGTATGCAAAACGTCATAACACTTGATGACATAATTGTCCAAGATGCCACTTGAATTCAATATTCCATAAACCCTACCTGGAGAAAGTTTCCAAGCAGACGCCAGCTTATGGATAAGAAAAATCGTAAAATTCAGTATTTTGGCATCCATACCATGAATATAACTTTTTTTTCAAAGATTTGCAATCTTAGACGATGAGCCGTCCATTACAAAAAGGGCCGCATCGCTGCAGATTATTGCAAATCTTTACCAACTCCTCATCTGGCTCAAGAATTTTTCCTTGGTGTAGGCGCCTTCGACATTGCGTTCCTCGTACACTAGGCAGTAGCGATATTCATTGCCGGCCTTTGAAGCCCATAGGTTCCCGAGTTCAATTTTTTTAGCGGCATCCAAGTGGTCGCCCTTGGTTTCCAGCAGAACGATTTTTCCTTTTTTCGTCTTGATGATGAAATCAGGATAGTGATTGATAAAGCCGTTGATGCAGAAATCAGCCCGTTCCTTGTTGCGGGTCCAAAACTCCACGTTATCCAGATTTGCGAGTTCGTTTACGACTTCTGCTTCAAAATTGTTGAAACTTTCTTCCGGTTCGTACAGCCCTTTAGCGATGCTCTTGCCCTTTGCTGAGTAGGGTTTCTGTTTTTTGAATGTATAGGTCGGCTTTAAAATGATTTTGTCTGTATCGACTTTGCTAAGGAATTCTTTGTGAACATAGGTGTCGGCGTGATTTTGGATGGCTGCCTTGATTTTTGCAGCGTATGGAGTGGAGTTGTTCAGCATGTGGTTGAATGCTGTATCATTGAACGATTCCAGGACGCGTTCAATGTATATCTTGATTTCCTGGTCGGGAATGGGGTACATTTTCCCGACAAGCCCCACTAACAATTCGGCGCATTTTTTGCGTTTGCTTTCGACATCCTTGATACTTAAAATCCATTGGGCAAGGTTTGTCTGCACTTCCTTCCCCACTTTGCAGAAGGTCGGAGTATTGTCCTTGGTACTTTCGTCCAAATCGACCTTGTATATTTCCGCATCTACGTTGTCAAAGTTGATAGATGTGTCGCAGGTACGAAGCGGGAATTTTTTCAGGAGCATGTCCTTTTCAAATTCCATTTCACAGAGACCGAACAAGTCGTTTTCAATGCCATCCATGTTCATAAAGAATTTAGGCAGGCAAATTCCACTTGCACTTTCAATGAAGTTTTCCTTGATGTGGGCGTTTTTCACTTGTTTCTCCAGATCTGCAGGTGTTGGGGCGACTCCAGAAGATTTACTCTCCTGGATTTGCTTTTCCATCGTTTCGTTTTCTTGCCTTGCCAAGCGTTCTATGTCTTGCACGGCAGGGCTTGCA
>CADAWC010000022.1 GCA_902791475.1 Fibrobacter succinogenes
CAACAGTAATCAAGGGATTTCTTTTTATCCGAGGGCGCAACGCCAGAAGGCTCTTTTGAACCACCAGCCTAGCTGGTGGTTTTCTTTTATACAAAAAAAGAAGGCCTCCCGTTTGGGAGGTCTTCCAAATTTCTTTAACTAAATTGAATTAGTTGGAAGAAAGCTTTTCAAAGGACGGAGTCAAATCCGCGCAGGGTCTGGATGCTGCAGTTGCTGCTTCAGGAGGTGCTGCCGTATAGCTGACCATACCCTGAGCAGAGTTGGTTGCTTGCTTTACTGTAATAATCCAAGCAGAAGCATTGGCGCAGTCGTTCAGCTTGACCTTGCTCGTTGCTCGCCAACCTTCAACACCATCGCCCAAAGATTCAACCAAGGTAGTATTACTACCATCACCTAAAGCGCCCTTAGTATAGCCAAAGGAGTCTCCGTCCTTCATTGCGTAACCGATTTTGGCCCAGCTACCCATTGCAGCAGCTTCAGCAACGTAAGCATCCTGCAACTTCACGTAAGATGTGGTGCTTTTTTCTCTTTTTTATCAACTCAGACGACAATTCGTGAGCAATGTTCGCGAAGTTCGGTGTCAAAAAAGTGCAATCCGTTGCTGTACCACCGTTCGGATCAATTGCAGCAGTATACTTTAACGATGCACCATCACCAGACTTTTGGAAGCTAATCTTCTAGAAACTGGAAATTTTGCAATCGTTCAAAGCTGTTTTAGCCGTTGCTCTCCAGCCTTCTGTTGCGGTGTTGATGTTTCCAACCATAGTTGTATTATTGTTAGCACCAGAGAAAGTCTTGTTGGTATAATCGAAAACCGTAGTTGAATATTCTTCAGAGCTTTTATTTTGCTTAGCCCCCGGAGCGATGAAACCAATAGCGGCCCATGTACCAGCAGCACCGGTTTCAGCAGTGTGAGCATCCTGCAACTTCACGTGTATGTGGTTTTTATTGACCATTTTATTCAATTTTATATATTTCTCTATATGGAAAAGCAAATAACATGGACTATAGCTGCTATTAGTGAATTTGCGAAAGCAAAAGCGCTTTCGGTAAAGCAGGCTTTTAATTATCTGAGTCTATTTAAAGGGATGGATTTCTTAGAAGCGCACTACGGGGCTGAGCATTTGCTTTCTTTTGAAGATACCGTTGAAGATTTGACAGCAATCTGCCAAAGGAATGGAGGTCAAATTCAATGATTTTGTATCACGGATCCAATTGCAATATTGAAAAAATTGACTTGTCCATGTGCAAGCCATTTAAGGATTTTGGACAATCCTTTTACCTAACAACAATATTAGTACAAGCCCGTGAAATGTCGCAAAAAGTTGCTGATAGATTTGGGGGCAAGCCGGTAGTAAACGCCTTTGAATTTGACAATTCCGATTTGTCATCTCTAAAAATCAAAAAATTTGATCAACCTGATCGAGAATGGGCTGAATTTGTGATGGCAAATAGAAACCGGAATCAAAAGCATCCTGCAGATGAATTTGATTTAATAATTGGACCTGTGGCAAACGATGATATTGCTACACTATTCAGAACATTTGCGATAAACGTGATTACAATAGACGAATTGGTGAATGGTTTAAAATCTCGTAAACTGAACAACCAATATGCTTTTAGAACGCAAAAAGCGATATCTTTTTTGCAAAAGAGGCCGAGCGTATGACTCCTAAACAAGAATTTCTCGTTGAGGGAATTGTCAGCGATATGGCTAAATGGTTGATAGAAGATCGCAATCTTTCATTGCAGGCTGCGTTAAACCTTATCTACAATTCAAAAACTTTTGAGTTGCTGCAAGATCCGGCAACAGGCCTTTGCACGGAAAGTTCGGCCTACAATTACGATTTGCTAGATTCCGAATTAAAGAATGGCAAAATAATTCAAACAGAAATTTAAAATTTCCACTTTGAGTCAAAGCCGAGAATGCGCTCGCATTGAACGTTCTTTATCATGTTCATCTGCGAAAGGCGCTTCTCAGTGAATTTATCATCACAAGGCACAGATAACGAAGTCTCACGAATTTCTTCAACACATTTTTTGATTTTAGGCGTGAGGATAGCTCGTGCCGGAGCTACGTAATCACTACCGATTACAGGGCCTCGCTTCGACAGGTATTCGTCAAAGTCAGGCTTTGAACCATCAACGCGCACTCCAAAATCAAAGCCATCTTCCGCAAGAGGGACAAATGCCATGTTGAAATCAAAACACGGATTTAGCTTGATGCGTTCAAATGTCTTGTTGTTCACCAAGAAACCAAAATTTCCAAAATGCCTATCGGAATTTAATGTAATGCAATCAGCTATGACCATTCGACGGAATTCGTCTTCGCAATTGAATTCGCGATAAATTTCAAGTAATCTAGGAAGAGTCAAACGATCCTTGTAAAACAATGCAATTGATCGATATCCAAATTCTTGACTTGTGAAAATTTTGCAGTCGGATACAACTCTTCCATCATATTTTTTCAAATCGTATTTTACAGAATTGCAAATTTTTTCAAAGACTTGGCTTGCGAGAACCTCGCCATACGGCTCAAGCCCTGCATTTCTAGCTCCAGAGCTGCCTGTTTTTATAAGATGGATTCCGTCTTTTTCATTTAACCAACATTTGTCATAAGCGCCGTCGGTTGTAAGCTCAGGAGACGTTGTGGACATTTGTATGCCAAACAAACCGTTTCCATCAAATGAAAGCTTTGAAATCACCTCATCAAAGCGATTCTCGTAAAGATTTACATTTTTCCAAGAAACATTTTCACATTCGCTTTTTACCCAAAGCGTGTCAGTTAAAGAGAGGCAATGCGTTAAAGCAATAAAACCGCTCTTTGTTTTTCCTCCACATAATTCCAGTATTTTATTTACGTGGCTACGATGTTTTGCGGCACTTCTGCCTGCAACCCACGAGTCTATATTTTCACACCAGAATGGTAAGGCTGCATACGTTTTAACTATTTTGCAAAATTCAAGTTCTCCTTCACCTTCGATGATGAAGTCGCAAAGAGGGACATCCTTATTTATAAGAGTGTAAGTTAGATTTTGCATATCAATCGTATATGATATAGAATATTTCGGAAAAGAAGTCAATGATTATGACGTTCGTTGATACAAAAAGAAGGCCTCCCGCTGGGAGGTCTTCCTAATATTCCGTAATTTAGTCGTTTGAAACGATTAGGAATCGAGCTTGCTGAAGGACGGAGTCAAGTCCTTGCAGGCGTTGGTGTTTCCAGTAGGACCGTTGCTAACACCAGTCGTGTAGCTAACCATGCCCTGTGCAGAGTTTCCAGCAGCCTTCACCGTGATGTTCCAATAAGAAGCATTCGGGCAGTCATTCAACTTAACCTTGCTCGTTGCGCGCCAACCTTCAACGCCATTGCCCAGTGATTCCACCAAAGTCGTTGCATCACCAGTCAATCCTTGCGGGGTATAACCGAATGTGTCGCCATCCTTCATCGCGTAACCAATCTTGGTCCAGCTACCCATAGCGGCAGCTTCAGCAACATAGGCATCCTGCAACTTCACGTAGGATCCGGCTGCGGTGCCGATTTCAGAGGCCTTGGACTTAGCGATCATACCGAACAGTTTCGGAACTGCGACGGCGGCGAGGATGCCCATGATCACAATCACGACCATCAATTCAATAAGGGTAAAACCTTGCTTCTTCATAGTGTATCTCCTTGTTTTTTGTTACACATTCTTGTGAGCGTTATTGCTCGTTTACATTCAGTAATATATCATCATTTTTTTCGAAAAGCAATACTTTTGTCAAATTTTTATCAAACTTTTGTCACATTTGTGTCATGACTCACGCTTTATTTGCCAAAAATGCCGTTTTTCGCTCAAAAATCGCAACATACAACCAAACATTCAACGAACTATATATAGATAATTTTTTACGAAAAAGGGATTTTCATCTGTTTTTTATATTCCAATTTGGAATATAAATATCGGGAATGTGATGCCCGTCACATCATTTTGTCGTCCATTCGTTTGCGAATATTTACATCCAAGAGCTTTTTCATGCTAAACAGGAAGTCCACTTCCATTTTAGCACAGCTATACATATAAAAAAGCCTCCCGAGGGAGGCTTTTCTAGAATTAACTGGATCCTTCGCTGCGCTCAGGATGACGTAATAGTCGGCGTCAGAATGACGATTACGCCATGAAGTAATAAACGTTATTACTTCATCACAGAGTTTGCGACGACGACGCGGTTGCCACCGGCCTGCATTGCCATCTGGAGGGAGGCTTCTGCGGTGTAGATGAGCGAGCCAGCATCGTTTGCGTGGGTCGGCATCACGGCAACGCCCATGCTGAGCGTGGTCGCGAGGATTCCTTCGCCGTAGGCAATCTGGAGCTGCGAGATTTCGTTGCGGATGCGTTCGGCACGGTTTCTCGTGATGTTGAGGTCAGCGCCCGGCATAATCACGCAGAACACATCATCGGAATAGCGGCACGGGATGTCTTCGCCACGGATGTAGCTCGGCAAGCGCTGTCCAAGTTCCCAGAAGAGCTGTTCCACGGCATGGCGGCCTTGAGCGTTCTGCACTGCAGGGATGGCGTCTGGGTAAAGCATCACGATGCCAATGGGCGACTTGTGGCGCACGGCAGCAGTGATTTCGCGGCTGAGCGATTCTTCCATATAACGTTTGTTAAAAAGACCGGTCAGCACGTCGCGGATGCTGTGTTGCTCAAAGCGTATGCTGAGGTCCTGGTTCGCCACGTAAAGTCCAAACGCGGTGGCGACAATGCTCACCTTGGCCTGCCAGTATTCCTTGGTTTCTGTTTCCGGGAGCTTATCGACCTGGAGAGTCAGGATGCCAAAGTGTTCTTCAAGGCCTTCGATCGGGGCGCAAATGGCGATGCCCTTCGGGCGGTGGTGCAAGTGCGTACAACCGCTAGAGACTTCAGGAGAGCTATAGTCAGTCACGACGATGTCGCCGGTATTGAAGCTTGCGCATTCAGCCGGGAGCACGGTTTCGTCACTGATGACGTTTGGACCAAAGCGGAAAATCTGAGAGAGTTCAGTCTGCACGCCGCCGTACATATAAAGTACGCCAGAAGCTTCGGGGAAGAGTTCCGGCAAGAGCTTTTGCATGGCGTCGATGACTTCGGTGAACGGACGGTTGCGGAGAATACCGAGCTTAAAGCCGTTCCAAGCTTCGAGCGGGAACCCGACCTTGAGGGCGGCTGCATCGAGCTTCTTGATGGAGGCGGGCACGGGCTGCTGTTTAAGGGCTTCGGCGGCGGGGATTGCACCCGACGGGAGCGGGTTCTTCTTTTCTTCTTGGAGGCGGACCGACACGAACTGCGTGTCCTTGGGCTGCGGCTTGTTCAGCACCTCGTTAAAATCGTTTTCGATGGCTTCAATCTGCCTGCTGCAGACGGTATAAAAAACGAAGCCGAGCACTGCGCCCCAAGCTCCGACAAATATGAACTTCGCCCCGATGGACATGGTTTCTTCGGGGACTACATATGCAGCAATAACGCCCATCAAAAAGGCGACCAACCAAAAGATATATTTAACGATATTCATACCATAAATAATATTAAAATATTACAGGGCATGGCTGTAAAGAATTTTTAAAAGGCCCCTTAAAAGCGAAGTTCCTCTACGATACTCATTGATACAAAAAGGATGGAACTATTAATGTGCGATATAAAACTTAGCCCTTTTGCAAAAACTCTTCGCGAACGAATTCATAGATGTAATCAGCACTTCGAGCCCGCAATCCCGTACTAGGATCATTTAAAGAATCAAAAATCTTTGACTTATAAACAAAATTGAAAGCAGTTTCCATATCCAAAGAAAACTCATTCATCAAAGATTGAACATTTTTTTCAACAATCCTCGAAACCAATGATTCGCTTTGAGCCGCAGTCATTACTTAACCCTCCGCAAAAGAGAAACAGCCTTTTCTGTTAAAAAGCAATATTGACTATTCAAGTCTTTATACTCAAGTTCCTTAGCCAACTCTTCTAACGTACGTAGGCCGTCTTCATACATATTCAGCAAATAAGCGACTCCATCATCAGCAATCGGACCTACAACAATATCATAGTTATGAGTAAACTTAGCAGAACTACTTCTATTTTTATAAATAAATTCAGCCCATTCAACACACACTTTTTCAAATCGTAATAATCTCAATTGATTTGATTGAAAAATACTTTCATCAAATTCATATTCTTGGACAACAGGATTTCCTCCAAAAATACGACTACGATTTTTAGCCAACTCATACGCTTGACGTTGGATATCAGTCACATAAAAGCCTCTTCCAAAGTCCTTATAAGGCTTTGTTTTCTTCAAATCTATTTCAGAAAAATCGCTATTTGTCCCATGATAAAGAATCATCCAATTGTGCCCCCATTATTTTTGCAAACAACAACCAAGTCATTCAATGCATCTTCTACAGGAAGAAGGTGTTCCGAAGAATAGCATTCATCGAGAAAACGAACGCCTTTGAAATCACATAAATAACTTGCTGCAGTCTGAAGCGACAATCGAAAACGCTTCGCAAAAAGCCGGATGCACATATTCACATATGGGATTTTGTATTTGTCAGCCATATCCTGAATATAGATTATCACTCGTAAAAAGACAACCCTCCCCCATTCTATTCTATATTTACCAACATGACAATCCTTGAGAAAATCGCACTTGCACTCCCCGCAGTAGAATCCCCCGCCCGTTACATGGGTGGCGAAGCGAACAGCGTCATCAAAGACCACAGCAAAATGCTTGCACGCATGGCGTTTGTGTTCCCGGACACTTACGAAATTGGCATGAGCAACAACGGGCTCAGAATTTTGTACCATGTGCTGAACCGCGAACCGGATTTGCTTTGCGAAGTGGCTTTTGCGCCGTGGGACGACATGGCAGCCGAGATGAAGAAGTACGATATTCCGCTATATACGCACGCAAGCTATACAGCGGTCAAGGATTACGAAGTCGTGGGGCTTACGCTCCAGACCGAGCTCAACTTTACAAACGTGCCGTACGTGCTTGAACTCGCTGGGATTCCGGCATGGCAAAAAGACCGTGCCGAGAGCGACCCGATTGTCGTTTCGGGCGGACCTTCGATGGGCAACCCGGAGCCGGTCGCGGATTTCTTTGACGCGTTCATGATTGGCGATGGCGAAAAGCTGATTGTCAAATTTGTGCGTTGCGTTGGCGAAGGCCGCAAGGCGGGCCTCAAGCGCGCCCAGATTTTGGAAAATTTGTCTAAAATTGATGGCGTTTACGTACCGAGCTTGATGAAGGTTGTCAAGAACGAATACGGCGTGATTGTCCCGGCAGAACCCGCAAAGGGCTCTTACGAAAAAACGAACGGTGTACGTCGCCAGTTCATCCCGGTTTTGGACCCAAAAGACTACCCCATCAAGAACTTGATTGCAAACATGCAACTTGTTCACAATCGTTTTAGCGTGGAAGTGATGCGTGGTTGTGCGCAGGGTTGCCGTTTCTGCCAGGCGGGTATTTGGTACAGGCCGTGCCGCGAGCTCAATCCGGACGATGTTCTGGACATTGCAAAGGCAGGCATTCAGGCGACTGGCGAACGCGAACTCGGTCTTTTGTCACTTTCGACCGCTGACTACAAGCCGGTCGAAGCGCTCACGGATTCCATTATCGATGACCCGTTTTACGATAACGTAGACGTAAGTCTCCCGAGTATCCGCGTCAACAGTTTTGGACAAAGTCTTGCTGAAAAAGTAGCAGCGCTCAAAGGCGGTCGTAGCGCCACGTTCGCACCGGAAACAGGTTCTGAACGCATCCGCAAGATGATCAACAAGACCATCAGCGACCAGGACATGTACGACGCCGCCGAACACGCATTCTCCAGCGGATTCAACAAAATCAAGCTTTACACGATGATTGGCTTTCCGACCGAGAACCTGGATGACATGCAGGCGTTCTGCGAGCTCATTTTCAATCTCGTGAAAATCGGGCGCAAGTATAACCGCGGCATTCAAATTGCGGTGAGTATCGGCATTCTCATCCCGAAGTCGTTTACTGGCCTGCAATGGGCTCCGTTTATGGACAAAGAAACAGCACTCGGGCACATCCGCTACGTGCGCGAAAAGTTCTTCAAGCATCCGAACGTGAAAATCAACTGGGCGGCCTGGGAAACAAGTTTCTTGGAAGCAGTCTACAGCCGTGGCGACCGCAGCCTCGGTCCAGTCATTTACGCCGCCTACAAGAAGGGCATCATCTTTGAAAGCGACAGCTACCGTTTTGACTTTAACAAGTGGCTCGAAGTCTGGCAAGAATGCGGCTATGACACAAGCTGGGTCTACCGCGAACGCGACAAGGACGAAGTCTTCCCGTGGGACTTTATTCACGCAGGCACGACAAAGCAATACTTGCGCCGCGAATGGGAAAAGGCTTTCGATCCAAATTCCGCACCTGTGCCGAACTGCAAATGGGGCGACTGCCAAGCTTGCGGCATTCCGGGATTCGGCAAAGAAATTGTCCTCGCCGACGATCCTGTGCGCCATAAGGCGCCGAGCCGTACCCCTGAAGAAATCAAGAAGCTCGTGGCAGAACGCCGTCCGAGCCAGAAGGTGAGCTACAGCTACAAGATTACGTTCAAGAAGTCCGGCATTAGCCGATTCCTGCCGCACCACAACATGCTCAGTTTCTTCGAACGCACGTTCATTTGCGCAAGCATCCCGATCAAGTTCAGCGAAGGCTTCAGCCCAAAGCCCCGCATTGTGAACATGGGCGCTCTCCCGCTCGGACTTGAAACTTACTGCGAAGTCATCAGCGTTGATTTATTGCAAAAGCTCGACCTCTCCGCCGAAGGTAAACCCGCCATTATTGCAAAGCTCAGCGCTCCGTTCCCGCGCGGCATGGAAATCGTGGATATCGAGCCATTAAAGGAAAAGCTCTCGAAGCATTTCCCAAAGGCGATGGTCTACCGCCACACGCCCGAAAGCATCCCCGTCGACCTTATGCAAAAGTTCGAGCAAAAGCAATTGCCAATTGTCACGAACCACCGCGGTCAGCAGATGGACTTGAACGAGCAGATTTTGGGTATTGATATTCAGAACGGCACGATGGTCGTGCGCGTCAAGTGCAACAACCAGGGGACAACCCCTAGTCCGTTTGTCATTTTTGCAGGGTTGCTTGGCATTGAGATTGACCCGGCCAAGCTCGATGAAGTCTCCCGCCGCTTCCTCGTCGCAAAGATTGCAATCGAGTGGTAATCAACACTGTCATTCCCGACGCCTGTCCTCGCTTGGCGGGGATGATCGGGAATCCCCCTCTTGTCTATGAAAAGGAGGTGCCCGCTCGGAGGCGGGCATGACAAGTTCTATTCCGCCGGGAGAATAATCTCGATGTGACTGGTGCTGACGTTGAGGAAGTGCGTACGGAACAGGTCCTTCTCATTCCTGTCGCAAACGCGTACCTGCGTCACCGCAATAAAGTCCTTGTTTTCACGGATATAGTCCGTAAGGCGTTCGTCACGCAGCGTGTCGATTTCACCCGTAATGACAAAATTATCTGTCCACATTTTTACTAGCATACCACTAATATATAAATGTTAGTCCAAGTAAGAAGATAAAAACCTTATTTTTTCGCCCCTAAAGCCATTTTAACGTATATTATTCAATAAGATACAACAATGTCATGCCCGATTTATTCGGGCATCTCCCTTTTAAAAGAAAATAGGAGATTCCCACCTTGGTGGCCATGCGCACTAAGCACTAAAGCGCTAAGTGCTGTCCGCCCGCCTTCGCGGGAATGACAAGAATGAATCTATTTAAACTTAATTAAGAGGTTCGCATTATGGCACCGAAAAAAGTACGCACGATTCCAGGGCAGATGGCATACCACAACGCCGAATTTATGGAAAGCGATGCCGCACGCCCCATTCGATTCCTTTCTGAATTTTTCCAGCCTGCACAAGTTTTTGCACAAGAAGACATCAAGAATTCTATCGTATTCTTTGGTTCGGCCCGCACACTCCCGCCCGACGAAATCAAGAAACGCCGCAAGGGTTGCAAAGACAAGAAGGAACTTGCCCGCCTAGACCGTTTGTCCAAGGTTGCCGATTCTTACAATGCGGCCCGTGAACTCGCTGCCAAGCTCGGCAAGTGGATTAACAAGCGCCACCACGGCTACGCCATCATGACGGGCGGTGGTCCAGGCATTATGGAAGCGGGTAACCGCGGGGCATCCGACGTGGGTACGCCTTCTATCGGCTTAAACATCAAGTTGCCTTTCGAACAACATTGCAATCCGTACATCGATGACGAACTGAACCTGCAGTTCCGCTATTTCTTTATTCGTAAGTACTGGTTTTTGCGCATGGCTCGTGCACTCGTGATTTTCCCTGGCGGATTCGGTACGCTCGACGAAGCCTTCGAAATGCTCACGCTTATCCAGACCGATAAGTACGCCCAGCAGATGCCGGTCGTGATTTTTGATTCGAACTTCTGGAAGAAGGCTCTGAACTGGGAATTTTTCGCCGAAACGGGCATGATCAATCCCGAAGACCTCAAGCTCTTCAAGTTCTGCGACACCGTCGATGAGGCTTACGACTTCATCACGTCCAAGCTCGAAGAACAAAGCGAAGAAAAGGTCACGTTCGCGCGCTCCCACGCCGAAGACGAAGAAAAGAAGAAGTAAAGAACAAGACTTAACTGGATCCTTCACTTCGTTCAGGATGACGATACAATAATGTCATGCCCGCCGGAGCCTGTGCTGAGCGCAGTCGAAGTAAGCGGGCATCTTTTTTGTCGCCCCTGTCACCCCGGCCTCCGTGCCGGGGTCACTTTTTTTCTAATTTTTTTTCATGTTCTGGAACAATTTGGCAGAAATGATGGACAGGGTTGCGCGCAATCTGGCGCTCCGTCCGAACTACACCATGGAAGAATACCAGCGGTGGTTCGACCACAATCCTGACTTTAAGCACAACGGCAATGCAGAACGCATCGAGCTTATCGAGCCGCTTTCGCTCGTAGGCACAAACCAGCTATACCGCGCAAAGCTCTGGATTGAGCATCCACGCGACGAAAAGCACTACGACGAAAAAGAAATCGTCGTGAAGATATGCAAGTACTGGGCACCCCCAGGCAAGAACCGCCTGCACCGTTTGAACATGCTCCTGAGCGCATTCCAAGACGAAATCCGCATCAACAACCTCGTCCGTGCCACAAACATCGAAGGCGTGGTGCAGTCTTTTGGCGGAGGCATCGCTGGCCGCCACCCCTACCTCAAGCTAGAGTTTATCAAGGGTTGCTCGCTCGATAGAATCATCAAGCCCAAGCTCACTGACGAAGAACTTTTGCAGCGCGTGGCACAAATAGCCTACCTTGCAAACACTATCAGCCAGCTCCATTACTACCAAATTGTGCATAAGGACATCAAGCCCAAGAACTTGCTCCTTTGCCAGAATCCGGCGCACAAGAACAACCATAAGATTTTGATTTGCGACTTTGGTTACGCCCAAGCCAAGATGCGCGAATCCGTTACCGAAGGCGGCGGAGTCTTTTCGCCTAGCTACAGCGCACCGGAACTCGCCCAGTCTAGCGAAAACATCACATACGCCGTGGACTACTTTAGTTTCGGTGCCGTGATGCACGAATACCTGACCGGCGTAAAGCTCTACCCCAAGGCGAAGGAAATCTACACCGAAGAGGGTCGCCTGATTACCAAGCGTTACATGGAATACATCGAGAACGGCCGAGAAAACGTGTTTAACGACGACCGGTTCCCGGAAATTCACGAATGGATTGACGCCCTCACCACATTCGATGTGAACGAGCGCATGAAAAAGAGCCCAAACCTGTTCGCTCTCGCCCACAAGCTCCGCGAAGAGGTCAACGCCCAGGGATTCCGGGACGTAAATACCGATTTTCTGTGGAACCAGCTGAACGAGTACAGCAAACGCACGTTCTAGAACGCTTTTAGCCTACATTTCGCCCCCTAGCCCAATTACACTTCACTAATGATTTGTTTATATTCATTAGTATGAAGAAAATATTGAGTATCCTCCTAAAACCGTTCCGGTTTTTCAAATTCCATCATTACGTGACGCTTTTAGCGATCGCTGTCCTCGGGGTTTTCAACTTCCAGACGACCCTAAACCCGACAATCCAACAAATACGCCAAGAAAAGGATATTCACGAATCCTTTGACAAATGGTGGGAAGAGGAGCGTGCTCAAGAATTTAAGAATGTGGGTCTCACGCCAAATGACACCATCAAGATGCAAGAGTTCGAGCTCTACAAGGAACGTTACCAAGTCGAGCACCCAACGCCGATTATCGAGGAGCGCATTGAGCAAATAAAAGTGGAATTCCTTGAATGGTGGGAAAATCAGGGGGGCAAAGAGCAATATGCCGCGGAGCACGGCAGCTACCCTACAGACAAACAATACGAGGCGGAGCTCAAGAAACGGATTTATAATTACACGGACAAATTCATCCGTTACCGTTGGGCATACCAGCCTAGCCGTGGCAATTCCGAAAGTTTTCTCACTTGCAGTTTGCTAGTACCAAGCATCTGGTCGTATATTTTCTTCGCCGTATTTTTCATGTTCGCACTTATGCAACTCGAAAAGCGCTGGCATGCGTTCTTCGTTTATGTTTATGCGATGGTAATCGCTATTATTAGCGGTTTCTTTGTGGATTTGCTAGTAGACACATCGTTCTTTGGGCAATTCGCAACGCAGCGTTACATGGGCGTAAGTCTGATGCTTTGCTTTTTGCTTGGTGCAAATGTATTCGACAAGGAGAAAGACGCCATTCCGTCTTACGTCAGCAAGATTTCGCAATTAGCCCTCGCCGGGAGCATGGCTATTGACTGGTTCTTGAATCCGGGGATTTTCAACGCGGTTGCCGTGGAATCGCCGCTCTTCTTTGCTTTGGGCGGACTTGCAGGTTACGCTATGCCACACCGTGCCGACGGAGGCGCCAAGCAGGTCGTTACCGAACAAAAGAACGAAGAAACAGTCACACCTGGCGAACACACTCGCAAGATGATTGAAAACGGACTGCAGGCGGCAAGCAATGGTGAAACGGAAAATGCGGCTCGCTTACTGCAATACGGGCTGACGGCGCTACTGCAAGAAGAACCGGTCAAGTTTATGGAAGTCAAGGACGCCGTAAACAAGATTGCCATGAGCTATGCTGAAATTCCGAGCACGCAATGGATTGAGTGGGGAGCCACCGCCAAGCAGAAGAAAATCCCAGAGGCCGCAATTACGTTGCTCGAGAAGGGGCTTGCAAAAGAAACGGATGCAGTCATTATCCGCCGTGCGCACTTTGACATTGGCGAGCTCCGCATCCAGACAAAATCTGATGTGAACGCCGCCATGGAGCATCTGAGCAAAGTCATCAAAGAAAACGACAGCGACACACTTGCCGAGCAAGCCAAAAAGCTCATGGAAACCGGCAAGGACATCCTAGTGCAGATGGCTTACGCCGCTCCAAAACAGTTTAAAGTCTCGAATTAAAAACTAAAGGCGATCCCGGCACAAGGCCGGGATGACAATGCAAAAAAATGTTTCTGCTATAACGAGATGGCGATGCCGGAACGGAGTCCGGCATGACTGCATGAATTACTTTACAACAAACTTCTTGGCGGAAAAGCCTTGAATTTGCACGAGGTAAAGTCCGGCTTTGAGTGTGCTGACGTTGAGCGATTCATTCATGCTCTGAGCGGTCTTTTGCATTTGTACATTGCCTTGCACATCAAGAATCTTGATGGACTTGCCCACGACAGAACGCGGCAAACGGAGCGAAAGCGTGTTGTCTACGAGCGACACGCCAAACTTCGCCGTTGCGACAGCATTCGGCAATGCAGAACGCGGCTGTTCCACCTTCTTCGAAACTTCATCATAGCGTTCCACAAGCGCCATCAAGTACCATGTGCTATGCGGCAACCACTGTTCATCCCAGCGCCACACCTGCCAAGATTCCTTCATAGAATCAAAGCCCACGGCAGCAACACCGTCATCAGTCCAAGCAATGCCTGAACCATCCTGATTCTTGCCGGTAATGCCATTAGCAATACCACCTTCAAGTGTCGCATCATAATCAGACTGACCATCATACTTTTTCGGATTCTTCGTACCCTTGCCGTACATCATGCAAGTTGCATACGGGTTCTTGCCTAAAATCCAGTCGAGCTGATCAGTTGCATATTTCTGTACACTATCGGCAACACTTTCGTTCAAAGCGCGAGCCGCAAACATTGATGCAGCTGCAAGGCTTGCAATGCGGGCATCTTCACCCTGCCACCAGTAATTGCTTTCGTTATCGTGTGGGATAAAGAAGCCATCCTTTACTTTGTCCTGAGTCTTGTAAGTTTGGCGGGCATAACCGAACGGATTGTCTACCTTATTCGTAACAGAAATTAGCCATTTGGAATGCTTTTCAATGGTCTGGCGGGCGCCATCCAAGAGCTGATTGTTGCAGCTACACCCCATACAAAGCGGACAAACCCAAACTGGACTTCCGTCAACAACCTCATCAACAGATTCCTCAGTAGTAGCTTCAATTTCGGCATAGCGGATAAGCGCAATCAGCGGGAGGCCAGCATCACTTGCATGCCAGAACGGACGCGTCTTTGCATCATCACTCCAGAAATAGCCGTCTTCACTCAAACGACCTTCAAGATGAATTGCACGTTTGCGAGCATCCTTCAGATACACACTATCTTTTGTAGCTGCATAAAGTTCTGTAGCCGCCAAAAGCGCAGTGTAATCGTCGATGATGTTTTCCTTGTGGTCATCGCAATAAGTGCAATTGCCACCAATACTCTGCTTTTCGGACAAATGCCTATAAGCCTTCTCCGCAGCAGCCAAATACTGTTCACTCGTAAAATCACCCTTCAGCTGAAGCCTTGCAGCGCTTGCAAGACCGGCTATTGCCATGCCACCGCCTTCGCGGAACGCCGTCTGGTAATCAGCACTCTTGATACCATCGGAACCGGAGAACGCGCAAATTTCACGTTTGCCCATGGGACTACCCCAGTTATCGAACACGGTCATGTAGAAAAAGCCTTCTTCGGCAAGCATGCGCACCAAAAAGTCAGCACCGTAAGCCGCTTCATCAGCCGTTTTCGCCTTTGTCGATGTCGAACCAAGCAACTTCGGGATGCGTTCCGAAGCAAAAGCAAGCGACCAGACCGTCAAAGGAATCTGCTGCGGGTTCAAATAATTTGCATAAGAAAGATGGCTCAAGTATTTACTCACGTCGCCACTGGCGTCGTACCAGCCGCCATGAACATCCACCTTTTTGCTGGAATTATAAACACCCATGCTCTTATCCCAGCCTTCAACAGTAGGGTCATCTGCACGATCATCATAGAAGTAATTGAGCACTGTCGCAAGCGTGTTTGACGCCAAAGCGTTTTCAGCAACGGTAAATTTGCCCGATTTCTGCGGTTGACCATTTTCAGAAACCTGAAGCGTGTACTTGCCCGCCATAAGGCCCGTCAAATCCGCCACATAAAACTTGCCATTGTTGAGCCAGTTGTCCGGATTCGTACCCGCCGAAAGCTTACCTGTCTTGACCGCAGTCTCGCCTGACATCACACTAAATTCGGCACCATCAGAAAGATTGTCGCTCTTGACGATCACGGAAATCGGCTGACCGACATCATAACCGACCTGGTTGTAGAAAAACTTGGTTTCAGCAGAAGCAACGCCCGCGCTCAAAAGAACCGCGGCAGACAAAATCGGGGAAAGCTTATATATATGCATGCGCTAAATATAGATACACGAGGCTTTGGAAAAAAGTAAAATAAACCTCATACGAAAAGGAGATTTCCGCTCGGTGGCGAACATGTCAAGCCCCGTTAGGGGATTGACAAGCATGGAGAAAGCAGGACCGCCGAAGTGTCATTCTGAGCGGAGCCCGCAAGGGCGAAGTCGAAGAATCTAGTTAAGCCTCGTTATCATTTAACGCATTTACCGCGTAGATTATAGAATAAACCCTTTAAGGCCCTACTGAGAAGTCCTTCAGAGCACCCCGATATCGCTATTTATTAAAGGGGCATCACAGCAATCGAGTCAAAACAAGAACGTTTTCTAACTGTTCAAAACATTAAAATCACAAGCAAATAGTGTACTTCGTCTTTATTTAACGCAAGATTTACGTTGATTATCAAATATTTTTCAACAACTTCAAAAAATTTATTGACCATCCAAATTTCAAAAACTATGTTTGCGATGTAATTGAAAAACGACAGGATTCTTCGCGATTTCATCGCTCAGAACGACGTCTGAGACAACAACCTCAACCAACGACGATTACGATTTTCGAAACAAGCAATCATCTTTCGTCTCTCGTCTTTCGTCTAGGATCTAACCATGTACTACGAAACAATTAAAGTACTCGACTGCACCATCCGCGATGGCGGTCTCGTCAACAAGCACGATTTTTCTCTTGAATTCGTGCGTAGATTGTACACCCTTCTCACTGCAGCCGGCGTAGACTACATGGAAATGGGTTACAAGAACTCCCCCGAACTCTTCGATCCGAAGGAATACGGTCCGTGGAAGTTCTGCGACGACGATTTACTTTGGAAGGTCAAGGACGGCATCGATTCCAAGATGAAGATGGCCGTGATGGCCGACGTGGGCCGCGTGAATATGGACGCCGTGAAGCCCGCCAACGAAAGCCCGTACCAGATGTTCCGCGTGGCAAGCTACGTGAAAAACATCGACAAGGGCATCAGCATGGTGAACGCCTTCCACGACATGGGCTACGAAACGACGCTCAACATCATGGCTGTGAGCCGCGACCGCGGTCCGGAACTTGACGAAGCCCTCCACCAGGTGAACGAAGAATGCAAGGCCGACGTGCTTTACCTCGTCGACAGTTTCGGCGCTTTCTACCAGGAAGACATCGATAAGGAACTCGCCCGCTACAAGGGCATCGTGAAGAACAAGAAGTTCGGTTTCCACGGTCACAACAACCAGCAGCTCGCCTTTTCCAACACGATCCAGGCTATCATCAACCACGTCGACTATCTCGACGGTTCCGTGTCCGGCATGGGCCGCGGCGCAGGCAACTGCACCACGGAACTCCTCCTCGGCTTCCTCAAGAATCCGAAGTACGACCTCCGCCCGGTTCTCGACGCCATCCAGGAACTCTTCTTGCCGTTGCAGAGCAAGTACGAATGGGGTTACATCATCCCGCAGATGATCACGGGTATGCTCAACCGCCATCCGCAAGACGCTATTGCCGTCCGCAAGACCGAAGAAAAGGACATGTACCGCAAGTTCTACGAACACATGATTAACGACTAAAGTAAAATACATTGGCGATGCCGTCCCGGAACAAGTCCGGGATGACATAAAGTCCGGCATGACATTTCAAAAAAAGGTCCCGTTCCATAAGGAGCGGGATTTTTTAGTTTATCTACCACAATACACCTATAATACGTCAAAATCTCCTACAACTTAAAAAAGAAAGAAATTTATCATAATTACTTCATTTAGAAAACTTTATTTTTACAAACGAACAAAAAAGTTCATTTTTCACATAAGGAGGAAACAAATGAAACTTGTCAAAGCCATAACTGCATCCATCGTAGCCCTAGGTATTTCATCTGCATGGGCAGAAACTGTGGGCATTCGGATCTCAAGTAATTACAAAAACGAAGGACGCACGGACTACATCGAAAACGGAAACAAGCATTTTACAGTATGCTACGTAAAATCATCCGACAATTACGAAACATCTGAACAACAAGTATGCGGAGAAGACCTCAAAGACTACGGTATTTCCTACACATTTGCCAAAGACGTCAATGGAGAAGATCCGACCCAAATAATCGTAAGTAACGAAGATTTTGCAGCCAATCCCATTCAATTTGACGGAGGCATCAACGTATCCAAATCATGGGATCCCATAGTAAACACAGACCATTTAAAACAAACCATACCTTCTGGAACCTATTATCTTGTTGTTAAAATAGAGAACGTTCAAAAAGCAATCAGTGTAGCAGTTACAGAACCCGTCCCTCCACAAAACGCATTGCAAGGCGATGAAGGGACTTTGAGATTGGACAAAACCGCCAACACCAAAGCTACATTCAACGCCACAAGAACAAGCGCTTCCGAAATTACAATTACCACAGATAAAACGACAGACTCTAAATACACAATTACAAATATGAAGGGTCAAGTTGTTTCCGCAGGACTATTAAAAAACAACGAAACCCGCGTAAAAGTACCAACAACGGGTTCATACGTCGTTAAGGTCGGGCGCAACTACAAGAAAGTTAATGTGAGATAAAGCAATAAAAAAAGGCGATGCCGGATCGGAGTCCGGCATGACACTTTAACAAAAAAGATCCCGCTCATTAGAGCGGGACCTTTTTGTTACAGTCCATCAATTTCCAAAAGCGCGGCCATGTCGTTCGAATTGATTTCGAAATCAAGCTTAGCGTTCTGACGGATGCGCTCTTCGTGTACAGATTTCGGGAGCGGCAAAAGCCCGAGCTGTAACACAAAGCGGCTTGCAAGTTGCGGCACCGAAACGTGGTACTTTCCCGCCATTGCACAGACTTCGGGCACTTTCAATAGGCGCCCCGTCGCATTCGGCGAATACGCTTCCACCTGGATTCCGACCTGTTCGCAGAAGTCGATGAGTTCCGTCGGCACATGACCGATATGAACGCGAATCTGGTTTACTGCAGGCACCACGCGAGCACCTGCCAGCAAATTGTTCAGGTCATCAATTTCAAAATTAGAGACGCCAATCGCACGGATTTTACCCGCTTCGTAAGCTTCTTCTAGCGCATTCCAGACATCCACATTTTCACGGTAATAATGGTTTGCGTTAGGGACGCCCATCTCCGCCCACGGACGCGGGGCATGAATGAGCATCATGTCGATATGGCATGCATCCAGACGGTCCATCGATTCCTGGATACAGCGTACCGTATCAGCATAATTCTTGACTTCGGCAGGGATTTTCGTCGTGATAAAAATGCTTTCACGGTGAATTCCAGTCGATTTTAGCGCCGCCTTGAGCCCAGCACCGATCCCCGCCTCGTTTTCGTAAGCGATTGCGGTATCAATATGGCGATAGCCCGCATCAATAGCGGTCGCAACAGCGGTTGCCGCCACGTCATTTGGGGTTTGCCATGTACCCAAAGCAATTTTCGGGATTCGCTGCCCATTATTCAACTTGTAAAATTCGTCGAGTACCATAATCAAACCTCGCTACTTGCACCAAATTAATATAAATAGAAACACGATTCCTGCGAGGCAGAATCGCCAAAGTCCTAATACCACATTGGAATATTTACTGGTGTGAAAAGTGATATGGGCTTACGCCCAAAGCCTTTTTAATTTAAAATGAACTTCATGCGGGCGGGGCCCCAGCTCAGAGTTGCGAAGGCCGCACGGGCCCCTCCCTGCACCCTCCCCATCCCTGGCCGACGCTTTATTCTCTCGACGAACATTTATACATTCATTAAAAAACAATACGACGCAATAACCATAGTTACTTGAAATGTTCACGTAGAAACTTCTAGTAACTACCAACTATTAACTAGTAACTGTGCCGAAGGCACTAAGTAATTACTTCTCTATAGTCTTGATTTCGCCCTGGGCGGCGCGATTGGCGTTGTAGGGGTCAATGTGCACGAGGGCATCGACGACGTTTTCGTTCGAATCGATGAGCAGCTGTTCGACCTCTTCGGCGACGTCATGGGCATCTTTCAGAGTCATCCGGTCATCGACCACAATATGCACGTCCACATGCAGGTCACTCCCAACGTAGCGGGAACGGAGCCCATGCAAACTGATGACTTTCGGGTGCGAAAGTGCCAAATTGCGCAATTTTCCAAGAACATCCGGGTCCGCACCGCGATCCACGAGCTGTCGAAGCCCCGGAGCCGCAATTTCAATAGACGAATGCATAATGAAAAATGCGACAATCAACGCACCGACGGAGTCCGCAAACCAAAGCTGCGGGAGCAAAATGGCGAAAACGACCGCCACAAGCACGGGAATTGAGCTAAAAGAGTCACTACGGTGGTGCCAAGCGTTCGCTTCGAGCACCTGACTGCGGATTTTTCGCCCCGCATTTCGCGTGTAGCGGAAGAGGATTTCCTTTATCACAATGGAGGCAAAAGCCATCACAGCAACAGATGTTTCCGGATGCGATGCTTCGCCCGCCAAAAGCGCAAGGACCGCCTTATACCCAATGCCAATACCCACGGCGGCAACGGCAAGGCCAATGCCAATCGTAATGAGCGTTTCGAATCGGCGGTGTCCGTAAGGGTGCTCTGCATCCGGTGGCGAGTTCCAAAAATGACTGCCAACAATCACGGCGACATCAGTCACAAAATCAGACGCACTGTGGATAGCATCCGCAACGAGCGCCTGGGAGTTCCCCACCACGCCAACAACAAACTTGGCCACGGAGAGCGCGGCGTTCCAGCCAAGCCCCACCCAAGTCACTTTGCGGACTTCAGAACTATCGTCTTTTTTGCGTACGCGAGTCATGCCCTTTAAGCTAGAAAATTTGCAACCCAACGTGCATCTAAATCATCAAAATAGCTGTAATAAAAAATCAATGTTACTATTTTTCTAATGCTTATGAAAAAAATCTTGAAAATCATCATCGTTATCGCCGTTTTGGCAGGGGTTGCCCTCGGCGTCAAGTCATTCTTCTTTAACGGAGATGCCACAAGCCAGGCTGGCGCCCTCATCAGCACCAAGGTGGTGACAGACACCATCAAGACAACAATCTCGGCAACGGGTTCGTTAGAGCCGGTGGACCAGGTGGAAGTCGGTACGCAGGTTTCTGGCGACATCGCCAAGATTAACGTTGATTTCAATTCCAAGGTCAAGAAAGGCCAAGTCATTGCCGAACTCGACAAGTCCAAGTTGCAATCGACTTTAAAGCAGACGACGATTTCGTACAAGAGTGCCGAAAACGACTTGAATTACAAACAAAGCACGTACGACCGCATCAAGAGGCTCGCCGAAAGCAAGAGCGCAAGCGCAGTCGAACTGGAGCAGGCTGAATACAACCTAAATGCAGCCAAGCTCTCTTTGGAACAGCGCAAGAACGAAGTCGCCCAGGCTCGCTTGAACTTGAGTTACGCGACCATCAAGAGCCCGATTGACGGCGTTGTACTGAAACGCGCAGTAGATGTCGGACAGACCGTAGCCGCCTCCATGAGCACGCCGACATTGTTCGTGATTGCAAAAGACTTGAGCCAGATGAAAGTCATGGCCGACGTGGACGAAGCAGACATCGGACAAGTTAAACAAGGCCAGCGCGTGACGTTTACGGTTGACGCCTTCCAGAACGACACGTTCCATGGCACCGTGCAAGAAGTCCGCCTAAACCCGACGACCACGAGCAATGTGGTGACTTACACCGTCGTGATTACCGCCGAGAATCCGGAACAGAAGCTATTGCCGGGCATGACCGCCACCTGCACAATTGTCACTCAAGAAATTACGGACGCCGTTACAATTCCGGTCAAGGCGCTCAAGTTTACGCCTGCCGCAGGAACACCGATGATGGATCCGAAAGACATGCCGCGCCCGGAACGCCCAAAGACCGCCGAAGCTGGCGACAACTTCCCGCCCCCGCCTCCAGGCATGGGACCGGGTGGTGCTCCGGGTACAGGCGCCAAGAAAAAACACAAGAAGCCCAAGCTTGAAGGCGACCACGTATGGATTAACATCAACGGCAAGGCAGCTCCGCGTCGCGTGAAGATTGGTCTTAGCGATGGCGTGAACGTCCAGATTCTCAAGGGTCTGAGCGTCGGAGATTCCGTGGTCACGAGTCAGGAAACAACAACGACTAAGGCTAGCAAGTCTGATGCCGCAAGCCCGTTCATGCCGCAGAGGCCCGGAAAGAAGAAGAAATAAGGCGGCTTCGTCGCAGCCGCCGCAGTTAATAGTTACTAGATACTAGTTACTAGTGATTCTTGAAGAAGCAATCTAGTAACTAGTAACTCAGAACTAGTAACTTAAAACCAGTAACTTAACCTATTCCCCTAGCACAAACTTTAAATAGGCTTCCAAAAGTGTTTGGCCCCAGAGATAAATAATCGGGGCAGCAATGGCGATGAACGGTCCGAAAGGAATTTGCCCGGCTTCCTCGCTATTTTTGTTTTGTGCCGCCTTTTTTGCCGCAAGCATCCCATACGGGACCATAATCACAATGCCAAGCAAAGCCGCAACCAAGAGCGTTTCGACAGCGCCAGTGAGCCCCATAAGAGCCCCATAGCCAGCCAAAAGTTTGACATCGCCAAAACCCATAGCGTCTTTCTTGAGCACTTTTGTAGCAATCCAGCCGAGCAGATAAAGTCCACCGCCCGCAACAACGGCACCAATCAAGCTCTGGAGAGGCGTCACGCCCCCCGGCACGAGCGAAATCAAGAGGCCCGCGACAATTCCGCCGACCGAGATGGAATCGGGAATCAGCTTGTACTTGCAATCAACGGCACAAACGGGGTAAGCGCCAAGCAAAAGCCAGAACATCGCAGCCGCATCCGCCCAAACCTCAGGCGACAAGACCGGTCGCGCAAAGTCAGTCCCGAAGCCTGCCGCCGCATAAAGAGCAAGCGCCCCGAGCAATCCGCAAAGGCTCTCGCCAATCGGGTAAATCACGCTAATCGGCTGTTTGCAGCAAGCGCTCTTGCCTCGCAGCCAGAGCCAGCCCACAATAGGCAAATTGTAGCGGATAGGGATCCTCTTTTTGCAAAGCGGGCAGTGCGAAGGCGGGTTAATCAAGGAAATTCCACGCGGCATACGGTAAACAATGACGTTATAGAAGCTCCCGACGCAGGCGCCGAGGCCAAAAAATACGATTAACCAGTACCAAAGTGGAATTTCTTGCATAAAATCCTCGTCTTTTTCGGAATATAATTATAATTTAGTTAAACATTTATCAAATACTGGGAGACCCCTAAATGAATATTGAAATTGCAGCTATTTGTGACGCCGCTACCGCTAACGATGTGGGCGGCCGCATGAACATTCTTGGTGCCTTTGACCGCATTTTCGCAAAGTTTCCGCTTGTGATTCCGCAGTGCTCCGCCGCTTTCCGCTTGCGCTACCAGCGCGCCGAAGCAGGCACGCACCAGTTGAGCCTTTCTATCGAAGACGTTGTTGGACACCCGATTGTTCCGCCGATGCAGTCTGAAATTGAACTCCAGCCGGTTGCACAGGGCTTTGATACAGCCGCCGTCAACATGATTTTGAACATGCAGCGTTTGCAGTTTGTGCGCCCGGACAAGTACATTGTACGCCTCGTTGCAGACAACGAAGAACTTGCTGCACTCCCGCTGTACGTGCTCGAAGACCCGCGCCTTGCCCAGCAGAAGCAGCCGCCTCAGGCCGACGAAAACGGTGTTGACGGAAGAGCTTAACGAAGTGGTTAGTATTACTTCTAAAATGCGCCGAGCATCAATGCCCGGCGTTTTTTCTATTTTAAAAACATGAAGTTCGCCTTTTTGACACATTATTTCGCAAAGATTGCAAGCAACACAAGGTCAGCACGATTCGCAGCAAGATTCGTCGGGATTGCAGGAATTGCAGCAAGCCTCACCGCCTGTAGCGGCATCAACGACAGCTGGGAAGTCAAAGGCGGCGGATTCATCAAGTACAGCATCAACGATGGTGAAGAAATCACGCAAGAACTCGGCAGAGACGATGTCGAAATTCCCTATATACGTAACCGCCACCATTATCTGCTCATTAAAATTCCAGCAGGCAGCAGCGCCCTGAACAACCAATTGAGTATCATGGTGAACGAGCCAAAGCTTAGCAAAAACAATGTTGTGGCAGGCTACACCTGGATTCAAATCGACGGAACGCCCAAAGGCATCCTCAAAGGCGATAGCAATTACGTTACCATCGACCAAAAAGACGATACAAAATGGACAGCGTTCATCAACCTGCATTTTGAGGATTGCAGATCAGGAAAATGCAACGGAGAACTCCCTCCAATACTATTTAAAGGCCGTTTGCACTACTGGATTGCCGAAGAAGACCAGTAGCGGCAAGATCCCGCAATTTTTTTCATTTTTATTGTCCTCCACCCTTGACAAGCGCTCAATCTTTTTCTAATATTGGGCTACCTTAATGGTCGATTAGCTCAGTTGGTTAGAGCGCTACCTTGACATGGTAGAGGTCACAGATTCGAGTTCTGTATCGACCACTGAAAAATCCTCGCTGAAAAGCGAGGATTTTTTGTTTTCTTACTTGCAAAGCATCGCAGCAGAAGCAATTGTAGTACCTAAGCACCCAACCGCCAGAGCTTCACGAACTCCCATGTAAATGGGCGCTCCATATTCTGTTGCCGCAAGAAGTTTACCCAAGCCCAAATCCCATGCGCCATCCATAACAGACTTGGCATCATCAATGATATAGCATGAGGCGTCACACAAAAGGACGGACTTGTCTTGTTCCGCATCTTTGTATTCCGCTTTACCTAATTCTATATCAACGCCAGAAGCCACAGAAGCAGCAATCGTTTCAAAAACGGCTGTAACAGTACATGTGATACTGTGATTCACAACAAGCATTTTCCCTAAAGCATCGGATATGGCAAAATTCTTAAAAGCGCCGATAGCAGAGCAAACTCCACCCAACATGCCAAAAGCGCATTTTAAATACCAAAGCCGAGAATAGTAACAGATCCATTGTTTTACAGCGCTAAGGCTTTTCACATATTCGCTATCATCGTTAGAATCCATCGGCGAATACAACAAGCCTGACCACAGGGACAATCCAAAGTTTATTCCACAAAGGACTGCCGAAATAGGCGAGCAAATTTTCGGAGCAACGTTACTGTCGGCCATCGTAGCTGCTTTTGCCGGAAGATCCACAACAATATCCGCAACGCACATTGCAGCAAGCAAAAATCTCAGCGTAACAACAGTCGTTCTGGAGCTTGCGGGGAAAAGTGTTTTTGTTGGCTCGTTCGCTTCTGCACAAGCTCTTGTATTCGTTGCACGAAGCATTCCTTTTTTCCCAACTTTCAACATATTAATACGTGGCGGAGCAACGAGTTCTTCAATAGAATTTGCAGCCATAATCGAATGATACATGGCATCATCGATTAACGGCTTTCCCTGAGCAATGCGCGAAACTGTTGTTGCCAGGAAGGACACCGGGAAGGTTACCACATCCGCAATAGAAAATTCATTTATTCCAAAAATTTTAAGAATTTCGGAAAGTAGCGGGATATGGATCGGATCACAAAGGAGATCAGCAAGAGCTTCAACCGTGCAAGCGATCAAATCAAAAATAGGCTTTATCAAGGACTTGCAAAGTTCAATACCTGCGATGCCCATTTTTCCGACAATTCGTTTCAAGACGTCAATGACATCATTAATCTCACCCGCCTTAAAGATTTCAATAACATCTTCTCCAATGCTCAGCAAAACACTTGCTGTTTCATTGATATCCTGTTGAAATTCTTGCAAAGCCGATTCAAAGGCGGTTTTCGCATCATTCATCGCCTGCGTCGGAGTAAAGCTTGGCATCACAAGATCACTCGGTTTCAACGCCCCCATAATGGTACTAAACATATAGGTGCCCTGCGGGCCGCCACCACCAAAGCCCAAAGAAGAGAGAGTCATCGTAGAATTATCCGACAAAATCGATTTTGCCGAATCGAGATCCACCTTACTCCAATCCGCGATGGTATTAATCACTTTATCCAAAGCATCAACAAATTGATCCTTCGTTTCTACAGTAATTTCTGCAAGCTTCTTGGCAGAAAGCTTCATGGTTTTCTTGAGGCAATCGTTCATTTTGCAAGCTTCATCAATGCCCAAGGCTTTCTTAAGCCAATCGAAAATTTTACCTATAGGAATGCCGATTGCTTCCAAAATCTTAATCGCCGTGGAGAACACTTTTTCGAACGAATCCACCACCACTTCCAAAACCTTATCCCCAATCTTGACGACAAACTTCCACACCTTGCCGACAAGACCAATTGCAAAGTCAACAGCTTTTTTGATGGTATGATCGTACAACCATTTAATTTTATCCGTAACCCAGCTAACCGCATAAGCGACATCTCGCACAACCTTGCCTATAAAATCCACAAACGGATTATGCGTAACATCATAAGGCAAGATATCCACAAGCGTTTCCGTAATTTTTACCATAACGCCATTTACAAACTTAACCGGCATAGGAACAAAGCCCGGCATAATCGAGTTTACGGAGCTAGACAAAGCAGAAATGCTCGAAGCCACCAAGCTCAAACCGGTTTCATCAGCACCTTCACCAAACAGATTTCTCGTTTTTCCATCAGGATCATAAATAACCTGATTTTTTAACGTATTTTCGTCCGTCAACGAAAGAAGTCTCTTTTGCGCTTCTTCAGCAGGGTTCACCTTAGAAACTTCATCCTTATAAGTAACTTCCATACAAGGTGGCGTCAGACTTGTTGCAATCTGAGCAATCGTCACAGCGCCTAGAGAGTCTGCCTTTACCTTCATTGATTGGAAATTATGGCAAATATCATTCACAAAGCAACTGACCTTACCATTAGGAAATTCAATCAAGACTTCGTCAAACGGCTTTTCGGTGAGAATGCGCGTGACATAAGCAGAATTTGTGGTAAATTCGTCCAAATCCGTTTCAAGCGATGCAGACTTAAAACCCCATTCGCCACTATCCGAATCACGTTTGCCGAAAACAGCTGAATTTTCCTTGCAAATGTTCATCGTACCCTGATCACTGATGTCGAAATAGAAAACATTTTCCATCAATACCACAGGTTCTGCAAATTCACCAAACTTGTCACCCATACATTGGGCAAAAGTGTAGCTCAATACAAGGGCTTCGTTCAGAACATAAACATAGAGCATGTCGCCAAAACGAACGGCAGCCACCTTCTTTGCTTCATTAAAGAGGTCCGAAGAAATCAACAAATCCGGATCAGGATTGCTGATATGGAACATGTCCTTTTGTCTGTCATACGGATAAAGATAAAGCGAACCTTCACCCACACTAAAAAGATGCGTTCCGGTTTTAGTCTTCAATGGCAATGTGCAAATTGTATCCACGGTATATTCGGACTTGAATCGAATCGGAGCCGGAGGAGTCGAGCCAAAAACATTGCAACTCGGCGTATAGAGAAGCTGGCTTGTTTCACCATAGGTTCCATAAGTGTAAATACCATCAACATATTGGCTAACGGCACGGCCTGCTACGCTGCACTTGACATCGCTAAAATTTGCAGCCAGCGGGAAATACTGAGTATTGCTCGGATTTTGACCATCAAGCAAGCATGAGAATTGCTCAATACGTCCACTATCGTCCTTCATTTCAACAAACAACGTTATACCTTTATCCAAAGCCGACAAAAGCAAATTGGAAGGTACAAGATTCTTTCCACCCAAAACACCATCAAAGTTCAAACGAATAAAATCCTTTTCTTCAATCTTTTCCGGGGTTTCGGTTAACACGAGATAGATATTCTTTTCATCGCTACAAGCTATGGCAACCTTATTCGTCTTTGCAATATTTGTTGCGGCAAACTCCTTGATATTGCTGTGTACAAGCGTGCGAGAGAATTCAGCTTTCAATCCATCCGCTTGGTAGCATAAATAAAGATTGTTATCATCACCAACGGAATAGATTTCTGTACGATTTCTGCCGTCAATCATCGTGATATCCTTTTCAGGATTCAAAGCGGTTTGACGACGGATGTAATTTTGCATTTCAGTTTTGATATTCAACATAAATTTCTCCTGATAAAAGGGCCCCGCGAAAGGCGGAGCCCCATTTGTTGTTTAATATGATTAGCCGTTTTCCTGAACGTAGTTGACATAAGAATAAAGGTCTCCGTAATCCGAAATGCCTTCATTCTTATAAGTGTACGATCTTGCGCCCGGCATAAACCAGCCCGTAAACGTGTCATAGCCCTTCAGGAACTCATCAACGACGTTTTGGGTAAGTGTCTTTATCGTATCCGACATGGCATTGCACATATCATCAACGGTTCCCTGCAGCTGTCCAAAAGAACAGAAGTCGCCCCAACCATGAACATCAATACCCTTCGGATGATTATCCGTATCTACCACGTTCTGCAAGAATTCAATAGCACCAGATTCATTAATCTTTATCACCACCTGGAACAAGACGTTATGGTCATAGTAGTCACCGGAATTGCTTTGGCTATTATAACCGTAATTCATCCAGCCCTTAAAATGGAAATTAAAATCGTAGGACGGATAAGTCACGTTACCAATCGTACACGTACCCGGTCTACCAAGACATTCAACACTAAACCTGCTGCAAATCTTACCCGATGCAACTGGGAACGGAAGAGGCGGAGCCCAGACAAGTTGATAATCCTGACTATAGTCCTTCGAATAAGACCATTGGCATTCCCAAGGAGACGTATCGGAGACATAGAAATTCTGATCCTGAGGAGCTGCAGGTTCATCCCACTTAATATCATATTTATAACAACCAGCACTCACATAAGGATGCTTTGTCATAATCAGCTTCGGAAGAAGCGGTTCCATTTTCTTGCGAATCAACGGGATAAACTTGGTGGCAGAAATAGCCATCACGCCGTCTGCAGTCACGGAACCATCTAAAAGCGGAGCCCAATCAAAATCACGATAAGTTTTGAGAGACGGGATTTCATAGTTATGCGAATCATCAAAATTGACCAAGTAATAGAGAGCCTTGTCGCTCACATCGTAATTTCGAGTACACGGCGTGAACAAATAATTCAGCTTTAAATTCGGCTTAGGAAGAACAACATAACCAAAAACCGTCTGGCCGCCCTTTTCCAAACGTCCAAAATATTCTTGAACAACGCCTGTAACGACACCCTTCACAGAAGGAGAAACGCCATCAATTGTAGGAACAGAAAGTGTCTGCAATGTTGAAAGATCCAAGCTCAACTGAGAAATATCGAACATTGTGTCCGGATCAGAGACCTTTGCCATGGACTCGATTTTCTGCTTAATTTCGTCGGATTCGATGTCCTTATGGGCTGTCGCACGGAAATCAATTGCCATCGAGCTCTTTGTTCGCCACATACCCGCAATAGGATCATCACCACTGCAGTCCTGAGCCACCTTCGTCAACATACCCACAATGTTCTTGCCTTTGAGTTTGAGATTAATCTGAATAACTTCAAAAGCCTTAAAGAACTGATTGAAGATGACCGACTTTTTATCAGGATCCATAGTGATAATATTCAAGGCCTTGTCAACATCAATTTTATTCTTGTTAAACACGATATACTGCTTGACTTCATCAGGAATACCATCAGCAAGATGAAGCCCGAAGCTAAAGGAATATTCCATCGCCTCAGAGAGTCTAGGGTCTGCAATCGAAGTTCCCGAATCGACATTGAACAAGTCTAATTTTTCAAGTTCATCGTAAATGCAGGAATTCTGCTTTTTCAATTCTTCTACAGTTTCAGCAAGTTCAAATTCGGCTGGGATCTTGGATTCATCCGTTCCCTTCTGCAACATAAACACAATAGATTCACCAGTCTCTTCGTTCATGGTTTCGAGAAAATAAATTCTCGTATCCCAATCGCAACCTGAAAGATAAAGTCTCATTTGCGAATTCAAGGATTTCTCGGAAATTGCAGTGACCATGTCAACATTATAAGCCTTTTCATCGCCAATTCGCTTTGACAGATAAGATTTTTTTATGCTCATTTTTTCTCCTTAAGAAATTATTTTTACTTTGTCAATTCGAGCTTTTTTGAATTAACACGTACAAAATATTTTTCCAACTCATTAATCGTCAATAACCCAAGTAGGCTAATCCAATAAGACTAATCCAAAAGTATTACTCACAAACAAGTCTACTAATACTATTCAACAAAAAAAGGAACGTCCTTAGCGAACGTTCTCAAAGCAAATATTTAGTTTATTTAAATCAATTACGTTTCAGTCTTAAAATTCTGATCGTAATCACTTCCATCACGAGTGACGCGCAACATACCAATATAATTAGCATTCGTCAAGTGATAGCGCAAGTCGTTTGGCGTAATGAACATTGCCTGCTGCTTTCTTGCGTTTTCAATCATTTCTTCCAAAGTAAGGTCGTCATGATCATTAATCAAGCTAGACACAGCTTCAACGATATCACCAACGGCATCGATAAAGTCCTTCACAATTTCCCAATCAATCGAATTCAGCATCGGGAGATTTTCTTCGCACTTCACAGAAAGTTCCAAATCCAAATCTTTCAGGACATCTTCTACAGGGCGGAGCTTTTTCGCCTGTTTAAGCTTTCTACGGGCAAAGAACCTATTTTTGAATTCACCATTGTCTTGCTTGACATAATCTTCAAACAAGTCCAGCAATGTATTGGAGGGTTCCGCATTTCTAAACAGCAAACGATGTTCGCCATAGCCAATGTCGCCATTTTTCACTTCCAGCTTAAGGTTCGGCTGTTTTTCAGCGGCTTCCAAATAGCACTGGTATACGTAAGAAGAGCAAACCAACGTGTGGAAACCAGGGCCTTTCTTTTCTTCAATTCTAGTCTTGAGTTCGGCGGCCACCAAGCACATCAAATCCACAACGGCTCGGCTTAAAAGGTTCTTCTTGGCGTTATTTTTGAACAACAGAATCAAGCCTAAAAAGACCAAATCCGAGAACGGATACGGAAGATCTCTAAGTACGTACTGCTTAGCGACATCAGTAGCAGGCAAAATGCCTTCTGTACCAGCATCCTTATGACGTAACACATAAACTTCACTGCCGCCTTCTGTACACATTTTCATCATGTGGGCATGAATGCCCGATTCTCCAGATTCGGCAAGGACAAAGTCTTTCTTCTGTACAAAGATTGCACCATGAGAAACATCGGAGCCGTTCGTCAATTTCATAATGAGGCCGCTCAAAACGTCTTTAGGATTACCCTTAAACGTCAAGATATCGCCAGGGAGAAGTTGATCCAGATTGATGTATTGATTTTCTGTTAATGAATTTTCCATATTATTCCTTCTTTTTTTGTGATTTAAATATAAACTATAGCGTAACTCCTATTCAATAGCCCATTTGGGTTATTTTTTAGTATTACGTTCATCAAAAGCTTTATTTAGCAACGATTCAATCGTCTTAAACTGTTCGGGGTCTACGCCTTTCAACAACGTAAAGCAATTTGAAATTTTAAAGTTCGGATGGTACTGAAACATCATTTCCTTGTATTCCTGGACAGCATTCACATTGCCCTTTACTAGGCTGCACACGATAAGAAACAAAAGCGGGTACAAGCTTTCAGGCCGCATATAGGACGCCTGCAAGGCATATTTTTCACATTCATCATATTTCTTCTGCAAAAAGTAAATAAACGCTTTTGCAATGATTTGCATGGGATCATTTGCCAAATCCGAGAAAAAACGTTCATGGTCTTTGAACAGTTCAAAGGCTTTGACATTATCACCCATTAGCAGATAAACTTGCGCAAGAATGATACGTGCCCAGACATTCTGCGGATTCGCCTCAATCACAAGAGTCAAATAGGTAATTGCTTCTTTTTTGTTCCCCGCAAGAATATCGTAAAGCGCCATCATAAGCCGGGCATAGTCCGAATAGGGTTCTTCGCGCATGGCCGAATAGGCAAGATCCTGAATTTGGCTAAAATATTTCTGCGGTTTGACCCAAGATTCCGTAATGGCGGTATAATAGAGACGGACTAGCGAAAATTTCAGGAATGAATTACCAAGCCCTTTTTGAAGCAGGGACAAAACTTCGCATTCACATCGACTGAAACTTTCCTTGCAACGGCAATCCATTTTGTAGTTCACAAAGGCGCTGACAAGCCACCAGCTAGGCAACACGCTTTCCCCTTTTCCAAAATCCAAAGCCGCAGAATTTAGCATTTGCCGGTATAGAAGCTTCGTAATCTGGCTACAAATAAAATCTATATCCGAAGACTCATCCAATCTTTGCGAATACGCCCAAAGAAAATCTTTTTTTTCACTGCTATAGAGAGATAGATAAACGCTTGAGGATGGATTTTCGGATCCAGAAAAAACAATTTGATAGGAAAATTCGCTAGCTTCAGATTCTATAGGCTCATTACGAACATCGAACAATCGGAATCTATGGAGATTTTGATCCAGTAAAAAAAAGAATTTATCCATTTGCGGATTTTTAAAATCATTCTTTTTTGTCACTAGAATTCTAACTTGAGGAATTTTATTTACACAGTCATCCGCCTCCTCGTATTCCACGGAAGCAGCTTCCGTTCTATTGTTGACTTTCATGATTTTATAAATCTTGGCAAGATGCACTTTGACCGTATTGGCGGAAATATTCAAGGCTTTACATATTTCAACATTTGTAAAACCCTTACGCACCAATGATAGAACTTGTTTTTGACGGGCAGTAAATTCTTGTTTCGATAAGGATTTTTCCATTTTTTCACACATTTAATGAAAACAACATATGAGCTAAAACCACCCCCACAACACAAACAACATACTTACAAAAACAAAAAAAGCAATTTGTTTTTCTTATTTTACATAAAAAGACCCGAGATAATTTCGGGAGCTTTAGGGTACAAAAAAAAGCCCGGGATAAACCCGAGCGATTCTTGTAGATGGCGTCCCCGGCATGGTGACCGGGGTGACATTTCCAATTACTTAGCGGCGGCGGAGTCCGTAACTACAACCTTAGCGGCAGAGTCAGCCGGGATGGCGACAGCAGCGCTATCAGCAGCCGGTTCAGCAATCGTTTCCGCCGGAGCAGCAACTTCGGCAGGCTTTGCATAAACAGGTGCGGCAGGAGCCGGAGCGGCAACAGCGGCAGCCGGAGCAGCGGCAACTTCAGCCGGATCTTCGAAGAAGTTCACCTTGGAAAGACCGAACATCATGATCCAGGAGAGAACGAGACCGCCGATACCCATCACAATACCCGTGATAGCCATGCCACGCGTATCCGTGTAACCCGTTGCATGGGCAAGTGCGTTAGGCGGCGTAGAAATCGGGAGGCACATACCGAGAGAGCTTGCGAAAGCGACAGCGACCATCAAGGAGGTCACGCCACCGAGCGGAGCGAGGTTTTCCTTGCAGCTCACAGCCACGACGATGAAGATCGGGACGAGCAAGCTTGCGGTAGAAGTGTGGCTCATGAAGTTTGCCATGAAGAGGCAGATGAAGCCGCAACCGACCATGAGGACGACCGGAGACCAGGTGTTGAACGGAATAGCGTTGATGAGGTCCTTGGCAAGACCGGTCTGCTGCAAACCGAGACCGAGAGCAAAGCCACCAGCCACGAGCCAAAGAACGTCCCAGCTCATTTCGTTGAGGTCCTTCTTATTAATCACGCCCGTCAAAGCAAACACAGCCATCGGGATCATAGCAATCACGTTGTCGTTGAGGCCATGGACATTCTTACCGGTCACCCACAAAAGTACGCAAACAGCGAAGGTGATGTAAACGATGATAGCGCGCGGGCTCTTGTCAAAGCCATTTGCACCTTCGATATCGAGGTTCATTTCCTTCATCTTGATCGGATAGAGCTTGAGGAGCAAGAACCATGCAAGAACCATCAAAATAATCACATACGGAACACCGAATTCCATCCACTGGCCAAACGAGATGTTGAAACCGCTAGACTGGAGAGCGCCAAGGGCGATAGCGTTAGGAGGCGTACCGATCGGAGTACCCATACCACCGATGTTTGCACCGAGAGGAATGGCAAGGGCAAAAGCTGTTTTACCGCGGTCATTTTCATCAAAGAGCTTGAGCACCGGGCCGAGGATGGCGAGCATCATAGCAGCAGTAGCGGTGTTGCTCATGAACATGGAGAACACGGCCGTAATAATCATGAGGCCAAGGAGCACCCACTTCGGATCCTTTCCGAACGGCTTGAGGAGCACGCGGGCAAGGTTCTTGTCCATGTTGTACTTGCAAGCGGCCGAGGCAAGGAAGAAGCCACCCAAGAAGAGCATGATGATCGGGTTCGCAAACGTGGCCATGATGTCCTTGAACTTCAGCGGTTCAACACCTTCCACGCGGAACGGGATAAGAGCCGAGTTCGAAAGCGTGAGAATCATCAACACGATAACGAACATGGAGGTGGACCAGATCGGGAACGGTTGGAGAATCCAGAAAAGGGCAGCCATCACAAAGATTGCGATGACGCGAATTTCGAGAGTGTTCAACGCGTGGTCACCAACGAAGCCGAGGGCTTCGTACGGGACGAAGAGGGCAGCGATGGCGAGCACCGATGCAATAATGAGTTTGATGAGTTTAGCTTTTGTCATAACGAGCGCAAATTTAGTAATTAAACTTGCGTTCGGCTAGACTGATTTATCGGACCATAACGCGGGTAACGGCGCTCTGGCTCCCGACCTTGACCTTCACGAAGTAGACGCCCTGTTTGGGCTTTTTCATGGCTATGGCATTAGTGCCCGCATTAGCAACAAACTTGCCCGTCACAGCGATTCGACCATCGATACCCACAACGCTCACCTTCACATTCTCGCCCGCAAGTTTGGAGGCGGCATCGAATCCGACATTCAAGACGTTCGGGGTCTGGTTCACGCGGAGCCCCTTAAGGAGATTCTTCGCCACGTTAGCAACTACTGCTCTCTTGGTCACTCGGACAGAGACGTTCTTAACCTTCGACGAGAGCTTGACCTCCAACGGGCTATCCTTCACGACTTCGACAGTTTCGTTATCGACCATCGCATAGACGCGCAAGCCCTTTGCCCAGACGCTTTCGAGACCTTCAAAGCTCAAGTGGCCATCACGAGTGGTCGTTGCACTCACTTCGAGATCCCATTCGAGATCGTCAGCATTCTTTTTCACACTCCTAACAAGGTGCTTTTTGCCATCGAGAATGGAGAGGTTTACGCGGTCGCCCATACCGGCAGGCGGTTCCCCCAGAGATGAAGCCGACTTCCCTGCAGCAAGTTCATTCCAGGAATCACGCTTGCCATTATTATCAGAGAGGACGACGCGGAGATTCCAGTTTTCAGAATCGGCGCTCTTGCTCAAAGCCTTCTTTTCTTCTTCGAGAACAATTACGGCCTTCAACGGAATGCGGTACGTCATAGACTTTTCGGTATGGACCCAGATAGCCTCATACGGTCCAAGGACATCAGGTTCCTCATAATCGCTGGTTTCGGCATTCCATTTGCAGAACTGAAGCCCCTTTTCTTTCGGAAGCTTCACATACCAGCCATACGGATTGGCCACGAGGTTCCAACCGGAATACTTATTTTCGAGCTTCCAGACGATTGCAGCGCTCGTGTCGGGAGTCTGCAAGTTCATCACCAGCGGCTCGTTATCAATGGTGCCGTACCAGTAACCGCGAGTAGAATCGAACTTGTCCTTCACACTGAACTTGCGGTATTGCCAAAAATCTCCAACCGGATTCGATTCATCCCACCAGTAAACAGACGTTACAGTGCCAGAACCGTTCGCCTGAGCACAAACATCCTTCATTTCTTGGTAAATCTGAGCGTCATTCACACCGCGTTTGACTTCATCCTGCAGGTGTTGGCATTCTTCTTTCGCCCAGTCACTTTGCATACGGGCAAAACGAGTTTCCAAATCAGACAAGCATTCTTCGCCCTTGTTGCTGCAGAAGGCATATAGCGACAGAGTCTGCCAGGAATGAGAAGCAACTTCGTGACGATCCATAGACGTGAAAGTCTTTGTGTAGGAGATAGAATCTTTACCGTCCGTAAGCATGAAGGTCACGGTGTATTCACCAACAGGTGCCGGGTCCAGGCGCCAGGTTCCGTTCTTAACGTTACCCACCATTTTTCCATCAACCACCGTATCGAGGTAAATACCAGCATCAGACTTCACAACAATGTGGTAATCAACATTTTCAAGCTTGTCTGCAAGAGAGTCACCCAACGTCATGCGGAGCGCACTGCCATCCTGTTTCGCAGTAGGTTCAGCAAGTTCATAGATGTAGTTATAGTTGCTAGAGCCACCCTTGCTAGAGCTCGATTCGTCTTTGGCGGAACTACTGGAGCTGTATTTGTCATTGCCGGCACTGCTGCTAGACATTTTTCCGTTCGAAGAAGAAGACTTTCCTTTTTCGGACGACGAGGAAGTGCCATTACCGCTAGAAGAAGACGCGACATTCGAAGACGATGATGTTGCATCTGAAGAAGAGGATGTTCCGTTAGACGACGAGGAGGATTCGTACCAAGACGACGAAGAAGTCTCATTCGAAGAAGAGGATGTTCCATCGGACGAAGAAGATGTTGCATTACTGCTAGAAGACTCTTCGTAACTAGAGCTAGAATCACCATTGTTTGCAGAGCTCGATGACAAGCCATCGGACGAAGAAGTCACATCGCTGCTAGAAGAACCTTCATAGCTTGAAGAGCTTCCATTATTCGAGCTAGAACTGCCCGCCACCACAGGATTTATAAGGGTCGGCAAACCGTCTTCATACGCCCAAACCTGATCTTCGGGATCCGTCCATACACTGTTCAAGAAATCTGCAAAATCTTGAGATTGCATGTAAATCGATATAGCGAAACCATTTTTGGTGGAACCGTTCGGTCCATTTTGCAAGCCACCACCGCCATTGCGAACATTGTGCTTTGCTACAAACTTATTGAATCCATTTTCGTTAAAAAACACGATATCGGTAAATTCGCCATAATTTTCGAAATAACCGACAGCACCAACATTATCAGCACCATAATGATAGTTCGATGTCAAAACCGGCTTGTTGCCCAGCCCGTCGCCATGCATATAACCAAAAAGATAGCCCGCATGTCCCTTTCCACTATTAAACTTATCAGCAATCGTCCCTATATAATAGTTGTTTTTTACAACAACTTCCTCTGAACCATGAAAATCAGCTTCGCCAACGAGCCCACCCACATAAAAATTCTTTTTCGGAGGAGTATTAAAACCAATAGTTCCACTAAACGAACCTTCAACAGAGCTGCGAGCAATCAATCCAGGCGTACGGCAAATTCCACAAATACCACCTATCGATGAAGACGTGTTTTCAGAAGGCACGGCCTCTCCGCTATACGAAACAACCGATCCACCAAGGAAATCGACATGGACATCTTCAAAATCAATTTTGGGTTCCCCAGATAATACTAGAGGATATTTGCCTATAATACCTCCTATACGAGACGTAATACCGTCATCTACAACATAAATAGAGCTTTTATAAGCTAAATCAGACAATCGAACTTTTTTTATTTCATTGTTGTATTTGCTGACAGCGCCAAAAATGCCACCCACAATCACAGAATCGGCATCCGTCACACCGGTAGCCCTCTTGACGGTGTAGTTTAACGTGACTTCCGATTCATTCCCAGCAGTGCTATTATTTTCAAGCGATACAATAGCATCCCCAACAAGACCGCCCATCATAGCGGACGCGCGAGCATACGACATCACAGCATCAACGGAATTGCCACCTTGAAGTGTAATTTTCCCGGACGCTTTAGAATTTTTAAGCGTTAAGTACAGGTCTTCGCGATTTCCAGAATTATTCACATTTTCGCATGCGGCAAACCCGGCAATTCCACCCACGAAATATTGAAAGGCTCCATCGTAAGGCAAATATTCATCAATTTTTAATTCATTTACTTCTGCATCCGTAATTTTCAGGATACCGCCATTACAAATATTTGCATTTCCGATAACACCTCCGAAATACATCGGCTTTGCAACTGTAGCGTCATCAACTAGCGCCATGCTTTGTGCTATATTCAGCCCAGTCACTGCAACTTTGTCCACCTCGAGGCCATAAACCTCCGACGCGTATATTTCATACCTCTTGGTAGCACCAAACACACCGCCCATAGCGACACCGCCAGAAACAACAAGCTTAGAATCGTCGCCAGTTGCTCCATGAATTTGGATGTTTTGAACTACTGAATTTTTTGGGGTAATACCACCGAATACTTGATTCGTTGGAGCATAAACATAGTGACCGACAAGACCTCCCAAAACGGATTGATCTACAGCCACTTTATTTTCTACCTGAACAGCGATGTCGACATCTTTGATATCCGTATAGAAAGCCACACCGGCGAGGCCGCCCAGAGACACTTTGTACGGACTAAAAACAACTGAATTTACACCGCTAATTTTTTTTCCGGCATAGTCTTGAGTAATTTGACTTTCGTTCAAGATCTTGACAACAGCTTTATCCGCCGTTTTTACGTCCGAAATTGTCGAATTTGCAATAAACCCGGCAAGGCCACCAGCAAGAGGAGCTTGAATAAAAATTTTCTTTAAAGTAACATTGGTCACCCTGCTGTTCCAAATTTCAGCAGCAAACGCGCCCGCAGCCCAGTAATCGGAGCCATTAGCCGATGCTGCATTTCCTTCCGTATATTTATCAACAATAAAATTAACGTTCGTAATATTCAAATCATTTATTTCTTTTCCATCTACAACACCAAAAAAGCCTGCGTATGTGTTCATTGTACCATTGAATACACGACAAATGTTTGAAATGGTATGATTCTGTCCATTAAATGTCGCACCGACGAAAGGCAAAAAATTATGGTTTTCCGAGCATTTTCCATCTTCATCAAGAACCTGGCCAAAGTTAATATCAGTGGCAAGATTAAGCACTGTCGATTGCTTCTGATCCGTTTCTGCATCTTTCAACACCCATTTCTTGGAGGTCACCGTTGCTGCATAGAACGCAGTGCGAACCTTATACTCAGACGTTATCTCATGAGAAAAGACACAATCTCCACGATCATTATCTTTTTTTCCGATTTCACAACTGAATTTATATTGTCCCACATAAAGCTGGGCGTTTCTATAGTAGAGATTCAAATATTGTTTAGGGGCAACACCCTGAGCCCAAACGGACACCGGGAGGATTAGACTAGCAGCAAGCAGTAAACGGATTATGTAATTCATATACGCCCTTTAAATTCCTTTTGGCAAAGCAAGTTGCAACGCCTCTTACATGTAAAAAAATAATTTTTAAAACGACTTTGGCAACTGCCATTGTAAGCAAAAAGCATCAATTGTGACCATTAGCACGGAGATGAAAATTTGCTTACAAATATTTAATTGCTTTAGTGCCATAGGTTTACTAAATTGAGTGCTACCATTATGGTGTTTCATAGGAGTAAAAATGTTCAAAAAGATTCTTCTTCTCACGGCTGCGATTGTCACCTCCAGCTTTGCAACATGGGATTATTTCGGCCTGCTCCAGAACAATTCTGGTTCTGTCAAAACGGGACTTTACTACGACTGGGACGGCGACTGGTCCCAAATGGGTCTGAAAGTCGGCGCACGCGTGAATATCGTTCCGCAATTTGAACTTTCTTTCCAGAGTTTTGGCTACCAGTTCTGGGGCGAAAAGGAATGCGATGACGATGATGAAAAGCCTGAATGCAAAACCTATGAAGAAGGCGGCAAAGGTCTCCGCGACCTGGTCATCGGCGCACGTTACGCCTTGGATCCGGAACTTTACCTCTTCCTCGACTTTAACCTCCCCATCGGTCGCGACAAGAACGACGGCAATGGAACGACGTCTCCCAGCAACCATGAAATGTACATCTACGCCGGTGCACAGCACCACAGAGACATCGCATCCATCAAGGGCGCATCTTACGGTGCAGAAGCAGGTCTTTTCTGGGGATTCAAGCATCACGATAGAGAAAGAGGTCTCGAACTCCGTCTGGGCGGCGAATTCGACTTTACTCTTCCTTCAGCACCTGTAACACTCTTGGTTGGCGGCCAGTTCTGGTTCCGTCTTTTTGCATCGGAATACAACAACGGTACCAAGAAAGACAAGGAAATGCATGACGACTGGTCTCATCAGTGGAAATTCTGGGTCGGAGCAAGCGTTCCTCTGAGTGACGACATATCCATCAAGGGTACGATTATCGCCCGCAGCCAGGATTTGAAAAACAAGAGCGACGAACCAGATATCATGATGGAAGGCGATGCCCTCGGCGTGACCTTGGAAATGGAATTCAAGTTCTAGTCATCAAATCTAGGCGAAAGACATAAAAAAATAAACGTCTAAATTTCTTAGAAACCAGTCGATTATTCCGACTGGTTTATTTTTATTTACAGAGTTTACACAATTTCTATAGTTTTTACCTATATTTCGAAGAAATTTTCTTTCTATGGAGTAACTATGTTAAAAAAAGTAATCGTAGGTGCAGCATTTCTCGCATCCGCCAGCTTCGCAACCTTCAGCAACTTCCCGGTTCCGGCCGCCATGAGTGGCGACGCCAAGATTGTTGCAGACTTCATCGTCCATGACAAATGGAAAGGTCTCGACCTGAGCGCAAAGGCTCGTTTCGTTCCGGTCCAGAACTTGGAACTTTACTTGAAGCTCCCGTTCAGACCGATTAGCCGCTACGATGGAGAAAACGACCATAAGACCGGTATGGAAAACTTGACCACCGGCGTACGTTACCAGGTGGCTCCGATGTTCGCCGCATTCCTCGATGTTACATTCCCGACCGGCAAGGACAAAATCTCTGACGATGGTTTCAACTTCTATTTCGGTGGACAGTTCTCTAAGGACTTTGGCGCTGTGGGCCTCGGCACTGAAGCAGGTCTCTCCATTACAACGGAAGGCGACGACCGTAAGAAAGGACCGATGAGCTTGATTCTCAATGCAGAATTGGATCTGAACGTTTCCCAGGTCGTTACCCCGTACTTCGGCATCACCTTTGACATTTTGCTTAATGACGAAAAGACAAGAGGCAAAAAATCTGCCGAAACAAGTGGCGATGTCGGCGTTGCCCCGTACGTAGGTGCAAATTTCAAGGTCAACCAGTTGCTTTCCTTTGATGCTTGCGTAACATTCGGTCTCGGCGATGACGACTACCTCATCTACACGAGTACGAACAAGAAAATGACCGTTACGTGGGAAGGCTCTGTCAACTTCTCCTTCTAATCAAAGATTTTTTATCCATCTATGAAAAGTCCCGGCGATGCCGGGACTTTTGCGTTTCAAGATTTGATGAGATGGAGATGCCCGACAGTCATCCCGGACTTGTTCCGGGACGGGCATGACAAGTGCTAAGGAACTGCGCGCGAAGCGCACTCTTTCGTCTCTCGTCTGCAGGGCTCTGCCCGTTCTTTCGTCTATCTAATATCAAACGGCGGGATGGGCAGGCTTTCGCCGGATTTCATCGCCTTGTCGAGTGCGGCGGACTTGACCGGATCCACCCACCAATAGACGGGGATTGCATCTTCGCGGTTGAACTGATCGAGAATCTTTTCGGGCGTGCCGTAACGGTTCCAGTAGAGGATGCGGTGGTGGTCGCATTGCCACATGAGCACGTACGGAACGATTTCGGCAAGGCGGTTATCAAGCGCCTTCAAGATTTCATTGCGCTTCGCGAGATCGAATTCCGTCTTCTGCAAGTTGATGAGGCTATCGACGACCTTATCCTGAACGCCGGCAAGGTTGTTCGTGCCCTTCTGCATGGCGGTCGTAGAAATCCAGCTTGCTTCCGGGTCGCGGAGGCGACCTGCACCCCAGTTCACCCAGTAAAGGTCAAAGTCAGCATCGTCCAAGCGCTTACGGAGCGTGCTCTGGCTCATCTGTTCGATGGTCGCCACAACGCCCACCTTTTTGAGGTCTTCCTGGAAAAGCGTGAGGTGGCGCAAGTCTTCCTGGCTCGTGATAAAGTTTATCGCAAACGGCTTGCCGTCCTTTTCGAGAACGCCTTCGCCATTCACCTTGTAGCCCGCTTCGGCAAAAAGCGCACGGGCCTTTTCAGGATTGTAGCTGTAGACTGGCGCCGTCGGGTTCTGGTTATTGGCCCAGAGGTCCGGGTAATAGCTATTGAGGAGGAAGTACTGGCCGTACATGTACTTTTCATTCATCGCTTCGCGGTTCAAGAGGTACGAGAGCGCACGGCGGACGCGAACATCCTGGAACTGCGGTTTGCGGAGGTTGATGGCCATGCCCTGGAAGCCAATCGGTTCCTTGTTGTAGATGCGCTGTTTGACTGCCCAGCCCTTCTTCACGGCATCAAAATCGGTCTGCTTCATCCAGATGCTGCTCGTGTAAATGGCATAGGCGTTGAAGTCCTGCTTCTTGAACGCTTCGAGCGCCTTCGTCTGGTCGTTCATGAAGCGGTAACGGATTTTCTGGAAGTTGTACTTGCCATGATTCCAGTTCTTCTTGAAGCCCCACCAGTCGCTACGGCGCTGGAGTTCGACAAAGCGATCTTCGCGGAACGTCTTGATGATGTACGGACCAGAGACCACCGGGAACTCGTAACGAATCTTGTTGAAGTCCTTGTCTCCCCACACGTGCTTCGGGAACGCGAGCATGCCAGCCGCTTCCCAGAAGTTGCCCCAGTGCGATTCCTTCGCGGTCATGCGAACCGTGAGGCTATCCACGACTTCCGGGCGTTCAAAGCGGCTGAGACCCACCTTGAAAATCGGCGTGAGGTTCTTTTCGTCCATGATGACGTCGTAGTAGAACTGAACATCTTCAGCGGTGATGGACTTGCCGTCGCTCCACTTCGCGCGCGGGTCCACATGAAACGTGAACGTCTTGCCGTCTTCAGAGATCTCCCACTTGTCCGCGAGGATGCCGACTTCGCGGTCTTCGGTGGTATGCAGGCTCACGAGCGGTTCGAACATCATGTTCATGAGCTCAGCAGAGAAGCTATTGTAGTCTTCCCACATGTTGAAAGACTTCGGCATGGCGGAGCCCCAAAGCGTGATAGAACCGCAAGCGCGGGCTTCCTTGGAGGCAATCGGGTCGAACTCGCCTGTTGCCGTAGAATCAAGCGGGAGAATCGGGCAATCGGCTTCGGAAACGGCAGTGCCTTTTTTCGAAGATTGGCCGGATTTGGAATCGCCGGATTCATTGCAGGCGGCAAGAGCAAAAGCGAGAGCTGCCGCCATCGGGACGGCAAGTAAAGAGCGGAGGGAGAATGTATTCATGTAAGACAAGATAGATAAAATTAGGGATTAGGTTTTAGGGGTTAGGTTTTAGGATTATAATCATGGCTTCGCCATCTTTTTTTGATGCACGAAGTGCACATATTATTCCTACGACCTACAACCTACTACCTAACACCTTTTTCTACGGCAATCCGATATGGTGCGCGGGTTGTTTGACTTTGGGGGCAGCGGCTTTCTTAGCTTCGGCTTCGGCGGCTTCTGCCTTGAGCGTTTCAAGCGACAAGCGGGAGGCTTCCTGTTCCGCCTTTTTCTTGTTCGGGCCTTGACCGCGGGCATACGCTTTGCCGTTCACGACCACTTCGACAGTAAACACCTTCTGGTGTTCCGGACCTTCTTCACCGACAATCACATACTCCGGGGAGCAGCGCAATTTGCCTTGGCAAAATTCCAGAAGTTCGCTCTTGTAGTTCACGAAGTCGGTTGCGCTGATGATTTCTTGCACGCGTGGGAAATGGAACTTATTCAAAATGGCACGGACTTCTTCGAGACCGCCATCGAGATAGACGGCGCCAAGCACGGCTTCGTAGGCATCGGCGAGGATGCTTTCCTTGCCGCGACCGCCCATCTTGGCTTCGGACTTTCCAATTTTCACATATTCGCTCAAGTCCCATTCCTTGGACGACTGGGCGCAGGCGTGCCCTGAGACAATCGCGCTCTTGCGCTTGGAGAGCTCGCCCTCCGGATCGCTCGGATAAGTCCTGTACAAGAATTCCGTCGTAAGCATGTTGAGGACGGAATCGCCGAGGAACTCTAGGCGCTCGTTGTTGCTTGCGTACGGGACATCTTTCCCGACGAGGAATGAGCGGTGGACGAGTGCATGAGCCAGCAGTTCTGGATCGCGAAATCTGTACCCAAGCTTAGCCTCAAGCCCGTCACCGGACTTCTGGCGAAACCAGAGTTTAAGAATCTTGTGGAGCAAGTTTTGTTCTTCCAACAGAATCTCCTTAATAGTTTAAAATGCAAGATGAAATGTAGTATTTGGTTATTGGTCATTAGTCAATGGTCATTGGTTATTAGCAACAACTACTGACTAATGACTAACTACTAATGACTACTGACTAATAACTAACGACTAAAAAAAAGAATCCCCGGCGGAACCGGGGACCCAAAGCTCTTTCTTTGCCCAACTGTTGTTGCAGGCTAAAGTAAAACTAGATTACTTCTTGTGTGCTTCGAGGAAAGCAACAACGTCAGAAACCTTCTGGAACTTTTCAGCGTCAGAATCGAGGATTTCGACATCGAATTCGTCTTCGAGAGCCATAACGAGTTCAACACGGTCCAGGGAGTCTGCACCGAGGTCATTACCGAATTCAGATTCGGGCTTGACATCTTCAGCCTTGACTTCCAACTTAGCAACGATCACGTCCGTGACCTTCTTGAAAATTTCTTCGTTCATTTTTTTCTCCATGGGAAAAAGTTTTGTCCAAATTTAATAAAATGTTGTTAAGCGTTCAAGCCCCCATCGACACCAATTACCTGTCCGGTAATGTATTTGGCATCGTCGGAGGCCAAAAATGCGACTGCCTTGGCGACATCTTCCGGCTGACCGAGGCGGCCGAGCGGAATCTGGGCGGCATATTTTGCACGAGTTTCTTCACTCATGGCGGCGGTCATGTCCGTATCGATGAATCCCGGAGCGACAGCGTTCACGGTAATACCGCGAGAGCCGAATTCCATGGAGTTGGACTTGGTCATGCCGATCACACCAGCCTTAGCAGCAGCGTAGTTGGCCTGGCCAGCCTGAGTTCTGATACCGTTCAAGCTTGCAATGTTCACGATGCTGCCTTTGCGAGCGCCCATCATCGTCCTAAGGACAGCTCTGGTGCAGAGGAACGTCGAGCGGAGGTCCGTTGCGATAACGTTATCGAAATCTTCGTCCTTCATGCGAAGTACGAGGCCGTCACGGGTGATGCCAGCGTTGTTCACGAGGCAGTCCACGCCACCCAGTGCGTCGATAGCTTGTTTGAAAGCGTCCTTCACAGAGTCGGAGTTGCTCACGTCGCATGCGAATGTGAACGTCTTGACGCCGAATTCCTTGGCAATCGCTTCTGCCTGTTCCGGGCAGCCGCCGCGGGAAATAAGAACAACGTCAGAACCACGAGCGGCGAGTTCTCTTGCAATGGCAAGACCGATACCGCGAGATGCGCCAGTCACAATAGACTTCGTAGGCATTATAAATTGACCTCCTGTATGACATTAAGTGTCATGGGTGAATACAAATGATTTAAGCTTAGAATAGCCGTCACACCACCGGTGCCAGACGGTTCTTTCAAAACTCGTTTATTTGTTACTCAAGATAATAAATTAGTAGGAAGTAGGAAGTGAGAAGTAGGCAGTGGTTAGTGGCTAGTTAATAGTTACTAGAAAATTGTAATTGGTTGGTGATGGCACACCTCAAAGCAGCCGTGGTTCGACGGGCTCACCAACCTTAGCTGCGCCCCATACCTTTACTGGATCCTTCACTACGTTCAGGATGACAGTGCTAAATCTCTACTCTCTCGTCTGTAGGACCGCAGGTCCGTTCTTTCGTCTAAAAAAACAACGGACCTAGCGTTCACTAGATCCGTCTAATTGCAACTAAAGTCTTAATGCAGACAAAAGCTATGCTTTAGGAGCTTCCTCGGACTTGATTGCGGCGAGGCGTGCGTTTACCTTGTTGGCAACGTCGGCTTCGGCATACTTGGCAGCGGCTTCGACAGCCTTTTCGATAGCGAGAGCGTCGGAACGGCCGTGAGCGATGATGCCAATGCCATTGAGGCCAAGCAACAGAGCGCCACCCGTAGCGCGGTAGTCCCACATTTCGGCAAAGCGCTTGCCAGCCGGAGTGTCGATCGTGCCGAACATTTCCTGGTGCATTTCGAAGAAGCCTTCCAGGAGCTTGAGCACAACGTTACCCGTATAGCCAGAAGTCGCAACAACGTCGGCCTTACCTGCAATGAGGTCACGACCTTCGATGTTACCCATAAAGTTAACCGGAGCGGACTTGAGGAGCTGGTATGTTTCCTGGAGAACCGCCGGGCCCTTGTGTTCTTCTTCGCCCATGTTCAAGAGGCCTACCTTCGGATTTTCGATTCCGAGGTAAGCTTCGGCGAATGCAGAACCTGCAATGGCAAAGTCAACGAGAGTGGAAGCACGTTCATCAACGTTTGCACCGCCATCGACCAACACAATGCGGCGATCCTTTGTCGGAAGTGCAACCCCGATAGGCGGACGGGAGAACTCGTCGCAAGTCTTACCGAGGATCATGAGGCAACTAGCCATCATTGCGCCAGAGTTACCGGCACTGACGGAAGCGTCCACAAGACCTTTCTTCTGCAAGGCAACGCAAGTCACCAAACCAGAATGCTGCTTCTTCTTGACCACCATGACAGGATGTTCATCCATAGCCACGAGGTCCGGAGCATCAACTACGGAAATCTGATTGCCGGTGTAACCAAGCTTCTCGAGAGAAGCCTTGACCTCGGCCTCCGGTCCGCAGAGAACCACATGAATATTGGGGTTTTTCTTGACTGCGCTAACGGCGCCTTCAATGCAAACACTCGGGGCGTAATCGCCACCCATGGCATCCAGTGCAACTTTGATCACGGATTCCTCCTAGATTAAGCTTCGGCACCCTTCATGTCAACAACTTCCACACCGTTGTAGAAGCCGCAAACCGGGCACACGCGATGCGGACGCTTCACGGAACCACAATGATCGCAAGTAGCCATAGCCGGCACTTCCATCTTCCAGTGGGTGCGGCGCTTGTCACGACGAGCGGTCGAAGTTTTTCTCTTAGGTACTGCCATTTTTAACTCCTGTTTTCCATTTTGCTCTTAAGAGCTTTGAGTTTTTCCCAGCGGGGGTCGAGCGGCTTTTCAGCTTCGGCACCTTCGCCAGCTTGATTGTTTGTTACAAAGATAAAATCTTCGTCAGGATTTTTCACGGGCGCAATGGGTTCCTGTAGGGTCACCAGCTGTCGGACGCACTCGGAAACATCTACGAAGTCCTGTGTCTGCGGAATCGTGTAGGCGAAGACATCATCGTCGTCGTCATGAAGTTCCTGTGCAGCGCATGCTCCGCGCTCCACCTCGACAACAATCTCGGTTTCGAACGGACGGTCAAAAAGATCCAGGCTGCGGACACAAGTGAGTGTTTGCACTCCAGAGATAGTACCGGTCACAAGGCACTTGCCGTTGCCTTCGGGGCTAACCAGCACCTCGGCTACCAGATCGCCCTTGAGGTGCAGTTCGTCGAAGATTTCAGGAGCGTCGGCATGGGACCAGACCACTCGTTGGTCTTCGGAATCAGTAAGTTTTTGTGCGATATTTATTCTCAAAGTGGCACAAATGTAGTAAAACGCATAAAAGGGGTCAAGTGGGGATTAGTAGTTAGTAGGCGGTAGACAGTAGGAAGTAGGAAGAAGAAAACTGAAAAACATTGGCGTTGTCTATAGACAACCATTTATAATAATGGCAGGCTGATTTCACCAAAACAAAACTATTTTTGCAGTATATTGCAATATAGGGGTTGTTTATGGGATATTATTTTGGTTTTAAGCGAAAATTCGCGGTTTCGGCACTCAGCTTATCAATGTTTTGGTGTATAGGAGCGAGTGCCGAGCCGCTCGCGTTTCCTGAAGCTCTCGGATTCGGCGCAAACGTGACGGGCGGGCGCGCGGGCACCGTTTACCACGTGACAAACTTGAACGATGACGGCAAAGGTTCATTCCGCGATGCAGTCAGCCAAGGAAATCGCATTGTCGTTTTTGACGTGGGTGGAATCATCAACATCAAAACCGCCGTTTCCATCAAGTCGAACATCACTATCGCCGGACAAACCGCCCCGGGCGAAGGTATCGCCATTCACGGCGGAAAACTTTCGACAGGCAAGCAGAGCAATATCATCATCCGTTACTTGCGCATCCGACCTGGAGAAAATACGGCAAGCACCAAAGACGACGCGCTCAACCTCTACGATGCCAAAAACGTCATCGTGGACCATTGCTCGGTAGAACTGGCTCCGTGGAATAACTTCGGAGGCTCTTCGGACAACGCAGATTACCGTGTCACTGGCATCACTGTGCAGAATTCGCTCATTGCAAACCCGATTGGCCAGCAGTTCGGCGCCCACATCGAATCCATTGACGGTACTTGGGCGTGGTACTACAACGCCTTCGTGAATACGCACAACAGAAACCCGCTCGACAAGATTAACGACATTTTCGTCAACAACATCCTTTACAACTTCGAAGCGGGCTACACGACACACACTAGCGCAAAATTCAAGCACGACATCGTGAACAACTACTTTGTCTATGGTCCAGAAGGCAAAAACGAGTGGTTTCAGGTCGATAAAAACCAGAGCATTTACGCAAACGGAAACCTAATCGACAAGAACCGCGACGGAGTGCTCAATGGCGGGCCAACAAGCATTTATTACTACCAGGGACCTGGCGAAGAACTGAAAAATCCGTGGAACGAGCTCACGACAAAGGGCCCGATGATGAGTGCGGCAAGCGCCTGGCGCTACGTGACCTCGCAAAGTGGCGTCCTCCCCTACGACGACATTGATTCGCTTATCTGGCACCAGGTCGGCACGCTCGGCAAGGAAGGCGCGCTCGTAAAATCCGTAGGCGCTATGGGCCTCAAAACAAACAACGGCTGGGGCGAAGTCATTGCCGGCAAACCCGCCACGGACAGCGACAAAGACGGAATGCCCGACTACTTCGAAGAAGCAATGGGCTATGACACCGCCAAAGACGACGCCATGACCAAGGAAAGCGACGGCTATGTGCGCATTGAAAAGTACATCAACTGGCTCGGCGCCATGCATGCACAAGTGGCAGGCAACGGGACGCTTGATTTTGACTTGCGTACAATCACGCGTGGGTTCCAAAGCGTCAAGCCCACCTACAGCGTCTCCACCGCAGAAAACGGCTCGGTTGAATTACAGAAAGACGGCTACACCGCCAGATTCACTCCTGACAAAGATTTCAAGGGACTTGCCTCGTTCAAGTACACCGTCAAAGGGAACGACAACACCGAATACACAGGCCGCGTAGAAATACTCGTCGAAAAGTCCACAAACGCAAGCGAGCCGCCGGAACAGCCGCGAGACTCCAGCGAAACGGCACAAGACTCTAGCAAGACAGCGCAAGATTCCACAACGGCAATTCGAGATGCTTTCCGAGAAGCCCACACATTCCGCAACGTGCCTCAAATGCGCAAGAACACGTTCCACGACCTCAAAGGCCGCCGCTTTGAAAAGCAAATTCCATACAGAGTAATGTTCTAATTCATATTCTAATCATTCTCTTCGACCTAAAACACAAAGCACCTCGGGAAATACCGAGGTGCTTTTTATTGACAAAGTCAATTCTAAGCACTGCGCCTCGGTCATGGGCAAGCAAGCTTGCCCGCGACTCTCGGCTTGGGTGCTTTTTATTGGCAAAGCCAATTCTAAGCACTGCGCCTCGGTCATGGGCAAGCAAGCTTGCCCGCGACTCTCGGCTTGGGTGCTTTTTTCGATGAAGTTAATTCCAAGCTCAGCGCCTTAGCATGTTAGCATGCGCAAGCGAAATTGACGCTTCGCGCACCTTTTAAGGCTTCAGTTGCTCGTACATGACCTCAATCCACTCGGGACTGCGGGCGATTGATTCAACGCGAACTTCGTCAATCACACCATTCCAAGTTTCAGTCTCGATTTCATCGCCACCGATGCGGAAAGGGACGTTACGATTCAGCTCGTTCGGCACAAATTCCCCTGCAAATTCAGTTCCATCGGAACCCGCAATTGCTACCGCTTTACCGTTCACATACATGCTCACCATGTGATTCTTGGAAACGAGCACAAGGAAAGCCCACTCCCCGACAGGCACGGATGTTGAATCCCCGAAATACACTGCCCCAGGGTAGTCCGGCATACCCTTCATTACGGCAAACGTTCCGCTCTTCACCTCATAATGCCACTGGAATCGCGATGTAGAATCACTCCAATAAGCTCGCTGGCAAAACAACACCTGGTGTTCGCCGTTGGGGCCATTCCACTTGGTCCAAAGCGAAAGTGTAAAGTCGCCGCCCGTTGGATTAAGCGTATCCAAGTCGATAAATTGTCCCGGTTCCAAAAGCACCACCTTGCCGCTCAAACCATCTACATAGTTTACGTTTTCCGCAACAGAAGAATCATGGTTGAGTACGTTGACATCTCTTCCCATGTCGAGATAAACTTCAATTTCCGGGTAGCCATACCCATTCGGGAGATTTTCTGGATAATCATACGGAAGGTAATAATGGAAACTATAGTATTCCGCAATAACAGGCATATCACCGCTCGTAAGCCATTCCCCATTGACCGAAAGTTCAGGCAACTTAAGTGAATCCTTCGATTCCAGTGCCGTGAATTCGAACTGAGCGATAGCCGAATCATTCTGCATGTACACAAGGTCCATTCTATAGCCCGCCGGGATAGAATCAAAAGCAAACGAACCATCTTCACTGATAGGAGAACGCAAATGAGTTCCCTGAATGCGCATATAACCAGATGTCGCGTCGGCAATTTTTCCACTTAAAGTTTTGTGCGCAGCAATGCAAATCGTATCCAACCTTACGTCAGAGAGTCCATCGCCACGCAAACCGGACAGCCCTTTAGATTCCGCATAGAAACGCGGCGCACCTTTCGCCGAGATCCTTGGAATCGGACCTAACTTAAAGAATCCTGTAGAATCAGTGACCGTTTCAAGCGAATCCACAATTTCTTTCGAATTATCCAAGTAGGCAACAACACGCGCAGCAGGAACAGCACGCCCCTGCAAGTCCTGCACTACACCGGAAAACCTCAGCGTATCAGGCTCCCTTGCAATAGAATTCCCGATATCGGTCACGCCACCGGCGACATCCTCGCTACTTGAGCACGCTAAGAACGTCAAAGAAAACGCAAGCGACATCACGCACGCAGCGCAATTACGCGACAGCTTTGGATAAACTCGCCTATTTTTCATCTTCCGCCTCCTTCCCTATTTTCTTGCTCATCGGGAACGCCACAAGCATCATTTCGTAAACGTGTTCCACTTCCGAATCATTTGCCGCACGGGCAATAATTTTCTTGCGGGCTTCTTCCAGCACCTCTACCGCATAATTGTAGGATTTTTCGCTCATCGCAAGAGTCGTGAACGCCGCAAAGCGTTCGTTTTTGGGCATGGATTCCACGGCGCCCATCGCATGCTGCATATATTCATGACGGATGCGTCGCAACGCCATTGGCGGAATTTCCGAAGCGTCGAGCATTTGCGATGTTTCAACATAGCGTTCACCCTCTTTTTTCAAGAGTCCCCATTCCAGCAGCTTTTTCACCGCATCGCGAGCCTCATCCGTCGTTATCTGAGGCACAACAGAGCGCGCAAGCACACGGAAGTCACCTTCCCAATCCGACGATACCGCCAATTCGCGCACAATCGGGTAATACCACTTTTCAAAATACCCCTGTTCACGCGTCGTGACATGCGTAAATTCTATCTGCTTGCGAATTTGGACAATCTGATTCCAAGCGTGTTCGCGTTCGGCAACTTGTTGAGCCTGGTTGTACTGCACCAGCGCCTCAAAATACGTTTTTTGCAACGGTTCGAATTCCATCGCCTTTGAAATTTTTTCGATAGATTTCGGGGTCAAATTGAAACGGCCACGGATAACATTCAGGCAATAAGAAGAACTACTGAATCCCGCTTTTGCTGCAAAAAATCGATGCGAAAACACCGACCGTATTTTCTTCTGTTCCTCAAAATAGTCTTGCAGGAACTTGCGGAAGTCGTCATAGTCAAACAGATGTTCAAGCGCAATGCACATGGCTTTAAACTAGAAAATTTTTACACAAAAATCAATAAAATTCACAAAATTACAATTAAATCAATATATTTCATTAATTATTCTTACACATTTACACACTTCTAACACAGAAAATCATTCCATTTTTCTTAAAAACTTGCACTAGGGCACACCAAAAATTATTTCTCTAAATAGCATAAAAATGGAGTGTGTTATGCAAAAAAGTTGTTTGGGATGGATTCCGGGCACGGCATTGACGTTCGCCCTAAGCATTAACGTTTACGCGGCGTCGGGTGATGCTTACACATGGCCCAGCTACCGCAGCGACTTGGATTACGATACCAAATCGAACCTAGGCGAAATCAAGCCGCCGACCAAGTTCAATAACAATTGTTCGGGCGTTACCGGAAAGAAGGCCGGTAAATGGTGGGCGTTTTACTGGGGCAAGGATCGCGACAGCCGCATTACCGACGTGACGATTGATTCGATTCTCAAGAAGTACGATACCGATTTTGAGTATTTGTACAATGAAATGGGCTGGGCGCCGGATGCCCAAGCGCAAGAAGGCCAGTACAGCGCCGTTTATTACTACGGCTCGGGTACGTGTGCCGGTGGCGCAAAGACGGATACTACGGGCGGTTGGCAAACGTGGGTCGCGGGCTACACGGCCGTGGCCGCTTCGTTTTACCCGCTTTACAGTTTTAACACAAGTTGCCCTTACCGTGATCGCGTGGCGCAGATGGATGCGATGATTCATGAGGGAATTCACTCGATGACGAATGGTTACCCCGGCGCAAAGGATGCGCACTGGTTCCAAGAAGCGGGCAACACCTGGATTCAGCAGGATATGTTCAGCCACCGCGACGGTGTTTACAGCGGTATGGGATTTTTGAACGCAGCGACGGTTATTGCGCCGTTTATGCCAATTGAAACTTATTCGGGCTGGCTGATTGACGGCACTTTCGGTGGTCCTGGCGGCGGTGCCGATGGCGGTGGCGTGACCGGTAAAAACCAGCGTTACCTGTTGGGAGGCTCGCAGTACAGCAACATTTTCCCGACGTTTATCGGAACGTGGATCGGTACGGGTGCGGTGCGCTGGATTTACGGAAATGCTTATGGCAAGACCAAGTACCTGCTCGAAACCTACGGCCTCGACAAGGGTCTTGGCGATGCGGGCGTGCGCAGACTCATTACCGAATTCCGCGCAAGGCTTGCAATGCTCGACATGAAAAAATGGTCCGGCGAAATCAGGAACTTGCTGAACCAGCATTTTGGAAGCGACACCTATTGGGAACAGGACATGTGGGACAATAACAGGAAAAGCTACACCTGGACCATGACGCCCTACCAGACGGTGACGGAAAGCAACGGTTACCTTGTACCGAATCAAGAAACGACTCCGGGATGGTCGGGCTCGAACGTGGTTCCGCTGAAGGTGCAAAACGGCGCTAAAGAAGTGACGGTGAGTTTCTACCCGAACGGCGCGAATTCCAACAACAAGAATATGAACTTCTTGCTGTGCTACCGTGCGACCGACGGAACGCCTGTGTACAGCGAACCCATTACAGGCGAAGGAAAGGCAACGCTTAGACTAGACAAGACACCTTCTTCGACAAACGGTGCGCAGATGGTCTTTGCGGTGGTCGTGAATACCGATTACCAGTACACTGGCAACACGGGTATTCGTAAGTTGCATTACGATTATAAGTTGAAACTGGAAACGGGCGTAAGTAGCGCGGGTGCAGCAAACGTCAAGTACTACAACGACTTCAAGCTTGATTACAAGTGGCCCGAAATCGGAGACGCGCCGATAAGTTCGAGCAGTTCCGTATCGCCGAAATCTTCGAGCAGCAGCGAGATGCCCGCGAGCTCCAGCAGTTCCGCAAAAATCGTCACGGACGGCGCAATCACATACAGCATGACAGCGACACTCCCGATTGACGACAACTATGCAACGGTTGCGGCAAAATTTGATGTAAATGAAATCGCGCAAAAGCTTGGACTTACTGCGGCGACGCTTTCTCAGGCGACCTTCTTTGCCCAGGAAAGCGACGGCAATATCGTGACCAACAGTACCGCCACCGCTCCGGGACACTGGTTCGGTAAAGACGGCAAGGTGGTGGAATGGGGCGAAACCGCCTATGTATTCAGCGAAGCCGATTTATCAAGCGGTACACTCGCAATAGGCCACTATCCCAACCGAGTCAGCAACGGCGAAAAGTTCAACTTTACGCAAGGGCTCTCGTACAACGGGAAAACGGTTCTTTTCAAAGTCACGATCAGCATCACCAACGAAACTGGAAGCGACGAAAGCGGAAAGACCACAGCTCTGATGTACGGACTCAACAAAGTCTCGACACACATGAACCTTGCGCTCCATCACGGGTATCTCGAAATCAGCTATACGCTTCCGCATCGCGACAATGTGAAGATAAGCCTATTCAATGGATTCGGAGCATTGCTCGCACAAGAAATCACGGGAATGCAAAACGCAGGCACGCACACGCGCTCGCTCAACATGAGCCAAATACCGCGCGGCACCTACATCGTAAAAATCACAACGGGCAGCTACCGCGAAGCAAGACCGATTAACATAACAAGATAAACGAGCAAAACAAACACGAGAAAGCACCTCGGCGAATGCCGGGGTGCTTTTACATTGACGAGGCACAGAGCTTTTTTTGAAAGTGTTCTTTTTTGTAAAATGTGGACTTTTTTTAGTGAAATATTATAGAAATAACATCATTTTACCTCAAATAGCGTAAAAACTATTGACTTTTAATTGCAAAAAGTGTAGATTTTTTATATATTCTCTGGAAAGGAGTGTGGTATGGGTGTATTGGAAACATTCAGGGCGGCGTGT
>CADAWC010000023.1 GCA_902791475.1 Fibrobacter succinogenes
GTGCTGACGAAAACTACGCACTCGCTGCCTAATTAACGGCAACGCCGGGCCTCATTCCGCTCCCATCGGGGTGTACGTCCGGACGCAATATGGGATAGGGAAGTGTCATGCCTGGGGGCATTTCCCGAGATTTACTAGGCTGGTCAAACTCCGCGCCGACCTTCTTGGGCGTGGATAAGACGAGATCTTAAATACGAAGGGAACACTTGTAGGAACGTACATGGACGTGATTTTGGACAGGGGTTCGACTCCCCTCACCTCCAGAAAAAAAGAACTCACTATGTGAGTTCTTTTTTCTGTTTTATAAGAACCGCTCGGCTCTTGAGTAATTGAAAAATCCATCTTGCTGTTTCAAAAAATCTGTTTTTTTTAGACGACGTTGCCATCTATTAACTAGTAACTATTAACTAGTAACTATTTTTTTATACATTTTAGGCAAAGGAGGTTGTATGGATTGCAGAATCTTAGTCCGTTTCATTGGAGTCCAAGAGGATCTTGATGCTTTGTGGAGTGCTTTCATGGAGCATTTTCCGGAGGCCGAACTGCCTAGCGTCGATTCCGGTGAATGGTATTCCGTCGAAGATTATATGACCGATGAATATGAATGCCGCTTCGAGGAACTGCCGGAGTCTGAGCTGTATGCAATCGATGGAACTTTCCTAGTCGAAGGCGAACCTCCCGAGGATGTCCTGACTGAAATCCTGGAACGCTTTGAGCGCGTTTATGCCGTCTTCAAGTGGTCTACGATGGATGTTGGCGTGGGCTGCGGAACGAGCGAAGGTTGGGGTGAATTCAATGCCGACCGCGCTGATGATGGTTCTGATGAAGCTAACGAAATCTCCGAAGCCGTGCTAGGATTCTAAGAGATCTTCTAAGTTCGCTTAGAACATCCATCCAATGGCAAGAACGCTTTCGGCGATGGTCTTATCCAAAAGCCGTGTGCCATATTTGCTTCTGTAAACTTGCGTGCTTTCTTGGAATTTGGGCTTTTGGATGAATGTCCCGATGTTTATTTCCGTGCTGAAAATGAAATGCTCGTAGCAGTAATTAAAGCCAAAACCAAGAGTGTAATATAGGGCGTATTCTTTTTCTTTAAGGCTTAGCGCTTGTCTGTAAGAACTTGAATCTCGGTGCAAGTCCACATTGTATAGGACGGGGGCGATTTGTGCCTGGATAAAACCTTCTACCTGACGATTGCTTTTGTGGTGGTTTTCTCCATTGATGCTCACATAGCTATAGCTGCCGAGGTTTCTGCGCCCCCAATGCCACCTCAATGCAAGTGGAATGGCAAAAGTTTGTATGGTTCCTTCGGCATCTGTGTTTTCGCGAATGTCCTTGCTGTTGAATCCGTCATAACCGAATCGCAACGCAAAACTCCAGAAGTTTGCGAATAAGTGCTCGTAGCTTAAAGAAAAACTTAAACTTTGTGCGACCAAAAGAAGCGTCACTCTGTTTGAATTGTTGGGTGGGGCGCTTAATCCGAATGTGTCTGCAGCTTCCTCTTGTTGCGGGAGTGCTTCTTGTTGTGTGGATGTTGCGGTATGTTCGGCGCGTTCAGAAGTTGCCTTTGCCGTGTCGATAACGTATGTTACCTTGTGCGTGTCCGTGTAGACTGTATCTATGATTCGTTCCTGTGAAAACGCGCAAACAACGCAGATGAAAATAAAAGCTAGTGTATGCCGCATATTAGAATCCTATTTTAGCATCTGTTCCAAAGAACAATCCTTTGGCGCACCATCCATTCATAAAACGGTATGTCATCTTTTCTCGATAAGGATCATGAGTCAGGTATTTCAGGTATTTACGAGAATTATCGCCCCAGTATTGATAACCGACAATGAACCCAAATGACCAAAGCATGTTTTCGGCGTTCCAAGCCATGCCCAGTGTGGCGCTTGGGGCAATGCCGACATCGATACTTCCTTTTTTGGGGTCGGCGCTTTTATATTTCTTGTCGTAGGCTATCTTAAATGCGGGACTTGCCATGGTCTGGATGTAGAAGGAAATACTGTTTAGCGGAGTGTTCCTGAATTTTACGGGGTGCTTTTTCGGGTTGACTTTAGTTGTTGTAAATGTGAGGTAGTATTGGCGATATCCGATACCTGGGCTAAAGATGCTTCTAAAACCTTCCCATGTGGGGTCGTCACCGGTTCGAGTGTACTCGTAAAAAAGGATGATACTGGATAAATTAAACATGAGCGAACCTCTGTACGAGTTTTCAATTTCGTAATCGAAGTCAAACATGGGGGCTCCAAACCATATCGAAAACAGGGTAAGACCTGTTGTGGCTCCGATGTAGAATTTATTTGCTGGTGGAATGGTGTCGGTGCTGTATTCTGTGATATATTCGTTCTTTAGGGGCTTTGCATTATTCTCTGTTGCGGCATTTGCTTCGGACATTTCGTTGTTGTTGTTGTGACTTTCGAAATGCTGAACGTTATCGCTGTTGGCTTGTATACCCGCTTCCTGTATGTAGACGGTGTCTGGTGGAGATACTACGTAAAGCGTATCCGTGATTCTTTTTTGAACATAGACCGTGTCGGTTATACCCAATGCTGGGCTAATGGCGATGACGAAAAATACAGCAAAAATCAAACTAAATCGATTGAACTTCATTAGAAAATCCCCACGCCAAAGTTTATTCTGAAGTCAAACTGGATTCCGCCTGTGATGTAGGCAAATTGCTTATTGAGCAGTTCCTTGTCTGTGAAATTATAAGCTAAACCATATTCAATGCTGAAAATACTGCGGTTCCCTCTAAAAATATGTCCGCTATGTATGTAAGGGGTGTATAAATAGGCGGTTTCGTGTCTGCTGTGCGGTCTGTCGTTGATGAGGTTTGTGTTGTCCCAGGTGTTGTCGTAGTCGTGTTTGCGGATGAGCCAGTTTCCTCCGATATCAATAAAGCCACTGTATTTTGATGGTCTAAAATAATGGCGGTAGCCAATACCAATATCGTACTGTGCAATGTAACCATTATAAATATGACTAGATGTTCCCCAAGGGATTTTTTTACTGTATCGGAAATTCATCATAAAAGAGTTTTTACGATTTCCGGAAATTTCCAAATTCCCGCCAACAGAGGTGAGCGTAGAATCGCTCATGAGCCAGAGTAACGAAACAATATCAAAGTGCAAATAAATGGTATGGTGTGTGTAGCTTGTGTCGTAACGTAAAAATTTTGTGGTGTCTTCTCCGAGTGGATTGCGTTCGGTCGGTGCGCAACATTTCGCTTGTAAAAGTTGCTTGGCGACTGTGGTGTTCTTGATGTAAATAGTGTCTGCTTTCGGTTTTATCGGAATGTAAACGGTATCGCGGACAATTTGTTCCACAAAAACGGTATCGTGCTTATTTAAATTTGCACAGAATGATGTGGCACAAAGCAGTAGGATTGTTAATAAAGTTTTCATTTAACGAAAATATAACAAATGACAAAATCTAATCTAGCTTAGTAGAATTTTTTTTGATAAAGGGTAATATAAGCAGATTGTAATGTGATAAAAGTTAAATGAATGGTTGCTCGGGTAAACGATATTCTTTTTTTTACTTGCATTTCGAGTATCTAATTTCTAAATATATTCTGGGTTGGAATCGGTGTGTGGAGGTTTTATGTTTTTATCCCGTATTGTGCCGCTCTGCATCGCAACGGCTTTCACCACGTCACTTGCTGTTTTGGACTTGCCAAATGCGCAGCCCAAAGTCGATGAATCTTATTGGAACAAGGCTCTCGATAGTACTTGGCAAGGCTTAATTCGTCGAAATATCCAGCCGTATAGTGCTGGGGAAGGGCTTATTCATCGTCCTAAGAGCGAAACTCCGGGCGATGCCGTGAGTGAAGGCGTTGGCTATGGCATGCTTGTTGCGCTTTATTCCAATGACCAGGCTACATTCAATAAAATGTGGGATGCTGCCAATACGGTCATGTGGGATGGCTGCTATTACAATTGGCAGATGGCTCCGACTGGTAAAATCAGTGGAATGGGGGCTGCCTCCGATGCCGAAGAAGATGTTGCTCTGGCCTTGATTTTTGCCGATAAGCTTGTTTCTGCGGGCAAGTGGCAACCTTACACTTCAACAAAGTTTGGTTACGATTACAAGACGCATGCGCAAAAAATTCTCGATTGCATGTGGGAAACGAAACAGGTTGTCGGGGACGGAATTCTTGCGCCGGGTGCCGGCTGGGGTGGCCGTTCTTTCGTGAATCCGGGGTATTTTTCTCCGGCTTGGTATAAGGTTTTTGCCAAGTTCGATTCTAATGGCGACCGTTGGAACAGTGTTGTCAACAAGTCCTACGAAATCATTGCTCAAAGCCCGGGCTACAGCATGGGTATGGTTCCTGACTGGATGACTCCGGAGGGTGGCTGGGTTGGCTCAGCAGGTCTTGGCTATAATGCCTATTTCGAAAGCAAGGCTTTCTTTAAGGATGCTATCCGCATTTTGTGGCGTGTCGCTATTGATGCCATCTGGTTTGATGAAGAACGTGCAAAGACGTTCCTCAAGAACGCTTTGACCTTTATTAATTCTAAAGGTGGCGCAAAGGCAGCAAATTTCTACCAAATCGAAAATGCGGGCGAGCTGTTGCCAGCAGAAGACAAGTGGTACGATTTTAACAATTCTAAGGATTCAACGACTTGGCGCTACCGCAGCGAACATAGTCATTTGACGATTGGCATGTGGGCGACTGCAGCGATGGCTGTGGGCGAGAAGGAAGATCGCATTGCTTTCAGTGAAGAAATGGGCAAATTCTACGAAGGTGGCGATTTCTTTGGTCTTTCAACGGATACGTCGGGCGCTCTCGAAGATACGCTTCACAATGAAATGTACTTTGACCAGTTCTTGGCCTGGTTTGGAACGTCTATGATGAGCGGAACTTTTGTGAACGTCATCGATGCGATTGACAATCCGAAGGCGGCTACGGTTGGGGATTCTTCTTCGCTTACGAAACCTGTTGTTGGAATTGCTGAACATCGCATGGCTCGTGTGGCGGGCATGAAGATTAGCCATTTGGATGGCGCTGTGATGATGTCCGTTCCCGAAATGGCTCAGTGGAGAATCTTTGACTTGAACGGTCACGTTGTGGCGACTGCCTCTGGTAAAGATTTCCTCTGGAAATCCCGTGGTCAAAGCGGAATCTATGTTGTGAAGGCTGTTAGCCGTAAACAAAGTTATTCTCGCAAGATTACTGTTCGCTAAAGGTGATGCCCCATCAAGTGGGGCATGACACGTTAGACTTTGCATTCCACTTCGTTGCTTGACTGCTGCGGGTATCAAATGCGAGTCCACAAGTGGCCTCTTGCTTGATACCCTTGCATGTCATTCCCGCCTTGAGCGGGCGGACAGCACTTGGAACTTTGTTCCATAGTGCGCATGGCCACCTTTAGGTGGGAATCTCCTTTCTATTCTACGCAGATATTTTTTCAAGCAGTGTATCGCAGATTTCTGCGAGCATTCTTTCGTGCGTGCACACTTCGGGAGACACTCCTTCTATTGTCCCCGTTGTGTAGTAACTCGTGCAGGCGCATTCATGTGCACAGCAGCGGTAGCGAATATCGCACCCCTCGCATTCTTTTTTGTCGTTGTCCAAAAATTCTCGAATCTTGTCGCAAGCCGTCTCGTCAAAGCCGGTGAAAACGTTCCCCTGCACATAGTGGGTGTTTGGGTTTGAGGTGATGAACCGTGTGCAAGGGAACATATTTCCATTCGTTGCGACACCGATGGCTCCATTGTACACATGGCACGAATAAAGCCTGTATCGCGAATTGATAAGCGTTATTTTGATTTTGTCATGGATTGTGCCGAGAAAGAACTTTTCACCTTTTTCGCGACACGCTCTCCAGTATTCTGCCATTTTCTGGTATTGCAAGGCAAGTTTGTCAAAATCTTCGCTGCTCCACTTGCCGTCAAAATCGACACTTGTAGTAAGACTCTGGAAACCTTGGTCGTGCAGCCACTTGACGCTCTCGAAAAGCGTGCTTACGTGTGCGCGCGTGACTGTGCTCAATGCTACAGCGCCGAGTTTCACGAATCGCGGAATGTTTGGCTCTATAGCCTTGAAGCTTTCGGTTCCGCTTACAGTGCGTCGGGCGATATCGTGGTGGTGTTCTGGCCCGTCGAGCGAAAGGTAAATGCGGAATTTTTCACGTTCGCAAAAGTCAAAAAATTCATCGTCGAACAGCGTGCCGTTCGTGTTGACCGCAAATTGCAACCTAAAATTTTTTGAAATTTTGCCATTGTCCATCGCGTCATCGACAACCGCCTTTGCGAATTCGACACCTTTGTAAATGGCGTCCCTTCGTAAAAGAGGTTCCCCTCCGAAAAACGTGATGTTTAAGTACGACTGCCTAAAGAAAATCGTGCGGTCTAGCGCAATTTTAATCGCCTGCTCGAGAGTCGCATCATCCATGACCGTTTTGCGGTCCGCTTGCGATTCCTTGTAATAGCAGTAAATACAACGTAAATTACATTGTTCTGTAAGGCAAAGGACTAGGTTCATGCGGGAAATTTTCTGATTACACTTGAATGTCGCTTTGCTCAAACGTTGTCACCATGCTTTCTATAAGGCAACCTGGATTGTTTGGGTCTTCGCACAGGTGGATACGGGGGTTGAGAGTGTCTATGACAGGTGTAATCTGTGGGACGGGGACTTTGATATCGCTGCTACTAGATTGTGCATCAGGCGTACTTTCGCTCGAGCTACTTTCTTGGATAATAGGGTCGCCAGCGAGAGGTTCGGGCTCTACTATGGAACTGCTTGACAGCGTTTCGCTTGAGGAAGATTCTTCGTACGGTGGGAGAATGCCTGCTTCTGGGGGCTGCTCCATTGAAGAGCTACTTGGCTTTTCGACGGATGATGAAGAAATGATCATCGGGATGCCGGATAGGGGCTCAATCGAGGAACTGCTACGGGGCTGCGACGCCGACGAAAGCGCTTCGATGGCTTCGCTGCTGAGATGCTCGCCACTTGAAGAAATGTCGGTATAGCTAGAACTGCTGTGTTGTTCTCCGCATGCAGCCTGTCCGCATGTGGGGTTTGTTTCGGGCTGCTTGGGGTGGTCTCCGCCAATTGCAGACACGCTGTCATCGCAGGCTGTGGTCCCGAAGGATGCCGCAATTCCGAGTGCGGCTGCGACTGCGCTTTTAGCAAAATGGTTCAATTTTGAACTTTTAATGACTTTTTTCTTCTCGATTTTCATGGTTCCCCCTAACACTTGCAGATCTTATACATTGTCAAACATTTCGTATGTGGAAACCATGCTTACTAACGGGAAATCATCGTCGTCATGGCACATAATGACGTTGACGCCCATGGAATCAATTTTGTTGCAATCTGTTGGCCATGGACCGATAACAGTATCATTTGAAGAACTGCTGGATTCTTCTTTAACACTCGATGAACTGCGGGGCTTTTCCACAAATGTGCTGCTGGAGCTTTCGGACGAGCTGCTGACGGCTTTTTCTGAGGAGCTAATGGGCGTTTCTGAAGAAGAACTGGCGAGATTTTCTGAAGAACTGCTCGGCGTTTGTACAGATGAAGACGAAAGCGCTTCGATGGCTTCGCTGCTGAGACGTTCGTGACTCAGCGGAATATCGACTACAGAAGAACTGGACTGTATTTCCGGGGTTTCGGAATCGTCGCTACTGTTTGGGTTATTGTTGTCTGGTTCAACTGGGCCGACAACTTGACCGCTTTCGGCGTCGCCTGTACAACCACTCATCAAAATTGCGGACATGCCAAGCAACGAGGCGACCCCAGCTTTGGTGGCGCTCGACAAACGTGAATTACCGGTAACTTTCTTCTTCTCGATTTTCATAAAAATCTCCTTCAACCATAACACTCCACTTTAATATAGTTTGTTTTGGAATATAAAGTGTAATTTGGGGCCTTTTTTTTGATTGGCGCTGAACGTTTTTGTTGCATCCGTTGCATATAGGCTTCTTGAGTTACGAGTTTAGAGTTACTAGTTACTAGATTGCTCAAATTATGCCGTGTTTTGTTGGATGAAAAAAAACGCCCGGTTTCCCGAGCGTCTTTTGTAATTAAGTTCTCTTAACTAGTAACTATTAACTAATAACTAGTAACTGCGACGAAGTCGCGAACTAAGTCTTGTCTTCACCGCGGAGCATGATGACCTTGCCCGTGCGGATGTATTCCACGATTTCGAACTTCTGCAACAAGCTCTTGAGGGTATCGACCTTCTGGCTGTTGCCCGTAATCTGGATAATCATGGAAGTCATCGTCATATCCACCGTGTTGGCGTGGAAATGGTCGCAAAGCTGCAAGATTTCGGTGCGCTGTTCTGCTGTGCAACGAACCTTGATGAGGGCGAGTTCCTTTTCCACGGCGTCCGTACCGGTATGGTCCTTGGCCTGTACCACGTCCACGAGCTTCTCGAGCTGCTTGATGATCTGCATCAAGATCTCGGGATTGCCGTGAGCGATGATGTTCATGCGGCTGAAGTTCGGGTCGAGCGTGGGGGAGACGACGAGAGAATCGATGTTGTAGCCACGGCGGGAGAACACGAGTGCAATACGCACGAGCACGCCCGGGCGGTTTGCCACTAACAAGCTAATAGAATGTGCAATATCTTTCATTTTCTAATTCTCCTATTACGTCGATCCGGTGGGTTTTTCGAGCTGCGTCTTCGGCTGTTCGGTGATCATGCTTGTGATCGGAGCGCCTGCCGGAATCATCGGGAACACGTTGTCTTCCTTTTCGCATTCGCAGTGGATGAGGATCGGGCCGTCGTTGTAGTCCAAAGCCTTCTGGATCACGCGTTCAGCATCGGCCGGGCGCTTGATACGGAGACCCGGGATGCCGTAAGCTTCAGCGAGCTTCACGAAGTCCGGGTTGCCTTTCATGTCCACGCTGGAGTAGCGGTGGTCATAGAAGAGTTCCTGCCACTGGCGCACCATGCCGAGGTACTTGTTGTCCATCACGAAAATCTTGATGGGGAGCTTGTGGATGGCTGCCGTTGCAAGTTCTGCTTCGGTCATCTGGAAACCTCCGTCACCGCTGAAGCTGCAAACCGGCCAGCCGGTTTCGTTGCCGAATGCGGCACCGATAGCAGCCGGGAAGCCAAAGCCCATCGTGCCTGCGCCACCGCTGGAGTGGAGCTGACGCGGATAGTTGATGTGGAAGAACTGTGCAACCCACATCTGGTGCTGGCCCACGTCTGTCGTGACAATTGCCTTGCCCTGGGTGAGTTCGCTCACGGTAGCAATGATGTGCTGCATACGGAGGCCGCCCTGCTTGGCGTAGGTGAGCGGGTAGCGCTTCTTCCAGGTCTGGCAAGTCTTGATCCAGTCGGCGGTATCGAGCTTGTTCACCATCGGGAGGAGCTGTTCCAAGACGAGCTTGGCGTCACCGCACATGAACACATCCGGCTGCAACACCTTGCCTTCTTCGGCAGGGTCGATGTCGATGTGCATCTTCACGGCGTTCTTGCAGAATTCGCTGAGCTTACCGGTAATGCGGTCGTCCCAACGGCTACCGATCGAAAGGATCAAGTCGCATTCGAGAACAGCCTTGTTGGCGTAAATTGTACCGTGCATGCCGAGCATGCCGAGCGAAAGTTCATGGTCGGTCGGGAATGCGCCGAGGCCAAGCATCGTGCAGCAAACCGGAGCACCGAGCTTTTCGGCAAGTTCCTTCACCTGGCGGTGTGCGCCAGAAATCATGGCGCCGTGGCCCACGAGCAAAAGCGGCTTCTTGGAATTCTTGAGGTATTCGGCGGCCTTTTCAACGCTTTCTGTAGAAGCATAGGTCGGAATCTTGTAACCCGGAAGGTCCATCTGATCCGTGAACGGAGCGGTGCAGGGGCCTGCAGTCACGTCCTTCGGGAGGTCAATAAGCACCGGACCCGGACGGCCTGTACGTGCAATGTGGAAAGCTTCCTTCATCACGCGCGGGAGGTCATTCGTGTCTTTCACCAAGTAAGAATGCTTGACGGTTGCAAAAGTCATACCGCTCGTATCGCATTCCTGGAAAGCGTCCTTGCCCAAGTTCGGAGTCGTCGTCTGTGCCGTGAGCACGACGATAGGGCTAGAATCCATGAGAGCTGTATAAATACCTGTAAACGTGTTCGTTGCACCCGGACCGCTAGTGACAAGAGCTACACCGACCTTACCGGTCTGGCGGGCATAACCGTCAGCCATGTGGGTTGCACCCTGTTCATGACGGCTGAGCACAACTTTGATGCTGGAGTCGAGGATGGCATCGAACATCGGAATGGCCGATCCACCGGGATAGCCGAAAATTGTGTCGACGCCTTCACGCTTGAGGCATTCGATAATCACTTCGGCACCACTTAAGGTCTTATTTGCCATAATTTATCCTGTCTTTTAAAGAATAGATGAAAATTTAGATGGGCTGAAATATAGGAGTATTTTTTGAGGGTGGCAAGAGGTAAATGCCTAGTTTTGTGAAAATTTTTGAAATTTTTGGTAAAAATTTTAATTTTTGAAGTCGAAAAAATGTAAAAATTGATGATTTTTGTTAAAAGTTTGAATTTGATGAATTATGGTAAAGTAAAAATTGAAGATTTTTGAGCTAAAATTTGTTGTTTGGTTCGTTTTATGTCTAAAATAATGTGAAAATTTTGGCGAGTGTGCAAAAAATATATCCGAGAACGGATTTGCCCCGCAAATGTCTGACAACAAGAACCCAAAACTAATAACTAATGACAATTGACTAATGACCAATGGCCAAAGACTAGTCTTGTTCTAAATCTCTCGCCATAAAATTTTCTAATTTGTAATTATGATTAAAAAGATTTTTCTCTCGCTGATTCTTGCGGCTGCATTCGTGTTCGCCGCTGACCCGATCACCATTGAAGGGCGTTTGACCGAAATTCCGGGAAAAATGCCGAGCAATGACTTATATAGCTATGTCTATGTATTTAAGTACAAGGTCTCGAAGGTGGTTTCGGGTAAGCTCGACGCCAAGGAAGTTCTCGTGGGCGTTTATAACCCGCTCATCGCGCGTGGCAAGGTCAAGGACAAAATGGCCGACAAGTCCAAGGGCAACGTTGGCGAATTCAAGGCCAAGTCCAAATACACGCTCAAGCTCATCCCGCTCGAAGGCAACTGGGACGGTGCTGTCGAAGATGAATACTTTGACGATGAATCCCCGCGCTACCTCGCCATTGAAGTGAATGAATGATTTTTAGGTATTAGGTGATAGGGGTTAGGTATTAGGGCTTATAATCGCGCCTTCGGCGCCAAGTTAACCTAAAGCCTATAACCTACAACCTGTTACCTGTATATTTTCCCTCGTCTCTCGTCTAACCCATGGTTTTCTCTTCCCAGATTTTCCTTTTCTATTTCTTGCCGACATTTTTGGTTGGCTATTTTGTTCTCTTCAAGCTCGGGGCTAAGCATTCGTTCCTGAACTTGTTCATCACCATCTTCAGTTACGTTTTTTACGGCTGGCTTGAACCGTGGCTCGTGTTCCTCATGTTCGGCTGTACGCTCGTGGTGTACGTGGCGGGGCGGTTTATCTCGGCGCCGAACGCAAGCAGGTTCCAGCGGAATTTTGCGCTCGGGACTGCCATTGCGGTGAATCTCGGGGCGCTCGGGTTCTTCAAGTATTACATGTTCGGCATGGGAATCGTGAACGATTTTGCGACCATGCTCGGCTGTGAACCGTTCTCTATTATGACGGTTCTTTTGCCGGTGGGCATTTCGTTCTACTCGTTCCAGTCCATGAGTTACGCGATTGACGTGTGGCGTGGTACGGCTCCTCCGGTCAAGAACTTTGCGACTTTCGCATGTTATGTGGCGCTTTTCCCGCAGCTTGTGGCGGGCCCGATTGTGCGTTACAATACGGTCGCCGAAGAACTTGAAACCCGCACGCATACGCTCGAAAACTTTGTGCGCGGTATTTTGTTCTTCTGCTTTGGTTTTGCCGAAAAAATCTTCCTTGCAAACCAGGTGGGCATTATCGCTGACCGCGTTTTTGCGGCCGATGCTCCGGGCGTCATCAACAGCTGGTGGGGCTCGCTTGCCTACATGTTCCAGATTTACTTTGACTTCTCGGCCTATTCTAATATGGCGATTGGTCTTGGCCTTATGCTCGGGTTCCATTTCCCGCGCAACTTCAACGGCCCGTACCGCTCCGTAAGCATTACTGATTTCTGGAAGCGCTGGCACATTTCCCTTACGAGCTGGTTCCGCGATTACTTGTACATTCCGCTGGGTGGCAACCGCGTGCCAACGGGGCGCATGTACTTCAACCTTTTCCTCGTGATGTTCGTGAGTGGCGTTTGGCATGGCGCGAACTGGACGTTCGTGTGCTGGGGCCTTTACCACGCCTTCTTCATGATTGTGGAACGTGCGAACAACAAAAACGCCTGGTACTACAAGGCTCCTCGCGTGGTGCAAATCCTTCTGACCCAGGTGATAGTGCTTTTTGGCTGGGTGCTGTTCCGTGCGGATTCCATTGGCGATGCCGTCCGCATGTGGAAGAATATGATTGGGCTTGGCGCAACGGCTGCTTCCGACGTGATTTTGTCTGCTGAAATTTTTACGCCGACGTGCATTGTGTTCATGTTGCTGGCGGGTTTACTTTCGTTCTGGAAGTTCCGCAGTTACGATTGGTGTATTGACGTTTCGTTCAAAAAGTCGCTCATTGCACTTGGTTTATTTATTTTGGCAACGCTTGCGCTCTTTACCCAGAGCTACAACCCGTTCCTTTATTTCCAATTCTAGCGGCGAAGCCGCAGTCGACAGTGGTTAGTAAACAGTGGTTAGTAAACAGGAATATTTAAGTGGCTAGTATACAGTGATCAGTAAACAGGAATGTAAAAGGAACGTTCTTATTACAATCCTAACCACCAACCACTAATCACTAACCACTTGTATTTCTTATTACATTACGCTCATACCCCAAAGGGCCGAAGGCCCGAGCCCATACCTAAATGTTTCCTTTACTATATTATTATCCATGAAAATTGGTTTGAATAAGATATTCATTTTGCTAGCGATAATGGCGGGTGTTGCTTTTGCGGACCCGATTCCTGCGGAAGCCCTCACGCAAGGCGGACTTGTAATGCGTGACCGCCAATTGCGCGATATCGGACTTGTGATGCGTGGTGGGCGAGGGGGCTATATTGATATCGGCTATACCTATACGCCTTCGTCTGAACAGTTGCAGCTCAAGAGCAAGTACGGTGTTCACGATGGTTTTGCTTTTAGGCACCATTACGGTATTTTCGGGAGCTGGGTGCTGGATTCGATTTCGCATTTGGGTTTCTTGACTTGGTATGAACGCGCCGGTTGGGATTCTCAGGACTTTTTCTTCTTCCCGCATTATGGCGATTTTGCCCATATTTCGTCTGTGCTCACGTGGGGCTTTTCTTACACGAATACGAAACTTGACGCTACCATTGCTTTGGGCTTACAGCACCAAAATCTTGAAAAAGCGGGGTGGCGGGTTTATCCGGACGAGAGCGATTCGCTGTTGTTCTACTGGGGACACGCTCGTTATAAGAACGTGAGTTTCCAGGGAAGTTTCTATCGCAATACGTTCCAGACTCTTCGATTCTCTTTGGAATTGGAATCGCGAGAACTTTATGGTGGTGCTAAAGGCGGATACAAGACTTATTTGCCGAATTTGAGTGCAACTGTTTATCGCCGTAAGGATAATGAAGACGATAAAAATTTTGTTCGTTTGAACTGGGAACAAAATCTTTACAAACAAACTGTTTATGCCAATGTCGCTTATGACTTTCCGAAAGGAGGTTTCCATTCAGCGACGTTGAAGTATTATCCGGATCCTTCGCGTTTGATGGGCTTTGAAGCTTCTTGCTTGCGTCGTAATGAAATTGGCGGTTCCAGGGAATTGCTCTGGGGTGGTGCCATTGATTTCTTTGTTCTTCGCTTGGCTTATAATTCCGCCTTTGATTACGACAACATGTTCCGTGCGAAGGGAACGTTCATTGCCGAATTCCATATTGACTTGGGTGCTTTTGATGGCAAGTTCTTTGGTCTCGGTGCGGCGAAGGCGGCTCCGATGGAAACGTCGAATAAAAACTTTGACTTGAATAAATTCATGAAGGTTCGTGCAGAACAGCAGAATTTGGGCAGCACGAAGGTTGATGCTCAGGGCAATAAGGTGATTGAGGCTAAGGGAATCCGCTACGAAAAAATTGATGCGGGTTCGATATCTAATGAGGGAGGCCGCTAATGAAATACTTGCGTTTGTTCCTTTGTCTGGTAACTCTCTCTCTGACGGCTTGCATGAGTCACGTGTTTATAGACACGACGACGCGACTCCAGGTTGAAAACAAGACGGATGTGACGATTTTGGGACTTGATATTATTTCTGAAGATGGAACGTCTGTTCAGTCGTGGATTCGCGATGCGATTGAACCGGGCGAAAAGAGCAAGGTCGTCGAAGAAGACTGGGTTGGAACGTTTAAGGTCCGCGTCCGCTTTGAAAAGTGGAATGGCAAGTCGCTTGCAAGTATAGGTAAGCTTTGTGTATATAGCTCGGTTAGTAGAGTGTACAATACTTTAGCCAAACAAGGCGAACCGAATGTTTTTGAAAAGGAAGTAAAAGGTTGCGGCGAAGAAGATGTTCACATGATCTATTCTGAAACAACCCTGGACTTTGAAGGCGGCAGCCAGTACTTAGTAGTCTCGCAAGACGAAGATGGAAACGTGGCGTTTAAGTTGAAGTAGAGTTTAGAACTTAGAACTTAGAACTTAGAACTTAGAACTTAGAACTTAGAACTTAGAACTTAGAACTTAGAACTTAGAACTTAGAACTTAGAACTTAGAACTAAGTTCTGCCAACTAAGTTCCCCTGTCTACTTCCTACCGCCTACATCTTACTTTTTTCTTTCGTCTAAAACCTCAATTACATCTAATAATTAGCCACACGGATTTGCTCAGGACTAACGTCCTTCGCCATAATTAAATTTGACATCCGTGAGCACCGTTAGGTGTGAACCAATCCGAGTGACATCCTGCATTCGCAAACCACCAACCACTAACCACTTCTTACTTTTTTACTAAATTTCTACTCAGTGCAGATAACTAAGTTAAAGATTTTTGGTTTTAAATCCTTCGCGCAGAGGACAGAAATTAACTTCCCGACGAAGGGTCTTACGGCGGTCGTGGGGCCGAACGGCTGTGGCAAGTCCAATATTACGGATGCCATCCGCTGGGTGCTTGGCGAACAGAAAGCCGCCGCTTTGCGTATGGGTAAAATGCAAGACGTTATCTTTAGCGGTACCGAAGAACGTGCCGCCATGAGTCTTGCTGAAGTTTCCATCGTCATCGATAATAGCGATGGTACGCTTGCTTCTGATTATTCCGAAGTCATTGTGACGCGCCGCGTGCACCGCGATGGTTCGGGCGAATACCTCATCAACAACCAGGAATGCCGCCTGCGTGACGTTCACGCTTTGCTCTTTGACTCGGGCCTTGGTTCCAGCACGTATTCGCAGATGAACGCTGACATGATCAAGGCGGTGCTTTCGGACAAGGCGGATGACCGTCGTGTGCTCTTTGAAGAAGCCGCCGGCGTGAGCAAGTACAAGCAGCAGCGCAAGGAAACGCGCCGCCAGCTCGAACGCGTGCAGATGGACATGGAACGAGTCGAAGACAACTTGCGCAGTGTCCGCCGCTCCGTCCGCCTCTATGAAACTCAGGCCGAAAAGGTCAATGCATACAAACAGCTAAATACGCGTCTCCGCGAACTTGATTTGTCTGTCAGTTTGGACAAGTTTGAAGATTACAAGGAAGGCTTGGCCACGCTGGATACGACTACCAAGCGCATGAACCACGAAGTTGAATCTTCCAAGACGAAGGCGACCGAACTCCAGGCAAAGATTGAAGAAAAGAAACTTGCCATTAGCGAAGACGAAAATGCCTACCGCGACTTGGAACGCGAAGTGCAGGCGGCAACGATTGCCCTCAACGACTTGAACAACAATATCGTCCGCTTGCGCGATTCCATGTCTAGCCTCCAGTCCTCTAACGACAAGGCGCAAAGCGAAATTGAACGCAGCGAACAGAAGTCGCAGGAACTCTCCGAAGAAAAGGCTCGCCTCGAAGAAGAAATTGCCGTTCTCGGTAGCGAAAACGACATGGACGAGCTGAATGCGCTTTTGGAACGTGAACGCGAAACGCTCCAGGTCATGCGCGATAAGGTCGATGACTTGCGTACGCAGTCCCGTGAGCTTTCGAACGAACGCTTGCAGGCCACAAACCGCGTGAACTCCCTCCGCGGGCGCTTTGAACGCATGGATGCCGAAGTCAACATGCTCCAGTCGAACATCGCGAAGTGGCAGACCGAAATCGAAGGCCTCGACAAGCAAAAGTCCGATGCCGAAGCGAACATCGCCGAAATCCAGGCGGGCATCGAGGATACGAATCGCGAAATCGAGAATCTTGAAGAACAGCGCGCCACGCGTGAAGAACGCTTGGAATCCGAACGTGCCGAACTGACCGAAGCGCAGCAGAAATTGCAGGGCTTGAAGAACGAAGAAGCTCGCTTGCAGTCTCGAATCGATGTGCTCCAGAGCGTGATGAACGAAGCTTCGGATGCAAACCGTTACCTCAAGGAAAACAAGGCGAACCTCATTGGCGGTCTCGTTTCGGAACGCATCGAGGCAACGCCGGAATACGCATCAAGCGTCGAAGCGGCTCTCGGTGAAATCCTGGATTCTGTTGTCGTGAATGGCGACAGTGCCGTGAATGAAATTGTAGATGCGCTCAAGAGCGAAAACGTGGGCAAGGTGCTCATGTCGCTTGTTTCGAGTGCGGCCCCTGCTTACGACAAGCCGGTGAACAATCCGGGCGTTGTCGGTTCGCTCAAAGATTTTGTGAAGACGGATGATGAAGTTTCTCCGTGGCTCTCGGGAATCCTCTCTCGCTATTTTGTTGTGGATTCCTTGCAGACTGCACTGAATTTGGCGAAGGAATACCGTGGCGAAAACTTGAATTTTGTCACTGCCGATACGATTGTGCGTACAAGCGGCCTTGTGTCGTTTGGCGTTTCGACGTCGGGGGCACTCTCCCGCAAGAACGAAATTGCAGATGCCGAAGCGCTTTTGGAAAAAGTGCAAGGCGATATTTTGGCGGGCGAAGAAAATGTGGACCGCTTGCGTGAACTCACCGAAGAAGACGCGCAAATGCTTTCGTCCTTGGTCGATGAAATCCGCGAAAAACGCGATTCTCTGCGTGGTGGCGATGCTTCTATCCGCATTCACCGGAATACGGTTGAAAACTGCACCCGTCGCTTGAACCAGCTCAATGGCGAAGTAACGAACGCGCAGAACAGAATTGAAGCGGCGGCGCAGTCCAAGAACAGCGATGCGGAACTTGCCGAAGCCGAAACCGAAGTCGAAAAGGTCGAAGAACGTTACCAGACGATTTCGGACCAGCTGGGCGAAAACGAGACGATGCTCCGCGAAAAAGAAGAAGATGTCCGCGAACTCGAACGCAGTGCGCAAGACAAGACTTCTCGCCTCAAGCAGAACCAGAACCGTGTGGTCGCCATTGCCGACCAGATGGAATTTTTGGACAATACGATTCGCAACCGCCGTGAAGAAATCGAAAAGAACACGGTTTCCATTGAAAAGTTCGAGACGGATTGCAACAAGCTTGCGGATGAAGCGCAAGTGAAGGATAATGCGCTCCGTGAACTGGAACGCAACCGCGACCTCGCTCGTGAACGCTACGACCTCGTGAGCGGTGATTTGGAAGGCTGGCGCGACGAAGTGAACCGCCTCCGCGACGACATGATTGAAAAGATGAAGGAACTGAACGACGTCGGCCGTCGTCAGGAATCCCTTCAGAACAATCTCGACCGCCTCCGCGAACGCATCACGAACGAATGGACTGTCGATTTGGACAATCCCGAAAATGTGGAACGTGTGGAATACACGCAGCCCGAAGCCGACCGCGAAATCCGTGAACTCCGCGGAAAAATCAAGGAACTCGGCCCGATTAACATCAACGTGATGGAAGATTACGAAGACGAAAAGAAGCGCCTCGAAGAAGTCGAAAAGCAGTTCGATGACCTCGATCGCGCCCGTGCATCGCTCGACCGCACCATCACAAAGCTCGATGATATAGCCCGCCAGCGCTACCTCGATACGTTTGCACGCATCCAGAAGAACTTCCAGTTCGTGTTCAGCAAGCTGTTCCTCAATGGCGAAACGAAGATGAACCTCGTGGAACGTGTGGACGAAATGGGCAAGCCGATGGACATTCTCGATGCCGACATCGAAATCAACGTCCGCCCGACCGGTAAGAAGATGCGCGGTATCAAGGCTCTTTCCGGTGGTGAACACGCGCTTACTGCAACGGCGCTCCTGTTCGCTATTTACATGGAAAAGCCGTCTCCGTACTGCGTGTTGGACGAAGTTGATGGTCCGCTTGATGACGCTAACGTCGGTCGCTTTATGGCGCTCCTCCGTGAATTCAGTAAGCAGACCTTGTTCATCGTCGTGACGCATAACAAGCGTACCATGGCCGAAGCCGATATGCTCTACGGTGTGACCCAGGAAATCAAGGGCATTTCCCGCATTGCTAGCGTGCAGCTCGCCGACGCCACTAAGTTTGCTATATAGACCGCTCGGCTCTATTGTCGTTTTTTTTGTCATCCATGATTCTCTCGTCTTTCGTCTCTCGTCTGCCTTCTCTGAAAGGTTTCGCTCTCGCGGCTGCGTCCGCCATTTGCTACGGCACGAACCCGCTGGGCGCCTTGCATTTGTACGCCCAGAATTACTCGCCGGAGACGGTCCTCTTTTACCGTTTTTTCACGGCGGCGATTCTCCTTTTGACTGTGATTCTCGCGAAGGGCTCGCATTTTAAAATCTCGTTTCGCGAGTTCCTTGCGCTTGTCGCGTTCGGATTCCTCTTTGCGGTAAGTTCGCTTACGTACTACGCATCCTTCAAGTACATGGATGCGGGGCTTGCATCCACGCTCCTCTTCTTGTATCCGCTTGAAGTCGCGGTCATCATGTCGCTATTTTTCAAAGAAAAAATGAAAAAGAGCGTGATCGCGTCTATCGCAGTTTCGATGGTGGGCGTCTCGCTTTTGTACAATGGCGATAGAGGCTTTTCTGTAAGTTCCATCGGCTGGCTGTTGGTCTTTATTTCGTCTTTTACTTACGCCATTTATATCGTCATGGCGAATCGCGTGAACCTCCAGATGGGGGCTGTGAAGATGACGTTTTACGCCATTTGCTTCTGCCTCGTGTTTTTGCTGCTTTATTCAGTGACACTTGGCGCTGGTTTCCCGCCGCTCTTTACGCAGGCCAGTTCGTGGGGCTGGGGCTTTATGCTTGGCCTTGTGCCGACGGTGCTCTCGCTCATCTTTATGGTCAAGGCCGTGAAAATCATCGGCTCCACGCCCACGGCAATTCTCGGGGCGCTTGAACCCGTGACCGCTGTGACCATTGGTGTGACTGTATTCGATGAAACGCTCACCACCCGCCTCATCGCAGGCATCGCCTTGATTCTCGGCTCTGTAGTGCTTGTGGCCGTGAAAAAGTAGAATAGTCGCACCGTAGGTGCCAAACTAAAATCTACTGACTAATGACTATTGACTAATAACCAACAACTAAGTTCTATATAATACATTTTACGTTTTTTAGGTCCATTTTTCCGAGCAATTCCTCGTTTTTTCCTCATTTTTCTGGAGCTTTTTAACGGTTCCGTTTGTAAATTTATTTACATGAAAAATTTAATCCAAACTCTTTTGCTTTTTCCGATTGCGGCTCTGTTTGCGTCGTGCAATAACTCAACATCTGGTCCGGAATCATTTCGGGAACCGATAAGTTACACTCCAGATGGCAAATGTACGATTGATATGTCGAAGTACAAAACTCAGGAACAGTTGGACTCGTTGCGTACTTTTTGTGATACCATTTTTGTTCATAGTGTCTTGAATGTTTATAAGGACACTGTTTACGATGATACCGTAATTACAGACAATAAAAAGTACACCAGTTTTATTTACTTTGACCGTTATACGGAAAAATCCGATACACTTACTAAGCATAGTGCTGCAAAAAGTGGGACTTCAGGCCCATGCGGTAGAGTTCCTGTTTATTGCAATCTTGATTCCTCTGATACGCAAAAGACGTTTAGTTGCGAAATTTCCAGTGTGTGTTATATGTATAATCAGACAGATAATCTTGCAACGAGTTCTGCCGAGGTTGCTGTTGTTCGTTTAGATCCTGTATTAATAACGAATGAGCCACTATGTTCTCAACCGGGGTATCGCTGTGTGCGTGATACTGTTTTCCACGATGCTTTCCATACGACATATCGAACCATTGCCCGTGATACAACGTTTCTAAATTATGGTCCAAGAGCTTGGACGGATTATGTTCCTGCCATCAATGCGCCCGCATTTGATACGGCTGCGTTCCGCAAAGCGTTGGACACTCTCGATACGCAAAAGCCAATCTTCGGAATAGATACTTTGTTCTCAGGATATACCATTACGGTGGATGGGTTGCCGAACTGGGCTTCGAATAATACTAAATGCACGATGGTAGATTCTTCACGTGTTTGTATTTATAAAGAAATCGAACTTCGTCCCATATCAATGCTTACGACTTACCCAACGCTTTACAACAAAAAGCCATTCTATCTTTGGAATAATCTTGAATCGCCTTTGGAAAAAGACACTTTGATTACATGGAAATTGAGATATAGATATTCCGGTGGTCATAATTTTGAAGGAAATCGCGACTCGTTAGAAATAACTACGCTTTTTAAGGGAATTTAGATTGTTATATTAGCAGCATGCTAAGTACATGTTCAATTTGCAAAAAGGAATTTAATGACAAGGTGGGGATGTCCCCGATGGAAAGTAACCTTGCCATCCGTTATCGCAATAAAATCGGCAATATTTGCCCCGATTGTCAGGCCGAAATCCGCAAGACAAAACAGGGGCGGTGGCGGCTTTTCTTCTGGAATGTGAAAGTAGCTCTTTATTGTTTGCGATTCCTTGCGCTTTTTGCGCTCCCGTTTATTGCACTCGTTGTTGTTCTTGCGCTTTACGTGCTGTAGCTTCTGTATACTTATGTAACAAAATCCCGCGGAAATCTCAATTTTTGCGGGCGTTTTTTGTATATATTATTTTAAAAGTTTTTCTACCGCAATGTATTATCCCCGCTTGACGGGCATCATGAGGTCCTATGCTCCTAGAAAAAATCAAGTCCCCTGCCGACGTGAAAGCGTTGGACATCAAGAGTCTCGAACAGCTTGCCGCCGAAATGCGCACAGCACTCCTTAAAAAGCTTTCTAAGCGTGGCGGTCACGTGGCGCCGAACCTCGGCTTTGTCGAAGGGACGATTGCGCTCCACTACGTTTTTGAATCCCCGAAGGACAAGATTGTCTATGACGTGAGCCACCAGAGCTACAGCCACAAGATGCTCACGGGCCGTGCCCAGGCGTTCTTGGACGAATCGCATTACGGCGATGTGACTGGCTATAGCGAACCGACTGAAAGTGAACACGATTTCTTTATGGTGGGGCATACCTCTACGTCGGTGAGCCTTGCGCTTGGCCTTGCGACCGCTCGCGATGTGCTGCGTGAATCTGGCAATGTGATTGCTGTAATTGGTGACGGTTCCTTGAGCGGTGGCGAAGCGTTTGAAGGTCTTGATAATGCTGGCGAATATGCGACGAATTTTATCGTTGTGTTGAACGATAACGAGATGTCTATCGCCGAAAACCACGGCGGGCTTTACAAGTCCCTGGCAGAACTTCGCGCGACTGCGGGCAAGTCTGAAAACAATTACTTTAAGTCGCTTGGCTTTGATTACAAGTATCTTGAACAAGGTAACGATATCGCTTCGCTCATTGAAATTTTCAAGTCCGTGAAAAATTCGACGCGCCCAGTCGTGGTGCATCTGCATACGCAAAAAGGCCGTGGCTATTCGTATGCCGAACAGAACCGCGAAGGCTGGCATTGGGCGGCTCCGTTCAACATCGAAACGGGCGAAATCAACTGGGGCAGTGGCGAAAATTATAGCGAAGTTCTTGGCCTTTACCTCATGGCGAAAATCAAGAGTGACCCGAAGGTTGTCGTGATTCATTCTGCGGTTCCGGCGGGGATTGGCTTTTATCCAGCCCGCCGCAAAGAGGCGGGCAAGCAGTATATCGACGTGGGTATTGCTGAGGAACATGCGGTTGCCCTGGCGTCGGGACTTGCGAAGGGCGGGGCCAAGCCGGTTTACAGTACTCATAGCACGTTTATCCAACGCACCTACGACCAGCTTTCGCAAGACTTGTGCGCGAACAATAATCCGGCGACAATTTTGGTGACGATGTCGGGTGCAGACGGCATGAACGATACGACGCACCTTTGCATTTTCGATATTCCGATGCTTTCGAATATCCCGAACTTAGTTTATCTGTGCCCGACGTGCGTTGAGGAGTTCAAGACGATGGCGGACTGGGCGATTGACCAGACGGAGCATCCGGTGGCGATTCGCATTCCCAATGCCGTGCACCATAGGAGTGATATTTTCGAGAAGGATTATTCCGAGCTCAACAAGTTCAAAGTCGTGCATCGTGGCGAGCGTGTGGCTTTGATTGGCCTTGGCGATTTCTACCAGCGAGCCGCAGCTGTGGCGCTTGAACTGCGTCGCGAAGGCATTGATGCAACGCTTGTGAACCCGCGTTATGCAAGCGGGGTCGATAAGGACTTGCTTTTGGAACTTGCAAAGACTCACGATGTGTTTGTCTCGCTCGAAAATGGCGTGATCGAGGGTGGTTTTGGTCAAAAGGTCGCGACCTCTCTTGGCGATACAAGTGCGAAGGTGCTTGTGCGCGGACTTTCCAAGGAGTTCTACGATAAGGTGAGCTTTGCGGATCTCTGTGAGAAAAATCACTTGAATCCGTCGCAGGTCGCAAAAGACGTGATGCAGCTTCTATCGTAATGACCGAGCGTCGCTAATTTTAGTATTATGTAGCCATGAAAAAAGTTAAAATAATCGTCATGATTATTCCGCTGGTGCTTTTCTTTATCGCATCGGCGGTTTATGTGTATTTTGCGAATGCCGAAGCATTGCACGATGTGATGCTGGATAGTACGTCCAAAATTGATGTGGACCCCGATATTATTGAAAAGTCCCTGTCTAAAGTGCAGGTGGACATGGAACTCGGCGAGCCTTTTAAAGTCTACCCGATAGAGACGAGCCCCGATAGCGAGGAAGTTTTCCGCTCGACGCTCATTGAGTATCCGTTCGGGAGTTCTCCGCGTGCGGATTCGCAGAACAATGTGAGTTTGCGCGGTATTATTTTGTACGTGCATGGCTACAACGATTACTTCTTCCAGAAGGAACTTGCCGAAAAGGCGGACTCTGCGGGCTTTGCATTCTTTGCGATTGATTTGCACTATTGCGGACGCTCGTATGTGGATGGTGACCCGCGTGGTGACATGCGTAATATCAAGGAGTTTTACGCTGAACTTGATGTTGCTGTAGAACTCAGCAAGAAAATTGCAGTGGACGATTACGAAGAGGCGGAACGCGTTCCGTTTGTGATTGTGGCGCATTCCCAGGGTGGTTTGATTTCGTCGCTTTACGTGAATGACCGCAGTGATGAACATTTTGCGGCACTCGTGCTCAATAGTCCGTTCTTGGATATGAACTTTAATTGGTTCCTGCGTAAAATTGGGCTTCCGATTCTTGCCGATTTGTCGATATTTATGCCGGATTTTTCTGTAGGTTCTACAGGCGACCCGAATTATGCTTATTCCCTTTTGAAACATGAAAAGGGCGAATGGGAGTACAATGAAAATTTGAAGAGTGAATCGCGCCCGACGCAATATTTAGGCTGGCTCCGTGCAATTATGAATGGTCAAAAAAGGGTACACTCTAAACTCGATATAAAGTCACCGGTGCTTGTAATGCATGGCGATTGCTCTGCAGTGGGAGAGGAATGGACGGACGATTATATGCATTGCGATGGGGTACTGAACGTGGAACACATTGAAGAATGGGCTCCGAATTTGGGCGAAAAGGTGACGACGCGTACAATCCCCGATGGTTTGCACGATTTATTCCTTTCTCGCAAGGATGTTCGCGATAAAGCGTACCAAGAAACGTTTGGCTTTATCGATGCCCATGTGAAGAAAGATTAAATTTTGTATGCTTTGCCTCATTCTGTCTCCAATGGGGGAAAGAATCCGGTGCATTTTGTATCATGTTTAAAAAACATGTTATCTTTTACTCTGAATTATCAAGGAGTTTTTTGATGAATAAATTTTTGGCTATTTCTTTTTGTGCAATGATGCTTGCTACGGCTTGTAATTCTTCTGAAGAACCGAAGCAACAGGCGACTGCAAAAAAGGTCGAGGCAGTTCAGCCGGCCGCAGCTGTTGTTGAACAGAAAGTAGCTCCGATTACAACGGTGGATTGGCAGAAGGCTTTTGAAATGCATAAGGCTGGTGCTGTCCTTATTGACGTGCGTACCCCGGCCGAAGTGGCAAAGGGTATGGCCGCTGCAACTGCAATCAACATTCCGCTTCAGGAAATGCCGCAGCGCTTGAGCGAATTCCCGAAGGACAGGGATTTGCTGATTTACTGCCGCAGTGGCAAGCGTAGCATGGCCGCTTCCAAGTTCCTCGTTGAAAACGGTTACACCCGTGTGTTCAACGTCGAAGGTGGCATCCTCGCTCTCCCGCCGCAGAACTAATTACGGCGTTGTCATCTAGAAACACCATCATCATGGCACATCATCCCGGCTTGTCATCCCGGACTCCGTTCCGGGACGGGATTGCCATCTTGGGTTGCTAAAAACATGACTCCAGAAATCACAAACTTCATGCAGTTTGCCTTAGAGCAAGCTTTCTTTGCGATTGGTGAGAGCCGCCCGAATCCGGCGGTCGGTGCCGTAGTCGTCAAAGATGGAATTGTCGTGGGGAAGGGGCGCACGCAGCGTCCTGGGAGTGCTCATGCCGAAGTCATGGCATTACGCGATGCGGGTGAACTCGCTCGCGGAGCCTCTATTTTTGTGACTCTGGAACCGTGTTGCCATTATGGTCGCACGCCGCCTTGCACCAAGGCGATTATTGAAGCGGGAATCCAGAAAGTCTATTTTGCACATTCCGACCCGAATCCCGTTGTGCATGGGAAATCTCGCAAGATTCTCGAAGAGGCGGGTATTGAAGTTCACGAGGGCGTGGACGCTTGCATTCTTGCTTACGTTGAGGATTGCTCGAACGGTGAATCTTGTACGGAATGCCGCGTCTTTGAGTTTACGAGCTCGTTGCCGTTGGATAAAGCTTCTCGAGAAGCCGAAGGTCGAGCGGTCTTTGCCGAAGTCGAACGCTATTTTGAAGCGTATGATTATTTTGTACGCACCAAGCGCACCTTTGTGGAAGTCAAGTCTGCTGTTTCTCAGGATGGCTTTATGGGCTGCGTGGATAAGGCGGGGAACCATTTGCCGCTAGCGATTACAAAGCAAGGCGCAAACTGTTGGAATCATGAACTCCGTGCGATGAGTGATGCTGTTCTTGTTGGTGCGGGCACGCTCCTTGCCGATAACCCGGGCCTTGGCGTGCGTTATGCCGCAGGCAACAATCCTGTGAAAATCGTTTGGGCGGGGCATCACGAATTTACTGCTGACGAAATTTCGCGTTTGAAAATTTTCAGTGTTAGCGATGTTAAGCCAATTGTATTTTCGTGCGTTGCGCAACCGAAATTGCTGAATGTTGCGGAATGCGTTATACTCTTAAACGATTCTTTTGCCGAAAACTGGCATGCGATGGTTGACGATTTGTCTGCTCGCGGAATGCACCGCCTGATGGTGGAACCGGGTGCACGCCTTGCCCGCGAACTGTTCAACGACGAATCTCGCAATCTCTCGCAAACGCAAAATGCGCAGCCTTTATGGAACCGCCTTGATTTTTGGCGTTCTACCGATCCTTCCGTTGATATTGCCCTTGAAAATCTCATCGAGTCTGGCGCCGTCAAGGCTGGCCTCGAATACCCCGAATTGCCCGCTAACATCGTTGCCAAAGAATCCGCCGTCATCGGCCCCGATGTCTTGACGGTGTATTATCCGGGATAATAGCTTTTTTATTTTTCCATTATTTCTTCTTTGGATAGCTTGAAGTATGCTGAGGCTTCTTCAATGGTTAGTTTTTTGTCGCTTACCATTTTTCTAGCCGTGTTAATTTTTTCTTCTACGGCTTCCTTTATTTTTTGATGTTCTTCGGCAAGTTTTTCCTCAAATTGTTTTTTAAGTTGTTGACGTTCTTCAGCCATTTGCTGTCGGAAATAATCGCCAATGCTTACGAAACCGTATTTTTGCCCAATGCTTACGAACGCCATGTTCAGCTCCTTTAGGAAATCTTTACCTAAATACTCTACCAAATATATACTTGTTTTTTCAAGCAGGCAAGACGCCTCGTTTCGCGGCATTTTATCCAAGAATTTACAGAACTGAGGCAACAGTTCCAGCAGCTTGTCCTTGTTGAATGCATACTTTAACGCGATTATCCCCATGCCGGTCGCCGTATCTTCGCAGGCGAGGCAGTCGTTGTCGGGAATGTCCGCCATGTTGACGAACGTACATTGGAACGGCAGGACTTTTCCGCGGAAGTACTCCGGGTAAGCCTTTTCAAGGATTTTGAGCGGGTTCCAGTTATCACGTCCGTTGTAAAATATTATCGCCATTGTCGGGATTCCGCTGAATATGCGGCTCTTGTCCTGAATTTTCATGACGGAATGGATGTATTTGGAGATCTGGTCGAAAATTGTGGGGTCGCGACCTGATTTGTGCTCTAGCAGGATTCCGACGAGAATCGGGGCACCAGTCGAAACGTTTACGCGAAATGCTAAATCCGCTTCGCCGGTGTCGTCAACTTCCGAATAGGAATCGGGAATACGCATGAGCGTATCGAGATTGACTTGGTTTAGAAACGTGTCAACATCGTAGTTTATTTTTCTCGCAAGCTCAAGCAGGTAGCGGACATGTGCTGTGTCGGCAAATAGCCAGCGGAAGTATGCATCGTGTTTTCGTTTGGGTGTTTTATTTTCGTTTTCCATTTGTTTCTAGGGCCAATTATTTCAAGCGAATTGGCACGCAATCTCATATAGCAAAGGATATAGAAAACGATCTAGCGAATAAAAGTTTTTGAAAATGTCTTGCATCGTCAAAAACGGATGTGCTTAATTTAACAAACTCTTTTCAGAAAAACAAGAGATATTTTGTTTTAGAATCATTTTGCAACCAACTGTTTGCAATTTTAAATTTTAGAAATACATTAGTTGACTTTGGATGGCATTTTTTTACTTTTGAAAGTATGTTAGATAAAATGTTTATGAAAACCTTTACCTTTTTAATTTTATTCCTTGTGGCCTGCGCATTTTCTGATAATACGCAATATGAATGGACTGATGAAAACGGTTGTTCGTATTGCCTTTATGGATATTTTAAAAATGGAAAATGCGTGCATCCTTCAAAGTTCAGTTGGTGGGGCTTTTCTTCCTTTTATCATTTATTTAATTCTAGAAAAATAGATAAAAATTTTTTTGTGATTAATTATCCTTTCCACCCGACTTTCCACGTCTATTGCGAAAATGATTCTGATTATTGCAAGACGATAAGCGATCCTATGGCTAAAAAGCTGATGCCGTCTTTGAAGGACCGTAAGTCCTTGTGTAATGAACAACATAAAAAGACTGAAAATACAGGCATGTTTTATGATATGCCTATACCTTGTGAAGATTTAGAGTTCCGCTGCGATTTTGTGAAGTTTAATAATAAAAAATCATTTCTTGAAGTTTTGGGTACTGGACATTGCCCGATTCGTGTGAATGTGGGGCCAATGGGGATCCAACCTACAACAACTTTTTTATTTGGTAATTTTCATGTGGTAAAGAGAAAGGGAGAGTTTTGGATAGAAAACGAAGAAGCCTTTCTTCAATCCATTGATCCTCTGCAGCGCCCAATCAAAAAATTTGTTACGAGAAACTTTTTCACACTCGGCGAATGTTCCCTTTCAAATTGCGAAATTCTGAATTATGTCGGAGAACAACTTCAGGATTTCGATATCAAATGCAACTTTATTAAAAAGAAGGATAACGAGGGGCATGTGACGGTCCTTTCAGAGGGCGTATGCCCTATAGAAATCTTGGATAAGGATGGCAAAAAACAGGTATATCGCGTGCGCTCCGTTAAAGACGGTGACTCCTATAAACTGATAATGACCAATAAGCAAAAATAATCCGCCTTAAATAGCCTTCCTCTCTCGTCTCTAGTCTCTAGTCTCTCGTCTAAATTGCTAAATTTGCCGCGTATGTTTACGGGTATAATTCAAGCAACTGGCGAAATCATTTCCCTTGAAAACAGGGGTGATGCGCTTACAATGCGCATGAAGTCGCCAGGATTCTTTAAAAACAGCAAATTGGGCGACAGCATTGCCAATAACGGCGTGTGTCTCTCCGTTGAAAACTGTACCGATGACGAAGCAACGTTCTGTCTCATGCACCAGACTGTCGTGAATACGTCCTTTAAGCAGGCAAAAGTCGGGGATCTCGTGAATCTCGAGTATCCTTGCCGTGCCGATAGCTTTATGGGCGGTCACTTTGTGATGGGGCATGTGGACTGCACCACGGACGTCTTGCGCGTCACTCCGCGTGAAACGGGCGTGGAAGTCGATTTGGCTCTGCCAGCTGACTTGCGCCGCTATGTCATCCGTCGTGGATCCATCTCCTTGAACGGCATTAGCCTTACGGTGGCCGAAAAGGGGGAGGATTTCATCCGCGTTTGCATTATTCCCGATACTTTAGCCCGCACGAATCTCAGGAACTGGGTGCCTGGCACCGTGGTGAATGTAGAAGTCGATATGCTCGGCAAATATATTGAAAACTATCTAAAGGAACGTGACCTTGCTTAATACGATTGAAGAGGCCATTGAAGATTTCAAGAACGGTAAGTTCTTGGTCGTGGTTGATGACGAAGACCGTGAAAATGAGGGCGATTTCATTATCGCCGCCGAAAAAATCACTCCCGAAAAGGTGAACTTCATGCTCCACGAGGGGCGTGGCGTGCTTTGCTGCCCGCTTCCGATTTCTCGCTGCCGCGAATTGAATCTTACGCGTCAGACTGCCGAAAACACCTCCATGCTCGGCACTCCGTTCACCGTCATGGTCGATAAGCTCGAAGGCTGCACTACGGGTGTTTCTGCCCACGACCGTGCCGCAACGATCCAGGCTCTCGCCGATCCGAATTCCAAGCCTTCGGACTTTGGCCGTCCGGGTCACATTTCTCCGCTTTACGCCCAGGAAGAAGGCGTTTTGCGCCGTGCAGGCCACACCGAAGCTGCAGTGGACCTTACAAAGCTTGCTGGTCTCCGTCCGGCTGCCGCCCTCATTGAAATCATGAACGAAGACGGCACGATGGCCCGTATGCCGCAACTCCAGGAAGTCGCCAAGAAGTTCGGCCTCAAGATTATTTCTATCAAGGACTTGATTGACTACCGCCTGAAAACGGAAAAGCTTGTGCAGCGCGTGGCCGCTCCGCACGTTTCGACCAAGTACGGCGATTTCACGGCTTATGCCTACCGCAGCAAGACCGATGGCGTCGAACATGTGGCCTGGGTTGCCGGTAATCCGGACTTCAGTAAGCCGGTTTATGTGCGCGTTCACAGCGAATGCCTCACGGGCGATATCTTTGGTAGCCTCCGTTGCGATTGCGGAGACCAGCTTGCCGCAGCCATGAAGTTCATTGGCGAACATGGTGGCGTGTTCCTCTACATGCGCGGTCAGGAAGGCCGTGGCATTGGTCTTTGCAATAAGCTCCGCGCTTATGAATTGCAAGAAAAGGGTATGGACACGGTCGAGGCGAACCTCCACCTTGGGTTCAAGTCCGACTTGCGCCAGTACGGTACGGGCGCCCAGATTTTGGCAGACCTCGGCGTGAAGGAAATGCGACTCCTCACGAACAATCCGAGCAAGATTTCTGGTATTTCCGCCTATGGTCTCAAGATCGTGGAACGCGTGCCTATCGAAATCAAGCCCAACAACATCAACCGTTTTTATCTGCGCACCAAGAAAGAAAAGATGGGCCACGAGCTCCATCTCGACAATGCAGATCATGGCGCAGCCGAAGTTTTAGATGAAGGAAAATAAGATGAAAGAATTCAAAAATTCCCTCAATGGTTCTGGTTTGAAGGTCGCGATTGCCGTTGCCCGCTTCAATGAAGTGGTGACTGACCGCCTCCTCGAAGGCGCAGTCCGCGAACTCGAAACGCTCGGCGTCGATAGCGATAATATCGCTGTGGCTCATGTGCCGGGCGCTTTTGAACTGCCGGGCCTCTGCCGCAGATTTGTGGATTCTGGCAAGTACGATGCCGTGATTGCTCTCGGTGCCGTTATCCGTGGCGAAACGGGGCACTATGACGTTGTCGTGAACAATTCTACGGGCGGAATCGCATCGCTCGCTGCCGAAGGCAAGGTCCCGGTGATTCTCGGAATCTTAACGACTGACACGGTCGACCAGGCGATGAACCGCGCTGGCCTCAAGGCCGGAAACCTCGGCTGCAATTGGGCAAGAACTGCCGTTGAAATGGTAAATCTTTACAAGCAGATTGGAAAATAATTATGGCACAAGTAAGTTTTAGACCTGCTCGCGTCTTTGCGATGCAGTTGCTTTACGCAATGGAAATTTCTGGCGGTACGGTTGCCGATGCGCTCCCGGGCGTTCTGGAAGCCCAGCCGCTCCAGGACAACATGAAAAAGTACGGCATGAAGCTTGTCGACTTGGTCCTTGCACACAAGGCCGAACTCGATTCCGAAATCGAAGCCTGCTCCGCTCATTGGGGAATTGAGCGCATGGCGACTCTCGACAGGATTGTGCTGCGCATCGCGATGGTCGAACTTTTGTATGTTCCTGAAATCCCGATGAAGGTGGTCATCTCTGAAGCCGTTCAGGTAGCTGCCAAGTTCAGTACGGATTCTTCGGGCACGTTCGTGAACGGACTCCTCGCTGGGTTCTTGCAGAAGCGTGGCATGGTTGCAAACAATACTAAGAAGGATGCTTAATTTTTATGAAGATTAACGAGAAGTGGCATAAGCACATCTTTGCCGGTATCGCTGGCTTTATTGCATTGATCGTTTACATGATGACGATGGCTCCGACGGTCTCTTTCTGGGACTGCGGTGAATTCGTCGCTTGCGCCAACACGCTTGGCATTCCTCATCCTCCTGGAACGCCGTTCTTCGTGTTCTTTGCCCGTGCGGTCATTCTCCTTTTGCCGTTCGTTGGCGAAATTGCAAAGCGCGTCAACTACATTTCTGTGGTGAGTTCTGCGGCGACGGTCTATGTGACTGCTCTCTTTGCTTGGGAACTTTTGGCAACGGTCCTCAAGACCGATAGCCTTGCTGAAAAGATTTCGGACAAGGTCCGTACCTTCGTGCTTGGCACTGCCGCTCTCGTAGCAGGCTTCCTCCTCACGTTCTCCGATACGTTCTGGTTCAACGCTGTCGAAGCCGAAGTCTACGGCATAGCCATGTTTATCCTCATGCTCGTCTCTTACCTCGGACTCGTGTGGTACAACAAGCGCGACGAAGCGGGTAGCGACAAGCTCCTCATCTTTATTTGCTACATCGCATTCCTTGGCGTGGGCGCTCACCTTTACACGATGCTCACGGTTCCGGCCGTGTTCGTTTTGCTCCTCGTGGCTCAGCCGAAAAAGATTGTCGAACGCATTCCTATCTGGATTACGGGTACGCTCCTTTGCTCCGTCATCTACATGGTTTCTGCATTTATCGAAATCTCTCTCGTTTGCCTTGTTGCTCTTTCTGTCATTGTCTTTGTGCCTGCAATTTCGTCCAAGTTTAGGCCGAACGTGAACAAGGCTTTCAAGCTTTCGCTTGCCTTTGCGTTCTTTGCTTTGGTCGGCTACAGCACGCACCTCTACATTCCTATCCGTTCCGAACTCAACCCGACGATCGACGAAAACGATCCGGAAATCAACATTCGCGACGAACAGGGCAACCTCCAGTTGGGTAACCTCTTCAAGGCCGAAAACTGGGAAGCCTTCAACGCCTTTATCGAACGTAAACAGTACGGCTCCGAAAGCATGATTTCCCGTGCCTTCTATCGCCGTTCCCGAATTGCTCATCAGGTGCTCTCTTTCCCGAGCATGAGCTACGGTGGTTACCAGATTGCCCAGTACTTGCCGTACAAGGTGGGTGGGGTGAACTACGCCAACGGCGTCTACACGTTTGACGCTTCCGAAAATGAACCGGTCGAACGCCTTGGCTTCAAGTTCCCGACGCAGATGTCGTTCATGGGTGACAATGTCGCGATGCAGCTTGCCTTCTTCTTGCTCTTTAACGGCTTGCTGATTGCTGTTTGCGTTTACATCTACAAGCGCAACAAGCATGTGGGTATCTTTGTTTCGACGCTTTACGCCCTTTGCTCTCTCGGCCTCCTGTTCTACATCAATTTTGCCGATGGCACTCGCATGGAACAGCGTGACCGTGACTACTGGGTAAATGCCATGACTCGCAATGTTGCTGATTTGAACAATGCTGGTGCAGGCATTACGTCTCTCCCGGATCCGAACGAACTCATCGATCTCCGCCAGACGATTGACTATTCCAAGCTCGCTATCGAGCGTCTTCGCATGAACAATGCTCCGGCTTCTCGAATTGCTGAATTCGAAAAGAAGATTAGCGATGCCGAAAATACGTCTGCTTGGAGAAATTGGCAGAAGATTGAAGAAAGCTTTGCCCGTTTTGGTCAGCGCGCCCCGTTCCCGGAAGCAGTCCACATGGAAGTCCGTGAACGTGACTACTTCTATACGCCGGCATTCATTTTCATGAGCATGATTTACGGTATCGGTGCGGGTATTCTCGTGCTGCTCGCTGCAACGACTGCATCGACAATGGCTTTTGCATCCCCGATTGCCGCCGCACTCGTGCTTGTGTCGTTCCTGGTTCCGTGCATTTCGAACTACAAGGAACATGACCGTTCCGGTCTCTGGGTTCCTTGGGATTATGCCTACAACCTCCTCAACAGCTGCCGTCCGAACGCCATCCTCTTCACGAATGGCGATAACGACACCTTCCCGCTGTGGTTCGCTCAGGAAGTTGCCGGTATCCGTAAGGACGTTCGCGTGGTGAACCTTTCTTTGGGCAACACGGACTGGTACATCAAGCAGATGCTCACGAACGAACCTATCCTCAAGCTTTCTTACAACAAGGAAACGATCGACAACGATATGGTCCTTGACAATAGCAGCGCTAACAATCCGAACCATCTTGTTTCTACTTGGGTTCGTCGTGCTGAATCACTCAAGCCGAAGCTCAAGGAACGTATCGACCAGATGGAAGCTAAGGGCTATCTCTCTGAAGCCGATTCCGCAAAGCTTCTCCAGTTCAAGGTGAATTACCAGGTTTGGGATGCATTCCTGGATTGGGCCAAGAGAAACCGTTCTAGCATGATGCTCACGCAGTACAAGCTCGTGATTGATCTTGCTCTCCAGAACATGGATCGCCCGATTGAAATCTCGACGACGGTCGGTACGTCTAACTTCATGGGTCTCGAAAAGTACATGATCCAGGAAGGCATGGTCTATAACTTTGTGAAGGGTGATCTCACGCCGAAGCAGAATGCCTTTGATGCACAAAAGACCGCAGCGCTCATTGATAGCGTTTACAAGTTCCGTGGCCTTGGTGACGGTTCTGCTTACATCAACTCCGAAACGGAACGCTTGCTCAGCAGCTATGTTTCGCTCTACTTGCAGATTTCGTTTGACGCTCGCGAAAAGATTGCGGCTCTCGTTTCCAAGAAGCCGTTTACTTACGCAGACAAGGCTGAAGTCGAACGTATTGCCACTAACGCTGCCAAGTATCTCGAACTCGGCATGTACCAGTTCCCGAGAGAATGGCGCAACTACTGGGCTGCTTCTTACGTTTATGCCTCTGCAGGCATGAAGGCCAAGGCTCTAGAAGTTGTAAATCGTGGTCTCGAAAACATTCCGTCTTATGATGGTCCGGGCCGTAGCCGCTTGAAGATGAGCCTCCAGCAGATCGAAGCGATTACCGATGATTTGCTCAAGGTAGATGAAGAACCGGTGGCAACGCCGGCTACTGAAGCCGCTCCTGCTGTAAACTAGTTCTCGAGGTATTGTTATGGATTTGAGCTTGGTTATCCCTGTTAAGGAAGAAAGTGAAAATCTTCCCCAGTTGTTTAAGGAAATTTGGGCCGCCATTCAACCGACCGGTATGGAATTTGAGGTTATCGTTATTGATGATGGTAGCCGCGACAATACCTGGGAAGTGGTGGAGGACCTAGCAAAGGAATACAACGCTAAGCCGGGTTCCTCGGTAAGCGCATTCCGTTTCCAGTTCAACTGTGGCAAGGCTGCTGCACTCGCTCTTGGTTTTTCCAAGGCTCGTGGCAAGTATGTCGCAACGCTTGATGGCGACTTGCAGGATGACCCGCTCGAAATCCCGAAGATGATCAAGATTCTCGAATCCGGTTACGACCTCGTCTCTGGCTGGAAGATTCGCCGCCTCGATCCGTGGCACAAGACGATGCCTTCCAAGCTTTTCAATTTGACCGTGTCGATGGTCTGTGGCAAGCGCCTGCACGATTTCAACTGCGGCATCAAGGCTTACCGTAGTTCCGTGGTCCGCTTTATCCAGCTTTACGGCGACTACCACCGTTTTATCCCGGTCATGGCCAAGTGGCAGGGCTTCCGCATTACTGAAATGCCGGTTGCCCACCGCGCCCGCGTTCACGGCGTCTCGAAGTACGGCGTTTCTCGACTGGTGAGCGGTTTTTTGGACTTGGTTTCCCTTATGTTCATGCGTAGCTTCTCGTCGAAACCGCTCCATTTCTTTGGTCTGATTGGACTTATATTGATGCTTTTTGGCCTTGGCACTTGCGGTTATTTTGGCTATGAATGGTTCCAGACAGGTGCTATGCATGTTCGTCCGCTGCTTTTGGCAGGCGCCTTCTCGCTTGTCATGAGTGTCCAGTTCTTCTCGCTCGGTCTTCTGGGTGAGATGATGAATGGCAATAAAAAAAGGACTTATCCGGTTTCTGATGTCATTGGCGAACTGTAATTTTGTATAGATTTGTGTTTAGAGAGGTATTTAATGGAGTTCCCTAAGAGTTTGGTGATTGTTCCTACCTACAATGAGAAGGAGAATATCCTCCTAATCATGTCGGCAATTTTGGAACAGAATAAGTGTCTAGAAATTTTGGTGGTGGACGATGGCTCCCCGGATGGAACGGGTGACCTCGTTCAGGCCGAAGCGGATAAGAATCCGCGAATCCATTTGATCCGCCGCAAGGGCAAGATGGGTCTTGGCTCTGCCTACGTGATGGGTTTCAAGTGGGCGCTCGAACGCGATTACGAACGCGTGTTCGAAATGGACGCCGACTTTAGCCATTCTCCGACCGACCTGAATCGCTTTTTGGAAACTGCTGAAAATGCCGATCTCGTGTTGGGTAGCCGCTATCAGGACCACCGCATCAGCGTGGTGAACTGGGATTTGCGTCGCCTAATCCTCAGCTATGGTGCAAACGTCTACACTCGCATTGTGACTGGTCTCCCGATTAGCGATGCTACGGGTGGCTTCAAGTGCTTCCGCCGCGAAGCGCTGCAGGCATTGAACCTCGATAAGATGAAGAGTGACGGTTACTGCTTCCAGATCGAAACGACTTTCAAAATTTGGAAGAAGGGCCTCCGAGTCAAGGAAATCCCCATCATCTTTACGGACCGCACCCGTGGCACCTCCAAGATGAGCGGCGGAATCATCTCCGAAGCATTCTTCCTCGTGCTGAAACTGCGACTGGGACTTGCTTAATTGAATAGTGGTTGGTGGTTAGTGATTAGTGGTTAGGATTGTGATAAGAACGTTCCTTTTACATTCCTGTTTACTAGCCACTGTTTACTAGCCGCTTAAATATTCCTGTTTACTAACCACTGTTTACTAACCACTTCCTACTTCCTACTAACTCATGCTTTCCTGTTCTGTCATTATCATTGCTTATAACTCTTGCGACTTCATTCCGGCGTGCCTCAAGTCCGTGCGCGACGCCTGCGAGGGTATCGATTCGCAGATTATCGTTCTGGATAACGGTTCTACCGAGCCGATTATTCCCGAAATCAAGAACTTCTTCCCGGAAGTGGAATGGATTGATTCCGAGGAAAACCTGGGCTTTGGTAAGGGCTGTAACCTCGCCGAAAAGCATGCGACCAAGCCGTATCTGTTCTTCATCAATCCGGATACGATTATTTCGAAGAACGCCTTCCGCGAAATGCTCAAGTTCATGGAAGAACACCCGGAAGCGGGTACGGTCGGTTGTCGTATTCTGAACGAAGATGGTACGCTCCAGTGGGCCTGCCGCCGTTCTTTCCCGACGATTGTGTCTGCCGTCTCAAAGACGATTGGCCTTGCTGCTCTCTTCCCGAAGAGCAAGACACTTGCCAGCTACAACATGACGTACGCCGATCCGGACGAGATGATTGAAGTCGATGCCATTAGCGGCTCGTTCTTCTGCATCCGTCGAGATGTCTATGAAAAGCTGAACGGCTTTGACGAAGATTTCTTCATGTACGGCGAAGACTTGGACCTCTGCTTCCGTACAAAGCAGATGGGCCTCAAGAACTATTACACGCCGGTCACGAACATTCTGCATTTTAAGGGGCAGAGCTGCCGCACGCGCCGTTGGGGCTCGTATGTAGACTTCTACAAGGCTATGCTTATCTTCGTGAAAAAGCACAAGGACCTTTATTTTGTCCCGAATTTCCTTGTCTCGTTCGGTATTTTGTTTGCTGCATTCGTGGGCATGTTCTCGCGTCTGATTCCAAAGTTCTGGAAGATGTTCCTCGATTTGGGCGTGATTGCCTTGTGGGCGTTTGCGTTCCTGAACCATGAAAGTGTCGTGTCGGATGTGTGCTTCCAAGATTCCAGTTGCCTTGAAAGTGGATGTGCAGGGGCTAGCACGTTTATAAAGCATCCCATTATGGATTTTGCCCAGTTCGAAGACTGGTGGCTTGTAGGTATTGTCGCTGTTGTAAACCTTGTGTTCTTGATGTTCCGTGGGGAATATACGGGATCTAGCCTCAAGGGCGAAAAGTTCTTGCGTTACCTTGTGCCGCTGAACTTGCTTGCTGTCGGCGGGTATTCAGCGTTCCGCTATTTTACCCAAACTCCAATTATCGATGACGCTACAACTTATTTGCCTTACGAATCTCATTGGATTACCTTGGTGGTTTGCTCCAGCCTCTTTATCCCGCTTGCGCTCCTTGCCTGGCGCCGCATTGCGTTCTGGATAAACTATTTCTATCGTATTTTTGCAAAAAAACGCCACCGCTCCATCTTGCTCGGCGGTCGCGAAGATTCCCTCAACAACTGGTTCGATAGTTACAACGTGATTCCGGGTATTGAAATTCTCGGTTGCGTGAGCTCTGAACCCGAAAAGCTCTCCGAAGAAAACCGTAAGCATCTCCTTGGCCCGCTTTCGGACATGGAGTCCATTTGCAACCGCACGGGCTGCCGCGAGCTTTTGGTGGTCTCGAATTTCTCGGGTTACCGTGAAGAATTCAACATGAATTGGCTCGATAAACTGGGCATGTGCGTGTATTTGCTCATTGGAAATGGCAAAAATGGCAATTTTGCCCTCGTAAACCTCAAATATCTTCGTTAAAACTGCTCTTTTTTGTAAAAATTGTGTTATTTTTTTTGATGAAATAACATATTTGAAAGGTCTTATGCTCGATTCTAAATTGTTAAGTATTCTTTGCTGTCCGGAAACTCGCAAGCCTCTTTCACAGGCGGGCGAGGATTGCATCGCTCTTTTGAACAATGCTATTAAGGCTGGTACGCTCAAGAATGTTGCTGGCGAAGCTATTACTGAACCCCTGACCGAAGCGCTTACGACACCTGATGGTTCTCGCGTCTATCCGATTCGCGACGGTATACCTGTACTTTTGGCGGATGAAGCTGTTCTTCTTCCATTGGAGTAATGATGGCTGTATCGTTGGATTCTCTCAGAAAGGCTGTAAAAAAGAATAAGGGGCGTTCTCAGGCTATGGCCTGGCTTGCCGATATGGAACGTGCTTCGGGGGATTATGAAGCCGCTCTCAAGACGGTGGATGCCGCTCTTGCTGCATCTCCCTCCGATGTTCCTGCAATGTTGGTCCGTGCAAAAATTTTGGCAGGCCAACAGGATTTTGCCGGTAGCATTACAGAATACAAGAAGGTGCTTGCAAAGGACCCGTTCTGTCTCTCGGCCCATAAGAGAATGGGTGAATCCTACGATAAGCTTGGCAAGGAAGCTGAGCGCAATGCCTGTTTCCGTCGTGTTCACGATATGGATCCGCTCGATCCGTTCTGGAAAGATGAATACGATGTCTTGACTGAAGAAGAACAGGCAAGCCTGGTCGCTCCGCCGATGGACGATAGTTCGTTCACGATGGATGTTTCTGACGATACTGAAAATGCGGATGCTGGTGAAGACAACATCTTTGCAAATCTTGCTGCTTCGCTCCCTAATACAGACGAAGAAGACAATTCTGCGATGGAAGCTTTGCGTAATTCGTTGAATTTTGCAACGGATGAAAATGCAAAGAATGGTGATGATGTTCCGGATGCAAGCTTTGAAGGTCATGCCTTGAATTCGTCCGAAGTGTCGTCTGCAATTTCTGACATTTTGGGTGGTGATGATGATCTTGATGTGGCCGTTTCTGACGCGGACAAGGCGCCGGCTGCAGAAGAACCTGCAACATCTTCGCTCTTCTCGCATTTCTCTGATGAAAGCGAAAAGGCCGAAACAATCGACGAACCAAAGTCCGAAGATATTGTTGAAGAAAAGTCCGATGATGCTGAATTTAGCCTCGACAGTCTGGACGAACCGCTAGAAGCGGATGAAAAGGCGACGAATGTCGATGATGCGTTCTCGTCGCTTTTGGGCGATGATGAACTCCCGGAAGAAACTCCGGCTGCAGAAACTGTTGCTGAAGTCGCCGAGGAAAATCTCGGTACTCCTGATGAAGAACCGACGGAACAAGATAACCTTGTTGGTTTGCCTTCTGAAGGCTCTGTTCCGGCAACGCATATGGATTTCTCGGACGAGGAAGACGCTGGCAAACCGGATCTGCTTAATTTGGATGAAACTCCGGCTGCAGAAGAATCTAAGTCCGAAAGTAATGAGACAAACGTCGATGATGCTTTTGCCTCTTTGCTTGGCGAAGATGAACTTCCTGAAGAAAACGATTCGGCAAGCACAACGACTGATGCTGAAATTGCAACGGAAGAAGTCGCTGAACCTGTTGTAGAAACTCCGGCCGAAGAAACAGCTCTTGATGATAGTGCTGATTTGTCTTTGGAAGAACCTGCTGCCGAAAATGCTGAAGCTGATGCTCCGGTTGCAGAAGAAATCGAGGAAAAGCCCCTCGACGAATCTAAAGAAGAATCCTTTGGAAGCTTATTCGAAAAGTCTGCGGATGCTGAATTTAGTTTGAACGATGAAGCCCCGGCTGACGCTGAGGAATCTGTTGAGACGAAGCCTGCAGAAGAAACTGAAGAAAAGTCCCTCGAAGAATCTAAAGAAGAATCCTTTGGAAGCTTGTTCGAAAAATCTGCCGATGCAGACTTTAGTTTGAATGATGAACCTGCTGCGGATGTTGTTGAAAAAGCTCCGGAATTTACTCCGACTGAATCTGCTGAAAATGTCGCTCCGGTTGAAGGTCTTGTTCCGACATCCCATATGGATTTCTCGGATGAAGAAGACTTGCTAAAAGAAGGCGATGATTTTGTTCTGAACTTGGATGATGAAACTTCGGCTGCAGAAAAAGCTGCCGAAACTCCGGTTTCTGAAACGATTGAAGAACCTGCTGCTGAAACTTTGGAAGAGCCGAAAGAAGAAGACTCTGCGGCTGAAGAAGTTGATGGCGCCTTCGATGCTCTCTTTGGTGATGATGAAGCTCCTGCAGAAGAATCCTCTGCGGAAGAATCTGTCGCTGAAGAGCCTGTTGCGGAACAGCCTAAGGAAGAAAATTTAGCTGAAGAAATGGGTGGTGCTTTTGCCTCCATGTTTGGCGATGAAAAGCCGGTCGAAGAATCTCCTGCTGAAGAGTCTTTGAGTCAAGAAGCGACTAGTGCTGTACTTGAAGAAAAGGCTGTCAATGAAGACGTAGAAAAGAGCGTCGATGAATCTTTTGACAGTATCTTCGGTTCTGATGCTGATGACCTTCCGGAAGAAAAATCTGAAGCTGCTGAAGTTCCGGCTGACACTTCGACTAGCTCAGTGACCGAAAATATTGAAGAAACCGCAGCTCCCGCCGCAGAACCGACAAGCGTCTTCTCTGCTCCGGCTGATACTCTCGAAGAACCAGTTTCTGAACAGCTTGAAGAGCCTGCCGCAGAACCTGCTGAACAGGTCGCCGAAGAAGTTGCTCCGTCTGCAGAACTCGATTCTATTGATTCTGAAGTTTCTAACGCCTTCAAGGGACTTTTTGACGAAGACGATTCCTTGCCGGAATCCGATGAACCGAACAACAACGGTGTTGATTACCTGATGTCCGGCGATTCCGATGACGAAGTGGCTGCAAGTCTCGTCGAAAATGCGGATGCTCCGCTCTCTCGTGGTGCTGCCGATTTGGATGATAGTCTGAATACGCGCACTCTAGCAGACATTTATATGGAGCAGGGTGTTTACGACAAGGCACTTGATATTTATACGGATCTAGCCAAGAAAAATCCGGATAATGAAGAAATCAAATCCCGTCTGGAAGAAGTAAAGAAACTTTGCCGCGACAAGTTTGGAGAAGTCTAATATGGCTGAACTTCGCATTGAACAGCTCTTGCGTGAAATGGTAAACCGCAAGGCGTCTGACTTGCATCTGCGAGTTGGTGTTCCGCCGGTTTATCGTATCAATGGTGCTTTGCAAAGACTTTTTGATGTGCGCATCGATAGCGCTATGATGGATTCCTTCTTGGATGATATCATGAATCGCGACCAGAAACAGCGTTTTGAGGCTAATAAGGAATGCGACTTTGCAGTGGGCGCCCGCGATATGGGACGTTTCCGTGTAAACGTGTTCCGCCAGCGCGGAACAATTGCGGTTGTGATTCGTCATATCAAGGCTGTGATTCCTGCTTTCGAAGATTTGCACTTGCCCGAAGTGATTCGTGACTTGGCTTTGACTAAGCGCGGTCTTGTGCTTGTGACGGGTACGACGGGTTCTGGTAAGTCCACAACGCTTGCTTCGATGATTGACTACATCAATCAGAAAGAATCTGTGAACGTCATTACGGTCGAAGACCCGATTGAATACCTTTATCGTGATAACGTGGCGATTATCTCGCAGCGTGAAATCGGCGTGGATACGCTTTCGTATGCGAATGCACTCCGTGCGGCGCTCCGTCAGGATCCGGATGTGCTCCTCGTGGGCGAAATTCGTGACCTTGAAACAATGCAGATTGCATTAACCGCTGCTGATACGGGCCACATGGTCTTTGCGACTATCCATACGACGAATGCTGTGGAAACGATTCACCGTGTGCTTTCGATGTATCCGCCGCACCAACATGATGAAGTGCGTCTTTTGCTTGCCGAAGTTTTGGCTGGCATTATTTCGCTCCGTCTTTTGCCGACGAAGGATGGCAAGGGGCGAGTCCCGGCTGCCGAAATTCTCGTGAATACGGGCGCTATCAAGGAATACATCCAGGATAAGAACAAGATTGACATGGTGGAACAGGCTGTTGCCGAAGGCCACCTTCAATACCATAGCCAGACGTTCGACCAGGCGCTCCTCGAACTTTACCAGAACGAGCAGATTTCGCTGGAAACGGCAATGAATGCAGCGACGAACCGCGATGACTTTGATCTTAAGATTCGTGGTATTTCTGGTACATCTGACCGCGGCTGGATGTAGTAAAAAGGCGAGCAAAAATGCTCGCCTTTCTAGTAACTAATGACTATTAACTAGTAACTGCGGCTTGCCGCACTACTTCGTATAAACGCAGCGATCGGTGCTGTTTCCGAAGCAGGTCTTGGTCATACCGCTCACGCTGCTTACGACGCCCGGCTTACCTACGCTAGAAACCATCTTGCTTCCAGAGAAGCTTGGCTTGAATGCGATATCCGCTGTGCCATAATAGCTATTGGTGTCGAAATTAACGCTGTATTGTGTACCTTCTTCGGAATTATTTGTGCCGAATCCGAGCAACTTGCCGCTTGTAATCGATGTCGTTCCGTCCGAATCGACCATGCCGCCCATACCGCCGTTCATGCGGCATTCCACGATGATGACGCCTCCAGTGATGCTGATGCCGCCATTGCTGTCGATGCCGTCCGTGTCGCCTGTGCCCACGTAAACGTAGTGGTAACCGCCAGAGACCTTGAGATTCCCGGTGCTACCGCCCATGCCTCCGCCTGCTCCGCCCCAGCCGCCGCGACCTGTGTTGCCTGTGGAGGTCGTGCTTGTGCCGCCGGCTGCATTCCAGCCGTCGTCCGTGGTGATGACGCTTGTGATGCCGCCTTCGAAGTTCATGTCTGGAGATTCCATACCTTCGTAGGCGATGGTCACGCTCACGTTGGCGTTGTCCTTGACGTAGAGTGCTTTTTCGGCGTGAACACCGTCGTCGTCTGTAGCGATGGTCATTGTGCCGCCGCTGAGAGTAATCGTGCCACTGCTGTGGAGACCATCATCACGACTGTTGATGTCGATAACGCCACCGCTAATGGTAATGCTTGAATCGCCCTTGATGCCCTTCATGCTTTCGGTGGTGGAGCAGGAACTGCCGCCCATCCCGCCAAAACCGCCCATTCCGCCGCGTCCGCCGGTCGTGCTGGTGTTCAAGCTGAGGCAGTTTTGGCCGCCGCCAGCTGTAACCTTGATGCTTGGGGCTGTTGATTCGCCGTTTGCAACGACAACGGCGTTAGCTGCCGTGATGCCGTCAAAAGCGGATGTGACGGTGATTGTACCACCTGTGATTTCGATGGAACCCTTGCCGTTTGCCAAATCAGTTGCGTCCTCGGTATCGCTCTTGATGCCGTCGCCTTCGGTCGTTGTGATGTTGATGGTCCCGCCGCTGATTTCGACGGAGCCTTTACCCTTGAGGCCGTTGTTCTTGGCGTTCACAGTGATGAGGCTGTTTTTCACTTTCAAATCATTGCTGGTATGGATACCGTTGTTGTAATTTGCCTTGACGATAAGCGTACCTTCGCCTTTGATGGTGAGGTCGTCCTTGGCGTAAATGCAAGCGCCCGTCGTATCAGTCTTGGCTTCGCCGGAGTCATTGGTATAAGTGTAGTTCTTTGTTCTTGAAGAACCGTCCGTGAATGTGTTGGTTGTGCCGTTCTTGGCGACAACAAAAGCCTTGCTTGCCTTTTGAATGTAAATCGGGGCGTCAGCAGTGTTCGTCAGTGTGAGCCCCTTCATGTTCAGGTAAACGGAGGAGTCCGTTTTGGCTGTGTTCACGAGAATCTGGGCATCGCTACCGCTGTAAGAACCGCTAAAGTCGTATTCGCCACCGCATTTGATGGTAACTGTACCGCCTGTAACGGAGACGCAGTTGCCTGCGTTTGTAGCAGAAGCGCCACTTGCGGCGTAAGTGATGACGGGGCGTTCACCGGTGTTACCGCTCACTTGTTCTGGCTGAGTGCTGGAGGAACTTTGCGTAACAGGAGCGCTCGAAGAGCTTTGTGCTACAGAAATGCTAGAGGAACTCTGTATGCTCGGTATCGTCGAACTGCTTGAATTGACTACAGGAGCAATGCTGCTCGAAGAAGCGGTTACGGCGCTGCTTGTCGGAACAATTTCAGAACTGCTAGAAACTGTAACGTTGCCCGAATTTGTGGCGCTACTAGTTGCACTGCTGATTTCGTTGCTAGCGCTACTTGTTGGATCTTCCTGAGAACCCGTTTCCTGGCTATCGCTGGAGGCGATTTCTTCGGTGACGTTGTAAAAATCTACAGCCGAAGTCGAGTCCGAGCATCCGGAGTACATTGCTAATGAAAGGCTCGAAATACAGCCCATGGTCAGAAACTTTTTATTCATAGAATATCTCCCATTCAACATTTTCTTAAAACTTATATTAGATGAATTCGCTTTTAAATGTGTGAATTGTTCTTTTTTACGGACATTGAATTTTTAAGCGGAACAAAAAGTTCCGTATGGAACGAAAGGGCTCAAATTTTCCATTTTTGACGAATCCGGCGAACGAAAATGCTAAATTTGGAAAATGCTTTTAAAGAAAATATTCCCCTTTTTGTCTTGTTTCTTATTGGTTGCAGGCGTAATCGAATCGAAGGCCGCTTCGCCGGTTATTGAACCCGAACATTCCCGCAACTTGCGTAATCTTGAAACCGCTCCGATGCTGTTCGAATACCATCGCCAGACGACGGGCTATGAACGCCAGTACTTTACTTACCCGCGCAGGGACACGACTTTCCGCAAAAATTTCTTTAAGACCGAAGGAAACGCACTCCTTTATTTTGATAATGTGCGAGGTCCTGGTATTCTGGGGAAGGGCTTTGGCCCGTCTGATACGGTAAATCCGCGTGTTGCGATTGCGGCAAGCATTGTTGGTGGAATTGATTATCGTGGCGGCGAATCTCTCGGTGATACGATTTTATCTGGACAAGATTATCGCATGAATCGAAAATCTGTTGGCGATACGATTTGGCCGGGTCTTGATGGCGGTATTTACTTGCGTGGCTTTGTCGATTCTGTGGACTTTGTGTTGGACGCTCGAATCTATAGCGAAGGGCATTCATCGAAGTCTCCGAAGTCTTTTGACGGCGAGTTCTTGGAAAACCAGAAGAGCGAGAATAATTCCGGTGTCGAGTACTCGAGCTATGCGCGCTACCGTACGCATTTCGCTTTTAACTACGACTGGCTGCGTTTGGACTTTGGCCGTGATGTGATGCACTGGGGCCCGGGTTACTACAATAACTTGTCCTTGAACCAGTTCGCGCTTCCGTACAACATGATGAGCCTAGACTTGATGATTGGCCCGCTTCGTGTAATGAGTTTTTATGCAGACTTGCGCATATTCAATAGCATGAGCGATAAGAATAAGGATTTTACACGAAATCTCTTTGGCCATCGCTATGAGCTTGCCGTCGGGAACGCCACTTTTGGTATTAGTGAACTTACGATTCTCTATGACAATATGAAGCCTTGGTTGTTTGTTCCGACTGCACCCTTGTTTATGGAAAAGGGCAACTACTCCGAAAGCAGCAACAACGGCTCGATTTCTTTTGACTTCAACTACCGCTTGTTTAATGCGGTGCGCCTTTATACGGAATTTTTCCTGGACGACATGGAATCCCCGATTAGCCTCATCCGAAACGACAATATCGAAGCGAAGTGGGCTTGGATGGCGGGTTTCCAGGCGGGTCATGATTTTTATTACAAAGGACACAAGATTGAAGCGGGTACGATTTTTGAATACGCCCGAGTAGAACCTTATGTCTATTCGCATTTTAAAAAGAATACGGCACAGATTGCTCATTTAGGTTATCCGCTAGGGAACCAAGGTGGGCCCAATAGCCGGACAATCGACTGGAATGTTTTTGCGCGTTTGGATGGACATATCTTTGCTTCGCTACGTCAGACTTGGTTTTGGAAGGGGACGGATTACGGTAGTGCCGTGAATGATACGACACCAGGTAATCACCTAAAACTTCCAAAGAAGTTCCTCAGTGGTGCAAAGCTCCAGTACATGCTTACGCCTGCGATTAGCTACGAAGGCCTGCGTTTCTCGTTTATGGGTGAGCTTACGTTAATTGATGATAAAAAAGCGTATATCCGCGCTGGATTTAAATTCTAAGACCTAAAACCTAATACCTAACGCCTAAAAATGAAAAAGCCTGAACTTTTAGCACCTGCGGGTGATCTTGTACGAATGAAGTATGCATTTGCCTATGGTGCAGATGCGGTTTATGCTGGGCAGCCGGCGTTCTCGTTGCGCGCTCGCGAAAACGGTTTCAAGAATCTTGATGACCTTGCCGAAGGCATTGCATACGCGCATGAACATGGCAAGAAGTTCTACCTCACGAGTAACGTGATTCCGCGTAATGTGAAGGTGGAATCGTTCCAGAGAGCTTTGAATGCCGCATTGGAACTCAAGCCGGATGCCTTGATTGTCGCAGATCCGGGCTTTGTGGGCTGGCTCTTGAAGGAACATCCCGAAACGGAAGTTCACTTGTCTGTGCAGGCGAATACGACAAACTATCTTGCTGCCTCGTTCTGGAAAAATCTAGGCGTTCGCCGTATCATCTTGAGCCGTGAACTTCGCCTGTCTGAAATTTTGGAGATAAAGAAACAAGTTCCAGACCTTGAACTTGAAGTGTTCGTTCATGGCGCCGTTTGTATGGCTATGTCTGGTCGTTGCATGCTTTCGAATTGGGTAACGCATCGCGACGCCAACCAGGGCGCTTGCGATAACAGTTGCCGCATGCCTTATCGCTTGTATGCGAACTCCGGTCCGCAGGTCGAGGACTATCGTGAACATGAAGGCTCTTTTGCGCTTCAGCGCACCGATCGCCCGGAACTCGACCCGATTGCGCTCGACGAAGACACTTGGGGCACCTACTTTATGAGTAGTCGTGACCTCTGCGCCCTGGACGTGATTCCAGAACTTGTGGCGGGCGGTCTTGATTCCTTCAAGATTGAAGGTCGTACACGCTCTGTGTACTACTTGAGCCAGGTCGTGCGCGCTTATCGCATGGCGATTGATGCCGTAGCAGAAGGGAAGCCTGTGCCCGAAGAAAGCCGCCGTGCGATAACCTTTGTCGATGGGCGAGGCTTTATGCCGGGATTCTTGCGTGGACCGTTGCCGCAGAACTACGAAGCGACGCATGTGGATGCCGCTGGTGGCTGTGTGGCGGCCCAGATTAAGGACTTTGATGAGGCAACGGGCGCCTGCCTTGTGAACGTGAAAAATCCTTTCTCTATGGATGATACGTTGGAACTCATGACTCCTGATGGCATGCAGAAGTGCGAAGTCGAGGAAATGCTGGATTTCCGCGGTGCAGCTGCGGATCGTTTGAATCCGGGAACTGAAGGACGCGTTTTTCTGGGGAAAAACACCTTAAATAGCGGAAAAAACTCCAAATTTGGCTTTCTTGTGAAACGTGCAAATTCATAATATACCATAAAAAAATAGATTTGGAACATGGCAGTCGATAAAGCGACAAAAGAACAGGATGAACTTGAACTTTATCAGATTGATGATAAAGCGATTGTGCCGTTCTTCCAGAAACATCTGGAAGAGTTACGGCAGTTCATTCAAGATCATCAATGCAATGATCATCTTTGCTTGTTGGTGTTGTTGAAGCAGTTTATTCGAACCTACCGCATGCCGTTCAATATGCAGCGCTATATGGAAGTTCAGAGAACTTTCATCCAGCGTTCTTTGCATGACAAAATCCAGGACCGCCAGCAGGCCGTGAGCCACTGGATTCAGGAATTTGCCGGTCGCCATCGCAACCGCATGATCCAGCTACAGTGCTTGTATCTTGATCGCGTCAAAGACCGCTTGCTCCCCGAAATCGAAAAGTTGCTTGAAAACCGCATCGACCATCTGCAAGAAAAGCTTGAGGAAAATGGTAGGCAAAATAATCCACCGCCACCACCGCAGAATCCGTAGGTTTATTCCCCGATAATTGTGCTGAAGCCCACAAGGGCGTGTTTGCTCGAATCCATGTATCCCTGAAAATATACGAGATAGCGTTTTTTTTCTATGGCCTTGCATTGTAACGGGGTCAGCGACAATTTGTATTCGATTTGATATTTGTCTGGTCGCTCGCAAAAGTCGGGATGTTCCTGCAAAAAACGTACAGTTTTTGCTTTTAGAACATTGTATTCAAAGTAAAGTTCATCATATTCCTTGTCGGTGATAAAGGCCCTGTTCGCGGTGCTGTACAGGTTCATGGCCATGGTAAAAAATACGCCTGATATGGCTATGGTGACTACGAGCTCAATTAGCGTAAAACCGCTTTTGTTTAAACGTTTCATTTGCTAGCTCCGTATTTGCAGTAATGGAGCGTGCGTGTAGAGTCCGTTTTGTGTCGGACTGAAACCGCATTGTAGCATATTTCATCGGCATCTTTTTGAACTTTTACGACTGTTTCCCAACGGTTCCCGCTTGCATCGGTGTGCGTGACTATGGTGTCGCTTGCTATCGGTGTTGTCAATAAAATAATCTTGCTTAATTCTTGCCCGTAATTATTTATCCACGCTTTGTTCGACATCGGGTTCCGGAATAAATAGCCGACAACAAGAACCCCGGTGGATGAGAGTATTGCAAAACTGACAAGCACTTCGACGAGAGTGCTTCCGATTTTGGAACGCTTAGTTCTCATAGCTTGCCTCGCCGCCTAGATAAACGATATCCGGAAGGAACGTGTGAACCGTTGTGTCGCCTTTTATTTGTCCGTTCCTAAAGAACCCTCTCCATAGGGTTTCGCCTTCATAAAAACCGAGATAGTAGGCTATCATTTGCCCTGTCAGTTTACCGCGAAAATCGACCATCCCTCTTGAAATTATGGAACCCTTGATATCAACGTTTTCGGTGATGGTTACGGGGATGCCTTTCGTGGTCTCGTCCCAGTTGTCGCCCATAAACAAGACAAGTGTTTTGTCTGCTTTTAAGTTGGAGATTAAGAGGGTGCCGGTATAATCGACTTCACTGGTTTTGCGACCTTGAACAGCCAAGTTGATTGTGTTTTCTTGCTTGCGCTTTACGGATACTTCCAGTGAATCCTGCGCGAAGAATGTTCCCGAAAGCAATACGCTGTCTTTTATTGAAATTGTTCGTGCAATGATGTTTGCCTTTGTGAATGTTGCTCTCTCTCGTAAAAAGACTTTGTCTGCTTTAATCTTGCAGCGATTACAGCGACTGTCACCCTGCATCGTGACCACTCGACAGCTTAGTTCCGTCGGTACCGCGTCTGTTCCGTCAAAAACGCATCGCTCCTTTTGAAACTTTTCTGTGAATTGCTTGCGGCTGATTTCTGGGTAAAATTTCAGCGTGTCAAAATAGGGTAGGGAATCGCCGACATAGACTGTATCGTAAAATGCATCTTTTTCTGCACGCATCTTGTAATGGCTGCTGTACGAAACGGTACCGCTCATGAGCGCTGTGCCGCCATCAATACGTGCGTTTCCGACGAGGCTAATGTTGGCCTGCGATGCGAGCAACGTCAATGCAGGGCGCTTTGTCGGGATGAATCCAGTGTGTGCCGTAAAATGGCGTGATGAATCGTGATTGAACACGTTAAGCGAGGCGAATGCGCCGTCTTGTATTTGTGAAAGTGAAAAACGGATGTTGCCGTCTTTGCTTGTATGTTGCAAACTATCGGTGCGCCAGGGCTTGTGCTCGGCTTGCATGCGGAAAAATGCGTAATTGACGCCGCTCTCCAATTCTAGTGTCGCTTGTGCATCGGTAAATCTGCGGGATGATTCAATCCGTTCGTTTTTGACCATGGTGTAAAACGACGAAACAAGAAACCCGATGATGACAAGAATGGCTATGGTGAGGGGGAGGGTAAATCCACGCTTGTTGCTTACCGCGCCCATTTTGCTAAATCATTGCCTCTGCGGCAATTTCAGATTCTGTGGTGAATCCTAGCGCAACTTTATCTGCACCATCCATGGCGAGAGTCTTCATGCCCTCTGCGATTGCAGCTCGGCGGAGCTCTGCATTAGACGTTCCCTTATGGACCATCTCGCGGATGGTTTCGCTCATAGGCATCATCTCGAAAATGCCGACACGTCCCTTGTAACCGCTTCCGCCACAAGTGAGACAGTTTGGATCTTTGCCGCCACATTTAGGGCAAACTTTACGGACAAGCCTTTGTGCCATGATAAAGTTCACTGCCGAAGCCACAAGGAACGGCTCGATGCCCATATCGATAAGGCGTACGATTGCAGACGGAGCGTCATTTGTATGGAGTGTGCTGAAAACCAGGTGGCCCGTGAGAGCCGCGCGTATGGCGAGTTCTGCCGTTTCGCTGTCGCGAATTTCGCCCACCATGATCACATCCGGGTCTTGGCGGAGTAGGGTACGCAACGCTGCGGCAAAAGTCAAGTCGATTTTAGCGTTTACGGCGGTCTGCGTGATTCCATCTAGCTTGTATTCAATCGGTTCTTCGATTGTTGAAATGTTCAGCTCAGGGCTACGAATCATCTGCAGTAGCGTGTAGAGCGTAGTTGTCTTACCGCTACCCGTCGGGCCTGTAATCAAGAACATTCCGTACGGCTTGTGGATTTCTTTTTCACAAAGGTCAATTTGGGCCTGAGTCATGCCCAGAGAATCCAGCTTGTGGATAATCGTTCCCTTGTCCAAAAGACGCAACACCATCTTTTGCCCGTAATCCGTTGGCAAAGCCGAAACGCGGATGTCGACTGCCTTGGTGCCATCGTCGAAATGAATACGGCCATCTTGAGGTCGGCGCTTTTCGGCAATATCGATGCTCGCCATGATCTTGATTCGCGATGTGATTTCTGATATGGCGCGCAAGGGGAGCTTTCTTGCAATCTTTAGCACACCATCCTTGCGGAATCGAACGAGGAACGATTTTTCACCTGGCTCAAAGTGAATATCGGAAACGCCCGTGTGCATGGCCTCCGAAATAATCTCGTTCACCATGCGGATAGCGGGGGAGTTTGCCTTGTTCCCGGCGGCAGTCATGCCGAAAGCAGGAACGGCATGCTCTGCAAATGCGCTAATCCACTGGATGACTTTATCTTCATCCGCCTTGACCGGATTCACGTAAACCCCCGCTGCAACCTGAATGTCGTTGATCAAGTCGTAATCATCGATATCGGCCATAGCGACTGTGAGCCTTTTGCTCTCTTCGCTGTAATCAACCGGAATGACGGAATAACGGACCATTAGCTCTTGCGGTAAAAAACGCAAGGCCGTTTGCGGTGGCGGATTTTTGAGCTCGAAAGACATGTTACTTCTTTGTCGAATCGACCGAAGCTGTATCTGTCGGGACAAGGAATATGCTGATGGAACGCAAAATTACGCTCAAAGCCGTGTCTGGATTGCTGATGACATCGACAGTGTCTTTCGGGAAGTAACCGTCTTTCGTGACAACAATCTGATTCACGTAACTTTCTTCAGAAGGAAAAATCACCATTCCGCTGGAGTTTGTTGAAAGTGATTGCGCCGACTGGACTTCGTTTGTCAGTTCGACCTTGGCCTTGTCTACAGCCTTGCCCGTAATCTTGTCTGTGACGATAACTGTGTAGCGGACAGGAATGCGGGCGTCAGAATCGTCATCCTGGAGGCAGGAGGTAAGGAAGAATGAAATAAGTACTAGTAAAAAGAAAATTTTGGCTTTCAAAAGGGAACCTCTATATGGAAAAATAGTAAAAAGCATGGACTTCCATGTAAATGATGTAATTGAACGTTTATATAAATAACGGATATTGTCTGTTTTATTGCAAACTTATTTGTTTATTACGTAAATGTAATTTATTCTTTATTTAGATTTTTTTTGTTTGTTCTTGTTTCTAGTTCGTTCTGAATTATTTGTGCGTACTGATGTAAAATTGTATGTATTGGTATAAAATAATTTTCTTTTGTACTTTACAAATTAAAGAAAAATTCCTATGATTGAACGCAATTTGTGTGATTTATTTTTGATAAATTACGCAAAATGTAACATTTTTGACGTAAGTTGTTGATTGTTATAAAGTTAGCATCATTTATGATGATGGCAATTTATGTGGAAGAATTGGAAGAGAATGAAAAATAAACTATTACTGTGCCTTTTGGCAGTGCTTTTTTCGGCTGCAAGCTTTGCTGCGTCCGTCTTTTTGTTGGTTAATCAAAAATCAGGTCCGTTCTTTATCGAGTCCAGCAAGGCTCTTGAAGCCGATGCGCAAATGGTCGCTATTAACCAGAAAATCGCTTTGCAGGATGAAATACTGAAAAAACAGGAACAAGTATTCAATGATTCTATAACAAAACTTTTGGATACTCTTTCTGTCAGGCGCGGTGAAGAAGAAAAACTCATTGACCTTATGAATTTGGAAAGCAACATTTTCCGTCACAAGATGATTGACTCCATTTCAACGGCTTCGCATGATGAAGTGAATAAGGCCCTTGAATCCTTTAATGAAAAGGCGAAAGCTTTTAGTCAAAAGAATGGAATCGGCGTCCTGTTTGGATCTGGCAGCAATTTTGTTGTCTATGGAACAGGCACAAAAGCTGATGTAACTAACAAATTTGTAGAATTTTTAGGGAGAGAACATGAATAAACTGACATCCTTCATTGCCGTATTAGCCCTCGTCTTGTCTATTGCGGGCCTTGCTACGGTTGCCTATTTTCATAATACCAAAGTCAACTATGGCTTTGTCAACACTGAAAAACTGTTGAATTCCTTTGTAGAATCGCAAAAAGCCCTTGACGAAATCCGTGCCGAAGAAGAAAAGTGGGTCTCGGAAAGGAAAGTCATTGAAGACTCCCTGAAGGCTTTTGAAGAACGCACCGCAGCGACCTACCAGAAGCTTTCTGTTGACGAAAAAAGAAAAGTCAAGAGCGAACACGTCAGCCGCATCGAGGAACTAGGCCGTTTTAACCAGGCCCGTTCTAACGCTATTCAGAACAAGCGCCTTGAAAAGTTGCAAGGCGTATATCAGAAAATCAATGCCGCGATGGTTGATTTTGCTTCCGAAAATGGCCTTGATGTCGTTTTTGCCTCTAGCAATGGAAGCATCGTTTATGGCGATGGCTCTGATGCCGATCTGACGGAAAAGTTTTTGCTTTTCTTGAACAACCGCTTTAAATAACGAATCTGGGGTGGTTGGAACATGCGTTGCTTTTTGGCGTTCATTGCCGTTCTGTGTCTCTGGGGCTGCTCTGTTAAAGTCCCCAGAGATGAATTCGTCGCGTATTACGAAAAAAAATGCAAGACAGAAATTGAACGTTCTGGAATTCATTTTTTCGCGATGGCCTTGACTCCCGATTACGAACTAGCCAAGTGGGGGACGCCTTTGGATTCCGGGATGAGGGTCGTTTTCGGCGCTTCTCCGCGCTCCGATCTTTCCTTTGAAACTGCGTTCCTGATAAGTGGACGCGACACCGCCGATGTCATTGTGTCTCGCAAAATGCAGACCTTTGAAATTGGTGCTGCCGATATGTTTGTGCTTAGCTTTGTCGACCGCATGGATGGAGCGAAGCTTCGCTTGAAAAACGTCAGCCATGGCATTGGCAGCGTAGAAATAGAACTTAAAAACTGCAAGAATATTCGACTGGTAGAGAAGAAATGATGAAAAAAATCAGCTCCATAACACTATTGTTTGGCACTTCGGCCGTATTTGCTTTGCAAGGTGGCCCTACTCAGCCTGACTATATCGAATTTGAACCTTCAGAGATGAAGGATATGGTCAGCCTTACTTCGGGTAACTTTGCGTACTCAATTCCTTTGGGAGATGTTCCGAGTGCGTACGGAAATTATCCTCTTTCTATCTCTTACCATGCTGGTATTTCTCCACAAAAAGAAGCTACATGGGTTGGTCTTGGTTGGACTTTAAGCCCGGGTAGCATTATTCGTGACCTTCGCGGTGTTCCTGATGATCAGTTTCATGGTGGAACGCTAGGGTTTGTCTACCAGTATTCCGCATTGTATGCATGGAGAATCGATACCGGTTATTCGAATGGTTTTTTCTCTGTTGGACTGAGTGCATCTAACTTGGGTGGTGTTGGTGCCTCTGCCACAGTCGGTATGACTATTGCTGGGGTTGTTGATGTCGGCTTTAAAGTCAGCTCGGATCAGGGGGTTGGTGTTACAGCGGGTATTGGATATGGAGGCGTAGGCTTGAATGCCAGTGCCATGTATTCACCTAGATCTGGGGACTGGTCTCTTGGAGCAGGTGTTAGTGCGGGTGGAGATAATGTAAAAGCATCCGCTGGTGTTCAGTATACAACGGGTCAGGGGCTTTCTTATGATGTAGGAATGTCTCTCGGATCCAAAAATATTCCCGCATCGCTGAGTGCATCTGTGGGTAGCGATGGTACGAGTGTTGGCATTTCTGCAGGCCCGGTAAAGGCTAATTTAAGAAAAGGTGGAACTAGTGTTTCTTTAGGCCCCGTTTCTGTTTCTGTAGCGAATTCTACATCGAAAGGTGGCTCTACCTCTTCGTCTGCGGGCTTTGCTGTCGTTGTACCGACGAATGTTGGTGTCTTTAGTCTTGGGTTCAACCAAACTTTGCATGAATCTCGTATGAGGGCCGCGACATCTGATTACGTATATGGATATATGTATCAGGGTGGTCCTGCTATTATGGCTGATGGCTCTAATAACATTGAAGATATTCCTGATGCGCAGACTGGCTCTAATATGACTGGTAAACGTGGCGGATGGGATTGGACATACAAGGGACGCACTATGGAAACCCTTGGTGACGATAAATTACAGCCTGCTTATGACATGTTTACTATTGAGTCTGAAGGGGTTGCTGGAACATTTAGAGCTTTCTCAAGAGAAGAACAGCAGATGTTTAGCTTGGTGAGCAATAGAGCTACACAAGAAAAAGAAAAATTGGAATATTATCATCCGATTTTGAAACTAGACGATAATAGGTGGCCGAATAAAGAAGATTTTGAATATAACGATGATGGTTCGAGAGTTTCTTCGGAATATGCGTACTATAAGGCGAATCCGTCTTTAGATGCTCCTTTTGCTGATTACAAGACTCAATTTAGGAATGAAGGCAACAGGATGGTTTATCGTGCTAATAAGGATTCTGAAGAACCTTTGACTTCTGGAATAAATTTCTTGTTCTTGGGTGAAGGTGGCTATTATGAAAGCGAAGATTTTGGAAAGACAAAAAGTTATGGTGCTGGAAAAGTTACTGGAAAACAATTGAAGAGAGTTCTTTCGGATGCGAATAATCCATCGAAAAAGATAGAGTATGCGCTATATGGTTCAAGAAAAATCGAACCTGTTTTTGAAGATGAAAATAACCCTGTTAGCAAGCTTAAGGGCTTTGTAATTACGAATTCTAATGGAACGAAATATTTCTTTACGCAGCCTGTGAAGTCGTATTTGAAAGTTGATTATACGATAAATCAAGAAAAGGGAACTCCTGTATTCGTTGATAAAAAATTATCAAAATATGATGGATTCTGGAGTAATTTTGGTGAAGCGGCATTGACTCTAATATGGCCTCCGAAACTCTTGCGTGGAATTAAAAAAGCGATGACTGGAACTTTGGATGCAAAATGTGGTGAAGATCCTTCTGATGAAAATATCTTGTATTCTTATCAGGTTAATATGAATCCGTATGCAACACAGTGGATGTTGACTGAAATTCAGGGGCCGGATTATATTCAATTAGATAAGAAAAATAATGATATTGCAAATAATATAGGTTATAATGTAAGATTCCATTATACGAAACCGTCCCTTTATCAATGGCGTTCTCCGTATGTACAACCAAATACACATTGGAATGATTTGCTCAACTTCAGAATTCCGCATAATGGGATGACTCCCGAAGGATGCGATACAAAAATGTATCAAGCGGCATTCGGTCTGAAGGAGTATGTCTATTTAGAGAGTATCGAAACGGCGACACATAAGGTTGAATTTGAATTGAACGACCCTGCTAAGGAAGAACGTGTTGACGGAAAGGGATGGTATTTTAGCAAACGAGATAAGGAAAATCAGAAAACCTTACCAATCTTTACAATTGCTGCTATTGGTCTTAATGTAAAGTCTGTGAAAAATGAAACAGTGAAAAAAATCATTGTAAGTACAGAAACATCAGATAACTACTCATTAGAAAATTTGAATCAAACAGAATCTATTAAAAATTGGCATGAAGCTGAATTCGAATATGATGCTTTGTATGTGAATGTGGAAATTCCCGAATTGCTTCAGAAGGAATTGAAGAATAATCCTAATTTGTTCTTGGAAACAGATTATTTGGCAAAGTTTATTCATGTTAATGATGACAATTTGATTTTGCTCAAAAAAGAAGTGATGTCTTTCGCTGTCGATAAAAATTCATCGACTATGATTGAAAAGACAAGTGGTGATGAAACTAAGTATGGACTTTACAAAATTAAATTGAAAAAAGGAAATGGTGAAAAATTCTATTGGCAGGATAATTCTACGAACCATTCTCTGTTTAATGAAGCTAAAAATGGTGGTGTTAAACTTGTTTTGAGTCAAGAAGGAAAGAGCTTTGCAAAAAATTCTGGAAAAACATATGATTTGAAACAATGTACCCTTAAGAAAAAAGAACGAACGGATCATGATGGACGTATTCTTTATTCATATTATGCTCCTTGCAATGAAAGAAATGATTTGACACCTCCGCTTCTTGATTGGTCTGATATTGTTTTCTCAGGAGATTATAGTGACCCGTCTAAGAACCAGATGCGTTATTTGAAGAAAATATCGTACTTTGATAAGAAAAACAGCGATCCATATCGTGAATATGATTTTGAGTACGATTATTCTTTACATCCGAGGACTTTGAATTCGTATTGTAAGTCGAGATATCCTGTAGACGCGATGGTTATTCAGGATTCGCCTCTAAATGCAACTATGGATGTCTGTTCGAAAGATACCGAAAGCCGCTATTTTTATGGGAAGTTGACGTTGAAGTCGATAACTGAGAAAGGATGTCAAAATGGCCGATGCTCAACTTTGCCTCCGTTTAAGTTCGATTATAATGTTGCTTCTCAAACATCGACACGATATAGCGTGATGAATTCTTGGGCGGAGTATTCTTTAAGAAATACACCTCAGTCACAAAAGAATTGGGATAAAGTAGCGCATTCTTCCTCTTCAGAAGGTTCTTCTTCAAGCAAAAAGGAGTTCTTCTCGGAAGATTATTATGGAACCTTTACAGATATTGATGCTTCTATAGTAGCTACGAATAATTCTATCGATGAATGGGGATTTTGGAATGTTTATGGTAATGAAAATAATCATAAAGTGAATATGTCCTTTGCTGACTATGGTGCCGCAGCATGGAGCTTGAATAAGATTACTGACCCTGCTGGTGGTGTAATGGAAATAAAGTATGAACGCGATGAATACAAAAATGGTGAAGATCATGCAAATGAACATTTGTATGTTCCTATATTCAGAGTGGGAAGATGTGGTGATTTTGTCTATAATAAAAATTATAAGTATGAAGCTCAAGATCAGACATATAATCCAGAATATAATGACAAAACTTGTGCCTTGTTCTTCCCAATGTATTGGCATGATCAGTGTTTGGGACCTCGTTCGGCGTTTTGGGATTATGAAGTTCCGAAAGGACATAAGGGAGGCAAATATGATTATATGGATTCGCTTGGGATTATTAAGAATGGTCAAGTTAATCCAGCCCAGACCCTGTATTTCAAATTAAGTACAGAATTGTCAACGGAAGTTGCTTGTGGCTTTGGTGGTTGGTTTGATTGCGAAAGGTATAGGCAAGTTGGTTTGTTCGGCAGTGCAACAGTCGCTGCAAAATATGACGGTGTGGCTCATAATATTTGGAATGGGGACCTTCCTTTTGAATATTTAAAAGAGTATTTCCATGGTTATGTGATTGAAGCGGGACTTGTTTCTAAAGAAGCTCGTATGCTTGTTCTCGACTTGGATTATAAAACAATAAAAGCAGGCGTTCAAAAAGCTGGTGACAAGATAGAAGATAATAGAATGTGGGACTACATTTATACAGAAGGTAATATGTGGGCTCAGAGAGGGTACAAGAGTATAAAAGGCGGCGATCTTCGCGTGAAGAGCTTGGTCCGTTACGATATAGATAGAACTGCAAAGACCGAATATGAGTATGAACCTGGCGAAATGGCTCAGCTTCCGGATTCTGCTTACACCACCGTTATGGGAAACGGCTTTAATACGGATCAATATTCCTATGCTTTGCCTGATGTGAATTTAAACCCGAAATCAAGAATTGTAGGCATTGAAGATAATGATCTTCTTTATGTTCCTGGTTCGAATGTTATGTATCCTAAGGTCACCGTTAAAAACTCTGATGATAAGGAAACTACAACGAACGGAAAAACCGTATTCGAATACATCACTCCTGAAAAAGGTATACCTGGGGATTATATAGATTCTGAGACAAAGCAGAAATTACGTCCATTTATTCGTGTAAACGCAAATTTAATGACTTGGGGTGGTTACAAAATCAATAAAGAATATAGGCTTAGACCGTCTGTTTTGACATTCAAATTCTTAGGATGTTATGGCGGTAACCAGTTCTATCAGATTGGTAATTCTATGGATATTCTTTTGCAACCTGAGCAAACTACTTCATTCTCGTTCTATAACAATGATGTCAAGAATGTATGTGCAATTGGTGTGTATTACAAAGAGAAGGATAAACCTGAAGAAGAAATAAGAATTAATACATTGCTAGAAGGCTTTAATGAAGTTGGCCACTTCAACGATTTCAATGAAGTCATGCTTACGATTTCACATCTTGAAGGCGAATGGAAAGTACATCCTGCTTGGTATCGTACGCAGGAACAGGGATACTATCCTATCCTTTATAAAGAAGTAACTTACGATGATGGTGAGGAAATTGAGCTTGAAAGAGTAGAGGAAAGTCACAAACCTCTAGGTGCGCAGAAGATTAAGCCTCTATTTGAAAAATCTATTGTCTATCATGACTTTACGGCGTTCCTTGGCATGAATACCAAGATTTCGACCTATCGTGGAAATGACGACAAGGCTATGCTATTGAAGGTTGATTCAAATGTTTATTTGACGAAAGTTCCTGATGTACTCCCTGGAATTGCTGAAGGAACAGACGTTGCTCAAAAAGTTGGTAAACAAGTGGAACGTTGGAATAGTAAACGAGAACTCCAATGTGCTTATGGAGATGATGAAAACGATGATGTATCCGTATGTAGGCGTGGATATTGGTCATTGGGTGCTCATGCTTCTAAAAAGGCTAATCTTAAGAACCCAAATAAGGAAAGTGAAAACCAAAACATTTATTATTATCAAGACGAAGTCTCGATTGCTTATAAACGTTATCCTGTATTCCAGATAAAGTCTTTTGTAAGTAATGGCTTTGATAACCAAGAAAAGCAATTTGATAAAGCATCGTCTTCTTCAAGTTCAAACTCTAAATCTTCTTCTAGTTCCTGCGATGAACGTTGTGAACGGAATAATCAACGTAGACATTGGACCGTGATGGAAAATCACAAGTATGATCCTGTGACTAGTAACCCGACAGCAACTCTTGCAAGAATTCCTGCGGAAAACAATATGGAATTGCATAAGTTGACCGTGAAACTTCCGCATCATGCTGTCTTGAAGAGTGATAATGGCGAGGCTACAGATTTGTCAAGTCATCTGTTCAAGAAGAATATGTTGTCTTTGAATTATGCCGATTTTGTTTATTTTGATTCTAAACCGGTAACAAGTTCAACGTCATGGAATAATCTTGAAAAGGTAGAATACCTGAAGAGCTTCAGTATGAATCCGTTGAATAAGTTTAATGGAAATCTTAAGTATACTGAAAAGGATGGCAAAAAGACATCTGTTGAAAGTAGCAAGTATCCTTATATCGAATGGGGCTCATTTACAACCAAAAAAGAACCTAAAGATATTATAGGTAGTGCAAATAATCCTTATGTCTATGTAGCATCGTATCAAGATGTTGCCTTGGGAACGTCTTCTGAAAAATGGCCTAATAAAGCCGAATTCTCTGGTAATCATATATTGCAAGTCGACAACTATTTCAGACCTCTTGAAACAATGGATATTCTGAATAGGCGTCTATCATCACACTATTCTGCTGATGGGCTACGACAGATAGGTCTCTTCTTCCCGACAGAATTGAGTAAGACTGCGTCTATCATTCCTGTTGGTGATGAAATTAACGAGATTAATTTGAAGAATTCACTGAAGAGTAATTTGAAGGTTGATTTTGCTAAGGGTGGAATGGTCGCTAAGTCTACTGTTTCTATCAGTTCGTCCACATTCAATTGCTCTGGTGAACTTGTTGCCGAATACCGGATTAAAAAATCTGGGATGAATTGGCAGACTGTTCGTGAAAACATTAATAAATTGAATCTTTCGCTTAAGAAGGGTGATGTCTTGAATTATCTGCGAGTTTATCCAGAAAATGCAGAGGCTAAGACATATCTTTATGATCGTTATGGCAATATGATCCAATTTATTGGTGAAGATAACGTATCGACATTCTATGAATATAACCCGCTGGGCCAGCTCATTCAGACACGTAATGATGACGGTGTCAGCTTCAAATCTCATCATAGGGAATTTACGAATGATGATAGGGATGAAATTCCGTGGACAAAAAATAATTCTTCGTCAAGTGGAAACTAGTAGGAGGAATGAAAAATGAAAAAAATAATTTTGTTGATTCTTTCTGTCTTTTTCTTTGCTGACTTGGCTTTTGCGCAATGTTATACTCCGTCAAATTGCACAGAGCCACAAAGATGCGAGCCTCCGTCGTGTTTGCTGGATTCTGATAATAGAGGCTTTACATGGAATTATGAGATTGTTGAAAGACTTTCTCCAAACCGCAGGACTGAATTCTGGGTTGGTGAAGAAGTCTCTATTCCTGTGGAATGCTGTGATTGTATCTTGGGTGAATTCTATTCTGCAACGGATCCTGTAAATAATCAAACTATAGAATTGCGTGTAGAAAAGAACAGGTGGCTTACTTCAGAAGAAATAGCATCGTATTCCGGTGATGTTAGTGGCCATTGGAGAAACAAACAATATTGTTATCATGAACTAGTTGGAAGAGCTTCTCAGCCAGGAAGCTACAAAGGAACGGTTAATTTGGAACAGACTCAACGAAGTCATTTCCGTTTTACATACCTTGGTGCAAAAACTCCCAATGAGGATGCCTATCTACGAGAATATGCTTATCCGAAAATTGATTTCTCCTTTGATGTTAAATCATTAGATAAAACTATAGGGAATGGACCTAAACCGGATAGTAAGGCTGTAATCGTATCGAGAGATGCTGCTGCAAGTTATTCTGATCAGGCTGAAATTTATTCCTATTTGAAAAATAATTCGGGATTTCAGCAGACCCTGGATAATCCGTTTATGGATTATTACATGACATTGCCAAATGATCAGCAAGTCGGCGTCTTCAGTATATGGAAACTACCTGAAAATTCTTGCATTCAGGTTATTGAATGTGATAATAACAACTATATATTTAGACATAAATACGCTGGAATGCAAACACTTAACGCTGGAGCCTCTTTGGGAGAATTTCAGTTGGCTCTTTATGATGCTCCAAGTACACGTGGTAACTTAGACTGGTTTGACCATATGGCTGAGAAACAGTCTGATGTTAATACAAATGAAGACTTTTCCTATTTATATCTTGCAGAAAATTATGATCATGCAGCAGCACGATATGATCACTATAACTACAAGATGGCCTCTTTTGACAAAAATGGAACGCTTTTATATGGTAGTTTCCCTAGTTGGCTTAATTCAAGTTGCCATATAATTCAGCCCAAAGAACGTGTCCAGAATGAAACGAGTCGCATTCAGTATAGGACAACTTCTTCCGAAAATTTACGCTTGTGTACTGATAACGATGTGTTTATACCTTCTATTTACCGTTCTTATAATCTTGATGTTCAATTCCGTGATTCTGAATTAGAGCAAAATCATACCGGATATTTTGATTTTCGTATAGTAAACACGGGCAACCAAGACTTGAATCTTAACGGTTTCCAGATTCGCTTTTTCTATGGGGAAACTTCTTATGATCCTTCTAGAGTGAAGTATTATGTTCGTGGGGGGAATCCTGCTGGACCGTGGAGCGTTGAACGTTGCCGCGATGATATGTATGTTTTAAAGATTAATCTAACATCCTATGCCCAAGTAAAGGCTGGCGGATTCTATCCTGGAGAGAACCAGTGGAGAATGCTTTTTGAAGCAGCTGTTGATGATTGGAGTAGCGGAATAAATCTTGAAAAACAGAAAATGTTCAGTTGGAAAAATACGTCTGAATTTATTTCTAACGAGAATATCGGTCTGTATGATCCCAACGGCGTGCAGATATTCGGCCGTAAAGATTTACCTGTCTGTGATGGAGGCCATGGGGGTAATGGCGGTGACAATGGTGGCGGCAACGGCGGAGATAATGGCGGAGAAGTTATTACAAATAGTAATTTGAAGGTGCTGTTCTTTGATGCTCAGGCAACTAACGATTACTATGGAGATTTCCAATTTAAAGTGGCTAATGTTGGTACTGCTGATGCTCAGATTGGTGAGTACGAATTGCGTTTCTACTATAGTGACAATAAAAATTTGGAAAACGCTAGTATTGCTTTTGCACCAAACTACGTAGACAATGGTTCTTTATCCTTCGAACAATGTGCCGATAATAAGTATATAATGCGATTAAAATTAAATTCAGGTGCATCTGTTAAGGCTGGAGGAAAATATCCTGAAAATGATCCTCTCAAAGCTGGTGTCAGCAGCAAAAACGGGCAGATTAACAAAAAAAGTATGGATAGCTGGAATAATGCTTCTGTATTGACGGATAACCCCAAAATGAGTCTTTATGATGCAAGTGGGCGCCTTGTCTATGGTGAACCTACTCCATCATGTGGCCAATCCGTGCATGACAGTGAGGATGATGAGAAAAAGAAGCAAGAATATAAATACAGATATTTGACAATCCAATTCCAGGATACGGATAAAAATAAAAAGACCCAGAATGGTGATTTTAAGTTCCAAATAAAGAACTCCGGTGAAGATGATTTCCCCATCGGGAATTATGAAATGCGTTTTTTCTTTGAAAGTAAAAAAGGCAAGTTTGATGCATCGGATATAGGATTTATTCCTGGAAATCTTGCTAATTCTCAAGTTACCAAAGAATGGTGCGGTGATGGAAGATATTTCATGAAGATAAAGATGGCTTCAGATGCTGTTGTTAAAGCAGATAATCATTTCCCTGAATATTATCCAGTAACTGTTTCTGTAAGACGTCTTTCAAAAGAAAATGAGGGCATTTATTTAGATTATTATAAGAACGATTTGTTTAGTTGGAACAGCTACATCGAAATGACTGATAATAAGAAGATGGGCTTGTTCGATGCAACAGGGAACCTTGTATGGGGATATCCCGGCTATAAATGCGAAAATCCGGTTACGGTAACACCGGGATCAAAGATTGATAAATCTCGTTTCCTTGTTGAAGAAACGGAGAAACTTTTACCCTTTAAGTTCTATGATGAAGATAAGGGAAAAAATGTTACTTTAGAAAACGGTATAAATGAAGTATCGTTAAAAGTGAAAAATGTGAGTGAACTTGACGAGGCTGGTCCTGTTTATGTAGACTATTATATTACCCATCCGGTTGGACAAAATCCATTATTCTGTTATAGCAGGGGTACTACTTGTTTTGCTTCTTCTTCTTCGAGTAATGTTGAATTCTCGGTCCCTGATGTAGTTTTTGACTTAAGAAGCGATTTATCGGTTAAGCGCATGTCTACAGGTAACAAACATGTCTACAGGTTTACCTTAAAGAATGGCTTGAAGAAAAAAAGTGAGGTTGAATTTAAATTCTCGTTACGTGATGAATGTGCTGATTGCTTGATTGAAGATCCCGAGCCTGGTCCGTATTTTATGATAAAGCCAGGTCAGATGATTTGTGAGGCCATTGAAAGAGAAGGGCTTGAACCGTTTGATGGTTGCGAGACAGAGTGGGATCCAACGAAGTATTTTATATGGAAAATTAAAGACGATTGGTCTGCTGAATCTGGTTTGACTTCGGAATATGAGAAGACGGATCGAGTTGTTATTTATTCAAAGGATGAAGTTGTTCTTTATGGCCATGGCGATGATGGAGATGCAAAGTTTAAAAACTCAAATGGATATATTCCTATTCCTGGTATTACGGTACAGGAACAGTTCCCGAATCGTACAGATGCTGTAGCCTATTCGGGCGGCCAGTTGTTGCTTAATGGAGATTTCGAAGATCCTTCGCTGATTGGCTGGGATTTGGATGATGGTGTGGCCTCTAGCATTCGTGGCACAACTGTTCAAGGATCGAGATTCTTGAGGTTAAATGGAAGTGTCAGCCAAAAACTGCCTTCTTCGACTATGTCGCTTTTGCTGGATAGCGGAGCTGTATTGTCTTTCTGGCATAGGAGTGAATTGTGCGATGAAAATGCATCTGGTAATAAAATAATAGTGTCCACACCGTATCCATCAAATGGATCTTCTGGTCCGCGTCCGAATACGTATACCTTTGACTGCTCAAAAGAATGGAAAAAAGAGTCTATCGTTTTGAGAAAATCGAGCATCATGGTGGACGAAAATACAGATCTTTTCACCTTGACGTTAAAAACGCATAAAACTATTGATTTTGATGATGTTGTCTTGATTCCGAGTGCATTTGACCACCCTTCGACATATGCAGTTCGTTTGACGACAACTCAGCATGAAGAACTTGAAACTCGTGCCTATGATAACGATAGAGACAGTGTTATTGTGACTAGTTCGAAAAGGGATGCAATGGGTCGTAATAGGTACAAGTATCTCCCATTTAAGATGATGTGCGCTGATGCTGAAAATTGCAATGCAGACCCGGTAACATTGTCTTATCCGAATATGGCCCAAGAATATTATAAAGGCCATCCTGATTACGCTGATGCGAAGGGATTCCCTTATGTGGAAACTCTGTGGAAACCGGACCCGGCTGCAACGAAAGATGTTGTTGGCGCTGCAGGTAAGGCGTTTTCACTTGATGAAGGGGCCGATGTACACCATGTGACTCGTTCATATTCTTCTGGTATTAATTTGACTGGAATTGATAAGATGGATTTCAATTCGTTGGCTTCTGCAGTGAATGCTGTTCGCAATTGTCGTGTTTTTGAAGAAAAAGATTGCAGGAGTGATGGCAAAAGTGATGATGGCGTTTACAATTTCCATGCTGCAAAGGATGTGAATCCGACTCATACGTGGGAATTGAATGTTGATCCTAATGGAAACGCTGCTTTTACCGTAAAAGATGGTGAAGGACACATTATCATTAGTGGTGCAATGAAAAAGACTCAATCAATAAAAGTTGGTGACGTTGCGTATAAACTTGTAAATCGTAGTGTGAATGAATTAGATGCTCGTGGAAACGTTCTTAAGGCTCATTCGCCTTTGAGTTGCGAATATAAGAATGCTTCCCAAGCGAATTGTGTCAATCCCAATACTTATGACTATGATTCTGAGAGCCGTGTGATTAAAAGCTGGGAACCGGATGCAGGAACAACTTTGACCTACTATGATTTTGCAGGGCGTATAAGAGCTACACAATCCCAAAAACAGATTGAAAATAAAACGGCTTCAGTATTAGTTTATGATCATTTAGATCGTGTTGTTGCTTCTGGTGAATGGAACCATGGCTATGACGAATCTAATTTGGGAACTCTTAGAACGAATCTGTTGTCGGATGAGTCCGATGTGAATAACGGTTTCACGTTCCCGAAGGAAAATGATTTGACTCCAGGTACTATTACCCGTACATTCTACGATAAAGTTCCTTCTCGAACGCTTTTGGGAGTTGAACTGTATCCGGATGGCGTTAATCTCCATAATACGCGTGGTCGTGTTGCAGCGGTGGTTTCTGATGTTAAGGATGACGGTAATGGTAATGTTGTGCGTGTATCTTCCGCGAATTCCTACGATAAGTATGGCCGTGTGGTGACAAACTACTCGTATGATCCGACCATGCCTGAGGATAGTCTAAAAATGTTGGCTGTTGCGACACAATACGATCTCAGTGGTAAGGTTGTTGCTACTACAAAGTTCCCTTATGGTATAACTATTGGTGGTCAAGGTCGTGCTGTAAACGAAAATTATATCTACGACCGTTTAGGTAGACTGTATATGATTAATTCGAAAAATGGTATGGCGTCTTCCGCTGAAATTGCTCGCTACGATTATTATCCAACAGGTGCAGTAAAGAGCATCACCATGGGTAAATCGATTATTTTGTCTTACACTTACCATATTAGTGGAGCCGTAAAGACTGCTGAAGTTAAGGCTGCTAACGGAATGAAGTTGTATTCTGAAAAGCTTTATTATGAAGATTTTGAAGATTGCGGATCGACTGATTGCAAGCCTCAATTTAACGGGAACATAAGTCGTATGTTTCATCAGATGGCTCATACTAATTCTGCTTACGGTAAAGAACGAGATGTTGCTTATATCTATGATGAATTGAACCGTTTGACTCGAGTTAAAGATTCGAAACAACCGATGTTTGATGAAATGTTTGAATATGATGCCCAAGGTAGGATTACTGCGCAACATCGTGCTCAACAACAAAATGGGGCGTTTGCTCTTGCTCAGAATCCGACTGGGGGCGAATATACTTATGAAGGTGGTTCGAATAAGCTGAAATCTGTTGCTGATGGTATGGGGGGGGCTACTGCTGATGCTCGTCACATGGGCGATAATGATAATTTTGAGTATGATTCTGAAGGTAATCTCACATTTGATAAGTCTAAACAGTTGCAAATTTCCTATGATTGGAGAGGTATGCCCGTTGAATTTACACAGATTGCTAAACCTGTAGGTAGTTCCGACAATAAGCTGTATAAGCTTGTTGTGAACTATGATGGTTCGGGCCGCAGAATTTCAAAGACTTCCATGTATAAGGATGTCGGTGCTTCTGATTGGCAAACATCGCAGGTGACGCATTATACGGGCATAGGTACTGAAATTCGTGAAAACTTCGCGGGTCCTACTCCAGAAACCAAGGTTGTTGTGAACTTGCCGCAAGGTCTTGGCCGATACGAAGTTGAAAATGCTGCTGCACCTGATATGGGTGGATTGTCAGGCGAACAATTGGCTGGCTATATTCCTAATGCCAAATTTGAATGGTACGTGAAGAATCATTTAGGCTCAACAATGCTTGTGTTTGGTACGGAGGGAAATGCTACTTCTACTTCGTTCCCTGTTAATGCTCCGTTGGCGGTGTACGATTACCGTGCGTTTGGTGAAATGGTTAATCTTGTTAATAGCTACAATGGCGTTGACAAGGTGACAGAGAATTTCACAGGAAAAGAACTTGATGATGAAACCGGTTTTTCAAATCATGGTGCACGACTTCTTGATCCTATGCTGGGTATATGGATTTCTGTTGATCCGGAAAGGTTTTTTAATAGTCCTTATTTGTATATGGGAAATGGATATAATCCGATAAGATTCGCTGATTTGAACGGTATGGATCCTTATGATGGATTTTACGATATGGATGCTGCTGCTTTGGATGCTGGGTATTATTATCAGGATGAAGCTGCTAGGAATAATTATGAAATGGGCAGTGCTATATATGAATTAGATGGAAAATATTATTATGTTCCTGCGGTTATTGGTGATGAAAAGTCTGTTAGAGCTACTGATAATGATGGACTTGTTCCAAAAGGTGGATCTATAGTGGCATATTGGCATAGTCATGGTGCTTATACACCGGAAATTTCATCGGGTAATTTTAATTTTTCAAAAGAAGATGGTGATTATGGCTTTGCCAAATCCCAAAATAAACCATTATACTTAATTCCTCCCAAAGCTCCTGATTTAGCTCGAGCTAGAGGTGCAAGTGGCTTTGAGGCTAAAGTTTACAATCCTGAAACTGGCTCTGAATTCCTTATAGGCTATGTTGATGATTTTTCTGTTCGAAGGTATGTAAATGATTCAAAAGTTGGTAAACTTAAGTGGCTGGGTCGGTGGTAGTTTTTTCCTCTTGATTTCCCTTATCGCGTGCAATGATGGGGAAATCAGGTGCGATAATCTAACTGTTGATTCCGTTGCTGAAACCTATTTAAAGAGAAGAGGCTTCGATCATTTTATAAACGAAAACGAATTTAAGTCCAAAGTGGCTCTTTCTGCGCAAAGAGAAATATGTGACGATTTTGGTTGTTCAAAAAAAGATACTATTTCTTCGGCAATAGCGTTATGCGGTGAGAGCCGTTTTTGCTCGCAAATTCTTTTAGGCGATTATGTTACATATCGACGATTTTATCAAAAGAAGGGTGAGTTCGATTTGTTTGTTACTGTTTTGGTTGATTCTGTAAGACTCTTGCCTATTGGGTTATATTCTGATATAGTAGAATATCCCGATGAAATAAACGCTGGTGAAAGGAATATTTCTTTTTTAGACATTGACTCATCGAATAAAATCATGTTGTCTTTAGATAGCATAAAAAAATTGAGCGATTCCTTAAGAAAAAGCGATGCTTTGAGCATTCTGAAAATGCAATCGGAATTCTTGAAGAGTATGACCCTAAAAGATTCTATTGTTTCTTTGATGGGTATGCAAAATTCATTCTTGGCGAATCGCAACTCTCAGATTGCTATGAAAAAAGCTTTGGGGAGTAATTGGGGCAATGAAAAGATGTTCTTGTCTATGTACATCGTTAAAAATGAAAATGGGGTTTTGTTTTTAAGGAATGGGCCTTTTGTAAATGATATTTATTGTATGTCGCAAAATATTTTTGAAAAATGCTCTTTGGAAAATTAAATGAAGAATATTTAGTATAAAACTTGGTCTGCTATTCCATTAACTAATAATAACGATTGTTTTTATAGAAAATGTATTTTGACGATCCAGAACATTTTTTTTGAAAATAGGGCTGTAAATCAAAATCGATTCTCATACATTTCCCTTACAATTTCTTAAATTCCTTACAAAGGCATCTTCTTCGCAAGATGCCTTTTCTTGTATAAAAGAAAACCACCAGCTAGGCTGGTGGTTCAAAAGAGCCTTCTGGCGTTGCGCCCTCGGATAAAAAGAAATCCCTTGATTACTGTTGATATG
>CADAWC010000024.1 GCA_902791475.1 Fibrobacter succinogenes
TTACGGGTTGCTGTTTTACGACAGAGAGCGTTGCTGTATCGTAGAAAAATTCTTCAAAAATTTCTCCTCGACCATGGCGCTCGCCTTGCACAAAGGCTGCCTTTTCGTTGGATTGAAGTTGCTTTTCGTAGAGCCCTTCAACAACGCCGCAAGCGGCTGTTGCATGCGTTACGATGTCAATGAGAATGAGCTCGCCAAGCGTTTTGTGCTTTTCAAAAAGATCAACGACAATGGCTTCGGCGAAAACAAGTTCGCAGACGGCAATCCCGTTTTTGGAAATGCTTTCTGTTTCTAAGTGTGCGCCTGTGTTCACGTCAATGGCATAGTCGATTTTCGTGAGTGTTCCAGGAATAATCTTTGTCCCGATTTTGATGAGGTAGTCTTTGCCTAGCGAAAGCGGCTCGTCATCCATCCACAAAAGTGACGCCTTGATTTTCTTGTAGCTACCGATGCTTGCATCTCTAGCGAGCACGCAACCTCTCGATACGTCAACTTCACGGTCTAGCGTAATCGTGACCGGTTCGCCAGCGTGGGCTTCTTCGACATTCCTGTTTGTGTAGAGAATGCTTTTGACGGATGCTTTCTCGTAACTCGGGAGGGATTTGATGACGTCTCCGACGCGAATCGTTCCAGATTCAATTTGTCCTTGGAATCCGCGGAATGTACGGTCGGGGCGGCTCACGCGCTGCACGGGCATGTAAAATCCCTTTTCTAGTGCAGAGCTTGATGTATCGACATTTTCAAGGTGTTCGAGTAAAGCTGGGCCTTGATACCATGCAATGTTTTTCGATTTGATGGTAACGTTGTCGCCTTCCGTTGCCGAGAGCGGAATAACTTGGATGTTGCTCAGGGAATGAGTCTGTGCAAGTTCTGCGATTTGTACCTTGATTTTGTTGAATACATCTTCGCTGTAACCCACAAGATCCATCTTGTTCACGGCAAAGACGAAGTGGCGGATGCCCATCAGTCTGCAAATACGAGCGTGTCTGCGCGTCTGCACGAGAACACCCTGCGATGCATCTACGAGAATCACTGCGAGGTCGGCAAAAGATGCGCCCACGGCCATGTTGCGCGTGTATTCTTCATGCCCCGGAGTGTCAGCAACGATAAAGCTGCGGTGATCCGTCGTGAAATAGCGGTACGCGACGTCGATGGTAATGCCTTGCTCGCGTTCTGCCATCAGGCCGTCCAGCAAAAGGGAATAATCTATCTTTCCGCTGCGGCTACCGACTTTACTGTCGAGCTCCAGAGCTTTTTCTTGGTCGGCGTAGAGCAACTTGGAATCGTAAAGGATGTGTCCGATGAGCGTCGACTTTCCGTCATCAACGCTACCGCATGTAATAAACTTCAATAAGCCTTTCATTAGAAATATCCCTCCCTCTTGCGACGTTCCATGCTGCCCGCGGCTTCGTTGTCAATCACGCGGGAAGTGCGTTCCGAAGAAACCGCGCTCAAGGTTTCGTCAATGATTTCATCAAGCGTCGTGGCGGTCGATTCAATACCTCCCGTGAGCGGGTAGCAGCCGAGCGTGCGGAAGCGCACCGACTTGATTTCGGGCGTTTCGCCTTCACGCAATGGGAATCGTTCGTCATCGACCATGATGATGTTGCCATCGCGCACCACGACTGGGCGCGGTGCCGCAAAGTAAAGCGGTACGATATCAATCTTTTCGCGTTTGATGTACTGCCAGATGTCCTTTTCGGTCCAGTTCGAAATCGGAAAAACGCGGATGCTTTCGCCCTTGTTGATTTTTGTGTTGTAAAGTTTCCACATTTCGGGACGCTGATTTTTCGGGTCCCAGGCGTGTGCGGAATTGCGGAACGAGAAAATGCGTTCTTTTGCGCGAGACTTTTCCTCGTCGCGGCGACCACCGCCAAATGCGGCGGTAAAACCGTACTTGTTCAGTGCCTGCTTTAGAGCCTGAGTCTTCATGATGTCGGTGTAAGCGGCACCGTGGTCAAACGGATTAATGCCCTGTTTGACGCCATCCTGGTTGACGTATTCCAGCATTTCGATACCGAGTTTCTTGGCGGTTTCGTCGCGAAACTTGATCATTTCCTTGAACTTCCATGTGGTATTCACATGCAAGAACGGGAAAGGCGGCTTTTCGGGATAGAAGGCCTTCATGGCCAAATGCAACATGACGGAACTGTCCTTGCCAATCGAGTACAACATAACCGGCTTTTCGCATTCGGCAGCGACTTCGCGGATGATGTAGATGGCTTCGGCTTCCAGCTCGTCGAGGTGTGAAAATTCGCTCACTGTAAAACTCCTAGTATTTGTTAGATTCCTTGGGATCGATATCGATAGTCTTGACGCTTCCATCGTTCAGTTCAAAAATCCAGCGCACGATATCGTTTTTTTCGTCCTTGACTTTTTCGGTATGTACCTTGCTTCCCTTGCCGCCAATGTCTTCGCCGAGGAAAAATTGGATGGCATGAACAGGGCATTCCTTGATGCACGAAGTGCAACCCCAGCAATCTTTGGGGTACTTGATAAATGCTTTTTTGTCTTCATTTATCTTGATTAGCGTGCCGGGGCATACGTCGTGGCATCTCCTGCAGCCGATACATTTGCTTTGATCAATGCTGATGCTCATAGTGCTTTTGCCCTTCTGCGGTGAGGTCACGCAAGATGATTTTGATTTCGTCGTTTTCGAGTCTTGAATTGACGTACTTGCGGAAGTTGGCGTTGTCCTTTTCGGGGTAGTCTAGGTTTTCTGCAAAACTGTGCCAACGCGTTTCGTGACGTGCCTTGAGGTGGGCAATCACGCTCTTGCAAACTGTCAGACGTTCCTTGAGTTCGTAGATGTACATCACTTCTTGCAAATCGGCTGCGCTAAGCTTGTCTGTAAGACTTTCAATTTCGTCAATTTTTTCTTTGGCGATATTGAGTTGCTTTTCGCTGTAGCCATATCCTGTCTTGATTCCGCCTGCGTATTCGTCCATGGCTATTTGCATGGCTTCTTCAAGTTGTTCTGTCGTGTACAGCGAGTTTTTCTGCGATAAATATGTTTCGATTTCTGCGACATGTCGGGCGATTTCTGCTTCCTTGATGGTTGCTTTGGCGTCTACGTCTTCGCGAGGATCTGCATCTACGTCATTGCGAACCCCCTGTAAGGGGGTGTGGCAATCTACCGCATTGATATATTCCACCGCCGACTTCGCCGCAATTTCGCCTTCGGCAAGTGCGCCCGTTACGTATTTTTGCGGGGCTCCACCGGCAACATCGCCTGCAGCGTAAAGCCCTTCGATGGTTGTTGCTCGCTTGGTATCGACCCAGTAACCGCTTGCCGTGTGGCCGCCTACAATGTAAGGCTCCGTGCCTTCAATTTCCACATTTGCTTTGGAGGGCGTTTCGTTTTCGAGCCAGCGAATCGTTTGTGATGGAGCCATGTTTAAGTATGCCTTCAAAAGTGATTCTTCTTGCACGGCAGAAATTCCTACAGTCCTTAAATAGCAGGGTCCGCGACCGGCTAGATTTTCGGCAACGGTTCCGTAAACGCGTTCAGAAGTTGAAATGCCGTATTTCGTTTCGTAAACTTCACCAAGCGAATTTATCTGCTTTGCGCCCACGCCCTGCGCGAGCGTTCCCGTCGGGGCAATTGTATCCTTGCAACGAAGCGCGATAAAACGCATCTCGAAAGTCGTCATCTCGGCACCGTGACGGATTCCCATCGCATAGCCCGCGCCCGTGTTGAACGGCGGATACCACATCTTGTGCCTTGAAAATCCTGGATTGTTCGGGCGGTAAAGCCCGGCCGCACCACCTGTGGCGATAATCACCGCATGCGCCTCGATGGCGTAAAAAGTATTGTTCTCAATTCCGAAACCGAAAGCTCCGTCAATCCTGTTGTCGTGAACGGAAAAATCGAAAATGTTCACGTGGTTCAGCACCTGAACATTCGGAGCCTTCGCAACTGCTGCAGCTAAAATCGGCTTGATGTTCTCGCCGTTGATTTTGATATTACGATTCCCGCGGGTCACGTACTTTCCATCCTTGTCCTTCAAAATGACAAGGCCCAGCTTTTCCAAGTGCGCGGTGATTTCGTTGAACCTCTCGGAAATGCTGTACAGCAAGTCTTCGCGAACGATTCCGTCGGCGTCTTTCTTGGCGTACTCCACATAATCCTTGGGCGTACGGCCTTCGGTAATGTAGGCGTTCAGCGCGTTTACGCCAGCCGCAAGGCAACCGCTCCGCTTGATGTTCGCTTTTTCGACAACCAATATCTTGATGTCTGCGACATCTTTCGCTGCACCTAAAGTACTTGCGGTAATGGCTGCATAACAGCCAGCGGTCCCGCCACCTATAATCAGCAAGTCTGTCTTGATTTTTTCGATGTTCATTTGTTGATAATATGTTGGAATGCTGGCCTTTTTATGCAAGCGTTTATCCGTTGTATACGTCCTGGATTTTCTTTGCGAATACATCGCGACCGATGCGGTCAATCGTGTACTTGAAACGTTCACCGCTCTTTCCGTTGTCTGCAAAGAATTGAATCGCAGCATCGCAAATGTCCAAGAGCTTCTGCTTGTCTTCTACAAACGGAATAATCGTTTCGCCCTTGTTGATGTTGTTGCCGAAAAGCCCGCCAAACGATACGATGTAGCCGTGAATGTGGCTCCAGGCGTCAGTGGGGCAGGACTTGTAACAACGGCCGCAGTAATTGCATTTTTCCTTGTCGAAAATGACCTTCTTGTTTTCGATCTTGATGGCCTCTTTGCGGCAAACCTTTGCGCAAAGCCCGCAACCGATGCACTTGTCTTCGAGCCAATCCACCTTGATGGCACCCTTGATGCCCACGTCGTTTTCTTCGGCCTTGAGACAGTTGTTTTGGCAACCCGTCACACCGAATTTGAACTTGTGCGGAAGTTCTCGTGCAAAGTAACGGTCATCAAGTTCCTTGGCGATAGCGTATGTGTCAATGCAACCGCTCGGGCAAACGGCTTCACCCTGGCATGCCGTAATGGTACGCACGCGGGCTCCGCAAACGCCTGGTTCAACGCCACCCTCGGCAAGTGCGTTTTTTACATCGTCAATATTTTCAAGCTTGATGAAGGGAATCTCGACGCTCTGCCTCGAAGTCAAGTGAGCGTAACCTTCGCCATATTTTTCAGCGACTTCGGCGATTTTGGCAAGCTGTGTTGCAGTGAGGTTCCCACCAACAACGCGAACGCGCAACGAGAAATTGTTCTTCTGCTTCTGGCGCATCCAGCCGCCCTTTTTAAGAGTAGAATAATCAACTGCCATAGAATGTCTCCCATTTTTGAGAGACAAATATAGAGAACGCAAAACCCTTTGTCCAATACTAAAAAAATATCGCTACTAATAGAATTACTTTATTAGTAGTTTTATCCGACGCATTTTAAGGTACAAAAATGAATATCAAAATGTGTTATTGAAAATTTTGATAGCTTATGAAGGGTGGGGGAGGAATCCCCCTGATTGCAGCCTCGGCTTACAATGTCATGCCCGCCACCGAGCGGGCACCTCCTTCTCGTACAGCATCAAAGCATTCCCGCCGAGTCTTCCATCACCCTCTCTATGCGGGCGCTCAGACGCCGCCCCGCAACGCCCCGGCTATCTATATAGCCTTTTATGCGTGTCACCCTAAGCGATACCGCACGACGAAGTCGAAGGGTCTAGTCACATTTTTGCGACACTTATTACTGACATAGCCCCCTTCCTCGCTGTTTGGGACTCAACTTCTTTCAGATTTTCTAGTTTTACTGAAATACTATATTTTGTATGTCGCCAAGAGTGTTATCACAAAATCTTGGTGTTTTCTCCGCGCAAGCGGAGTCGTTTATAGAGATTTTTAAATAGCTTTGTAAGGCATCCTGCTATGAAATGGTTGCTTATCTTTGCAAAAATCCACAAAACTCTTGACAAACTCATTTTTTGAGCTTATATTTATAGTGCTCAAAAAGGCAGAATTTTGAACTGAATCGTCATGCCTCTTTGATGCTACGATGAGGATTGTAAAACCCTGCCTTTTTATGCATGTAGGCGGAGGGAGGAAAGATGAAGAATGTCGGTTTGTTGCCGCCGGGTGAAGTTGACAGCGAGAAAAACGAAATCATCGTGTATCAGCCGGAAGGGGGCGAATTTCACATCGAAGTTCGCGTGGATCAGGATACCGTCTGGCTGACGCAGGCGCAGATGGCTGAATTGTTTGATGTTCAACGTCAGGCTGTTACGAAACACATCAAGAATATATTTGAAATCCACGAACTTGATAAAAAGGCAACTAGTTCCATTTTGGAACTAGTTCAAAAAGAAGGCTCAAGGATGGTGCGGCGTTCCGTAACATTGTACAATTTAGACCTGATTATTTCAGTCGGTTTTCGTGTAAATACGCAAAAAGGAATTGAATTCCGTCAGTGGGCAAATCGTGTTCTCAAAGAGCACATGTTGAAGGGTTTTAGCGTAAACCAGCGCCTTGTCGCTCACGAGAACAAGCTTGAAAACATTGATTCCCGTGTCATTTATCTTGAAAAGCAGGTGGATTTTTTCGTAAAGGCGAACAGTCTCTCATGCCCAAGCGAAATCCCGGAGTGAACGCGATAATCTATTCCGCCCGCATCAAACAGACGATGAACGCGGAACGCGACCGGCTTAATCGTGTGCCCGCCCGTGGAATTGCGGACGATGCGCGAGGTTCACGATCGGTTCATTGTCGTTGACGAGACCGTTTACCACATCGGGGCCTTGATCAAGGATTTGGGCAACAAACTTACGGCATTTTCTGTACATAATTTCGTGACTAAGCAACAACTGTTGGAGATGATTAAATAGCCCCGCCTTTTTATGCATGTAGGCGGTCTGTATATATGGCAAACGGAGGCTGAAATTACTCATTATGAAAGATAAAATTGACAACTTGTCAAAAATTGAGTATATTGTAAAAAGGTACACGGTAAGGATAACTCATAAGGCTTTAAAGAACCTTGATAAAATGCCAAAGCTAGAACAGGAAAAGTTTTTCCGTCTGAAGACGGCTTTGGAAACAAATGGTCCGGAACAGCCGTCGTTTACGAATTATTCTAAACTCGGTGTGGGCATGTACCATTGCCATTTGTCGAGGAAATGGGTCGCGTGCTGGAAAAACGAATCGGGAACTTTAACTATAGAGGTCTATTATGTTGGCAGTCGTGAAAGTGCCCCCTATGCACGGCACTAAGAAGCCGGTCTCATTCAAGATAGAAGGCGAACAGATTCCCGATTTTGTCTTGGGAATGCTCAAGTATATGTTCCCGAAATGCGTCAAGATTTATGATGCTCCGGTCAAGAAACGCCATGATTTGGACGATGAATCGGTTGTGCTCGAAGGTACCGCCTGGCACAAAAAAATGTCTGCGGAGATGACTCCGGGCAAGGCAATTCGCGCCGACCGTGGGCTTCGTGGGTGGACTCAGAATGTCCTTGCGCAAAAGCTCGGCGTTTCTATACAGAATCTTTCTGCGATGGAACACGATCGTCGCCCGATATCCAAGAAAATGGCTGCGAAACTGTCCCAGGTTTTCGGTGTCCCGCCTGAAACATATTTCAAATTCTGATTATACAACCCTCTTCACAACGGCCATCCGGTAATTTACATTCATCGCACAAGCGTGCAGAAAATCATTTTTCGCGCACGAAGCAAGACGATTAAAGTCCCGCCTTTTTATGCTTGTGGGCGGAAGGAAGTATGGTGAAAACGTTGAATTTTTCCCCAAAAAAAGAGCCCCGATTTCTCGGAGCTCATATCACAAAGGTCGCAAGCGCGCCGGACTTCATTACGCGTTTGTAGCGACCTTGACTTCCTCAATCTTCTTGAGAACAGTGCCGTTTTCCATTGCGGCAATCGCCTTGTCGAAGCCTTCCTTGATGCTGGCAGCCTTCTTGCTGATGTAAAGTGCAGCACCGGCGTTCAGGGCGCAAGCGTACTTGATTCCCGGACGGCCCTTGCCGTTCAGCATGTCGAGGGCGAGCTGGAAGTTGTCTGCACCCGTACCGCCAGCGAGGTCTTCAGGGTCCACAGAGGGCACGCCGAAATCCTTCGGGTCAATGCGGTATTCGCGATATTCGCCGTCTTCCAGAATTTCGGCGATGGTTGTTGGCACGCACGGAGAAATTTCATCGTAGCCATCGTCGCTAATGGCGACCATCACGCGTTTGGCACCGAGGGCCTTTGCCGCCTTGGTGAACGGTTCCAGCACGGACTTGCTGTAAACACCGAGCATGAGGTACTTGGCTTCGGCCGGGTTCGTGAGAGGTCCGAGCAAGTTCATGATGGTCTTCACGCCGAGGGCAGCACGCACGGGGGCTGCAAAGCGCATGGCGCTGTGGTAGACCGGAGCCATGAGGAACACGAAATTTGTCTTGTCGATGACGGTTGCGGCCTTGTCTGGAGTCATGTCGAGCTTGAAGCCTGCTGCTGTGTAGAAGTCGGCGGCGCCAGACTTGCTGGAGACGGCGCGGTTGCCGTGCTTTGCCACTTTGGCGCCACAGCTAGCGGCAATGATGCCCGAGAGCGAGCTCACGTTGAAACTTCCCTTGCCGTCGCCACCGGTACCCACGATGTCCGTGAGTTCTTCGCCACTGTACGGGAAGCGGCGTTTCTTCTTGTTGAGCACGTAGGCGCAGCCTGCGATTTCTTCGGCAACAGGGCCTTTTGCAAAGAGTGCGGTGAGGATGCCTGCCATCTGGCGTTCGTCCATGATGCCGTCGGTCAGGTCTTCCATGAACATTTCGGCCGTGGCGCGGGTCAGGTCTTTGCCTTCCATGAGCGTGTTCAAGATGCCACGCACATCCAGCGGTTCGCGACGGTAGTTGAGGAAAGCCTTGAAGAATTCGTCAGCGCGGCCGCTGGCGATGGATTCCGGGTGAAACTGCACGCCTTCAATGGGGAGCGTCTTGTGGCGAATGCCCATGATGTCGCCATCGGTTGCGCGGGCAGTCACTTCGAAATCGCCCGGGAGCGTTGATTCGTCGATGACCAAGCTGTGGTAACGCGTGAAGATGTTCTTCTTGCCGATGGTTCGGAAAAGTCCCTTGCCGTCGAGGTCGATTTCTTCGGCGATGCCGTGCTTGATGAACTTGGCCTGCACAATCTTTGCGCCGAATGCGTAACCGATAGCCTGGTGGCCAAGGCACACGCCCAAAATCGGGAGCTTGCCTGCAAAGTGCTTGATGGCTTCCACGGAGATGCCTGCGTCTTCGGGGCGGCCCGGACCCGGGCTTACAATAAGGCGGCTCGGGTTTAACTTTTCGATGTCTGCAATGGTGCATTCGCGGCTACGGAGCACGCGGATTTCTTCAGTGGTAATCTTGGCTAATGCCTGATAAACGTTGTAAGTAAAAGAATCGTAGTTGTCGATAATGATAATCATAGTTAGGTCTTGGGTAATAGGTTGTAGGTTATAGGCGATTTCTCTCGTCTTTCGTCTGTAGCCCGCCGTTGCGGGCGTTCTTTCGTCTATCTCTCCCCCTCCAGTACGGCTCTGATCGCTCCGAGCTTTTCATTCGTTTCTTCAAATTCGCGGTCAGCGTTCGATGCTGCGACAATGCCACCACCGGCTTGGAGGCTGATGGTCTTGCCCTGCTTTAAGCAGCAGCGGATGGCAATGCAGAAGTCGAGGTCGCCATCGGATTCGATGTAACCCACGGCACCCGCATAAAAACGACGCTTGACTTTTTCGAGGCCTGAAAGAATTTCAATGGCGCTGATTTTCGGAGCACCGCTTACCGTACCTGCCGGGAAGCTGGAGCGCAGCACTTCAATCGCCTTCTTGTTCTTGGAAACTTTACCTTGTACGTCAGAAACCAGGTGGATCACGTGGCTGAACTTTTCGCATTCCATGTACTTGGTGGTTTCGACTGTACCGGCGTCGCAAACGCGGCCGAGGTCGTTGCGTGCGAGGTCCACGAGCATCAAGTGTTCTGCGCGTTCCTTTGGGTCGCCCTTCAAGTTCTTCATCAAGGCCAAATCTTCGGCGTCGTCCTTGCCACGGCGGCGGGTACCTGCAATCGGGTGGATTGTGGCAATGCCTTCACGCACGCGGATCAGGCTTTCCGGAGATGCGCCAATGAACTGGTGTGTGCCGTAATCCAAGAAGAACATGTACGGAGACGGGTTCACCGTACGGAGGCGGCGGTAAATGTCGAGGGCTTCGATATCGCTTGCGAACTGGATGCGGCGAGACGGCACAGCCTGAACGATGTTGCCTGCCACGATGTGCTTCTGCAAAGCGGCGACCTTTTCCACGTATTCCTTGCGGGACTGTTCGAGGTCGGTCATCGTGATGCCCTTGCTGTACTGCTTTTCCGGAGCGAGGTAGCTAAAATCGAGGTCGGCGAGGCGGGCCTTCACTTTTTCAATTGCTGCCCTCAGGTCAATCTGGTGTTCTTCATAGTTCAATGCGAACAAGTGAAGTTTTTCAGTAAAGTGGTCAAACACGATGTAAATGTGGCCGACCAAAAATTCAGCTTCGGGAATGTTGAGTTCATCGACCTGCGGGGCAAGGCGAATCGTATCGCAACGGGCGCAGAATTCGTAGCCCAGGTAGCCCACGCCCGAAGACGGAATAGGAATCTGGTTAGGCGGCACCGTGTTTTCTGCAGAAATCTTGAGCAAGGCGTCGAGAATATCGCCATCACCTTCAGCCAAAAATTCGCTTTCCTTGCAGTCCACGACAATGCTCACGTTCTTGTCGTTCTGGCGCAGGCGGAAACCTTCGTCCACCATCAAGGTCGAATAACGGCTGCGACCGTGGTCGAAGCTTGCCGATTCGAAGATGGCTTTCGCGCCGAGCTTCTTGGCGAGTGAAAACGGGGTGTAACGTTCACCGGGGAGAGCGACGTAAATGCTGTCAGTACGCGGAGCGTAACCCGGGCGTTCGGTGATGTGAGTAATCTTAGTCATTTTAATCCTCTAGTTTAAAACTTGTTTGCCTTTTCGTTTAAGGTCCGCAAAAGCTTTAGGTCCCGGAGGATTTCGTCAATTTTCGGTAAAAAGGAAGGCCTCCGTGAGTCCGGAAGCCTTTGCCTAAAAATCTTGGGTGATTTGTAACAAATACCGGGCTCTATGTTAGAGTCCGCGCCACCAACGACGGTTGAGAGTTGTATTTGTAACAAAATTCATCATGCCACAAAAATATCAATCCAAATGGCGCATGGCAAGGGGTCAGTCTAAAATTTATTGAAAAATCCTATTAAACTACTCTGAAACAGGACCTTGTTATAATTAATGGCTATTTTAATGTTGATTTGTATAATTAAAAACTATATATCGGACCAGAAATTTGCGCGCCCCATTTTAAAATGTCATATAATGTCACCTATTGAAAGTGCAAGTTTTTTAGTTTTATTTTACAGATTTCAATGTGATTACGATATATTGTTAGAACGTTAAAAGGAGATCTTGATGATAATTGCCGTCGCCATTATTTGCGCTGTATTAGGGATCGCTATTGGTTATTTATTGGGACATAGTGCAAAAACAGAAGTTGCTGTATTGAAAAGCCAACTTGAAATGACAAAAGCCGAGGCGGCCCGAGCTTTTGAAGAGCAAAAAGCTCGCTTCGATGATATCTCGAAACGTCTAGTTGCCGAAGCGAAAAACGCCACTGAAGAAATGCTTAAACAGCGCGAAAAGCAGATTTCGGAATCGGGCCATGCCACCATGGAACAACTCGTGAACCCGCTCAAGGAAACCATCGCCAAGATGGAAAAGACCATGAACGACACGACGTTACAGCAGACTGCGGCAAATACTTCACTTAAGGAAGTTCTGCAGCAATCCATCAATTCCAACAAGGCGACAAAGCAAACCGCCGATGACTTGATTCGCGCTTTCAAGCACGATAGCAAGATTCAGGGCGACTGGGGCGAATGCGTCCTCGAAGAACTTTTGCAGTCGCTTGGGCTCCAAAAGGGAATTCATTTTGAAACGCAATCAACACTGCGCGATGAAAAAGGCAATGTGCTCCGCGCCGAAGAGACCGGAAGCATGATGCGCCCAGATGTCATCGTTCATCTAGATACAAAAAAAGATGTCATTGTCGATTCTAAGGTTTCCATGAAAGCTTTTATGGACTATGTCGCTTGCGAAAATGTGGAGCAGCGAAAACTGCTTTTGAAACGTCACATTGAAAGTCTCAAAAAGCATGTGGATGAACTTGCCAAGAAAAAGTATTCAACGTACGTGAAAGCTCCAAGAGAAACCGTTGATTTTGTAATCATGTTTGTTCCGCGTTCAGCCGCTCTTTGGACTGCGCTTTCCGAAGAACCTTCTCTTTGGCGCGATGCTATGGACCGTGGAGTCTATATTGCCGATGAGCAGACGCTTTTTGCCGCCCTCCGTATCGTCAAGCTGACCTGGCGACAGGTGCAACAGGCTCAAAACCAGCAAAAGGTCTTTGAACTTGCGAACGAAGTGCTCAAGCGCGTGGGCATGTTCGTGAAAAATATGGAAGATATTGGCAGCGCCCTCGGTAAAGCTCAAGAAGCCTACAACAAGGGGATGGCAAAACTCGATGATAAGGGGACAAGCATTGTGCAGTCCTGCCGTAAGCTAGAACGTCTTGGAGCAAAGCAAGATTCCAAAAATCCGCTCCCGCCAGACGTTGATGCTATCGAAGTGCCAGAAATCGAAGAAAAGTAACTGCTTAACTCCGTTGGTGAAAAAATCCCCGCGACTTTGGTCGCGGGGATTCTCGTCTCAAATTTTAGTAACTATTAACTAGTAACTAATAACTGCGCGAAGCGCAAACTAGTCGTCCAAGCAGTCCTTCATCACCTGGATAATCTTTTTCTTGTCCATGTGCTGGCCAATGAATACCAGGCGGATGATGCGGTCGCCGTACTTTTCGTCCCAAATTTTCTGGAGCTGCGGATTTTCTTCGAGAATGCGCTGTTGTTCGGCCTTGCTTTCGGCGGCGAACCAACGTCCAAAATTCTGGGCGGATGCCTGCTTGCCGGCCTGTTCGAACAAGTAGCTTTCGCTGCGTTCATCGCTGAACCATACAAGACCCTTCGTGCGGATGATGCTCGTTGGATAGTCGTCGAGGAACGCTTCAAACTTTTCGCGGTTCAGCGGGCGGTGGTCTTCGAACACGAACGTGCTGATGCCGTATTCGTCACCATGCGGATGATCCTTGTCGTGGTGGTGGCCGCAGTGGCAAACGCCATGTTCATGGTCGCAATGGCTGTGGTCTTCATCGTCGTGATCATGGTGATGCTCGTGTTCATCATGGTCGTGATGATGGTGTTCGTGCTCATCGTGGTCATCGTCATGGTCGTGGTGGTGATGTTCATGTTCGTCATGATCGTCATCATCATCGTCATCGTTGTCGTGACCTTCTTCGTTGAGCTTGATTGCCCAAGTGCTCGATTCGGCAACTTTGTTGAAGTCGAACTGCTTCGTGTCGAGAATGTCCTTCATGTCGACCTTGCCGTAGTTCGTCTCGATCATCTTGGCGGTCGGCTGCAAAGCCTTCACGACGGCCTTCACGTGTTCCAAGTCGTGCTTGCTGAGAGCGTCGACCTTGTTCATGATAATCGTGTTGCAGAATTCAATCTGCTGGATGAGCAAGTTTGCGATATCTTCTTCTTCGAGATTTTCATCGAGGAGCTTTTCGCCACCGGCAAATTCGTCAGCGAGGCGGAGCACGTCAACGACTGCCACGATGTTGTCCAAATGGCAGGGGAGAGGTCGGCCGTCTTTGCTGCGGAGCTGGCTACCTGCAAAGCTAATGGTCTGGGCTATAGGAATCGGCTCGCAGATACCGCTAGCTTCGATGAGAATGTAGTCGAACTTGCCCATTTCCAAAAGTTCGGCGATTTGTTCGATCAAGTCGGTCTTGAGCGAGCAGCAGATGCAACCGTTCGAAAGCGGGACAACCTTGCCCGAATCTTCCTTCGTGATGTTTCCGCCCTTTTCAATTAAAGTTTGGTCAATGTTCACTTCGCCAATGTCATTTACGATGACGGCGACGTGGTAGCCCTGCTGATTGTTGAGAACGTAGTTGAGGAGAGTTGTTTTGCCGGCTCCCAGGTAACCGGTCAGGAGCGTTATAGGTACTGATTTCATGCGTTAAAATTTACTAAAAAATGGAATTTTAGGCAATGTGACCCCGATTACAGGTTCTGGCACCATTCCAAGTTGTATTATCAAACATCTTGCCATTTTCTTAAATTTTTAATACATTTGTTTTTAGGGATTGAAGCGAGGGCTTTTGAGCCGAGTTTTGTTCCGAAACGAGCTGCTTTGGTTTACTACCCTTCCTTGAGGGTTGCAGATTGTAGCTTCGCTGTGCTAAATCTTTTAACTAAAACAGTTCTGGGCGTCCTTCGGGGCGCCTTTCTTTTTTGACATACATTACATCATCCCTAGCTTGAGACTTGTCATTCCCGCCTCCGAGCGGGAATCGCCATCTTGTATTGCAAAGAAATCTAGAGATCCAGCGACATTTGATCTTCAGCGGGCTTTGCCGTATTGCTCACGGCATCAGCGGGCGCGCGGTCTTCGCTGGCGTTTGCACCATCCTCGCTCTCGTCACCATTCGCAATTTGCGCCATAAGCCATGCTTCGTCGTGCACGGGAATTCCGAGCTCGTTTGCCTTGGTGAGCTTGGAGCCCGCGGCTTCGCCTGCCAAAACCCAGCTCGTCTTTTTGCTCACGGAACCGGAGACCTTGCCGCCATTCTCTTCGATGAGCTTGCGCGCTTCGTCGCGGTCCATGTTCGGGAGCGTTCCTGTGATGACTGCAGTTTGACCTTGGAATAAAGTCTTGACAACGCCCTTGAATTCTGTCGGGAGTCCGAGCGCTACGAGTTCGTCAATTTCGTTCGTGTAAAGCGGCGTGTGGAAAAATTCGTAAACGGATTTTCCGATGCGTTCACCGATGTCAGTCACGTTTTGCAATTCTTCGACAGTCGCTGTGCGGATTTTTTCGAGCGTGCGGAAATGCTTTGCGATGTTACGGGCACTGGTGCGGCCGACAAAGCGGATGCCGAGACCGTGCAACAGATTTTCGAGGCTGCGCTGTTTTGATGCTTGGATGGCATCAAAGACGTTTTTCGCGCTCTTCTTCGCCATGCGTTCCTGCGATTCCAGGTCTTCGAGCGTGAGGCGGTAAAGGTCTGGAATGCGCTTGATTTTGCCGGTGGCAAGGAGACTTGCGATAAGCGCTGGCCCGAGATTTTCGATGTTCATCGCTTCGCGGCTTACGAAATGCTCAAATAGACATTGCACTTGCGCTTGGCAGTGCATGTTTTCGCAACGGAGAATCACTTCGCCGTCGATGTGTGTGAGTTGCTCTCCGCACACAGGACATTTTTCAGGGGCCACGACGGGGGAGGCTCCGGCGGGGCGCAGCTCGCGCTTGACATCGGTGATTTTCGGGATGATCTCGCCACCCTTCTCTACGCCGACTGTGTCGCCGTAGTGCAAGTCAAGCCTTGCCACTTCGTCGAAGTTGTGGAGGGTGGCGCGCTTCACGGTTGTCCCTGCGAGGCGCACGGGTGCGAGATTGGCTACAGGCGTCACGGCACCGGTGCGACCGACTTGGAATTCTACAGACAAAAGCGGTGTGTAGGCACGTTCCGCCTTGAACTTGTATGCGATGGCCCAGCGCGGGCTCTTGCTCGTGCTGCCGAGTTCTCGCTGCTGCTGCAAATCGTTCAGCTTCACGACCATGCCGTCAATATCGAACGGGAGACTGTCGCGGCTCGCACCAATCTTCTCGGAAATCGCCATGATTTCATCGACTGTATCGGCGGTCCAGTAATCGTTCGTGTGGAATCCAAGGCGCTTGAGCTGCTTCAAATTCTCTTCGTGAGTCTTGTTGTTGCTTTGTGGAATGTGGTATGCAAAAAAGCGCATCGGGCGCGTCTTGCATTCGGCAACGCTCTTGAGCTTGAGCGAGCCCGAAACCGTGTTGCGGCAGTTTTGGAACGTCTTCTTGTTTTCCAAGATGAACTGTTCGTTCAAGCGTTCAAACGCTTCGCGTTCCATGTAGACTTCACCACGGACTTCGAATGTTCCTTGCGGAATCTCGCTCGGGTCAATCTTCAATTTCTTCGCGTCAAAATATTCAGGAATGTCTGCAATCGTGAGCGCATTCAACGTCACGTCATCGCCTTGGGCGCCATCGCCACGCGTTGCCGCCTGCTTCAAGCGGCCATTCTCGTAAACCACCGAAAGGCTAACCCCGTCGATTTTCCTCTCGCATATCCACGTCGCGCGCTCGCCCAAAGCAGCAATTCCTTCTTCCGCAGCTTTCACGAACTCGCGCATTTCTTCTTCGCTGTACACGTTAGCAATGCTGAGCATCGGCACCGCATGCGCCACCTTCGCAAAATCATTCGTGAGGTCGCTACCGACCTTCTGCGTGAGCGAACCCTTCCCGCGCAATTCCGGATACTTCGCCTCAAGCGCTTCCATCTCCTTGAGCCCAAAGTCAAAATCCTGGTCGCTCATAGGGGAGACCCCGTCCTTGTAATAAAGACGGCTAGCTTCCTCCAGTTGTTTCTTTAACTCAAAATAGCGGGTACGGTCTATATCTTTCTGCTCACTCATGATAAGCAATATAGAAAGACTTTTTAAATAAGATTAATATTGGGAAAATAAAAAAGACCACAGTTCCCCGAGAACTGCGGTCATGAAAAGGTCAGAAGTTGAGCTAATTTTACTCATCGGATAAATATTTTTCACCTAAAACGGTACGAAAATAATAATAAATGTAGAAGAAAAAGCAAGTATTTTCCACGAAAAAAGGTTAAAAAACAACCAAAATGCTATTGACAAATAAGCAAATCGAAGGTAAAATTCAGTCGCACGATGTCAATTTTTACAACCTTGATGTCATTATTTCGGTCGGATATCGAGAAAAAGACCGAAAAATGACTTTTACTAAGATTTGCGAAATACCACATCACACCTCAAATTTGGACATATACCGGTCTATAGTGGCGTCGGCATAGTTCGCATAAATCATTGTCGTTTGTAAAACGGAATGCCCCAATAGTTTCGAGACCGTTTCTATCGGTATTCCTAGCGTAATGCACGATGTGGCGAATGTATGGCGTGCCAAGTGAGCGTGTAGCCGCCTGTTAAAGCCGAGTTTTTCGGCGCATGATTTAAGGTTCTTGTTGAAAGATGAATTATTTACGACATGGAGAACGCAGCCGTCTTCGCTTTTCCTGATAAGGGAGAGGGCCTGCTTGGGTATGGGAATATAAACCTTTTGCCCAGTCTTTTGCGTCCATTTGTGAATTTTCCCGTTTTTGATGTCTTCTGTGCGTAGATTTTTAAGGTCTGCATATCGGAGGCCCGTAAAGCACGAAAATAAGAACGCACGCATGGATTCGCGCTCGGCGAACGTCAATATTGCTTTTTTCTGGAAAAAATCCTCGTACAACGCTTTCAGTTCGTCGATTTCCAGAAAATCTCTGCGGGTTCGTGCCCGGTGCAGATGAAAATTTGCAAATGGATTTTTGTCGGTAAGTCCATTTTTGCGCAAAATGTTAACGAATTTACGTAGTACGGCAAGCGACCGGTAAATGGTCCCATCCGAGTTTTCTCTCTGCCTCATGAATTCCACGTAGCCTTGTAAAAAAGGTACGTCAATGTCTTTACAGTCCAGTTTGGGGCGGTATTGGTGAATCTTGTTAATGTGCCCTAAATAGGTATTTAGGGTAAATCGGGATAGCAGGTCAGACTGAGAAACCACCGCTTTGCGAATTTCTTCAAAAAAATCTCTCATAGAACTCCTTGGGCTAAATGCGCCAAAAGACCGCAGTTCTCGGGGAACTGTGGTGTGTCCAAGCGATTTTTGAAGTTTTTGAAGCAGTTGCTTTGCATGTGGCTAGTCTGTTGAACGGAAAAAACTCCGTCGTTAAGATATACTCTGCGGATTTGTGCGGCAATAGGCCTCACTTTTGTGGTGTAAATGGGATGGTTTCGTGAATTTTCCTGCGTATAGTGCTTTGCTCAGTGTATGTGAAACGGAAAAACCGGAATGGGTTTCTGTTGCTTTGGATAGCATGATCCAGCAGACCGTAAAGCCTTCCGAAATAGTTTTGGTTCAGAATGGACCGGTGCCAGATGAAATGCAAACCCTGATCAATCGCTATAAAAAGGAACATGCCGCGATATTCAAAACATTGATTTTGCCACGTTGCGGGGGGGTGGGCGAGGTTTTTAGGCAAGGAATTCTTGCTTGCACGAACGGGTTTATCGCCTATATGGATGCGGATGGATATTCTGCGCCGACTCGTATCGAAGAAGAATTTAATGCCTTGTTTGAAAATAAGGCCGATATGGTGGGAACCAATATCAATGAATTCAGTGAATCCATCAACGATGTTGAAGGCTATCGCGTGTTTCCCGAGTCTCCTGAGCAAATTTACAGCTTTGCAAAACGGAGAATGCCGATGGCTTTTTCTTCAGCCTTGTTTAAAAAAAGAATGGTACTTGCTTGCTGTGATTACGAAGATTGCTATATGGCAGAGGATTACGCCTTGATTATCAATCTTTTGAGCTTTTGTGCTAGGGGTATTAACGTACAAAAACCTTTGGTATATAAGCGGATGAACAAGGATTATTATAAAAATCGTGGTAGCTGGGAGTATATCAAGGCTATGCACTATTTCAATAAAAAGTTTTTCAGGGTTGGCTGGTTCCGCTATAGGGATTTCCTATTGCGTTCGACCGTTAACGAACTGATTTTTTTGATGCCGAATTTCTTAAGAACCTTTATTTTCAATAAAATGATGAGGACGTAATACCTCTATGGCTGTGTTGGATAAAAACTCAAAGATTTATGTTGCAGGTCACCATGGGTTGGTAGGCTCTGCTATTTGGAACAACCTCAAATCCCGTGGATACAACAACCTTGTTGGTCGCACCCATAAGGAACTTGACCTCACTGATCAAAATTCTGTCAAGAAGTTCTTTGACGAAGAACGCCCCGATGCCGTCGTGCTCGCTGCTGCATTTGTTGGCGGTATTATGGCGAACTCGCTCTATCGTGCCGATTTCATGATGATGAACATGAAAATCCAGTGCAACGTGTTTAGCGAAGCTTACGCCCACAACGTGAAAAAGTTCCTGTTCCTCGGCTCAACTTGCATTTACCCGAAGAACGCTCCGCAGCCCATGAAGGAGGACGCCCTCCTCACGAGCGAACTCGAGTACACCAACGAGGAATACGCCATCGCAAAGATTGCGGGCCTCAAGATGTGCGAAAGCTATAACCTGCAGTACGGCACCAACTATCTCGCCGTGATGCCGACGAACCTTTACGGCCCGAACGATAACTTCCACTTGGAAAATAGCCACGTGATGCCTGCCATGATGCGCAAAATCTACCTGGCAAAGCTCATCCATGACAACGACTGGAATAGCATCAAGGTAGATATGGACAAGCGCCCGGTTGAAGGCATCAACGGTAATGCCTCGCAAGATGAAATTTTAAAAGTCCTCGCCAAGTACGGCATCGAAAACAACAAGGTGACCCTCTGGGGCACCGGCAAGCCGCTCCGCGAATTCCTCTGGAGCGAAGACATGGCCGACGCATCGGTCCATGTGCTCTTGAACGTGAACTTTAGCGACATCATTGGCATCGAAAAGTATTCCAGCGTGCATTACGGTGCAAGCGTCGATGGTGCAGTAGATCGCAACCACAGCGCAGGCCGCGGTGGCGCCATCCCCAAGCTTGGTGAAATCCGCAACTGCCACATCAATGTGGGAACGGGCAAGGAACTCACCATCCGTGAACTTAGCGAACTCGTTGTGAAGGCAGTTGGTTTCGAAGGCGAAGTCGTATTTGACGCCAGCAAGCCCGACGGTACCCCGCGCAAGCTCATCGACGTGAGCAAGCTCCACAGCCTCGGCTGGACTCACAAGGTGGAAATTGACGAGGGCGTGCAGAAACTTTTTGATTGGTACAAGGAATCTTTGAAGGCATAACGATTATGGCCGTCTGTGTCATCCTGAGCGGAGCGCAGCGAAGTCGAAGCATCTAGGAAACTTAAAACATGACAAAACGCAACGTCGCATTAATCACAGGCGTCACCGGACAGGACGGCTCCTACCTTTCTGAATTTTTGCTTTCCAAGGGCTACGAGGTCCACGGCATTATCCGCCGCTCTTCTGTGGACTTCCGTGAACGCATAACCCATCTTGAAGGTAAACCGAATTTTCACTTGCACTACGCCGACATGGGCGACTCCATGAGCCTCGTGAAAGTTGTGGGCAAGGTCCAGCCGACCGAAATCTATAACCTTGCAGCCCAGAGCCACGTGCAGGTCTCGTTTGATTCCCCGGAATTTACCGCCGATGTTGATGCCACCGGCGTGCTTCGCGTTCTTGAAGCCGTGCGTACGAATCATTTGGAAAAGACTTGCCGCATCTACCAGGCCAGCACTAGTGAACTCTACGGCAAGGTCGAAGAAGTCCCGCAGAACGAGAATACCCCGTTCCACCCGTACAGCCCCTACGCTGTCGCCAAGCTTTACGGCTTCTGGATTGTCAAGGAATACCGCGAAGCCTACAATATGTTCTGCTGCTCCGGCATTCTCTTCAACCACGAATCTGAACGCCGTGGCGAAACCTTTGTGACCCGCAAGATTACGCTCGCCGCCGCCCGAATCGCCCAGGGCAAGCAGGACTGCCTGTTCCTCGGTAACCTCGATAGCCTCCGCGACTGGGGATATGCCAAGGATTACGTGGAATGCATGTGGCTCATTTTGCAGCACGACAAGCCCGAAGATTTTGTGATTGCGACCGGCGTTCAGCACACCGTCCGTGAATTCGCGACTCTCGCTTTCAAACATGCAGGCATTGAACTTGCTTGGGAAGGCGAAGGCGTGAATGAAAAAGGGATTAATATCGCGAACGGCAAGACCGTCGTCGCTGTTTCTGAAGATTTCTATCGCCCGACTGACGTGGTGAACCTCTGGGGCGACCCGACCAAGGCAAGGGCCGAACTCGGCTGGAACCCGCAAAAGACGAATTTTGAACAACTTGTACAGATAATGGTTGAAAACGATATGCGCAAGGTTGCCGCTGACCACGTTGCGAGCGTGACCCGCACGAACTTGGCAGAGTATCTAGAAAAGGGTTTGGTGAAGTAAGAGGGAATGGCGGTTGCTTTTGAACGATTCATTCTTGTCAAGGCAACCTCCTTATTTGTCATTCCCGACTTGTTCGGGAATCTCCTTTTTTGTAGAATTTGTTTGAATAAAGTATCTGTAATATGTCAAAGGCGAATCTGATAATAAAGAATACTATGTGGTTGTATGCCAAAATGGCGATAACCATGTTTATATCTTTATATACAACTCGCCTTATTTTGAATGCGTTAGGTGTCGTTGACTTTGGTATCTATGCCATTGTTGGTGGCGCAATTGGAATGCTCGGCTTTTTGAATGGAGCTATGTCTTCGGCGACACAACGTTTTATGAGCTACGCTGAGGGGCAGGGAAACCAAGAAAAAAAAATAGGTGTATTCAATGTTAGTATTGTTATTCATTTGTGCTTAGCTCTTATAATAGCTATTGTTTTGTTAATTGCTGGTTTTGTTTATTTTAATGGAATCCTAAACATTCCTGAAAGTCGAATGCTAGCTGCAAAATTTGTTTATGGCTGCTTGATTTTCAGTACATTTCTTACTGTAATAAATGTACCCTACGAAGCTGTAATGAATGCTCATGAAAATATGCGTTATTATGCATTGGTGGGAATTCTAGAATCGCTCTTGAAGTTGACGGTTGCTTTGGTTTGCGTAAGTACGAATTATGACAAGTTGATTGTATACGGAATTTTGATGGCTTGTATTCCTGTTGTGACACTCTCCATAATGAAGGTGTATTGCCATAAACGATATACAGAATGTATCCTTAAACCGTTTAAGTATTTCAGGAAAGATCTTGCAAAAGAAATGCTAGGCTTTACTGGATGGAACTTTTTTGCTGTTGCCGCTACGATGATTGCAAATTATGGACTTGGTATTGTGACAAATGCCTTTTATGGTGTGATTATGAATACAGCTCTTGCTATAGCACAACAAGTTGATGCGTTGTTGAAAATTTTTTCAAACAATATGTTGAAGGCTTTAAATCCGGTTATTGTGAAGAGTGCTGGTGCTGGTGATAAAAACTCCTTTCTAAAGGCTACTTTTATAGGAAGTAAATTTTCTTTTTTTGTTTTTGTGTTTTTTTCAATTCCTTTTTTAATTGAGACTCCTTATATATTGAAAATATGGTTAGGAAATGTTCCTGATTGGGCTGTCCTTTTTTGTCGTTTACAGGTTGTAGCGTCTGTATTAGGACAGTTAACAGTTACTTTCCCAACGGCAATTGGGGCGAATGGAAAAATAAAAAGTATTTCTGTAGGGACTGGGATAATATATTTGTTTTCTGTTTTTATAACTTTTGTAATGTTTAAGTTCGGTTATCCTCCTTATTGTATGTATTTATCAATAATCTTATTAAATGTTGTTGGATATCGAATTTTGGGTGTACTTGTATTTCATCATTTGTTAAAAGTAGATTATATAGATGTTTTAAAGGAGTGTGTAATACCCTGTATTGTTGTGTTTTTATTGTCGTTCGGATTAACTTTTTTATTGACGTTTCTTTATGAAGAATGTTTTTTACGACTTTGTTTTACATGTGTAATTAGTTGCTGTATTTTTATTTTATTTGTGTTTGTTCTGGGTATAAATATAACAGAACGCAATATTTTGCTAAATCTTTTTTATAGCATAAAAAAAAGGTTTGCATGATCTCTATTCAAGAAAAAACTCGTTGCTGTGGATGTGGTGCGTGTGTACAAGCTTGCCCACGTAATTGTATATCTTTAAAAGATGATCAAGAAGGTTTTCTTTATCCGTTTGTTAATCAGGATGAATGTATAAAATGTAAAGTTTGTACAAAAGTTTGTCCAATGCAGAATACTTGGAGTCCTCAAAAGCCTTTGAAGCTTTTTGTTGCTGTTAATTCAAATGATAATATTAGACTTGCAAGTAGTTCTGGTGGTGTATTTTCGTTATTTGCTGATTTATTTTTAAAGGAAAATGGAGTTGTTTATGGTGCGGCTTTTGATTCTAATTGGGAAGTTCACCATATTAGAATAGAATCCCCTGAATATTTGCATCTTTTGAGAGGTAGTAAGTATATTCAGAGCAAAATTGAAAATACTTATAAAGATGTTGAATGTGATTTGAAAAAAGGAAGACAAGTACTCTTTTCTGGTACTCCATGTCAAATTGCTGGGTTACAAAGTTTTTTAAGGAAAAAGTATGACTCTCTAGCTACATTAGACTTTATATGTCATGGAGTGCCTAGTCCAGGTGTTTGGCGGAAATACTTAAAGGAAAATTTAAAAAAATCTGATATAAAGTCAATTTCCTTTCGTGACAAATTTTATGGATGGAAATTGTTTAGTATTTGTTTTGAAATGAAAAATAAAATTTTTAGAGAGAGAGCCTTACGTAATGCTTTTATGCGATTATTTATTTTGGATAATTTGACTATTCGTCCGTCTTGCTATAATTGTTCTTTTAAAAATGGAAAATCGAATAGTGATATTACAATTGCTGATTTTTGGAGTATAAAAAAAATAAAACCAGAATTTGATGATAATCGGGGGGCTAGTGCTGTTTTATGTAACACATCAAAGGGAATGGATTTATTTAAAAAAATTACTTGTATGTATGAACAAGTTGATTTTGATAAAATACGTGTTTTTAATAATTCTTATTCGCAATCGGTGACTGAACCTGCTAATAGGGAGGCTTTTTGGGAATATTTAAGAAATAACTCTGTGAATAAGGCTGCATTGAAATTTTCGTATACTATGAAAGGGCGTTTTAAAAGGTCTATTCGTGTGTTTTTAGAATTTATAGGAGTAAAATTATGAAAATTGGTGTAGTGACTTTTTGGGAAACACAGGATAATTATGGTCAGGTTTTGCAAGGATATGCTTTGCAGAAGGTGCTAGAAAAATTAGGGCATGAAGCTTTTATTATTAGGTATTTGCTTCATAATGATTATACTGGATATACTGGGCGTTGGAAATCAATTTTTAGTATAAAAAAAGTGTATAATAAGATTAATCGATTTTTGTTTCGTCGAAAAAATCGATGGACTACAACAAAAGTAGATAGACATTTTAATGACTTTAAAACGAAGTTTATAAAGTATAATGATTGTGTATATCATAAATACAAGGATTTGCTTCAAAATCCACCTGAAGCTGACGCTTATATTGCAGGAAGTGATCAAATTTGGTATGTCCCTGAAAAATGGGAAACTTATAGAAATATTTTTAAAGCCTATTTCCTTAATTTTGCAAATAATAATTCAATGAAGTTGTCTTATGCTGCAAGTTGGGGAAATTGTGCTCCTCCCGCTTCGTGTTATGATTATATAAAACCGTTGTTGGCTGACTTTAAGTATATTTCTGTTCGAGAAAATAGCGGTGTGGAAAAATGTGCTAGAGCAGGAAGAATGGATGCAGAATGTGTTCTCGATCCAACTTTGTTGATTTCAAAGGAACTCTATCTAAATATAGCTCAAAAACCTTTAAATGAAAGAAAATACGTATTATTGTATCTTATAAATAAACGAGAAGATGTTGTTGAAAAAGTGAAAATTTATGCTGCAAATAATCATCTTGAAATTCGTTATATAGATAATCAATGGAATACAAGCTTATCTGCTAATGAATTTCCTACAGTTCAGGAATGGTTAGGTCTTATAGCTTCGGCTGAAATTGTTATAACGGATTCCTATCATGGATTCTTATTCTCGATAATATTTAATAAACAAAATGTTATCGTAACGAAAAATGATGATCGTTTTATGACAGTGATGCGTCTTTTGAAATTAGAAAAACGGAGATTCTATAATAATTTTGATGATTTAGTAAACGAAAAGATTGATTATGAGTATGTTAATGAAATAATAGAAAAAAAGAGGGAAAAATGTATTTCAAATTTATTTCAAGCATTGGCTCAAAAATGAATAGTATAAAATATTTGAAACGTCGGGTTTTATTGAAAATAATGTCTTTTTTACCATTGCCGGATATTCCTCCATCATCGGAAGAAATTGACATCGTAATACCTGTGATAGAGAAGGATTTGGACATTTTACCTCTTTGTCTTGAAGGTGTTAAGAAAAATGTGCAAAATCGTATAAAGAATATTTATTTAGTAGCTCCTCAAAATAATCAGATAATGGAGTTTTGTAGATGTAATTCTATAGAATTTGTTGATGAAACAACAGTTTTGGGTTTTGGTCCGAAAGACTTATGTTTAAAGATAAAAGAAAAGGATAAGATTGTTGATAGAAGTGGATGGCTTTTTCAGCAGTTGATAAAATTGTCAGGACGGGTTGGAACTTGCAATCATTACTTATGTATTGATTCTGATCATGTTTTATTACGTCCGCATACATTTCTTGCTAAAAATGGAAAGCCTGTTTTTTATATGAGTTCCGAAATGCATTGCCCGTATTATGCGAATATAAAAAGAATTACCTCTTTAAAAAAAATGTCTGCTTTTAGTTATGTGGCGCATAAAATGCTTTTTTCCAAAAAAAAGTTGAATGAACTGCATAAGAATATTGAAGAAAAATGTAAAACGGATTGGATAACAGCTGTTTTGGAAAAATATGATCGGACTCAACAAGCTGGTTTTTCCGAATTTGAATTGTATGGTAATTTTGTACGAGAAAAATATGTAAGACCATGGAAGCAAAAGGCCTTTTCGTATATGAAAAAAAGAGATTATGATTACTTGGTCTCTTTGTATGGAAAAAAATACAATAGTATCACATTTCCCGCCTATATGAATTAACAATGTTTTTTTGATGATGGACTGCATTGTATAAAAAAAGGAGCTTCTTGAATTATGGAAATTTTAAAAGGTTTTCTGCTGAATTTATTATATGATTGAGAATACATATTTTTCTTCAACATTAATTGTGGTTGCTTTAGTATTTTTGATGGATATATTACTTGCGTTTGTTGTTCATCAATTGGTAAAAATGATAAAGTCTATATTATTTGGTCTGTGTTCTAAAAAAGGTCTTGTTGTATGAATAATAAGATTTATATGTTTTTTGATATTTGTGGAATTGACTTGATTAGGGACTAATATGAACTACTCTATCCTTATCAACACTTGTGATAAATTTGAGGATTGCTGGGATCCGTTCTTTAAACTTTTTAAACTTTATTGGCCGGACTGCAGGGGGGCAGTCTATCTTAATACGGAATATAAGGATTATTCTTATCTCGGACTTTCGGTTGTTCCTGTAAAGGGATGTGTTGGAAAGTCTTTCAAGGGTAAATTTGCAACGTGGAGTAGTTGCTTAAAATGGGCTCTTGACAAGATGGACTCGGATATAGTCCTGTATATGCAGGAAGATTATTTTTTGAAGGCTCCTGTCAAGAATGATTTAGTGGAGAAATATGTGAAACTTATGTGCGAACATCCTGATGTTAAGTGTATCCATTTGACAGATCAGGCGGTTCGTACCTGTGGTAAATCGGAATTTGAAAATCTTGATGTTGTAGAAATCAATCAGCGATATAGAGTTAGTTGTCAGGCGGCTCTTTGGCGTCGAGATGAATTGAGTTCGCTGATTCGTGAATATGAGGATGCCTGGCAGTTTGAAGAATTTGGTTCTCAGCGTTCTGCGGTTATGAAAAGTAAATATCTTTGCGTAAGTAGAAATTTTGTGAAATTAAACGAATTTGAAATAATTCCCTATATCTTTACAGGTATTGTTCAAGGGCGTTGGAAAGAAGAAACTGTTCCTCTCTTTGAAAAGCATGGAATAGAAATGGATTTTACAAAAAGGGGAATGCTGAAAGATGCTCCAAAGAAGCCTTTTTTTAAAAGAGTGAAATATAGGGTGAATAAAATAAAAGCCTTTTGGATCCAGAAGAAAGAACTCAAAAAGCTTTATCAGAATAAATCTATGTAAGGTGCTTTTTAGCATAAGGATTGTTTTTATGACATTGTTCAAATTTATTCTTAAAGTATGCAAAAAAGTATATCAAAAGATAGCTTTGGGAAACTCGTATGGAAAATTTTTTCCTGAAGATATTGGGCTTACTCCCGAACAAACTTCTGATATTATAATTAAGCTTTTGTCTTCTAACAAACCTTGTATGATTGCAAGATTCGGAAGTTCTGAATTTCAGGCCATGCAAAACTGTCTTGCTGTAGAATCTCAAAATTACAGCATTCTAAAATATATACGGGGTGAACAATTTCAATGGTGGTGGAATGAGAGAAGTATTCAGGATATACAACAATGCTCAGGTTTTTTCCCCGCAAATCCGCAAACCATTTCAAAATTCACAAAGCTAATGTTAAATGATGTCAAGGAACTTGATTTATTAGCGCTTTGGTTTGGAAAAGAAAAACAGATGCCTTTGCCGTATAATTGCAATTTTATTCATTTGTTGATGTTGGAACCATATTGGTCTTCAAATCCTTGGACTACGGTTTTAAAAGGAAAAAAAGTGGTTGTCGTTCATCCTTTTGCTGAATTAATTGAACACCAGTACATAAATCATAGAAACGAATTATTTGATAATCCTGATATGCTTCCTTCTTTTAATTTGCGAACTGTTAAGGCTGTTCAGTCTTTGGGTGGCGAAAATAATGGTTTTAAGGACTGGTTTGATGCTCTTAAATGGATGGAAAACGAAATAGATAAAGAGGATTACGATATTTGCTTAATCGGTTGTGGGGCCTATGGCTTCCCTTTAGCAGCTCACTGCAAAAGACTTGGAAAAAAAGCTGTGCATATGGGTGGGGCTTTGCAATTATTGTTTGGTATTAAGGGAAAAAGATGGGAAAATCCTAATTATGCTAGAAATTGGCATATGAAACCTGAAAATCTTTATATAAAGATGATGTCAAATGAAAATTGGATTAGACCGGATGGGTTTAGAACCAAAAGTTCTAATAAAGTAGAGAATGGTTGTTATTGGTAAAATATGATGGATATACATAGATTTATTCCATTTTGGGTAATTTTACTGACATATCCATCAATTAGTCAGTGGGTTGAATTTTCTATAGGAAACACCACGATTTGGTGGATTTTGCAATCTCTTACTCTTTATGCCTTTTTTCAATTTAAAAAACAATATTATCAAGAGGTAAAATATCCTAAAGCAATAAAATTTTTCATGATTTGGGTAGCTTTATCTGCTGTTTATGGTTGCTTTATGGCTGATTATTATTGGGATTATAAAAATTTAATTAGTAATTTAATGATATATTTAATGGGAGTATCTTTTTTCTATTTATCTATTCCTGAAAATATATCGAGAATTTCTCGACAATGGTGTTGCTTTGCTATTGTGGCTTTTTGGCTTTTCCTCCCGTTTATGCAACTTGAAGCCCCTGGAAAATTTTTATCACCTTTTGCGTTTCTTGTAATTTTTTGGCCGTTTTATGAAAGAAAATGGAAGATAGTCGTAATCTTTTTTTCTTTGGCAGTGTTTGTATATGGCTCTTTGGGTGCTCGTAGCACAGCGATTCGATTTGCTTTTGCTTTAATGGTTTCTTTAGCTTTTTGGAAAATTGATATTTTATCTTTGAGTGTTGTAAAAAAGGTTACGTCTTTATTAGCAGTTATGCCATTCTTTTTCTTTATTTTGGGGGTGACTGGTTTCTTTAATATATGGAAAATGAATGATTATCTGGGTGATAAAGAAGTTCTTGTTGCGGGGAGTTATTCTATAGCAGGTAATAGTACTAAAAGTGAAAATTTAAAAACTGATACGAGAACTTTTTTATATGAGGAAACTATTTCTAGTGCTATAAAAAATCACTATCTTTTTCAGGGACGGTCTCTTGCTCGAGGTTATGATTCTCCTGCTTTTTTTTACGTAGCGGATCATCAATTTGCCGGTACTCAATATCATAAAGGAGAACGTCAAGGTTGTGAAGTGTCTATTTTAAATGTTTTTACTTATATGGGCTTAATAGGCGTTTGTTTATATGGTTTGATTTTTTTTATTGCAATTCGAAATGTATTCAAATATTCTAATAATAAATGCATGTTTATTATTGCTCTTAATGTTTCTTTTCGTTGGGCGTTTGCTTGGATGGAAGATTTTACACGGTTTGACTTGAATAATCTTTATCTTTGGGTTATTTTGTCAATGTGTTATTCACCGTATTTTTTACAGATGACTGATTATGAATTTAAATCGTGGGCTCATAACATTTTGTTGCCCTCAAAAGCGTAAGGGAGTGTAAAAAATGATTTATCACATTTATAAAGCAATAAGATTGATTTTAAATAAATTTGCTAGTGTAACAAATTATTGCGTTACATGGCTCAAGTTAAAAGGGAATAATGTGTCCTTTTTGTCTTTTAAAACGGGTGGAACTCCTTATATTATGGTGGCTCGCGGTGGAAAAATGAACATTGGAAAAAATTTTTCGATGAATAATGGTATCAAACATAATCCGATAGGTTGCCCGCAACCGTGTACATTCTTTGTCGATCGCACTGCAACTTTATCTATAGGGGATAATGTTGGAATTAGCCAAACGGCCCTTGTTGCTATTGATGATATCACTATTGGTAATAATGTAAAAATTGGTGGCGGAGTATGTATATATACGACAGATTTTCATTCTCTTGATCCTAATGTAAGAAAATCAAAAGATGATATGAAAAATAGAGCTAAAAAGCCAGTTTTCGTTAAAGATAATGCTTTTATTGGGGCTCACTCAACAATCCTTAAGGGGGTTATTATTGGTGAAAATTCCGTTGTAGGTGCAGGAAGTGTTGTGACCAAGAATATACCTGATAATCAAATATGGGCTGGAAACCCTGCGAAGTTTATAAGAAACGTATGAAAACAATAGCCGTACTCCTTACTGTCTTTAATCGCAAAGAAACAACTTTGCGATGCTTGGATAACCTTTTTAAGCAAGCTATTCCTGAAGGTTATTCTTTGGATGTTTACTTGACAAATGATGGGTGTACTGATGGCACCCCAGAAGCGGTTAGAGAACAATTCCCGCAGGTAAATATAATTGAAGGTAATGGAAGCCTCTTTTGGAATAGAGGTATGTGGACCGCTTGGGATACTGCTGCCAAGACTAAAGAGTATGATTTTTATCTTTGGCTCAATGATGATACCTTCCTTTATGATGGTGCTATCGAAAAGTTACTTGCAACTTCTCAAAAGTACAAGGACCAGGCGATTGTTGTAGGTCCCACAGAATCTTTGGATAAGTCACACACAACTTATGGCGGTCGAATTCCTCAAAAAGGAATTCCAGAAGTTAATGGCAGAGATGTAAAGTGTATTACTTTTAACGGTAATATTGTTCTTTTCCCAAAATTTGTTTACGATTCTATAGGCAATATGGATCCGTATTATGGTCATTCTGGTGGTGATACTGATTATGGATACACAGCGACGAAGCGAGGCGTTGCCATTTATCAGGTGGGGGAACATCTTGGTGCTTGTGATGAACATCCGATATTGAGCAATTGGTGTAATCCTAATATTCCTTTGCGAAAACGCTGGAAGGCGTTGCATCGACCTAACGGCCAGCCTCCTCGTGAAATCTTTCATTTAGAATCCAAGTTTTTTGGTATTGGTAAAGCTACATTCCATTATTTTACAACATATCTGCATTGCGTTTTCCCGCAATTGTGGGGGCTTTTGGGTAAAGCGAGGAAATAGGTATGAAAAAGAGGCTTTTGGTATTTCATCCTGTTATTGCGCCTTATCGTATAGATTTTTTTAATGAATTCTATAGGCGTTTTGATACGCTTGTTTGTTTGTTTCAACGAAATTTGGTTACGCAAAAATTTGATTATTCAAAAATTGAAGAACAGTTGAATTTTACACCAGTTTATATTGAAAACAAGAAGGGACTGTTTCATTGGATTAAAGGAATTGTTGGCCAACTACGGGTATTTAAACCAAATGTTGTGCTGTGCTCGGAATTTAGTATTGCTACATTGGTTATTGTCTTATACAAAATTTTAACTTTCAAAAGATTCCGTATTATAAGTATTGTAGATGACAGTTATGATATGGTTTCGGTAAATAATTATTTTTCGTGGAAACATAAATGGGCTGCTAAGATTCTAATGCCTTTTTTGGATAATATTATAAATGTAGAGCCTAGAGTTGCAAAATATTATCAGCAAAAATATGGTAAGGGGGTGTACATGCCTATAATTGTTGATGACGAAAGGGCTCGAGAGCGATTGCAACGAATATTGCCGATTAGTCAGGAGTATGTAACAAAATACAAGCTTGTGGGAAAAAAGATTTTATTGTTTGTTGGTCGATTTGTTGAATTGAAAAATCTTCCATTTGCAATCAATGCTTTTTTGAAAGCGAATATAAAAGATTCTGTTTTTGTAATTGTTGGAGATGGGCCTGAAAAAGAAAATATTCAGAAAATGGTTCAAAATCGAAATGATTTTATTTTTACGGGACGAGTTGAGGGAGATTTTCTTTATGCATGGTACGATATAGCTCAAATTTTTACTTTACAAAGTACGCGTGAAGCTTTTGGTGCTGTGACTAATGAAGCTTTGCTTGGAGGATGTTATTGTCTCGTGAGTAAAATAGCAGGGAGTAATTGCTTGATAAGGGAAAATATAAATGGAAATGTTATTGATCCATATGATGATGAACAATATGTTGAGCTGTTGGAAAAAGCTTTTGAAAAAGTAAAACCTATTAAGGATCCTTTGATATTGAGAAATAATGGTATGTGTGAAAAATTTTTTGATTGTTTTGAAAATATGTTTAATCAAATTAATTAAAGTTTTGAGTTGTATAGGATGAAATTTTTATGACAAAAGAAGAATTTCTTACATTATTTTTTGAACGGGCTAATGAAAATAAAATAGATTATTTTGTGTTTGGCTCGTATCAGTTTTTACCTCGAGATACTGGTGGTAGCGATATTGATATTGTTGTTACAGAATCTGATTTTTTTAAGATTGAACGAACTATTCTTGATTTGTCAATGAAAAACGAAATTGCATTAGCCTCATATTACGAAACGTATAATGCTAAGTTTTATAGATTCTTAACTTTTGAATGGGGCGTTCAAATCGATGTTTTTTATAAAGGTTTACTTTACAAAGGTGCTTCTTATTTTCCTGTTGATTTATTGCAAAATGATGTTTTTGTATATAACAATATTGTAAGGGTCTTAAATGCAGAAAAAGGGTATTTTGTAGATTATTTTAAAGAAATAATTCATAATGGGAGAGCGAAGGAAAAATATACAAAAGCTCTTTTAAATGCTTTTAATAAGGATTTTGACGAAGCAAAAGAAATTGTAGAACGTGTTTATGAAAAAAAAACATTAGATTTGATTTTGGAGAATCTTTCTATAGACGGTCTTAACAAAATAGCATTTCCTTTACAAAAAGAGTTAAGAAAAACGGTATCGCGTGGAAATAAAATAAAACAATGGCTTGTAAAAATTTCATTAATGAAAAGATTTTTTATGCGTAAGCCTGGATATGTGATTGTTGTCGAAGGTACTGATGGTAGTGGAAAAAGCTTTATTATCAATTCGATTACCCCAATTTTGAATGAATGCTTCCATAATGGTGTTATTTACAACCATCTTCGTCCCAATTGGTTGCCTGATATTGCTGTTGTTCTCGGCAAGAGAAAAAAGCCCAAAGAAGGTCAAGAAGTCAAGGTCGTAAGTGATCCCCATTCGGGTAAGCAGTCTGGTTTTGCAATGTCCCTTGTTCGTTGGGGATGGTATATGCTGGACTACACTCTTGGATTCATGAAAAAGGTTTGGTTGCCTATTCATTCAAAGAGCAAGGTGTTCATTTTTGATCGCTATTATTATGAATTCTATTTAGATCAAAAACGTTCTCATGTCAAATTGCCCAATTGGGTTGTTTGGGTTGGGGAGCTCTTTCTGCCAAAGCCAGATTTGATTTTGTGCTTGGGTGGGGATCCTGAAAAAATTTACGCCCGTAAGCCCGAAACGTCTTTGGAAGAAGTTCAACGCCAAACGGCTGTATTAAAAGATTTCTGCAGTAAAAGAAAAAATGCAGTGTGGATTGATACAACTGTAAAACCCGAAGAAAGTATCGATGCTGCGATGCAGGCTATTACGGCTATGATGGGTAAACGTTTTAAAATAGATGATGTTCGATGAAAGTCTTAGTTAATGCATACGCATGTTCTCCTTATCAAGGTTCTGAACCCGGAATGGGTTGGAACTTTGTCAAGTGCTTGTCGAAAAATCATGAATTGCACATAATCACTGAAAGTAAATACGAAAGTGTAATTTCCGAATATTTGGCGAACCATCCGGACGAATTTAAATATTGTAGGTTTTATTTTGTAAAAAGAGCTCGCCATAATTTATTACGTAAAATATGGCCGCCATCTTATTACTGGTTTTATAAAGCTTGGCAAAAGAAGGTTCTAAAGCTTGCTTTTGAGCTAGATAAAAAAGAAAATTTTGATTTAGTACACCAGCTAAATATGATCGGGTATCGTGAACCCGGCTATTTGTGGCGAATGAACAAGCCTTTTGTGTGGGGGCCTATCGGTGGGTTTAATATAACTCCCTGGAAATTACTCTATACAATGGGCGCTTATGGACTGATTTTCTATGCCTGTAGGAATCTGCTAAACTTATGGCAAATGAAAACTTCTCGTAGGGTTAGGAATGCTATCGAAAAAGCCTCTGAAATTATGTGCGCTACTCAAGAGGACTCCGATACTGTAAAACGTTTATTCCATAAGGACAATGTCATTCTTCCAGAAGTTGGTTTAACGAAAATGGCTGTGTCGGAGAAGAATTTTTCTCAAGCGGATGGAGTCTTGAAACTTTGCTGGAGCGGATTGCATATACCTAGAAAGTCTCTCAACTTTTTGCTGGAATCAATGGTCGGGCTAGATAATGTCGAATTGCATGTTCTTGGGGATGGTCCCAAAAGAAAAGAATGGATGAAATTGTCGAATGACTTGCGTTTGAAAAATGTTGTTTGGCATGGAAATTTGCCACGAGAAAATGCTTTGCTGATTATGCAAGATTGCGATGTGTTTGTTCAGACATCGTTGAGCGATGCTACATCTACGGTTTTGTTGGAAGCCTTGTCTTTGGGATTGCCTGTTGTTGCTCTGAATCATTTAGGTTTTGCGAATGTGATTACGGACAATTGTGGCATAAAAATACGTGTAGATAATAAACGTCAAATTGTTTGTGATTTAGTAAAAGCCATTGATCGGTTGAATAAAGACAGATGTCTATTGAAGCGACTTGCTGATGGTGCTATAAAAAGAGCCGAAGAAAATTCTTGGGAAAGTAAGTCTGAGATTCTTTGCAAAATTTATGAAAACGCCGTTGCTGGGGGCGCAAAATGATTTTTTATAGATTCAAAACAAAAACGACAAGTTACTTTTTCCCTAAACAGACAAGGAAAAGTCGGTTTATCTATTCGTTGTACGGGAATTATGGTGGCGTTGTTGCCAAACTGTATTGGTTGCTTTTTTTGCATTGTTCGTTGGTGCGCTATCTTAATAGGGTTGAATCGTCTTCTGTGCAAGACGTTGAATTATTGCAGACTCTTTTGGGGGCTGACTCTGTTTTCGGCATAAACTATGGAACGCCTAGCCCGGATCAAAAGAAAAGTATCTTGGGTTATGATGAGGCGGGGCGACATTTCTTTGCTAAGCTCTCCAAAAAAGAAGGTGCTAAAAAGTTGAGTTCTAATGAGATTTTTGTGTTTCAAAAGTTGTCTGATATTGGATTGGTGCCTAAGTTATTTGATTGTAAAATTACAGATGATTATGTTTTTTTGAAAACGGAATGTGTTGATGGAAATCATGTTCATGGGCAAATCTCTAATGACGAAATTCTCCAAATTCTTGAAACCCTTCGAGCTTATCATTATGACGAAAACCTAAAATCAGATGGATTGAAGACGTGCTTTTCGCATGGGGATTTTTGTCCGTGGAATATGCTTGAGTACGATGGACGTCTTAAAGTCATTGACTGGGAAATGGCGGGGGAAAGGTCTTTAGGGCATGATTTATTCACGTACATTTTCCAGACATCATTTTTGATTCGTCGAGAAGAATCTTTTGAAAATGTAATGCAGAAAAATAGAACATTGATTGATTCTTATTTTGAATCAGCCGGTGTTAATGCCTGGGAACCGTATCTCAAAGATTTTGCTTTGCTGAAAATTGAGGAATTTACAAGAAAGCAGGATGCTTATATGCTTGCACGGTACAAGGAGGCTTTGAATGCCAAATTCTAAGCTCAAAGCTTTCTATAGATTTCACTATAAGCATAACATGCCCGACAGGGTCGGGCATAATTTTTCATTTTTGATGTTGCGTGCGACGTTTTTGAATTTCTTCCAGAGGAATGCCCGAAATGGAGGAAATTTCTTCGTCAGTCAATTTTGTTTTTTCAAACATGGCATCGACCATTTCAAGCTTTACTTTTTCCTCTCTTTCATGAATTTCATATTCGTAAGTCATATACTTATTCCTTATGAGAGTGTCTGCCTTGTAAAAGGATACTTGGTCGTTGATTGTTTTCGTTTCACGGGAATTGGCATTCCGTGTCGCAAAATACTTCATATAAGCTTTGACAACTGGATTCTCGAACTCCTCGTATTTACCAAATATATAAAAATTCTTGAAGGTACGGTCTCCCAAAGTTATGTTAGTGTCCTCTCTAGCCCTATTTTCGAAGTGGTAAATCGGGAATCCATGCTTAAAAATATCTTTGGGACACAGAAAAATGATGTATTGTTCCTTAAGATTTGTGTAAAACCCACCCTTCGAAAGAGCAACTCCGTCGTCCACGCTTTGGTAGTACCTCGCACGCTGCGGGAGTTCCTTGGTATCGACCATCTGCATTTCCAAATCGAACGAACGGACTGTTTCTCCAGTTTCGTTGGTTTCGCGTGCGAAAACATCGTAACGAACGCCCTTATGCTCGGCATCGTAACTCAAAACAGCTTCTGGAATGGGTGTCTCCAAATGGTCAATTTTGATGCCCAGCAAGTGTTCAATGAATGGTTGCGCGATATGTTTGTTGCTAAAAACGAGCCCGAACATAATTGGGTCGGTAATGTCAAGATCGTCAAAAGATTTTATAGTCATAATTATACCTCTGTTAAGTTTAGAGCTCCTAATTTACAACGGAAAAATTTGAAAAAGCGGAACCCTGTAAATTTTGCAAACAACCGTTTGCAGAAAGGGTGCATTTTGCAATCAACTGTTTGCAACGAAGCCGCGTAGAAGGAATTGTTTTATGATAAATTCTAAACCTAAAGTCCTCTTCATTATGCACATGCCGCCTCCGGTTCACGGGGCGGCTATGGTTGGCAAGTATATTCACGATTCAAAAATCGTGAATGAGTCTTTTGACTGCCGTTTTGAAAATATGATGCTAGCCAAGAATCTTGAAGATATTGGCAAGGGCGGTGTCAAAAAGATTTTCAATCTGCTGTCTCAGCTGACGCGTTTTAAAAATGCGATAAAAGAATTCCAGCCGGATCTAGTTTACATTACCCCAAATTCTGCGGGTGGCGCGTTCTATAAGGATTTTGTTGTCGTTCAGTACATCAAGCGTTGCTTAAAGAAATATTCCCCGAATGCACGGATTGTTGTTCATTACCACAACAAGGGCGTTGCAAGTCGGCAGGACAAATTCCTGGATAATATCCTGTATAAGAAGTTCTTTAAAGGACTCAAGGTTATTCTTTTGGCGAATGTTCTTTACGAAGATGTAAAGAAGTACGTGGCGAAAGAGAATGTTTTTATCTGCCCCAATGGAATTCCGGAATCGTTACAGGAAGAACCCGTTGCTGAACGTCATAATGAAAACCCCAAGATTTTATTTCTTTCTAACTTGATTGTTTCGAAAGGGGTAATTGTTCTTCTTGATGCTCTGAAAATTTTAAAGGAACGGTCGGTCCGCTTTACTTGCGATTTTGTCGGTGGCGAAACCGATGAACTGAATGTGTCGCGTTTTGCAGACGAAGTAAAAAGCCGTGGGCTGGAGGGGTGTGCGTGTTACGTGGGACGTAAATATGGTGCTGAAAAGATTCCTTATTTTGAAAACGCTGATGTTTTTGCTTTCCCGACATTTTACCATAACGAAGCTTTCCCACTGGTAAATATTGAAGCCATGGAATTCAAGCTCCCGATTGTTTCGACGAACGAGGGCGGGATCCCGGATATGGTTGTAAATGGTCAAAACGGCTTGATTTGCGAACGAAATAATGCAGAGTCTTTGGCAACAGCCCTAGAAACGCTTTTACTCGATAAAAATTTGCGAATCCAGTATGGCGAAAACGGGTATAAAAAGTTCAAGTCCGAATTTACGCTACAGTCTTTCGAAAATCGATTCGTCGGGATATTGAATGACATCGTTACAAATATGTAAATTATTACGGAGTGGTGTATGATAACTTTAAAGAACCTAAATCTTCTCTGTAGCCGTTCCGAGCTTGAAAACCTTCCGGAAGGCAAGCTGTTGATTAATACAATCAATGCTTTTTCTTACAATAATGCCCGAAAGGATTCTTTGTTCGAAGAAGCTTTGGTCAAAGGCGATGTTCTGATCCCTGATGGCGTCAGTGTCGTTCGGGCGTGTCGGTGGCTAAAGGGGTGTTCTCAACCCAAGGAACGTATTGCGGGTTGGGACTTGTTTGCCTTTGAAATGCATCGCCTTAATCGGTTAGGTGGCAAAGTAATGTTCCTTGGTTCCAGCGAAAAAGTCCTGTCTCTCATTCGTGAAAAGTCTTTCCGCTTGTATCCGAATTTGAATGTGGTTACTTACTCGCCTCCGTATAAACCGCATTTTTCAGAAGAAGATGATTTAAATATGGTTAATGCGATTAACGATGCCAATCCAGATTTGCTTTGGATAGGGATGACGGCCCCAAAGCAAGAAAAGTGGGCTTATGCGAATTGGAACCGCCTGAACATTCATTGCCATGTCGGTACGGTGGGGGCTGTGTTCGATTTTTTTGCGGGTACGTATAAGCGCGCTCCAGAAATTTGGCAAAAATATGGTCTTGAATGGCTTTACCGGTTGCTAAAGGAGCCTCGTCGCATGTGGCGTCGCTATATAATTGGTAATGCCCAATTCCTGTTCTATGTATTTAGGGAAAAAATTGGAATATAACGAGAATTAAAAAATGAGGGAAAAACTATGACAACACCAAATAATAAACAAATCAATCCGTTGCCAACGATAAATCCATTGCAACAAATGAGTAGTGGTGATTCTTTTGAACTCTTTGGCTCGATGTTGCGTCATTGGAAACTTGTTGTGATTTTCTCGATTTTGGGACTGCTTGTTGGAATCTTATATTCGCGTTACACGCGTGACATTTTCGAAAACAAGACAATGCTCCAACTCGATACAAAGTCCAAAAGTGGCAAAGCTATTGCTGATATCGGTGACTTGTTCGAGGCGCAAAGTCCGGCGGTTGCCGAAATTCACTTGATTAAAAGCTTAAGTGTTATGATCCCCGTGGTGGAACAGCTTCGTTTAAATTATTCGGCTGAGCCTCTTGGTCTTGAAGATCGGTTAATGCGCAGGGAAGGCCGAATGGATCTTGATTTATTTGAACCTCCCAAGGCTCGTTTGGCGACTAAAGGCCAGTGGATTGCCGAGGTAAAGTCTTTGGATTCTTACGAGCTTTTCTCGCCGATGGAACAAAGTGTTGTTGTGGGTAAAATCGGTGAAACGTACCGCATCCCAATGGGAGCGGATACTGTTGCTATTTGTGTCAAGGCAATTTATGCAAAACCAGGGCAAAAGTTTAGTTTGTCTAAGGCTCCTGTTCTTGCTGCTGCCGAGGGGCTTCGAGGCCGAGTGGATGCTATTGAAGTTGCCAAAAATTCGAATATCTTAGAAATCTCGATTTCGGACCGCTATCCAGACCGTGCTGCCGATGTGCTGAATGCTATTGCCCAAACGTATGTTCGCCAGAATGTTGAAATGCGCAGTGCCGAGGCAGAAAAGTCCTTGGAATTCTTGGAAGAACAACTCCCTTCTATTAAGGCAAAACTGGATTCTGCAGAACGTTTATTGACGGACTACCGCAATAGGGTGGGGACCGTTGATCTCGGTGCCGAAGCTCAAGGAACGCTTCAACGTCAGGTTGAATTGAAAACTAAATTGCTGACTTTGCAGCAAGAATATCAAGAAAAGGCTCGCTTGTTTAAGGAAGATCACCCTGCAATGCAGGCTCTTTTACAGCAACAGCAACGCATTAGCCGAGAAATTGGCAAAGAAGAAGTCAAAACGAAAAAGTTGCCGACGACTCAGCAAGATGTCTTGAAAATGCAACAAGATGTTGAAATCAATAACCAACTTTACACTTCTGTTTTAAACAACATCCAACAGCTTCGCGTGGTGCGTGCTAGTGAAATTGGTAACGTGCGTATTGTGGATCCCGCGTATGTTCGTGCTGCTCCGTCTAAGCCCAATCGTAAGAAAATCGTGGCAGCAGGTTTCGCTGGCGGTTTTGGATTTAGTTTGGTGCTGATTTTCCTTTTGCATAGCCTCCGCAATCGTGGTGTTGGCTCTTCTTCTGAAATCGAGCGTGAAACTGGCGTGAGCGTCTACGCGAAAATTCCCAAGACCCACATCAGTCACAAACTTCCGGGCGTAAGCGACAAACGCTTTATTTTGGCGAAGGCTGATAGCGAAGATATGGCCATTGAAAAACTTCGTGCTTTGCGTACTGCGTTGGAATTTTCATTCCTTGATGAGGGGGGCCGTGTGCTCATGGTGACCGGTATCGCACCAGAGGCGGGCAAGTCATTTATCTCGTTGAACCTGGCTTATCTTTTTGCCAAGCAGAACAAACGTGTCATTTTCGTCGATGCAGACTTGCGCAAGTCCCGCCTTTCTCACAAGCACGAAAAGGGCGTTTCCGATATTGTAATCAACAATGCAACGCTGGACGATTGCGTTATTGATATTGGCGATGGCGTATTCTTCTTACCCAATGGATCGCACGCGCCGAATCCGGGTGAAATGGTAAGCTCTAAAGCCTTTGCCGATCTCGTTGATGAATGCAAGGCCAAGTTCGATATCGTCGTAATCGACACCCCGCCGATTTCGCTCGTTTCGGATGCCCAGGCTATTGCCAAGTTGGCTGATTTTGGCCTAATCGTTGTCGAATACAAAAAGCATTCTATGGAAAATATCCAAGAAATCGTGGATCAGCTTGGCATGGCAAAACTTGACAAGAAGGCAATCGTGCTCAACCAGTGCGTACACGATAGCGGTTCTTACGGTTATGGCTACGGCTATGGATATGGTTACGGCTACGGATATCGTTACCGCTACGGCGACAAGAAAAAATCGTAATCTACACAAACATCTTCACGCCAATGGCAATCAAGATAATCCCGGCGATAATCTCCGGGATTTTTGTTTTGAACCGCTTGGAGGCGTGGCGCCCGATTTCAAAACCGATGACGCCCATCGCAAAGCTTGCAATCGCAATGGCAGATGTCGCAAAAATCATGTTCGCGCTCAAGAACGCAAACGAAATTCCAACCGCAAACGCATCAATGCTTGTTGCAATCGACAAAAGCAAAATGTTCATGAGGCTTAAGTGCGCGCAAGAGGCTGTCGCTTCGCCGCCACGAATTGCACCCCAGATCATGCGAGCGCCCAGAATGCAGAGAATCGCACAGGCAATCGGGGTGCCCACCGCATTGAACCAACGCTCGGCAAAGCTTCCGAGGAAATACCCGAGGAGCGTCATGCCGCCTTGAAAAACACCGAAACTGACCGCCTGGAGCACTGCACGTGAACGCTTGATGCCCGATTTGCAAAGACCGGTCGAAATGGCGACCGCGAAGCAGTCCATCGCTTCGACAATCGCGATAATGATAATCTCTATAGTGCTCATGAAAAGCTGCTTTTTATAAAATGCAAAAAACGCCCACAAAAATAAAAAATATATTGTATAATAATTTAGTTCTTAGTCAATGGTCATTAGTCTTTAGCGATTAATTGCGGCAAAGCCGCCAAGTTTTAAACTAATAACTAGTGACTGATAACTAGTGACTATTTATGAACAACAAAGTCGTTACTATCGTTTTTATTGGGTTGTGCTTGTTGCTCCTGCTTTCGGTCGGGGGCTCGTTTTGGGATGGCTCCTATGACCATCTTTTGCACAATGGCGGTAGCTGGAAATTCCCAAAGACGCTTTTCATTTTCTGGATCGGTATGTCGCAGGCGGGCGTTCTCCTTTCGGCTTTTTTGCTTGTCATGAAGGTCAAAATCCACCGTCGCACATCGCTTTTGCTCGAACTCAGTTCGCTTTGTAGTTTGGTCGTAGCCGTTGTCCTATCGTTTGTTTATTCCCGTTCCATCCAAATGAATAGCGATGTCCATAGCGACGTTTATGGCATCGGCATTGTCGGCTTTATGTCGCTCCTGTTTTTCGTGACTCATCTTGTGGCGGCGGATAGTGCAGAAGACGTCTCTCTATGCAAGGAACTCGCTAAAATCAGGCGGCCGCTTGCGTGGATTATCCTCCCGACGGTGTTCTGGGTCATTTCAGAATTTGCTTTAGATTTCGCTCGACTTGAAAATTCCGTTTGGCTGGGCGCGTTCTTTCCGTTGTATGTGGTCTCGATTGTCTTTTATATGGGGCTTGCGAGTTCGATTGCGCTCCTTTCATTCGAAAACTATTACAACCGCTTGATTGAACGGTTTGTTTTGCTTTGCAGCTGGTTTATATCGCTTTTGTTCCTTTGGGTTGTCCTTGTCAAAGGCGAGGGAAGTTATACCGCGTTTGCATTTGCGTGTGTTGTTCCGCAACTGCTGTTCATCGAGGCCGTTCGCGAAAACCTTTGGGGGCGCTTGCTGGTTGTTGCCTTTGTTCTATTTGGTGTTTTGCTCAAGTGCGATTTTGTTGTGAATCTAAATGAGTTTCATTTCTTCTCGAATGCTGCTTTTGCAAATGCGGGTTTGATGTTTGCATGTGGAGCTCTGTTTGTTGCCATTTTCTTTGGCGTGCGTTTCTTGCTTTCGCGGTTCTTTGAAAACGATGAAATCCTGATGGGCGAGGAGAGCGGCAGTTCGGATGGCGAAGTTGTTGAAACCGATGTTAATAAATATTATTCACCGTTCTCCGCTCCTGAATTTAAAGTTGTACGCCTGCCTGTGCTGTGTGGTGTTTTGACGGCTGTGGCGTATGGCTATTTTACATCGGATTGGGTCAATTTGGCCGGACCTTTTGGCGCCTATGTGAGTTGCTTGTTAGTCTGTCTGCAACCGTTTGTCCATCTTGGGTTTTCGAAAAAGCGTAGGAGGGGCCGCAAATGAGCATGTTTGCCAATGCCGTCGCTTGCCTCCTCTGCCTTATTTTTGCGGCGTTCCTTTGGAAAATAAAGGGCATGTTCCGCATAACGCTAGTCATGTTTTTTATTGTCATGACGAGTTGCCTTTATACAGCCTTTGCGGGGGACCTTGCGATCCCGACATTAGAGAATTATCCGTTCCGCATGGTCGCTCTCACGTTCTGCGTTTTCACGACGGGGCTTCGCGATAACCGCAGGCGCTTCATGGTGCTTGCACAAACGTTTTGGCTTTGGGTGGAACTTCTCGGAATCATTTCGCTTTACCAGGCGGGCGAGGAAGCTCCCTGGATACGTCTAGCTGCTATTGCCGAAATTGCTCTCGGTTGCTGCTTTATGGCTCGAATTTCTAGGGAAATCGAGTTTGGACTCATCGTCCTTTGGATGGCAATTTGGATGTTCTTTTAGGAAATGTTTGTGTAAGTGACTTCTTTTGAAAGTCTCTTTTCAAATTCTTCCTTGGTCAGCGGCTTGTCAAAAAGGAATCCCTGAATAATCGAGCACTTGGCGTTCTGCAAGAAGTCAAGCTGCTTCGAGTTTTCGACACCTTCTGCAACGACTTCAAGATTGAGCTCGTTGATCATGTTCACCATGTTCTTGATGACAACTTCATCGTGGTACTTTTCATCGCCGATGTGGTCGAGGAGCGACTTGTCCAATTTGATGACGTTGACGTTCAAATCCTTGATGGCGGCGAATGTGGAGTAGCCTGTACCAAAGTCGTCAATAGAAACAGAAATACCGTGCTGGCGGAGTCCGTTCACGAACTTCTGCATGGCAATTTTGTCTTCAAAATTGGAAGATTCCGTGAGCTCAATTTCGATGAACTTGCTGTCGATATTGTACTCCTTCATGATGGCAAGGATATCTTCAGTCAAGTGCGGGTTGCTAAGATGGTGTCTAGAAAAGTTCGAAGACACACGGACCGGTTCAATACCTGCGTCCAGCCAATTACGGATATCTTCGCAGACCTTGCGGAATACGTAAAAATCGAGAAGGCAAATGGATGCTTCTTTTTCGAGAATGGGCAAAAATTCGCTTGGCGGGATGACCTGTCCATTGCGGTACCAACGGACAAGCGCTTCGCAACCGCAGAGCTTCTGTTCCTTGACTGAAACCTTGGGCTGGTAGTAAACGATAAATTCCTTGCGACGCAGGGCTTCGTGGAAAAGCGAAGAAATCTCTTTTTCGTGGTAAGCGTCTTCGAGCATCTTGGGGGTAAAGTAAACGATGTCGTTGCCCGGGTGCAACCTAGATTCATTCAGTGCGACAGAACTGCAGTGCATGATTTCGTTCATGGTATCCTTTGGCTGGATGTCATAAACGCCGATGCGGCTTTGGATTGTAAGCGATATACTTGGGCCATGTGGAGGAGTCACTGATACAATCACCGAGGATAAAGCCCTGATGAACATATCCCTGTTCTCTTTTTTGACCAGGATGAAAAAGTTGTCCCCCCCAAGCCTTGCAATCATTTCATCGTCGTGGCACATCGCCATGATCGAATGCGTAAAACTTGTCATCGCCAAGTCGCCAACTGCAGGCGATTTGGACTGGTTGATGTACTTGTAATTTTTGAGGTTGATGAACAGACCGCTGAAGTTTTGCAATCTGTTCTTTGCCTTGAGTTCTATGCTGTGGTGGACTAGTTGGGCCGTGTTCGGGGCTCCGGTCATTGTGTCCGTTTGGCTTGCATAGTGGATGGCGCTCATGAGGCGCGAGCGGCCGAGAATGATGAACATGTCGTCGCTGATGAGTTTTACAGCTTGGAGTTCTGGGTTTGAAAATTTGTGGTTTTTCTTGGCTCTAATCTCAATAGTCGCCATGCCATTTTCGCCTGTTCTGTAAGTCTGGATTAACGGAACGGTTTCGTACCCGTTAGCCTCTTCGTAAATAACTCTTTCTTCGCTAAGACCGTTTTTGGCAATGATAGAAACAGGGGCGATGAGCTTGATTTTAATATAGCCAATGTTAAGAATATTACATATTGGAGGAATCGCGTTGCTAATACGCTTAATCATCGACAATATGTCTGGAACATTGTCTAAAATAGCATCCCTAAAATCCTTATATACACTACTGAAAATGACGTAGTCCATTTTCGCCCCTTAAATAACCACTCGATTTACACCAAATTAGTGCTCTAAATGTAAATAAAAATTTCATAAAAGGAAAAAAATATTTTTTTTATATGCTCTATATGTATTCCATTTTAGAACGTCTGAATGGTGGGGCTTAGTGCATTGGCGGGAAGAATATATAAGCGATGATTATGGCGGCGATGACTCCGACGGCGTCCGCGATGAGGGCGCAGGTGACGGCGTGGCGAGTCTTTTTGACGCCTACAGAACCGAAATACACGGCGATAATGTAAAATGTCGTGTCGGCTGCACCCTGGAACATGCAACTGAGGCGGCCTGCAAAGCTATCCGGGCCAAGGTTCTTCATGGCGTCGATCATCATGCCGCGAGCACCGCTACCGCTAAGGGGCTTCATGAGGGCAGTGGGGAGGGCAGGGACAACATCGTTTCCGACACCGATAAGGCCGAGTAAAGCCGAGATGCCGTTCATCACGAGGTCCATCGCACCGCTTGCGCGGAACACGGCGACACCCACGAGAATCGCGACAAGGTTCGGGATAATCATCACGGCGGTGTTAAAACCTTCCTTGGCGCCTTCGACGAATGCTTCGTATGCCTGGACTTTCTTATAGCAGGCAAGACCGAGGAATGCGACAATCACACCGAACAGCACAAGACCGCTAATGAAAAGGCTCGTGGTGCCGAGAGCTTCGGCGGTGAGATGGCTAAAGTAGAACATCACGGCGATAACGCAGGCGCTAATGCCGCCGAGCCACATCACGGTTACAGGGTCTTTGAGCTTGATTTTCTGGAAAAAGCTGAGTGCAAAAATGCCTGCAATAGTGCTGAAAAATGTGGAGAGCAAAAGCGGAAGGAAAACATCGCTCGGGTTTGCGGCGCCGAGCTGTGCGCGGTAAGTCATTATGCTAACGGGAATTAGCGTAAGTCCGCTCGCGTTCAAGACGAGGAACATGATTTGCGAATCGCTCGCGACGGTCTTGTCGTCGTTCGGGTTCAAATCTTGGAGCTGCTTCATGGCCTTGAGGCCCATCGGCGTTGCTGCATTGTCGAGACCGAGCATGTTCGCGCTGATGTTCATAAGCATTGTGCCCACGACCGGGTGGCCTTTTGGAATTTCTGGGAAGAGTCTCGAAAACAGCGGCTGAACGATTTTTGCCAAAATTTGGACGGCGCCTGCTTTTTCACCAATTTTAAGGATGCCGAGCCACAAGCTCAAAATGCCTGTGAGACCAAGAGCAATTTCGAACGCCGTCTTGGACATGTCGAATGCCCCGAGAATAGCCTTGTTAAAAATGCCGGTATCGCCGAAAGCAAGCCACTGGACGATGCATGCGATAAATGCACCGAAGAAAAATACGAGCCAGATTACATTTAAAACCATGGCTCAAATGTAAGAAAAAAATAGCAGGTTGATTGTCATGCCCGCCTACCTGTCCTCGCTTGACGGGGACGAGCGGGCATCTCCTTTGTCACCCCGCACTTGTTGCGGGGTCGCCTTACATGGTATAAAAAGGCGATGCCGGCACACGGCCGGCATGACCATAAAAAACATTCCTTTACCTTGTCATGCCCGCCTCCGAGCGGGCATCTCCTTTGTCACCCCGGATTAGTTCTCTTTGACCACTTAGAGCTTTAGCTCTTACGTGGTCATGATCCGCGTATGGGGACGGGGTCGCCATCTTGTATAGCTATATGCTCACTGACTTAATTTCCGCCCCATCCTCCAGCGTGTGGATGCTGAACTTGGCGTGGGCTGGCTTGCCATCTTTGGCGGGCGTACTTTCGTACAGTCCGAATGTCGGCGGGTTCCCGCCTTTCGGGAGGCTCGTCGAGCCGGGATTTACGAGAAGCACATTGCGGAAGTTCTTTTCGAGCATCCAAATGTGCGTGTGACCGTACAGATACACATCAATTTGCGGCTTTTGCGGAGCTTCGGCTTGAGACTGCGCCGTGGATTGCGCCGCTCCCGTAGATTCGATGGCGTTTAGCGCGTCTCTCGGGAAACATTCCGGCATAAAGATGTGTCCATGACTCATGAACAAGTGGAAACCGCAGTCTTCGACAACCTTGTATTCGTTTTCGATAGGGAAGTCGAGCATCATCAAGTCGACATCGGCATCGCAGTTGCCGCGGACGGCGACAATGCGGTCTTTGTACGGGGCTAGCGCTTCGACGACTTGCATGGGGCCGTGCCCTGCCGGGAGCGGGTTTCGCGGGCCGTGATAGAGCGTGTCTCCCAGCAAGAAAATCTTGTCGCAGTTGAACTTCTCAAAGAAAGTGAGCGCCTGCCTTGCTGCCAAGGCTGAACCATGAATATCGGAGAGAATTAATGCTCTCATAATAGCTAACCACTGCCTACTGTCTACTTCCTACTTCCTACTGCGGCGAAGCCGCTTATTTTACCGTAATCATCGGGCTGGTTTCGCTCAAGAGGTAGTTCCATTCTTCGCGGATCTTGTCGTATTCGGTCGGATCGGCGTAGAGTGCAAACGTGGTCCACTTGATGCCGCTGGAGGTCTTGGACTTCGGCTGCTTTTCGAAGCTCACGTAATCCGGGGCGCGGTTGAGCGGCTTTGCTTCGGTGAGCGTTACCGTGTGGCCGCTTGCTGTCTTGATGTTCAGCTTGAAACTGAACTGCGTTTCGTGCGGCATGCGGATGGGGTGGTGGCGCTTTGCAACCTTCGGGAGCTTGAAGAGGCTACGTTCCCAGACGTTCGGGAAGCGTCCCTTGAGCTCGGAACCGCCCTGACCAAAGTAGCCCTTGGAAAGGTAAGTGTTCACGATGATGAGCGGCTTGTTGAACTGGTCGAGGTTTTCGATGCGGATGTTGCCAATACTTACGTCAGGAACGCCGGATGCAAGGAATTGTTCCAAAAGCTTTTCCTGATCCTTGACGTCGCGGCCAAAGAACTTGTTGCGGATGGCGCTGGCGAACTTGCCCTGGAGCTGTACGGAATCGCGGAATTCGCATTCGCCGTTTGCGCCGATGAACAAGTCGTGCTGAATCGCAATCTGGTGTTCCTGATTGTCTTCGAGAATCGGAGTTGTGACCACGTGGCTCTGGTCTCCGTCAATCACGAGAGCGACCTTACCTTCCATGTCGAGCGGTACCGGGCGGTCATTGCCCGTCTTGTCGGTTGCATCGACCCAGCGTTCGCTAATCTTCCCTTGCTTCGGGATGTAGAGGATCATGTGGTTGAACTGCTGGATGGTCGGCAAGTGCGAGAATCCTTCTTCTGTGAGGTGGATGGCCGTGAGGTAGCTCTTCACGCCAATTGCTTCGAGCATGTCCTTGAGCAAAAGCGCCATGTCCTTGCAGTCGCCGCGGTGCTCCTTGAGTGTCACTTCTGCAGTCTGCGGAATGAGACTGTGACCGCCGAATCGTATATCGCGGTAACGGATGTCCTGACGGACAAAGTTGATAATTGCCTTGACAGCTTCGTCGCCAATCTTGTTGCCGCGCACTTCAAAAGCCTGTTCGCGAACCTTGACAGCTTTTTTGAACTGGTGGCTGATGAGGTTCTGGTAATCGTTGCCGACATCGCGCCATTCCTGCTTGCCAGTGAGCATAAGGCCTGCACCGAAGTCGCGGTACACCGGCATGTAAAGTTCCTTGCGGACAATGACCGGGTTTTCGATTTTCCATTCGATACCGCCCTTGATCGGGGACTTTTCGAGCGGACCGTATTCTTCCGTGACAAAGCGTGTCGTGTCGGCATAAATGCGGAAGACGGATTCTCCGACCGGCACGTCGCGGCTACTTTCGTAGTTCGTGTACGGAATCATGCCCTTGTTTTCAAGATTCGTACGGCTGAACTGCATGTAGATAAAGTCACCCGGAGCTAGTTCCGAAAGCGGGAAGTGTGCTGTCTGGCTTTCGTTGCCACCGCCAATTTCAGTTGCGTATGTAATGTAGGCTCCGTTGAGTGTCGCCTTCTGCTTGAGTTTCCAGTTGCTGTCGTAAACTTCGAGAGCGTTCAAGAAAATGCGGTCGTAGCCCGGCAAGAAGTCGAACGTAAATTCGCGATAAATGGCGGCACCGCGCTGGTCTAAAACTTCGAGGAGCATTTCTTCGCTGCGGACCCAGTTGGCGCTCTTTTCTGCCTTGAGGGATTCCTTTTGATAATGAATCACGGCTGGGAAGTCGCCTTCTATGGCGGTCTGCTTTGCCTGCGGGTGGAGGAGCGTCTTCAAGTCTGCAGTGCGTTCTTCTACCGGGGTAATCGGCTTCTGGAGCGTGCGGTTGTCGGCCTTGCCGAGGTAAGCCTTCGTTGCGGAGAGGAAACTCTTGGCGTCTTCGTTATCGGGGCGGAGGGCGAGGGCCTTGGTGAGAGCCTTTTCTGCATCGCGATAGTTGCGGCTATAGAACAAGATCTTGCCGTGCATGGTCCAGACTTTATAATCGTTCTTTGCCTTGGCGAGTGTTTCTTCGCTGATGGCGCGGGCTTCTTCGTAGCGACCGAGGAACATGAGGGCATCCATGAGGGTTTCGCCAAGTTCCTTGCTCATGCCAAAGCGACCGCGAATGCCGTACAAGATATCGACGGCTTCGGCGTACTGGTCAAGTCCCATGTATGTCTTTGCGAGGTAAACGCCAAGGCGGGAACTCGGCTGCGTATCGAAAAGTCTCTGCACTACAATGAGGGACTGGTGGCGCTGTCCCAAGCCCCAGAGGGCATCGCTCAAGTTGATGACGTATTCCGGATTGTTTGGGGTGTAGCGGAGGGCCGCTTCGGCGCATTCGCGGGCGTGACCGTAGTCGAACAAAGCTTCGTACATTTCGCCGAGAATGGAGAGCAGCTTGCCGTTTTTACGCACGAGATCCATCTGGCTTGTGAAATAGCTGATGCCGGGGCCATAAAGTTCCTTCATCTGGTACACAAAGCCGCAGTTGATCAAATAGAGCGGTTCTTCCGGGTCCATCTTGTTTGCGCGTTCAAAGTAGCTGAGGGCCACAAACGGCTGGTCCTCGAGCAAGCGGAGAATACCGACCTGGCTCATGACGGCGGCGTTGAACTTGTTCTGCTTTTTGCGGGATTCTTCGTCACTTGCGGTCTTGGGCATGGTACCGACTTTGAGGCCGCTAATCGCGTTCTTCATGACGGATGCGTATTTCTTCTTGTTGATGCCCTGTGTCCAGGTGGCAATCAATATGCCGCGTCCGTTATCGTAGAAATATCTACCTGTATAATAGAAGTCATATTTGTTGACGACATGGGTGAGGGTAAATTCCTGGGCGTAGCGGTCACCAACCTTGACGCGCTGGACTTCGAAGCTCGCCTCGTTCATGGAGAGCCCAAGACGGTTCAAAAGAACCTTGAACATGTCTTGCTGACTGACTTCGTCGCCCGGGACAATCGCGCCGTATACAAAAAGCGAAATATCTTCTTTCTTGTTGCTGAGCACCAGATCTGGGTCTTCGTTCTGACGGGCGACACTGGCCCAGGTGTGCCAAAGCGTATCGCTTGTGCTCCAGGAATAGCCGAGATCTGCACTAGCATGCTGCATGATGCGTTCGGCAGAAAGTTCCGAGACTTCTTCTTTCACGACGTCTTTCAGCTTGAATGTCGCAAAGAAGTCTTTCCATTCTTGCTTGAGGGCGCCTGCGGGGAGCTGGGTGTCCGTTGCGGCCAGCGTGAGCGTGAAAATTCGATTCCCGGCGCCAATCACGAGACCGACGGCTTCGTAGGGCGTGTCGTAGCGTTTGCCGGCCACATCAAAGAATGCGCCGGTGGTGCCAAATGCTTCTTCCGGGTAAGTCTCGGCAAGTGTTGCCTTCTTGCCGCTCGATTCGAACGACTGCATTTCGATTTGGGCACGGTCCATGAGACGGAGCGGTTCACCTTCGGGGAGCATCACTTCGATGAGAACGGCTCGGCGCCCTGTCTTCGGGTTGTAAAATTCATAGGGGGCATTGTCTTCGCCGCCAATAATTGTCCAACCGTTATCTGGTGCAGTAAACGTGTAACCGCTTGTTTCGATGGTTCCGCCTGTGGCTACAGTGGCGGGAGCTTCTTCGGAAACATAATCTGCGGCAGAATCGTCTTCGTCATAAGCTTCGGTGGATTCCGAAACGTCTTGTGCAGGCGTCGGGTTCACTTCGGGTGTGTTATTGCCGGCGCATGAAAACAGGAAAAAAAGCCCGAAAGCAACCGTCAGACGGGCAAACACATTCTCTTTTTTTACAAACGGATAACGCATAATAATCTCGGGATAAATTGTTTAACACCCTAATTTTAGAAAAATAGGGTAGGACAAAGTAGCGCTTTGCGATACAAACAAGAATAATCTTATTATCCTTTCTTAATCTTTACATTGCAAGTATATGTTAGATTTGGCTAATAAAATGGTGAGGCTAACCTCACATGGCGGTCTTAACCCGTTTGAATGTTTTCAGACCCCCAAAATAGGCTCCCAAATCTCTTTTTTTTCGATTATTACTACACAAAAACTTTGATTTTTTGTATCTTTCCAGCCAGCAAAGCTCCACCGTGTAGGTGGGTAGCAATTTCAACAATAAAAAAAGGATCCAATAATGGCTCTCAAACTCGGTATTAATGGTTTCGGTCGTATCGGCCGTATGGTGTTCCGCGCTGCTGTGGAAAACTTCGCAAATGACATCCAGGTTGTCGGTATCAACGACCTCCTCGACGCTGACTACCTCGCATACATGCTGAAGTATGACTCCGTCCACGGTGCTTTCAACCACGACATCAAGGTCGAA
>CADAWC010000025.1 GCA_902791475.1 Fibrobacter succinogenes
AAGTGGCAGATCGTGTTACGCGACGTGACGCGTGGCTAGTATCCTAGGGCAGGGCCCGCATATGAAGAACCACCGGCTACGCCGGTGGGTTCCTTTTTTACTTTATTTTTCTAAATCATGTCTCCATGAATTTTATACGTAAGTACGAGTTTGTTCTTATTTGACTAGTAGGGTAGTGCCAAGAATACCGAGATTCGCGACCTCTTACAAGGTATGGCGGTTCAGTATGGCTTGATTCGAAAGTCTCAATTGACATCACTCAGCCCTTTTTATATATTCATAGCATGGGACTTTACGTCAATCCAAACAATATAAACTTCCAAGAGGCGCTGGATTCTCCCATTTACGTGGACAAGTCCATGCTTATCGCCGAAATCAACCGCCTTGTGCGCACAACGAAAAAATTCGTGTGCGTTTCACGTTCGCGCCGTTTCGGAAAGACTATGGCGGGTAATATGCTCAGTGCCTACTTCAGCAAGGGTTGTGACAGCCGCGAGCTGTTCGCAAATTTGAAGATTGCGAAAGATCCCAGCTTCGAGAAATACCTGAACAAACTGAATGTCATCAAGTTGGATGTAAATGCGTTCTATTCGAACCTGTCAAAGAAAGAACAGGAAGAGAAGGTTGACCGCAAAACAAGGGACATAACGCCGATTTTCAACGGTGCCGTTGTAAAGGAACTGATTCCGGCGTTTCCCGATTGCGAAATAACCGAAGACGATAGTATTGCTGATGCTCTTCTCAAAATATACGCCAAGACAGGCGAACAGTTCGTCGTCATCATCGACGAATATGATGTTCTTGTTCGCGAAAAGGTTTCTGCGGAGGTTTTCAAGTCCTACCTTGCATTCTTGAATGCCATGTTCAAAAACGATAACCTTGCGCCGGCCATTGCGCTCGCTTACCTCACGGGTATTTTGCCCGTCGTCCGCGACAAGGTCCAGTCAAAGTTGAACGTTTTCCGCGAATACACCATGGCGGGTGCAAGCCGACTATCCGAATTTGTCGGATTCACTGCGGAAGAGGTGCAAGCACTCTGTCAGGAAAGCGGGCTAGATTTTGAAGAATGTAAGCGTTGGTACGACGGCTACAATCTGAACGGAATTGAAATCTATAGCCCGAACTCTATTGTTGAAGCTATCGATAATGGCGAAATTTGCAGTTACTGGACGCAGACAGGTTCTTATGAGGCTCTCAAGAATTACATCCTGATGGATTTTGAAGGAATCTTGCAGGACGTGAAGACGATGATCGGTGGTGGTCGGGTTGATGTGAATGTGAATAGTTATCTGAACACGATGACGGACTTCCACAACAAGGACGACGTGTTCACCTACCTTGTCCATCTTGGGTACTTAGCGTATGACCGTAAGGAACAGCAGTGTTACATCCCTAATCGCGAGGTGCGTGATCAGTGGATTCTTTCGGTTCAGCAGTCGCCCGATTACAAGGGCCTGATGGAACTGGTGAATGCTAGCAAGGAGCTTGTGGAGTCCACCATCGAATGCGATGCGTCCGCAGTTGCCGAAGCTCTGAACAAGTCTCATGAACAGATTTGCAACAACTTAAACTATAACAACGAAGGAACATTCCAATCGGTAATCTGCCTTGCATATTTCTATGCAAACCTGAAATACACAATTGTAAAAGAAATGCCCGCTGGGAAAGGCGTGGCTGACGTGGTGATGATTCCGTATGTGCCGAATACGCCTGCGTTGATTATCGAACTGAAACGGAATGCTTGTGAGAAGACCGCTCTCACGCAAATTCATCTAAAGAATTACGGAAATGCCCTTGAAAAATACTCTGGCGACTTACTATTTGTTGGCGTAAATTATGATGAAAAGACCAAGGAACACCGCTGCGTCATTGAAAAGTTCGTGAAATAATTTTTATACATTTTTCTTACAATTTCTTAAATTACTGATAAAGGCTCCTTCTCCGCAAGGTGCCTTTTCTTTTTACTTTATTTTTCTAACTTTGTCTCCATGAATTTTATACGCAAGTACGAGTTGGTTTTTGCATTGTTGTTTGCATTGTACGCAATGGTGCCCGCCCAGACATTTACTCCGCTCCCGATTGCGGATTCCGTTATTGTTAAGAATCTGAACGTCAAGAATACCGAAATTCGCGATCTCTTACAAGGTATGGCCGTCCAGTACGGGCTCAACTTGTTCCTGGCTCCCGATGTTCGCGGCCCGGTGACAATCAATTTCAATAATCAGCCGCTTAAGGACGCTTTGCGCTTGCTTTTGCAATGGAACGGCTACGATTACACAGTCGATGGTGGTACGATTCATGTTCGTAAGCATGTCGAAAAGGCTCCGGAACCGCCCAAACCTCCTGAGAAACGTTTCCGTGTCGAAAGTCGCAACAATACTTTGACGATGGATGTCGAAGACGCTCCTCTGGACAAGGTTGTCCGTAAAATTGTCGAGGTCACAGGCAAGAATATTCTTTTGGAACGTGGCGAAAATAAACATATATCTCTCTTTGTGCAGAATATGCCTTTTGAGCGCGCTATTCGTCATGTGGCGGAATCGGCGGAATTGGACTACGAAGAAGATGATGGCGTCATTTCTATCAAGAAGGCCGCTTGGAATCTTGGAAATGGTCGCCAAGAGAATGGTGGTCGTTTCAGAGTTCGCCTTGTGAATGATTCTCTGTTGAACATCGAGGCTATTGATGCTCCGCTTGCATCTCTCTTGAGTGAAGTTCTTGCACAGACAAAGTTGAACACGATGGTTTACGGAAAAATTGAGGGACATGTGACAGCGCATATTTCTGCGATTCCTATTCGTGATGCTCTCAAATTTTTGTTCCGTGGCACGTCTTACACCTTCTGGGAACGCGATGGTGTTTATTTTATCGGTCCTCACGAAATGCAGACTGCGGACAATTCTCTCTTGATTAAGCTCAAGCATTTGCGCGCCGAAGATGTCATTAAGCTTTTGCCTACGACGCTTACAAGGAGTACGCAGATTCAGGTGGTCAAGTCGCAGAACGCTTTGATGGCGGTCGGTAACTACGATGTGCTTGATGCGATTTCGCAGTATGTCGATAAGATGGATTTGCCGGTGGCGCAGATTTTGATTGAAGTTCTCGTAGTCGATATGGATATCGAAAAGGGCCACAGTCATGGGCTGAATTTGCTTTTCGGCAAGGCTTCTCAGCACATGGGTTCCGAAAAATTGTTCCCGAGCATTGATCAAACTTTGAACGCAAGGCAGACCCAAAAGATATTTAATGGTCTTGGTTTGGGCGAAATTGTGAGTATTCCAAAGGACATGGTGACGAAGATCAATGCCATGGAACAAGAAAAGATTCTTGATGTGAAGGCTCGCTCCCAGATTGCAACGTTGAATGGCGAAACGGCGGTTCTCACGATTGGTCAAACGCAGTATTACATGATGTCGTCCGAGGTGGATTACAATCAGGGCGATGCGGTCACGTCCAAGACGACTCAGCGTTTCGAACAAATTGAAGCTAATTCCAATATCACGGTGACGCCTTACGTGACGGGCGAGGGTGAAATCACTTGCGAGATTGTTCCAGATTTCTCTGAACCGGAAGGCAGCTTTAACAGCACCGTTCCGCCTACGCTTAACAAACGCTACGTGAAGTCTTCGGTCCGTTTGCGCGATGGCGAGACGATTGTGCTTGGCGGCATGGTGAAAGAATCGGTGAACGATGTGTACAACCAGGTGCCGTTCCTCGGTTCTATCCCTGTTCTTGGCTGGTTGTTCAAGAACGTGGAACGTGTGCATAGCAAGAGCCAACTTTTGATTTTTGTGACTCCTCATATTTACTATGGTCATGAGGGCAGCGTTGATATTGCTGATGAAATTGAAAAAGCCAAGCAGCCGCTTGTGCCGAAGAAAGAAAAAGTGGAAAAGGAAGAACCGGCTAAAGAGCCTGTTGTCGAAACTCCTGCTGATACTGTTGCCGCAGCAGACGTAACGCCGGCCGACACATCCGAAGTCAAAACAGAACAGGTCGAAAAGTAGTGGCTACGTCTCTGGGAAAAATGCTTGATGATGTCACCGGACGATTCTGGTGGGTGCTTGTCGTAAGCGATTTTGCTAATGCGGGCGCAGCCCATATTTTACGCGTGATGCGTGGGTGTGGTGCTGGTCGCAGTTTTGTAGATTTCTCATTTTCGGGAACACTTGCGGAATGTCGTGAATTCCAGGTGAAAAACGGTGGCGGTGCAGATGGCGTTTTGCTGGTGGACTGCTGTACGCCTGTAAAAATAGTTTCTGAAGAAGTCGGGGCTGTCGCGGATTTCCCCGGTTATAAAGCTGAGAATCTAGATAACGTAGAATCTATAAGTGGTGATTTTTCGGCAGTCGCTTTGAAAAGTTCTGTAGAGAATTTTGTAGCCGATATGGACAAGTATGGCTTCAAGATTTTACTCCATGTCCCATCGGTTCTTGTTGTTGCTGAATTGCTGGATGTTTCAAGCGAACAACCATGCTTGTTTACGAATTGTAGCGATGGCTTTGTTCGTCTGTTGCTTGCTTCTGGCGGTAAAATTGTTGCTGGATACAAGGTAGCGGGGGAGAACGTAGAGCGTTTATCGAGTTATGTTCGTGAACATTTCTTTTTGAAAGAAACGGTTGATGAGCAATTTTCGATGGAACCCGAAACGCTTGCGAAGGCTGTTGCCGAGGACGCTTGGCTCTTCCGTACCGATGGCGTGCCTGCGTTCCATACGGCTGTAGATAAGGGGGCAGTTCGCCGAATACGCGAGGCTGCTTTTTCACGTCGAATTCTAAAATTTTGCCTAGCGTTTGTTTCTTTGTCTTTTATTACTCTGTTTGCGTTCCGCATAGGGACTAGCGTATATGTGGACCGTTCGCAGTCTAAGATTCAAGGGTTCAAGGCTCGCGTGCAAAAACAAAAAGAACTTTCGCAGGTGCTCGAAAAACTTGAAAATGACAGGGCCGCATCGGAATCGTTTTTGAAACATCGTAGCCATATGGCGACATCGCTAAAGAATTTTGTAGTTAATGTTACTGATAACGTTTGGATTACAAGCTGGAACGCTTCTCGCGGGAATCATTCTGTGCAGGGCTACGCCATTACGCCTGAAGATCTTTCTGATTTCTTATCTACGCTTGAAAAGGAACGGAACTTAGTCAACGTGCGTCTTAAAACGACCGAAAAGACGACTTGGAATAAACTCCAAGTTATAAAGTTTAGCTTGGGCGCGGAGGATGTTCGATGAAGATGTTTCTTTCGCGAAAGAAGTATAGCATAATTGCTTTTACTGCGGTCCTATTTACCTTGTATACTCTTTTCTGGTTTGTGGTACCGTCTGCAAAGAATGTGGCAGAATCATTTTCCTCTGCGCGTTCCGAAATTAAAATGTCGGAGTCTATGCAGGATGTCGATGCTTCTCCGGATTCCTTGATTGCGGAATACAACAAGGTCTCTACGCGCATTAAAAAGTATACGAACGTTCAAGTGACGTCTTCGAAAATCCTTACGTTCGTGCATGAGGTTGCATCGAAATCGGGAATTGTCTTGAACGATTTGTCTACGGGTGAAATGCACAGTTCTGAATCCGAAATTGAAATTCCAGTTTCGTTTAAGACGAATGATTCGTTTCTCGATGTCCTAAGATTTTTGAAGGAACTTGAAAATGGAATGTTCTGTATCCGCATAGATGATGTGAGCTTGAACCGTGAAGAAAAGGGGCGGGTGTCCGCATCGGTTCGGTTCTCTGTCTTAAGCCGTAATGCAAATAGTTCTGGCTCAGCTGTGGCTCTCAAAAATAGTTCCAGTTTAAGCTTGAAGGACATGCTTTCTTTGCTCCAACCGCAAGAATTTTCGCTTGAGGGTTTGCGCGATCCGTTTAGCTTGCCCAAGTCGCTTTTGCCAAAGCCGAAGCCTGCTCCAGTTAAGGTCGCAAAGCCCAAGGAACTTCCGCCGCCCAAAGAACATCCGCCAATCACTCTCGATGCCATTTTGCCGGGGAATAATCCTGTCGCAATCCTCAAATTCCGTGGGGAATCTGCCGTTGTGAGCGTCGGGCAGAAGATTTGGGAAGTTACAGTTGTCGCCATCAAGAACGATTGCGTTATTTTGCGCGATGAAATTGGAAAGTTTGAGTTGAAGTACTAGTTTTCAAAACTCCTAAAATTTCACGAACAGCTCGTTCATGTAACTTGTTGATTTTCACCAAGTTACATTTTTTATAATGAAAAAAGTGGCGTTTTTGAGCGAATTTCGCCATTTGTATAATAATTTGTATGCTTAAAGTAAGAAAAATCTTGTCAAGGGATGTTTGAAAAAATACCTGTTGATAACTTGTGCTGAAATTAAGTGATAATTTTGTTACACATGCGTTTGTAAGGGTGGTGTAAACTGGAAAAAGTGTGATAAAAAATGTTTCTAAAATTTTTTTGCCGTTTTTAAGTCAAAAAAGGGAATTTCAAATTTTTTTTCCTCGCGGTGATTGTGCTTTGAAAATCGTTTCTTATTTTTTGCTTGCCCTTTTATATTTTGGATTGGTTTTTTAGATCGTGGATAATACTGTTTCTTTGTTGGATATTGCAGAGTCGCCCTGGCAACAGGTGCTCGACCGCGTGCGTTCGGAATGTAAGGACTTTTTTGGTGCCGTGATTCTCGACGCTCTTGGTTATGAGGGAATGTGCAATGGCTATGCCTTGCTCACTGTTCCTGACGAGCTTCGCGAGAACTGGGTGAATTCCCATTATGGCGATTTATTGCGCAAGTCCTTTACGGCTGTATTTGGTAGTGAATTTGTTGATTATCGCATCCGTCAGATTGCTCCTTCGGACCCGATTCCCGAAATCAAGCTCACGATGCCTGTTATTCCGCGTCCCGAGAAAAAGAAGGCTGAGGTTAAGCGCCCGAAGCAGCCTTTGGCTCTTTATGCCCGCTATACTTTTGAAAACTTTGTCGAAGGGGAGTGCAATTCTACGGCTTTCCGTGCGTGCCAGGCGGTGGCCGAAAATCCGGGTGACCCGGCTTTGAATCCGCTTTTTGTCTATGGCGAAAGTGGCCTTGGTAAGACGCACTTGTTGCAGTCCATTGCTGCTAAAATCCAGAAGAGCCGCCCTGAGGCATCCATTGTCTATTGCCACGCTTATGACTTTTTGCGTGATGCAACGGCTATGGCGTCAGCCCTCCACAACAAGACGGGCAATGTGCGTGAACTTGCAGAAAAGTTCCGTGAACGCTATGAACTTTGCGATGTGCTTTTGCTTGACGATGTGCAACTCTTGGAAAAGGGCCTCTGGACGCAGGACCGCCTTGCGATTCTGATTAAGCATTTGCGCGCCGAAGGCAAGCAGGTCGTGATTTCTTGCGACCGCCATCCGAACCTGTTTAAGGTTGTCGATACGGATAACGAATCCCGCGGTTCTTCGAGGTCTTCGATCCCGAGCATTTCCAAGAAGCTCCTTGCTCCGCTTGCATCCTGTGTGGCTGTGGGCATTGATGAACCGGATCTTGCGACCCGTATGAACTTGATTAGCAAGAAGTCCGAAGATTTGCCGTTTGCAAAGGGTGACCGCGAAGAAATTTGCCGCTACCTTTCGATGCAGCCGCGCAAGAACGTGCGCCTGATTGAAGGTCTCTTGAACTTCCTCGGTGCAATGAACATGTTCTGCAAGGCCGACTTGAACTTGAATGGCGTGAAGCGCCTCGTGGCACCGTCGGAACATGGTGGCCATGTGGAACTCACCGCCAAGAACATTATTGAAGCGGTCGCTATGGATTACCGTGTCGAGGTCTGTGAACTCTCGTCCAAGCGCCAGGCTGCCGCGATTTCTATGCCCCGCAAGGTGGCGATGTTCCTTTGCCGCGAACTCACGACCGATTCTCTCCAGAATATCGGCGCGATGTTCTGCAGGGACTATGCCACTGTAATCGCCGCCATTAATTCCCTGAAAAAGCAGATGGAAACGGATGCGTCCCTCGCAAGGCGCGTTCAAGATATCCGTTATATGCTGGAAGCCTAGCATGATTGCTCTTTTAACGGGTGGCGCCGGCGTCGTAGGGAAGGCGTTGTGCCGGGAACTAATAGCACGGGGAGTGTGTGTCCGCGTCTTGACGCTTCCGGGCGATTCTTTGGCGAAGTCCTTACCGAGCGAGGTGGATGTCCGTTACGGCGATGTGACCGATTTTGATTCTATCCGAGGGGCGTTCGAAAACGTCGATGTCGTCTATCACTTGGCGGCAATTCTTTTATCTACAAAACGCGGGGCGTTCGAGCATGTGAATACGTGGGGGACGCGCAATGTTGTTGAAGCCTGCAAATTTGCGGGTGTGCGGCGCTTCCTTTATGTTTCTAGCATTTCGGTAACGTACCCGGTACTCACGCCGTATGGCGAAAGCAAAAAGAAGGGGGAGGCTTTGGTGCGAGCCTCCGGACTTGATTGGACGATTGTGCGCCCGACACTTGTGATTGGCGATGGGGGTGGAGTCGAGTTCAACATGTTCCGCGATTACGTGAAGCGTTTCCCGGTCTATTTTATGCCGGGTGGCGGCAAGTGCTTAAAACGCCCGGTCCGCAGTGTGGACCTGGTCAAGGGAATTGCCGTGGCAGGGCTTATGCCATGTGCGGTGGGGAAGACTTATGCCCTTGCGGGTTCGACGGTCATGACGATGGCGGAGATGGCTAAGCATGTGCTGACTGACGCCGGGATGCACCACCTGATGGTCCCGCTTCCGTGGTGGGTATCGAAGCGCCTTGCCGTCCTGAAAAACTGGATTGGTGGCGAGCGCGTGTCTGCCGAGCAGGCTTTGGCTGGATTTTTGTACGATGCCGCCCCGTCTATCGAAGATGCCGAGCGCGATCTCGACTACCACCCGGGCTGCCCGTTTTAGTAATTCGGAATTAGAAATTGTCATGCCCGACTTGATCGGGCATCTCCATATAATACATTTCTCCTAAAATAAGGCTGTTTTACAGCTTTTTTCGTGTGATTTGTAAACTTTTTTTGGTCTAAATTGGACTAAATAATTTATATTGCATATCATGAATAAGAAAAAGTTTCTTGCTCTTTTAGTTTCCTCGGCTTTCCTCTTTGCTGCTTGCGGAGACGACGATAGCCCTTCTTCTCCAAAGAATAACCAAGAAGAAGTATCATCTTCTTCCGAAGAAGATGATTGCGATTCCGATGAATGCGACGAAAAGTCCTCTTCGTCGAAATCCAATGATAAGAAGTCTTCTGATTCAAAGGATAATGACAAGTCCTCCTCTTCTAAGAAGGGTGATGACAAGTCCTCTGATTCCAAGGACGAAAAGAGTTCTTCAAGTACGGCAAAAGATGAAAAGTCATCTTCTTCCGCTAAGGATGAGGCAAAGTCTTCTTCAAGTGCTGAAACTCCGAATTCTTCGTCTTCTGCGGACGCGCCGAAAGGCGCTCACGCTGCAAAGCTTGCAGACCTCGAAAAGAACTATGAACTCAAAATTTTTGACCAGACTGTTTACCTGTCGACCGGCAGTAAGCAGGGCCTTATCGCTCTCCGCATTCCCGATGAATTGTGGCTTGTGACTTATACGGATTTTGCAAATGGCGAAGTAAAGTTTGTCGATGGCAATGTCGGCAAGCAGTATGCAGAAACGGATGGTGTTAAAAAGATTCTGGAACAGCTCAAGGCCAAGGATGGTTTCACGCTTTCGTTCATCGTCGACAAGGATAACGTCGTCAAGTACGCAGTCAATGGCTCGAAGGAATATAGCGAAGCGGTGAAGGCTAGCGTCGCTGTGACAAAGGGCAAAATTTCCAAGGCTGCCGACATTAAGGACAAAATTTTCGAATGCACCGATGGTGATACGACGAGAACATTTACGTTCTTCGATAATTCGTATATCGTCGAAAATGCGGCTGACGGAAAGGTTGCCTACTGGATTGGCGGTCATTATGACATCCAGCGTAGCACGCTCCTGATGCGCCCGGCATACTATAACAAGCCAGTTTATTCAATGTACACCTATTCTGTCGGGACTGACAACAAAATCTCGTCATCTAATGGTGAAACGACAACGACGATGAGCTGCGATGTTGAAGCTAGCGAATATGAATACGAAAAGGCTAGCGATTTTGTCGGTGAATGGCAGGCTAAAAAAGATAATATCGATTGGGAATTTACACTCAAGGCCGATGGTACTTATGAAATCTCAGGTTTCGATGGTGCAAAAAATGTTGAGTCCAAGAATGGTGTCTGGGAAATCTATGGCTACCACTTGATGATGCGCAATAAGGGGTGCTTGCATCCGGATAAGTGCACAACGAGCATCCATGGACAGCTCCAGGCAGGACCGATTGATCGCAATACCAACAAGATTAGCGGTTTCTCGTTCGTCCATCATGATCCGGATACGCCTAAGATCCCGACCTCTTTCGAAGCTCCGCAGTACGAGTAGGTTGTTTAGTTAAGAGTTCTGAGTTACTAGTTACTAGAGAATTTCGTATTAAGATATTCTAGTAACTATCAACTAATAACTAGTAACTTTAAAAAATGCATCGCTCATGGGCGGTGCATTTTTTTATTTTCTAGCGCAGAGGATATTGAAATGAAACTTTATGTGGTACAGATGAAAATTTTGCCGGGCAATGTGCAGGCAAATATGCAAACGATGAAGGCCGCTTTTGACCGCGCTAAGGCTGCCGAAGTAGATTGCGTTGTGTTTCCACGATATGCATTGACTGGACCGACGAACAGAGCTCTCCCGGTGGATTGGGCCGAAATCCGCAAGTATGCTGGGACGATGCCGTTCTTTTTGAGTGGGGACGCACTTGATGATTCTCCGCTTCATGGTATAGCCCATGTGACTCATGGCAGAGACTTTTATACCGTTGGTCGTCGAGAAGAAGAAAATAAAGAATTTTCACATTTGGCAAAAGACAGTGCGATGCCGATCGTTTGTGTGAACGGCGTTGGAACGGACAATACCGGTAAGAACATTTACGCTCTTGCTGGCGGTAGCCGCGTGTTTGACTGCGATGGCAAAATTGTTTTTGAAATGCCTCTCTTTAGCGAAGCTGAGGCCGTTATTGAATTTATCGATGGCCAGGTGCAAGTTTATGCGGAATCTTCAAAGCCTTGTACAAGTGAAATTGCCGAGATTCACGATGCACTCGTGTTCATGATCCGCGAAAACTTGAAGATGTTCCATATTTCGCGCATGGTCATTGGTGCAAGTGGCGGTATCGATAGTGCTGTCTCGGCTGCGCTTTATGCCGAAGCGATTGGACCTGAGAATGTTTACCTCGTGAACATGCCCACACGCTTCAATTCCGATACGACGAAGAATGCGGCCCGTGACTTGGCCGAGAACCTGGGAACGCCGTACATGGTCGCCCCGATTTCGGACATCATTGAATCTGTTTGCCATACGCTGGAACGTTGCTCTTTTGTGCGTAACGATACGGTGATGAAGGTTGCAGGTATCAATCACGAGAACTTGCAGGCGAGGACGCGTTCTGCTTCGATTCTTTCGACGGTTGCATCTGTGGTGGGGGCCGGCGTGACTTGCAATGGCAACAAGAGCGAGGCGATGGTCGGTTACTGCACTCTGTACGGTGATACCTGCGGTGTGATGTGTGCTCTTGGCGACTTGTGGAAAACTCAGGTCTATGCGCTAGCCCGTTACATCAATCGCGATTCTGAAATCATCCCGAAGGCGTCTATTGACATCCCGGCGAGCGCAGAACTCAGTGATGCAATGAATGTCGATGAAGGCAAGGGTGACCCGATTCTTTACCCGTACCATGACAAACTCTTTGCGATGTGGGTCGAGAAGGGCGTGAGTCTTGAATTTACCGAAAAGCTTGCAGCGCAAGGCTTGATTTGCGAAACGCTCGGTGTGGATGCCGCCTATTTTAAGGCTCATTTGCCTACGACCGAAGCTGTGCTCGAAGACATGCGCTTCTGGTACCGTAGATTCAAGGGACTTGCCTTGGCAAAGCGTATCCAGTTCCCGCCGATTCTCTCCGTAAGCGGACACGCCTTTGGCGGCGAATACCGCGAAAGCCAAATAAGTGGTTAGTGGCTAGTGATTAGTGGTTGGTGATTAGGATTTATAATCGCGGCGAAGCCGCCCTGCTTACTAACCACTGCATACTGTCTACTTCCTACTTCCTACTGTCTACTAATTTTTCTACATTTGGGCTTCAAGATTCAACCGCGGGTTCGCTCGCGATTCTAAAGGATATTTATGAAAATTGCAGAAAAAACAGTTGTCCAGATGCACTACACCCTGAAGTCCGATGAAGGTGCTGTAATCGATTCCTCCGAAGGTCGCGAACCGCTCCAGTACATCCAGGGCATGCGCATGATCGTTCCGGGTCTCGAAAAGGCTATGGTCGGTCACGATGTGGGCGACAAGTTTGACGTTGTCGTCATTCCGGCAGAAGGCTACGGCGAATACGACGAACGCATGACTCAGGAAGTTCCGCTGAACGTGTTCCAGGGAGTCGACAAGGTCGAAGCAGGCATGGCTTTCTATGCCCAGACTCCGGGTGGTCCGATGCCGATCCGCATCAAGTCTGTTGGCGAAAAGACGGCCATTATCGACGCTAACCACGAACTTGCTGGCAAGAACCTCAACTTTGCTATTGAAGTTGTCTCTGTTCGCGAAGCTACTGAAGATGACCTTAAGCCGTTTGAACACCACTGCTGCTGCGGTGGTCACGATGGTGATCACGAATGCGAATGCGGCGGTCATGGCAACAAGGAAAACTGCGATGGCAATGGTGGCTGCGGCTGCGAACACCACGCCGAACATCACGGCAAGTAAGGCTTGATGCAGAGATTGCTAAAATCTCGCTAAATATGAAAAAAAGACTAGACCGGGACGTACGTTCTGGTCTTTTTTTATTTAATTTAAGATGAGGAGTCGTGGAATCACATTCACCAGAGGTTGGATATGCGTTTTGCAAAAATTGTATCTGTGGCATCATTGCCGATGTTTCTCCTTGCCTGTAGCGATAGCGATCCAGGGTATTATCCAAGTAATGCTAAAGAAGAAGAACCAGTTAAAACGCCGATTGATACGATTGTCCCTAATGATGATGATTTGCTCAAGCCGATTGAAAGGGATTTTTCTCTGATTTGGCAGCAGGGCGATGGTTCTGCAGAAAACCCATACCAAATTTCGAATGAACAGGAACTGAAAGCGCTTGCTTTTTATGTGAACGATTCCTCGATGACTTTCAAGGATAAGTTCTTTAAGCAGACGGCGGATATCGCTCTTACGGAAGCTTGGAGCCCGATTGGCCTCTTTGGTAAAAACGCATATGGTTTAGGCAACCGCCCCTTTAGCGGTACATTTGATGGTGGTTCCAAGACAATTTCGGGGATGACAATTACCGATACGGCTAGCTATATGGGCTTGTTTGGACTTGCTCGTGGAGCTGTTGTAAAAAATGTTGTTTTGAAGGGCGCTAAATTGACAGTCGGTACATATGCCGGTGCTCTTGCTGGTAAGATGGATTCTTCTGCTGTCGATAATTGCGTTATTGAAGATGCCAGTGTGACTGGCGTTGATCGTGTTGGTGGCTTGATTGGAGAAGCATCCCATGTTTCAGTGACAAATTCTTCTGTTGCAGGTGTTGTGACGGGTGAAAATTCCGTGGGCGGTGTTATTGGCCGTCTGCAGGATGGCGCTTTGGAAAATTTGACAAACAAGGCCGATGTTACGGGTAAGTCTACGGTGGGCGGTGTTGCAGGCGCTTTTGCGACAACGATTAACGGTGATGGTTCTGTGACGGAAGGTGAAGGCTTTGCTCGCGGTTTGTTTAACTATGGTAAGGTTACGGGAACAAAGGATGTTGGCGGTGTCTTGGCAACGCTCTCTTCGACAACTCTTGAACGTTCTGGTAATCTCGGTGCTGTGACGGCTGATGAAAGTGCTATGAGTAATGTCGGTGGCGTTGTCGCTGTTGCTTCGAGTAATGCTGTAGTCAGTGAAATTTATAACGCAGGTGCTGTGACTGTTAAGAAAGTCTTGGCTGCAGGCGGTGTCTTTGGCGGCGTGAAGAGCTCTACGGTCACGAATGTTTTCAACATCGCTGAAGTCTCTGGTGCTGCAACGAACATGGGTGGACTTATGGGTATTGTCGATGGAAATTCTAAGGTCGATATCGGTTACAATGCGGGTAAGGTTCCTGATAACAATTTTTCCGGAACAGTGGCTGGTAAGGTTTCTTCGACGGTGACGGTGTCTAATATCTATTATGACAAGACTGTGGGTGGAACGTGCCTTGTTGTGGCAAACCAGATGAACATGGTTCTCCCGACAGGTCTTTCTACCGAAGACATGAAGGCGACTACATTTGTTAATACTTTGAACGGAACTGGTAGCGTCTGGAAAGCGGGTTCGGCTACATTTGGTGGCTATCCGGCTTTTTCTTGGACTGAGTAATTTCTACATTTAGAACATGGCTAAAAAGAAAAAATTTTGGAAGTCGCCTTCTGCTGAGGCGGCTTTTCGTGGTAAAGAAGACCGTCTTCGCAAGACTCTTTGCGAAATTGTGAACGGACAAAGCCGTTTGTTGCACCGCCCGGACGAACTGTACGAGGCTATTGCGAACGGTCTTGACGATATTGAAAAAATCAAGGATGTGAAGCTCCAGCTTGAACTTTTGGCCTGGACGCTTCGCTGCGACTTTTTGGCGTTCAAGGCTGACGACGAAGAAATGGATACGTGGAACGACTTGTTCTACGATGCCGGAACGTTCTTTATTGAAGTCGCGAAGACTTATGACGACAAGGATTACATTGCGGACTTGGTTCACGATTTGGCTGTACGCCACTTGGGTGGGGAAGGTCGCGAAGTCGTGTTCCTCTCGATTGAAGACGTGATGCCGGTGCAGCGCGCGAAGGCATTGATTGAAGAACTTTTGGGCGTGATTGATGCGACGGAACTTGAAAATCGCGAAGACGTTCTCGATGCGATTTGCGATATGGCGGATGCCATCAAGGATACTGAAAACTTTGCGAAGGCTTCGCTTTACAAGGATCCGGACAAGAGCAATGCAACGCTCATCGACATTGCAAACTCTTACTTTGTCGCTGGCAACATTTCTATGGCAAAGCAGTGGCTTGGCGATGTGAAAGATCCGGGTGCCGAAGACGAAGAAGCGTTCCTCGATTTGCAGGCCGCCATTGCCGACCGCGAAGGCCGCAAGACGGATTGCCTCAAGTATGCCACGCGTTTGTACGAATGCTACCCGAAGGTCATGAACCTTTCGAGACTCTGCATGCTCAAAGACGATGCTGGCGTCGACAAGCTTTTATTCGATCACATCAAGTACCGCGATAGCGGCAAGTGCGATACGAGCTTGATGATGCTCCTTGCAAACTTGAAGAAGTTCGAATTGCTCGAAAGCTACGTCAATCATTACGAAAAGGATTTGCCTGGCCTCGATGCGTCGGAACTGAATGCGATTTCGGATGAGGTGGAACGCGCCGGTGCAACAGAACTTGCTAAGCACATCCGCGAATGGACGGTTGAAGAACCCGAAGACGCCGAACCCCTCGACGATCGCGAATAGGCTGATTTCTTTCGTCTCTCGTCTCTCGTCTTTCGTCTAAAATTCTATTTTTACCCACATGAAAGTCCTTTTATACGATACAACGCTCCGTGACGGTAACCAAGACCGTAAAATAAGTCTCTCCTTAGCTGATAAAGTCCAGATCGCTCGAATTTTGGACCACTTTGGATTTGACTATATTGAAGGCGGTTGGCCGAACCCCAGCAATCCGACCGATGAGGAATTTTTCAAGCTCATCAAGGACGTAAAGCTCAAGCATGCAAAGATTGCCGCATTTGGCTCTACGCGCCGTCCGGGTATTTTGCCCGAGAACGATCCGCTTTTGCAGGCGCTCATCAAGTCCGAAGCTCCGGTCAAGACGATTTTCGGCAAGAGCTGGGATTTGCATGTGACGGACGTTATCCGCACGACTCTCGAAGAAAACCTCGACATGATCGAGTCTTCTGTCGCATACCTCAAGGAACATTCCGAAGAGGTGATTTACGATGCGGAACATTTTTTTGATGGCTACAAGGCGAATCCGGAATATGCGCTCGAAACGCTCAAGGCGGCCGAACTTGGCCATGCCGATTGCATCGTGCTTTGCGATACGAACGGCGGAACGATGCCGTGGGAAATCGAATCGATTTTGGAAAAGGTGAAAGCCCGCATTTCTACTCCGCTTGGCATCCACGGGCATAACGACAGTGGACTTGCCGTGGCAAACTCGATTTACGCTGTGAAGGCGGGCTGTATCATGGTGCAGGGCGTGGTGAATGGCTACGGTGAACGCTGCGGTAACGCCAACCTCACGACAATTGCTGCCGATTTGAAGTTCAAGATGGACTGCGATTTTACGGCCGCAAAGAAGCTCTCTCACTTGCGTCAACTGAGCGGCAACATCGACCAGATTGTGAACTTGCCGAGTGACGTGCATGCTCCGTATGTGGGGGATGCTGCGTTTGCACACAAGGGTGGTGCCCACATCGATGGCGTAATGAAGGTCAGCCGCAGCTTTGAACATATCGACCCGCATTCCGTGGGTAATGACCGCGTGTTCGTCACGAGTGACCAGGCTGGTGGTTCTCTCGTTGTCGAAAAGCTCAAGGCCATCAAGCCGGGTATCGACAAGAAGGATCCGGTGGTGGCAAGCCTCCTCAAGGAAATCAAAGAACGCGAAAACGCGGGCTGGCATTTTGACAGTGCCGAAGCAAGCTTTAAGCTCTTGGTGTATCGCCACTTGGGAATGGTCAAGGAACCGTTCAAGGTTTTGAATTACCGCGTCATTGAAGACAAGACTCCGCAGGGTGTATCCGTGTCGCAGGCAACGGTCAAGCTCCAGGTGGGCGACAAGATTAGCCATCAGGTGAGCGAGGGTGATGGTCCGGTGAACGCTCTTGATGCCGCTCTCCGTAAGGCGCTTTTGCCGTTCTTCCCGTGCATGGAAAGTGTGCGCCTGGACGATTTCAAGGTGCGTGTGCTCGGTTCCAATGTGGCATCCGATGCTACGGTTCGCGTGTGGACGACGTTTGGCGATGAACACGGCTACTGGAACATGGTCGGTGTTTCAAGCAATATTATTGAAGCTTGCTGGACCGCCTTTGTCGATGGCCTTACATACAAGATTTTGCTTGAAGATAAAGTTATCCCCAATGCATACAAGCACTTGGATGTAGCCGCCTCAAGCGAAGGGCTCGCCGAGAACGCTTAGTTTGCGTGAAATCTTGTAAGAATGCGCAAAAGTCGGGTTTAAGAGTTTAAAAAATAGAAGGTCTGTTAAAATGAAAATCGTAAAAGTCACTCCGAAGTCTCAAGAGATTGACAGAATTTGTGGCCGTGAAGTTGCTCCGAGCAAGGAAATTCACGACAAAGTCATGGACATTCTCGCCGACATCAAGAACGGCGGTTATGCCAAGGCTGTTGAATACGCCCAGAAGTTCGATGGCCTCAAGGGTAAGAACCTCCGCGTGTCCGAAGCCGAAATCAAGAAGTCTGCCGCCAAGTGCCCGCCCGAAATGCAGCGTGCCTTGAAGCAGGCGATTAAGAACGTCCGCGATTTCCACGTGAACCAAAAGGAAGATTCATGGCTCATGGAAGGGAAGGACGGCGTGGTTCTCGGTCAGCGTATCCGCCCGATGAAGCGCGTGGGCCTCTACGTTCCGGGCGGTGCTGGAATTTATCCGAGCACGGTGATTATGAATGCGGTTCCGGCAATAGTTGCTGGCGTCAAGGACATTGTCGTCGTGACTCCGATCAAGGGCGAAATCAATCGCGCGGTGGCTTTTGTGCTTTGCGAACTCGGCATTACCGAGGTCTATCACATCGGTGGCGCTCAGGCTATCGGCATGCTCGCTTACGGTGCCAAGGATGGCAAGGGCAAGGTTGTCGTGGAACGTGTCGACAAGATTGTGGGCCCGGGTAACGTCTTTGCCGCAGTCGCTAAGAAGGAAGTTTTTGGCATTGTCGATATCGACATGGTGGCAGGCCCGTCCGAAGTGCTCGTGCTTGCAGACAATACCTGCGATCCGGACTTTGTCGCTGCTGACCTGTTGAGCCAGGCTGAACACGGCTCTGGTTTCGAAGCCGCTATCTGCATTACGGACAACATTGAAACCGCACAGATGATTAGTGAATGTGTGGACATCCAGGTTGAAAATTCCCCGAAGAAGGAACTTTTGACGAAGGTACTCGACAACTTCGGCCGTATCCTCGTCGTGAAGGATTGGTTCGACGGTGTGGCGATTGCGAACGCCATTGCTCCGGAACACATGGAAATCATGACCGACGAAGCCGAATCCATGGCGGCCCAGATTGAAAATGCGGGTGCCGTGTTTATAGGTCCGTGGTCTTCTGAACCGGTGGGCGACTACTTTGCAGGCCCGAATCACGTGCTCCCCACGAACGGCACGGGTCGCTTCTTTAGCCCGCTTGGTGTCTATGACTTCCTCAAGCGCATGAGCATCATCAAGTATAGCGAAAAGGCTATCAAGAAGAATGCGAAGGCAATCGCTGTCGTGGCTAACGAAGAAGGTTTCATCCACCACGCCGCCGCAGTTCTCAAGAGACTGTAATTGGATTCGGTCCCTGAGCTTGCGAAGGGTTGTCCCCTCGGACTATAGCATTGTCATGCCCCACTTGATGGGGCTTCTCCTTTACAAAAGCAAAAAAGAGCCCTGCTGGGCTCTTTTTTGCATGGATTTAATTTACCGTTAGTCCATCAAACAACGAACATTTGTGTCTTGGTATTTATAAATATGTTCCAATTTCACGGGTTGCTGAAAATTTGTCCGGAAACAAATTTTGACGCTTACAGCGTCCGTGGCTGCGGCTCCCAAATGGGTCCACAAGCGGCCCCGCTTGTTCGCCTTGCACACTTTTGTTATATTAACAGTATGGCGTTAAAGAGATTTCCTATCGGTGTGCAGGATTTCGCGAGAATTCGCGAAGACGGCATGTATTATGTAGACAAGACAGACCTTGTCTATAAGTTGACCCATACGGACCTGTATTATTTTCTGTCCCGACCGCGCCGTTTCGGAAAATCGCTGCTGGTGAGCACGCTCCAGTATTATTTCGAGGGACGCAAGGACTTATTTGCGGGCCTCGCGATGGAGAAACTCGAGACCGAGTGGAAAAAATACCCGGTCATCCGGCTTGACATGAGCATTGTAAAATACTCGGACAAAGATTCCCTCGCAAATTCGTTGAACAAAATTTTAGAGCCTCAAGAAAAAAGATTCGCGGTTACACCTGAACCGGACAACCATACTTGGGGCGTCCGTATGTCACGAATAATTGAAGCAGCTCATGAGCAGACTGGTTGCCAGGTGGTTGTACTGGTCGATGAATACGATGCCCCGATGCTTGATACCTTCGGTATGGAATCTTTTGAGGATATTCGAGTCCAGGTTCGCAGCCTCTACAGTCCATTGAAGGCTTTGGGCGGCATCCTCCGCTTCGTGTTCCTCACGGGCATCAGCAAGTTCAGCCAGCTCAGCATCTTCAGCGAACTCAACAACTTGAAGGTCATCACGATGAACGATGACTATGCGGCCATCTGCGGAATTACGAAGGAAGAAGTACTGACGCAGATGCAGCCTGAGATTCAGGCGCTTGCGGACAAGAACGGGCTGACTTATGACGAGGCCTGCGATGCGCTAAAGCGCCAGTACGATGGCTACCACTTCAGCAAGAACTCGCCGGATGTATTCAATCCGTTCAGCCTGATAAACGCGTTGAGCGACAAGGAACTGGCAAATTACTGGTTCGCGACCGGCACGCCGACGATTCTGACCAGGCTCATGCGCAAGTACAAGGTGGACCCGACGCCTTTCGATACCGGGTTTGAGGCGACTCTTGATATGTTCGACGCCCCGACGGAGACTGCCAAGAACCCTATCCCGATGCTTTACCAGAGCGGTTATCTGACGATAAAGGGTTTTGACGGATTCGCCTACACGATTGGGTTCCCGAACGAGGAAGTGCGTCTTGGCTTTTTGAAGGCGCTGATGCCTTATTACGCGATGGATGACGTCGTTGACAACGACATGTTCATGCTCCGCTTCACGAAGGCTTTACGAGAAGGAAAGCTTGATGACGCCATGAATTTTATTCGCGCGTTCATGAGCGGCATCCCGTACAATGCGAAACGCAAGGACGAAAACCACTACAAGACGGTGCTGTTCCTGATTTTCAAGCTTTGTACGCCATACGTCGTGCGTACTGAGGAATGCAGTGCCGCAGGCCGTGCCGATGCCGTCGTGGAAACTGCCGACGCTGTTTACGTTTTCGAGTTTAAACTGGACTCTTCCGCGACTGTGGATGATGCGTTAAAACAAATCGACGACAAGGGCTACTTGATTCCATATTCTGTCACGATGGCCAAGGACGGCTCACCGAAAAAGTTGTTCAAGATTGGTGTGACGTTTGACTTGGAAAAGCGCACCATTGGCGAATGGAAGGTTGTGGAGGCATAGCTCTCTGATTTATGATTGGAGTGGTAGCGAAGTCCATTGCATACTCTCTCGTCTCTACTCTTTAATCTCTCCTCTAAATTGCTATATTTGCGGCGTAAAATATTTAGGCTAAAAGAGGTCAAAATGCTCATTCTTCGTGGTACTCCGGCTCTGTCGGATTTCCGTCTGCAAAAGCTTTCATCTGATTTTAAGGCCGCTGGGATTCCGGTTGCATCTGTGTATGCCGAATTCCTCCATGTGGTGGATCTGTCCGCCGACCTGACCGCTTCCGAAAAGGAAACGCTCGAAAAGGTCCTTCATTACGGCCCGATGCGCGAAGTCAAGGCGCTCGAAGGTGAACTCTTTGTGGTCTGCCCGCGTCCGGGTACGATTAGCCCGTGGAGCTCGAAGGCTACCGATATCGCTCACATTTGCGGCCTCCCGGCGATCAAGCGCATTGAACGCGCTATTGCCTACTATGTAAAGTTTGAAGGTGCCGCTCCGGTTGGTGCTCGCGAAAAGATTTCTGCCAAGATTCACGACCGCATGACGCAGGCCGTGTTTGCCGACACTGCCTCGCTTGAAGTCCTCTTCAGCAAGGAAGAACCACGTCCGCTTAATGTGATTCCGGTTCTTACCGAAGGCCGCAACGCTCTCGTGAAGGCTGACAAGGAAATGGGCCTTGCCCTCTCCGCCGACGAAATCGATTACTTGGTCAAGAACTTTACCGAACTCAAGCGCAACCCGACCGACGTTGAACTTTACATGTTCGCTCAGGCCAACTCGGAACACTGCCGCCACAAGGTGTTCGGTGCCGAATGGACCATCGACGGCGTGAAGCAGGACAAGTCCTTGTTCCAGATGATCAAGAATACTTACCAGCTCCACAATTCCAACATCTTCAGCGCTTACAAGGATAACGCCGCTGTGATGAAGGGTGCAACGGCTGGCCGCTTCTACGCTGACCCGCGCAACAACAAGTACGACTTCCACAACGAAGAAGTCGACATCCTCATGAAGGTCGAAACCCACAACCATCCGACGGCTATTTCTCCGTTCCCGGGGGCCGCTACGGGTAGTGGTGGTGAAATCCGTGACGAAGGTGCAACGGGTAAGGGTTCCAAGCCGAAGGCTGGCCTTACGGGCTTCAGCGTTTCGAACCTCAAGCTTCCAGGTGCAGTTCAGCCGTGGGAAAAAGACTTTGGTAGCCCGTCCCGCATTGCATCCGCTCTCGACATTATGATTGACGGCCCGCTCGGTGGTGCCGCATTCAACAACGAATATGGTCGTCCGAACATCCTCGGTTACTTCCGTACGTTCGAACAGGAAGTTTCTTCTGAAAAGGGTACCGAAGTTCGTGGTTACCACAAGCCGATTATGCTTGCTGGCGGTCTCGGTAACATCAAGCACCAGCACATTGAAAAGGGCCACATCGACCCGGGTGACCACCTGATTGTGCTCGGCGGTCCGGCCATGTTGATTGGTCTCGGTGGCGGTGCTGCAAGTTCCGTGGCTAACGGTGCCGGTAATGAATCTCTCGACTTTGCTTCTGTGCAGCGTGAAAACCCCGAAATGGAACGCCGCTGCCAGGAAGTCATCGACCGCTGCTGGGCGATGAACGAAGAAAACCCGATTACGTTTATTCACGACGTGGGTGCAGGTGGACTTTCGAACGCCTTCCCGGAACTCGTGAACGATGGCGGTCTCGGCGGTAAGTTTGAACTCCGCAATGTGCCGAACGATGAGCCGGGTATGAGCCCGTTCGAAATCTGGAGTAACGAATCCCAGGAACGTTATGTTATCGCTATTGCGGGTGACAAACTCGATGTGTTCGACGCCATCTGTAAGCGTGAACGCTGCCCGTACGCCGTGGTGGGCGAGGCTATCCCTGAAAAGCACTTGACCCTTACGGACAAGTACTTCGGTACGACTCCGATTGACATGCCGCTCGGCGTGCTTCTCGGCAAGCCGCCGCGCATGATCCGTAACGAAAAGAGCCAGAAGCGTCCGCTCTCCTCTCAGGTGGTGCCGGCTGGCGTGACGGTGAAGGATCTTGCACATCGCGTGCTTGCTAACCCGACCGTCGCCGACAAGACGTTCCTTATTTCTATCGGTGACCGTTCTGTGACGGGTATGATTTGCCGTGACCAGATGGTTGGCCCGTGGCAGGTGCCGGTCGCCGACTGCGCCGTGACTAGTGCAACGCTCGATACATACGAAGGTGAAGTCATGAGCATGGGCGAACGCGCTCCGGTTGCCTTGATTTCTCCGGCCGCTGCCGCCCGTATGACGGTGGCTGAATCCCTCACGAACATGGCTGCCGCTTGCGTCCCGGATATGGGTCGCGTAAACTTGTCCGCAAACTGGATGGCTACGCCGAACTACGAAGGCGATGGCGCTGACCTTTACGAAGCCGTGAAGTCTATCGGTATGGAACTCTGCCCGGAACTTGGCATTACGATTCCGGTCGGTAAGGACTCCATGAGCATGAGCACCGTGTGGCAGGATGAAAAGGGTAGCCACCGCGTGACCGCTCCGATTTCTCTTGTTATTAGTGCCTTTGCTCCGTGCGCTGACGTTCGCAAGACGCTCACGCCGCAGCTCTTGCAGAAGAAGGACACGACGCTTGTGCTCGTGGACCTCGCTCGTGGCAAGAACCGCATGGGCGCATCCATTGCCGCTCAGGTTTACAACCTCCTCGGCGACAAGGCTCCGGATGTTGATTCCGCTAAGGAACTCCGCGCCTTCTTCGAAACGATTCAGAAGCTCAACGCTGATGGCAAGATTATGGCTTACCACGACAAGAGCGATGGCGGCCTCTTCACGACGGTTGTCGAAATGGCTTTTGCCGGCCACGTGGGCGTGACGGTGAAGGCCGATGCCCTCAAGGGTAACCTCATCGACGCTCTCTTCAACGAAGAACTCGGCGCCGTTCTCCAGGTCGCAAATGCAGATCTCGCTGCTGTGAAGGCCGCATTTGAAGCTGTCGGTCTCGGCGATACCGTTTCTGAAATCGGTAAGCTCAACGATACTTACAACATTGTGATTGGCGACTACGCCGAAGGCCTCTCTGACCTCCGCGCCATCTGGAGCGATACGACTCGCCGCATTGCCGCTCTCCGTGACAATCCGGAATGTGCCGAAAGCGAATACAAACTCAAGCTCGAACAGGATGATCCGGGGATCACGCCGAAGGTCACCTTCGATCTCGCTGCAAGTGCCAAGGTCATCAAGGATTTCGCAAGCCGCCCGAAGATGGCAATACTTCGTGAACAGGGCGTGAACGGCGAACTCGAAATGGCTGCAGCATTTGCAAAGGCTGGCTTTGAATCCATCGACGTTCACATGACGGACATCCTCTCCGGTCGCGTAAGCCTCAAGGACTTCAACGGTCTCGTTGCTTGCGGTGGCTTTAGCTACGGTGACGTTCTCGGTGCAGGCGAAGGCTGGGCCAAGAGCATCTTGTTCAACCCGAAGGCTCGCGCTGAATTTGAAGCTTACTTCAACCGCAAGGATACCTTCACGCTCGGCGTTTGCAACGGCTGCCAGATGGTCTCGAACCTCAAGGATTTGATTCCGGGCGCTAAGCACTGGCCGCGCTTTGTGCAGAACATCTCCGAACGCTTCGAAGCACGCTTCTGCTCTTTGAATGTTGAAGATACGCCGGCTGTGCTCCTCAAGGGCATGGCAGGTTCTGTCCTCCCGATCGCTGTTGCTCACGGTGAAGGCCGTGCTGAATTCGCTAGCCGCGAAGCCGCCGAAGCCTGCCTCAAGACCGGTCTCGTGGCTCTCCGCTATGTCGACGGCAAGCATGAATACACCGAACGCTACCCGCTCAACCCGAACGGTTCTCCGTTTGGCATCAACGGTCTTTGCTCCGAAGATGGCCGCGCCCTCGTGATGATGCCGCACCCGGAACGCGTATTCCGCACCTGCCAATACTCTTGGCACCCGGCAGAATGGGGTGAAGATGGCCCGTGGATGCAGCTGTTCCGCAACGGCCGAATTTTCGTCGGGTAAGGTCCCTGAGCCTGCCGAAGGGCCTGCTGAGTGTCATCCTGAGCGAAGCCCTGTCATTCTGGAGCCGAAGGCGATAGAATCTGGCGTAGTCGAAGGATCTCGTGCATATAAATCCGCTTCTTGCTTTACCGCAGGGGCGGATTTTTTGTAAATCCCTATCTCTAGCCGATTGGTGTAGATTTTTGTATTTTCTAGGCGAAAAAAGCGAAAAAAATGAAAAAGCTCGTAATTTACATCCATGGAAAAGGCGGCAACGCTGACGAGGCCAATCATTACAAGCCCCTTTTCCCAGATTTTGATATCATCGGTTTTGATTACAAGGCGGAAACCCCGTGGGATGCCAAGCAGGAATTCTCGGCTTATTTTGATTCGGTTGCGGCCAATTACGACGAAGTTGTGCTTATTGCGAATAGCATTGGTGCGTTCTTCTCGATGAACGCATTGGGCGAAAAACGCATCAAGCAGGCGCTCTTCATTTCGCCGATGGTGAACTTGGAAAAGCTCATTTGCAACATGATGGTGTGGGCAAATGTCTCCGAAGATGAACTCCGCGAAAAAGGTGAAATCGCGACGAACTTTGGCGAGACGCTTTCATGGAAATACCTTTGCTACGTGCGAGAAAATCCCATCAAATGGAATATCCCGACGCATATTTTGTACGGCTCCAATGACAATTTGACTGACCTCGAAACGATGCGAGATTTTGCTCAAAAAGTGGGTGCAACGCTTACGATTATGCAAGGTGGCGAACATTGGTTCCATACTGACGAACAGATGGATTTTTTAGACAGGTGGATTGAAAAATGTCAGAACAAACATTAACTCGCGAAAACTTAATTGAATTTTTCGGTGAACAGGAATATGAAAAACTCTGCCGCCACGAGGCGGGCCACGCTCTAATCGCATTCCTGTTCAAACGCCAAATTGATTACGTCAGAATCAACAATTCCAAGGAAAAGCCGAGTGCCACGCGCATGCCCGGGAGCTCGCTTGATGGTGCCGCCCACATTGCCATTGCGGGCCACATGTCGGACTTTTTGATCCGTAAAAATTTTGCCTGCGACCTCGATACCGTCATGAAAGAACTCCCGATGGAACTTTACAGGAGCGATCCTGATTACCAGAGTTTCCAAGCGGCCTGCTATTATTATCAGCTTGCTGAAACAAATGTTGTTGAACAAGTTTACAACCTCATGATGGCTTGCCAAAAGTCGCTCACCGCAATCGCTGCAGCCCTCAACGAAAAGACGACATTGAGTGGAGCCGACCTCGCCGCCATCATGAGCGGCAAATAATCCTGTATCGACCATGTCATCCCGGCTTAAGGTTGGTGATAAGGTCCCTGAGCTTGCCGAAGGGCCGAACCACCGGGATCGCCTTCTCGTATCTACTTTATTTTACTATACCATATTAAATTTATGGACGGTCATGTTGTTATATTATAAACATGGCTTCTGTTTACAAATTCATTTTTCTATTCTTAGCCGCATTCCTTCTGCTCTCTTGCGGAGACGAAAAGGTCGTCAAATTGTCTTCGAACGTGAAGCAAAGTTTCGAAGGCTTTGTCCGCGATACAAGTGCGTATGTCATGATCGTTGATTCTAGCGTTCAAAGCAAACCTTTTAAAGAGAAACTTGTTCCTGTTGAAAAGGGTGGTTTTGCAGAACATTTTTCTAAAAATAAACATGAAATACAGGGACGCAAGATTTTTTATGCGTATTCCGATTCGATAAGTCCTTTTGTCAGAGGAATGTCTGATAAATCATCATTCTTTGATGTCGTTGCACTTGCATTTGCCAATCATTATTCCCTGGAAATAAATCCGGATGATATTTGGCTTATGATTTTGGATGGTTTCCGTTATCATGTCAAAAGCAATCGCGATGCTTTGAAAGATAAATTTGTCGCTCCAGGAACGGATACTGTAGTTGCTTTTGAGGATAACTCGCTGACCACCGAATCAACACACCGTGAATGGTTCTGGACGCTTGCGAATTTATTTGAAATCTTACAGTCCAAGTTGCCTGAAGAGACTGGGTTGCCGCTGAAAATAAAGTTCTCGACGACAAGTCCGGTGGATTATAACATTTCTAGTGCGATGGTTATGGCCGTGGCTTCGGAATATTATGTTTATTTGGTTTCTACGTTTTGCGGAATCCCCAAGATTAAGATAAATGGTAAAAAAGAAGACTGGATTTTGCTCAAGGATTCTTTTAACAGGCTTGCATCGCGTCTGGATATGGATTGGTGGGCTGTTGGGCTTAATCCTGTTCTAGATGAATTTATCAATGTTTTTGATGGCAAAATAAATATGGATCATTGGAGAGGTATATACAAGCAGTACGTTCCAGAAGGGTGCGGCAATGTGACCTTTAACGGTTGGATTTCTAGATTTTTCCCGTACACAGGATTAGATTTAAACGAGAGTAATTACTCAGACGAAAGTATTGATGTTTATAGAAGGCATTCTCCAGATTGGAATGAACAACTGGATGCAAAGAATGTTCCTAGAGGTGTGACCTCGGTACGGATTGAATGGAATTATTTAGGTGAAAGAATTCCTTTGAAGCTTTATACCGGTTTTATTGGCGTTCAAGTTGATACTACCACGAATATGTTGAAAGCAGCTCGAGGTTACGCTCTTTTCGAAAGTTTTAGGTTTTGATTTGACAAATCGTCAACACTTTTAGCGGCAGAGTTTGGGCTTTTGCTGAGCTTAGATGTATATTTAGCTTTGGTGTATGATCTTTCGTTGTTTGGGGATAAAACGCGAATGGCATAGAACCAAAGGATTGACTATGTTGAAACAGCACATTCGCGTTGCTGCTCTTTGCAGCGCGTTCTCTTTTGCATTGGCGTCAAATTCCTTCGCGGCAGATTTGCCGACGGCAAACGAAATGTTTGCCAAGATGGGTTTTGGCATAAACATCGGGAACACGATGGAAGTTCCCCAGAATCCGACGTGGTGGGGCAACAAGTTCCCGACCGAGGCGTACATTGATTCGGTCAAGGCGGCGGGCTTCAGCACGATTCGTATTCCGTGCGCGTGGTACAGCCATTCGAATGCCTTGTCGCGCGATTCTAGCAGGGCAGACATTGTTCCGGGCGGTGGCCCGAACGAAATTGCTTCTAGCTGGATGGATTCCGTGCAGACTGTCGTGGACATGTGCATGCGCGCAGGCCTCGTGACGATTCTGAATATCCATTGGGATAACGGCTGGCTCGAAGGCAACCTAAACGACAAGGAAAAAGACAAGGTGAACGCCCGCCAGAAGGATTTCTGGACGCAGATTGCAAACCGCTTCAAGAATTACAACGAAAATTTGCTTTTTGCAAGCGCAAACGAGCCTGCGACAACGGATGACAATTACAAACACGAAACCGAAATCCTGATGACGTATCACCAGTCGTTTGTGGATGCCGTGCGTGCGACGGGTGGCAACAATGCTAGCCGTACGCTCGTGATTCAAGGGCCATCGACAAGTATCGACCGCAGTTGCGAAGTGATGCCTGTGAGCAAGCTCCCGAAGGATGTGATTGCAAACCGCCTGATGGTCGAAGTGCATTTCTATGACCCTTATACCTACACGCTGTTGAATGACGTTGTTGATTGGGGCGCGCAGGTTTACCCGCAGTACTACTGGGGCGACGACCTTGCGACAGGTGCAGATATCGTGCATAATTGTGGCTACAACGCCTGGGCGGGAGCTATGGGCGACAAGTGCACCAGTGCCCAGATTCAGGACCAGTTTGGCAAGATGAAGACAAATTTTGTCGATAAGGGCGTGCCTGTGATTATCGGTGAGTTCGGCGCTAATGACCGTGTGGACGTTCTGACGGGCGACAAGTATGCTAAGCATCGCAAAGGCCGCCTCGCTTATTACGAAGCCGTGATGAAACTTGCAAAACAAAACAAGGTGGTGCCTATCGCTTGGGATACGGGTCACGAAGGCGAAAACAACATGACGATTATCCGTCGCCAGACAGAACCGGACGGTTCCGTGTTTGACAAGGACGTTCTGAACATCATGCGTCATGCTTACGGCCTTGACGATTACGTGAATAACGGCATTACGCACATAGAAAACTTCAAGACCGACGATGGAACGATTTCCATTTTAAAACGCAGTCGCCTGGTGCTGTCCCGCAGCTTGCGCACCTCCCGCACTTATGACCTGCTCGGCAAGCAAAACCCGCAAGCAAGAGTCGTGAAAGTCAAGAAATAGGTTTTAGGTTGTAGGTCTTAGGTTTTAGGTTCAAAAAGCAAAGAGTCCCGACGTTGTCGGGACTCTTCAAAATTTACTGGATCCTATCGGCCTTCGGCCTCCAGGATGACACATCCTTCCTACTTCCTACTGCCTACTGCCTACTGCGGCTTTGCCGCGACCACTAAAATCCTATGCTTGCCTGGACCATGTAAATTCGGTTCTCGTCTTGGCCGGTGTAGTAGCCGCGTTCTTCGCCCCACGTTGCCGCTTCGATTGAGAAGAATCTCAGGAATTCGAGCCCGACACCAGCAGACGGATAACCGCCTCTGAAACCACCTGCAAGACGGAGTACGAGGAATCGAATTTCGTTGTTGAGTCCTGGGAATGCCGCCAACGTCTGTTCCATTTCGAAACCGAAGTTCAGGTGGGTAAAGAACTTGTAGTTCCTTTCTGCATTGAACATGTCGGCAAAGTCCACAGCCACGTTGAATTTACGGCCAAAGCCAGTATTGCTGTTCATGAATCTCGGACTGTAGTTTGCACCGATGGTGAAGTTCGGGATTAGGGTTTCACCAGCGAGTTGCTTGAAGTAAATGTCTCTGAGCGATGCACCGAAACGAACTTCTCGATTGAACTGGTAAAGTACGCCCATGTCGATACCGAACGAGAATGTCTTGGAATCAAAGAAGTTGTCTGTTGCATCGCTTGCTTGATCCTTGAGTGTATCGACAATTGAGCTGTAATTGGCGAGGCCGACGGTCACCATATTTGTTTTGTGACGTTTGGCGATTTTACCACCTAAACCAACGGAGAGCTGATTGGGGATGATTTCGTAGGCGCCACCCATTTGGGCGACAGCATCGATAACAAATGTATCTACAACGACGTAGGGGAGAACAAGACCTGCATCAACGTAAGGGGCTACGCTTCCGTTCATCCAGAATGCCGCACCAAAGTTGTGGAATGCCAATTCCGCGTCAAACTTGACTCTGGCTTCCATTGCCTTGTGGTCGTAGGAGTTGACGATCTTGCCGTATCTCGGATTCAGAAGGAGTGAGTCGAGGATGGCTCCCGTCTGGCTTGTGACCTGGGGATGGTCTTTGGTGATTCTGTTAGCGTCGTTCTGTGCAGCTCGGAACAAATCTTGAACGTCTTTCACATCACTATATGTTGAAAGAAACTTGAAAATGTCACCAGCGCCACCAAAGGTGAGTCGCATGTCGCCAATCCAGTTGCGTGGATAGTAACCTTGTTCCGGGCGATATTCGTAGTTGCCGAGTCTGTTGATTTGAGTCAAGCCTGCATAGTTGTAATGGATGGCTTCTTTGTCATCGACTACTGCTACGTGGGCGCCACCCATAGATTCAGCACGGAGTGAAAAGTGCGTAGGGGCCTTTGCTGAAGCCAAACCAAAAGCACAAGCGAGAGCTGCAAGTGTTGTTAATTTATTCATTCTGCATTTCTCCCTTCAAACCACTTGAGGAATTCTTCTTCATCGTAGTTGACCCAGCAACCGCCGACCATTTTCTTTCTCTTTTCAAGCGGGTACTTTATGTTGTTTACGTCCGTGTCATGGCGGATGAGTTCTTTGTTCTTAATCTTTTCGTCAAGATCTTTACCCGGGAAACTCAAATCGATAGCGAACTTGAGGAGGTGGTTGTCTTTTTCGTCTCGTTCGTTTGGGTTGCGGTAGACAAACTGCCATTCATCCAGGTCTTCCTGAGTCGTCTTCCCGTCCATGTCAATATCAATGATGTTGTACTTTTCAAGGACGCTGAGGGAGTCCAGCTGGGCTTTTGTCAGGTCGTAAGTCGTCGGATCATAGCCGAGAGCCTTGAGCTCTTCGTAGTTTGTCGGTCTTTTCTTTACGAGGACTATTGAGCGGCTGTCTCGGACATCTTCGTCAATTTCGCCGTCTCCGTCGTTGTCGTAATTGTCAAGAGCTTCTTCGTCTACGCAACCATCGCCGTCATCGTCACGACCATTCCCAAATTTGAAGAACACATCGTTGCGGTCATCTTCGACTTTCTGTGCTCTTTCGTTCATTTGGATAATTGTATTGGCAAGGCCAACGGATACATCCGCATAATCATCGTCATCGAAGTATTGACGAGTGGAGTCCGGGAGGTAAGCCTTCACAATTTCGGCTGCAGCTTCGGGGGAGGCCTTGATGGCTTCTGCAGCTGAGGCCATGTCACTCAGGAATGGCTTGAGGCTGTCGCCCATGTCGTTGAGCACGTTGAGATCCATCGTCATGCCTGAGCTACCTGCAGAGACGACGGATGAAAGCTGGGTGTTCACAGCCCTGACGCGGAGGGCTGCCTTAGTCAGCTGGAGAATGGTGTAGCTGTCGGCAATGGTACTGAACCGTACCTTTTTGTCGGTCCTGTCGGTTGTATCGCGGGCGACAAACTGGTTCAGGTAAATCATGACAGAGTCGATGCCTCTGGAAATGGTATCTGCCTTTTCGTCACTCATGACGAGAAAACCGTTAGTTGCCTTTCCGTCAGGACCTTCGTATCGTTGCGCTAAGGATGCTAGTTCAAAAACGTTTATGCCTTCTTGGGCTTTGATTACCGTCTTGCAAAGGCCTATCCATGCTTCGGAGTACGAGGAGTCGGCTCGGATGGCTTTGTTGAAAAATTTGCGGGCGGCATCGTAGTTTGAATTCTGGTACTCTAGGTAGCCTTCTAGCGTAAGTGCTGCTGCGTCATCGTTTTCGGCGTCGCGACTGTCCGTTGGGTGAAACAAGTTACAGCCTACAAAGCCTAGGGACAATGCAGTTGCAAGTGGCCACATCCATTTGCTGGGCAAAATTTTTCTCATAAGCCGGTCCTGAAAAAAAATTTCATTAATTCGTATAATAAAATAACTTCATTCTAACCAAAATGATTTCATTGCTTTTTTTTAAAGGCTGTTTTTACGGTATTCTCGTAAAAAAATATATTTGCGCTCAATGAATGCTTATAAAGAGTATTTTCCGACGAAGGCTTACCGCATTGCCGAGATGCGGCTTTCCTCTCTGCTCAGGGTCGAGAGAGATCGCCTAGACGGTATTGCTGCCGCCTTGGGGCGAGAATGTGCCATTGGTCCCGATAATTTGCGGGAGCAGTTGCCTGAAATACTCAAGTTTACTGAAGCGTACCATGCTGCGTATGATCAGTATCTGAAAGCGGTGCTTGTGCAACAGCCACGCCCTATCCAATGCAGGCCGGCGTGCGGAAACTGTTGCCACCACTACCCGATGTCGGTGGAACCGTTCGAACTGATTTTCATGTACAACGAACTGCGCAAGAGGGACGACCTCCTCTCTTTGATGGAATCCTGCCAGATGCGTTCCGACAAGTTTGAGACTTTGTTTGAATCGCGCAAAGAAGAGGGACTTTCCGAAGACGATGCTGAGGACAAGGCTCTCCATGATTACTTTGCCTGCTGGCATTCGTGCCCGTTCTCGAATGGCGTGGGAGATTGCACCGTCTATCCGCTTAGGACTGTCTCTTGCCGTATGTACTTTAGCGAGACGGACCCGAAGTATTGCACGCCCGATATGCTCCAGACCGAAAAGAACGACAGCTATATAGTTTATATGCCTGATGTTGTCGAAGATGCGGTCTATGGAATTTCGGAACATTATGCCGCACTCGATTTGCCCGAAAGTTTTTTTGGAGGGCTTCTCGCTTTGAACGGCTATGAAGGAGTGTTGGGCGCGTGAACGACGGACAGTTGGATTTGTTCGGCTTTGTCGCTCAACCCGAGGAACCCGAAGTCAAGGCTCCGTCGCCGGAATGCTCCGCTAATGGTCTGGTACATTTCAAGTACAGTCCGCTCATGAAAAAGAGTATCCGCTGCAAGGGCGGATTCTTGTTCGGGCATCCGGAGGTGCTACTGCCTGCGTACATGAAGGCTCCTGAATTTGCCGATGCACGTGAACTTGCGGCAGAATGGGCAGAGCATGCGGTGCGTCGTAAAACGCAAAAGAACAAGGCTATTATCAAGGACTTGGTGAATCGCTTTTGGCAGACGGTGGATCAGATTTTTACAGATAAAGGTGAAGCTCCGCTTGCAAGCAAAGGTCGATTGCCGCCAATCCGTCCACAGGGCGTTCATCACAACTTGACGGATGTGCTCGCCGCTATCAACAACACGTATTTTGACGGAACGCTCACATGCCGAATCACGTGGAGCAACCGCGTGGGTGGCTTAAGCTTCCATTCCGTGCGCAAGGATCCGGTGACGGGCGAGAGCTTCCATTTGATTAGCATTAGCCGTGGCTACGATGCTGCTAATTGTCCTCTATATGCAATTGCAGGCGTGGTTTATCACGAGTGCCTGCATATCGTTATTCCTGTCGAGGAACGTGGCGGGCGCCGCGTTGTGCATGGGCGAGAATTCCGCCAGCGCGAAAAACGCTACATCTATTACGATGAATGGATCAAGTGGCACAAGGAAGTCCTGCCGCGCAACATCCGCGCCATGCGACACCACAAGGCTATTTAGAACTTAGCTCGCTTCGCTCTTAGAACTTAGAACTTAGAACATTGCTCTTCTCTCTAAGCTCTGCCGACTAAGCTCTGCCAACTAAGTTCTGCCAACTTAATCAAACAAGTCTTGTATTTTCTGGAAAAAATGGCTTAGAGCGCCCGTAGAATCTCCGATGACTTCGATTGCGTGTTGTGGCGTGTGAACCACAATTACGGATTCGTTCTTGTCGTAAGGAATCGAAAAGTCGATTAGACTGCTGCGTTCTTCGGTGATGCTCATGGCTGCAATACAGAGGTCTGTCTTCTCGTTCACGAGCGACGGAATCAACACGTCAAAATTCATGTCTGCAAACTTGATGTTCTTGTTCAGCATCTTGCCGATGGTGTACATGATATCGATATCGATGCCGGAGAGTTCGCCCCACTGGTAGAATTCGTAAGGTGCATAAAGGGCTTCGGTTCCGACAATAAGCGTATCGCTACCAATCCAGTCCTGCTTGATCGCTCTGACTGCGGACTTGTTCTTGGACCACTTTTCCTTGATTTTCCGGATTTCGCCTTTCTTCTGGAGAACGTCGATGCAGGAGTCGATGCTTGCCTTAAGCGGGCTGTTCTTGCCCATGGCAATGCCAAATTCATCCTTGTTCAGGCGTTCTTTCAAGATTGAAAAATCTGAGTGGTGCATGAGGATGGATTCTGCAACCGAGTAGTCCACGGCGATGCCGTCCAGGTCTCTTTGTTCCAGGGCTGACGTCATTTCGGGGATGTTTGCGAAATACTGGATGCGCGGGAGCTTGATAAGCTGTTGCACTTGTTCGTCAAGTGTTGTGCCGCTCTGGACTCCGATAGATTTCCCGGAAAGGTCAGCTAACTTGTAGATTTCGTCGGGCTTCTTCGGTTCGAGGTATGTCATCTTGGGAACTTTGCTGAGTGTCGCTTCTTTATCAAAGTCGTTGCGGATGGCGAATGTCGTTTTTCCGATGAAGTAGGGCTTTGAATAATCGATTTCGTGTCGTAGGCATTCGCAGATGGTAAATGCCGAAATGATAAGGTCTGCATCGTTGTTCTTGAGGGCCGTGACGAGTTTATTGCGGTCCATCTTGATAATAGAAGTCTTGATGTTCAGCTTTTCTTCGAGGAGCTTTGCAATGTCTACGTCAAGGCCTACGATCTGGTTCCCGCTCATGAAAGAGAACGGAGGGACATCTGCTGAAGTGGCGATCCTCAAGATTTGTTCAGAGTCGCTTTCCTTGGTGCTAATCAGTGGATTAGTCTTTAAGTTCTTGTTCCAGTGCTCGTTGAGCTCGGTGAGTGTGCCTGCAGCGTTCAAGCTATCGATGAGGCGGTTGATGATTCCTTTTAAGTCAGGAATGGAACTGTGCTTGTTCATGGCGATAACGAATTCGTTTGGAACGTCGATATCGTTTTCGATGTATGTGAGACCGCTCATGCTGTCGTTGAATGTATGCGTGAGGACGTTCTCGTCATAAGCCAAAATATCGATATCGCCAACCTGAAGGGCAAAATAGGCGGTTATTAAGTCGGGATAATGCTTGATTTGTGCTTTAGGGAGCTGGCTTGCAACCCCTTCTGATATACTTGATTTTTCTTCGACGCCGATTTTGTATTTGGGCGAATTGGCTTTAGAGGCTTGTGCGGGGGGCTCTTCGGAAAATCCATTACAACCGGTGCAGATCGCTAAGAATACACCGAAAACAACGAAAAGTAAAGCAACTCGTTTTCTCATATACGCTAAATGTAAGAAAAAAAAATGAAAAAGCAACAAGGAAAGTGCTAAAATTCCGGGTAGCCGTCTTTAAGAGCTTCGTTGTAGTGAGCGCGTTCACCGCCGATGAACTTGGGGCGGGTGCGTGCGGCAATGATAATCGCCTTGCCGATGTGGTTCTGCTTCAGGCGCACGGGGACGGCGACTTCGCGGAGGTGCATGCCGATAAGGGTCCCGCCGATGTCAATACCAGCATTTGCCTTGATGTGCTCGAGCGCTACGGGAGCCTTGAAGCTTGCGTAGCAAGCGGTAGCGAATGAGCCTCCAGCTTTTGGCTGTGGCACGACGTTCACGATTTCTGCATTCGGGACTGCTTCGTGCTCGATAATGATGGCTCGGTTCAGGTGTTCGCAGCACTGGGCCGCGATGTAGATGCCTTTGGCGCCAAAAACGCTTTGGAGTCCATCGAAAATAGCCTTGCCGACTTCCGGGACGGAGTGGCTTCCGACCTGGTTGCCTAATGTTTCGCTGGTGCTGCAGCCGACAACGACGATATCGCCTTTTTTGAGGTGGGCGACTTCTGTGAGTTCTGCTGCGACATTCATGGCATCAGACTTGATTTGTTCAACAATGTTCTTGTCGTCGATTTCGTAAGTAATTCCTGCCATTTTACAACTCCTGCTAAAAGCTTGTCAAAAGATAGTCTTTTTTGTGACTTTGGGCAAAAAAAGGCAATTTGGAGTATTAATTTGGGATTATTTCTCCAAAATCCTCTTACAGCAATGTATATTAATAGTAAGAAATAAATTGGGTTTTTATGAGTGCCGAAACTGACAATTCTTCGAGCGTTGTTGGGCTCGATCGAAAAAAGATCAAGGAATTCTTTTTGCGAAAGCTTCCAGAAATGAAGGAAGCGGTTGTTGATGCTATTATTGAAATTTTGCCAAGTGTTCCGCACTATCAAGAAGAAAACGACCACTTCACCTTTAGAATTATCATGGGGAACGGCAACCCGCCGATGGGCTGGAATCGCCGTATCTATGAATTTGCGGGAGATGCTCTCGAGAACCTGTTCAAGGAACGAGTCAAGGCCTGCTTGAAGGATGTCATCCACTTCTGCAAGAGCGGCTGTGACTTGATTATCCAGCAGATGCCTGCCCGCGAAAAGACTGAACCCTCTATTCAGGTTGGCGTGTTCCAGTCGGATATCGGTAATGCGGGAGAAACAGAACGTTCGCTTCTCGAAAAAGGCTTTTTGCTGATTGAATGTGTCAACCGTTCTAAGATTTGCATAAATTCCCATACGTCCTCTGGAGTAAGCGATCATTTGCTTATCCGCTTTGACCTGGACGAAAACGAGTTCTCGGACAATTTAGAAGACAACAATTTGGAATCGTATCCGAAGGGATTTTGGGCGGGCCTGTTCTCGCAGATCAAGAGGGAAGTCCATGGTACGATTTGCCTTTTTGTCGATCCGTCGTGGAACGGCAATGGGGACGAAAATTTTGACAGCGGTAAGATTGTTTTTGATGATTACAGCGAAATGCAAATCAAGCCGGATTCTATGCTGGATTCGCAGTCATACCGCGATTTGTATGAGCAGAATTTTATCCGCAAGATGTTCATCTCGATGTTGAACTACGACGGCATTACTGTTATCGATACGAATGGCTGTGTGCGTGCATTCCACTGCTTTGTTTCCATCCATCGAGGAAAGTTTACGTCTGGCGGTGCTAGACACCGTGCTTATAGAGCGCTTGCAAATTTGTTCAAAGACAATGAAAAATACAAGGCTCTTTACTTCCAGTCCCAAGAAGGAAACATCAGATTTTATCACAAGTTCCGAGTGTCCTCGGCATTTGATTCTACGGTGATGGACCAGTGCGATGGCTCGGAGACGCCGGATGAATCCAAGAAGACGGGCGAGCACGTAGATGGTAAGACCGCCTCGCTTGCCTCAGCGGTCAACGCCAGTGTCGCAGAAGCAGGACCTTCGGATGATAACTTACCTTTAGCGGATTACTTGAACCGTTTGCGCGATGCCCATTTAGGAATTGATAATTTCTACAATGAGCCGAAACCAGCTGAAGATTTGTATAATGCGGCCACGGATTTGTCCGAAGAAACCTGGAACAGCGTAAACGTGGCGCGCGTTATCAATGTGCCGCTTATTTGCTTGATTGGTAACTCTTACGGCTATTCCACAAATGCCGAACCCTTCCTCAAAAAGTTCCTGGAGAAGATTCCTCAGTCGGTCTGGAAAAAATACATGAAGAGCAATTGCTTCGAAGACAGTTCGCTTTCTTCGACGCTTGGTAGCAAGAACCAGGAAAGCCAGTGGCTTAAGCTCATGAATGAAGCGGGTTCTGACGATGGCAATGCCGAAAAGTACGTGACCGATGAATTGGCTACGCACATCAAGGCTGTTTATAAGAAGGTGAGCAAGCTGTTTGCTCAGAAGTTTGAAGAAGAACGGAGCCTCTGGGAAAACCTGTTTAAGGGTTATTAGAGCTTAGCTCGCTTCGCTCTTAGAACTTAGATCTTAGATGTTAGAACATTGCTCTTCTTTCTAAGATCTGCCAACTAAGTTCTGCCAACTAAACTTTTTCAGTTGCTTTCTTCTCTTTATAAAACAGATACACCATCCATGCAAGTCCAACGAGGATCATCACGGAGCAGAGCGTTTGACCGCGGCTCATGCCAAAGAGGTCCACGCGTCCGAGGTGTGCATCGGGCTTGCGGAAAAATTCAATGAAGAAACGGAAGAGTCCGTAACCCATCAAATAGAGGCAAGGAACCTTGTCGCTAAGTTTTGGAATTTTGCGCAGGTTGTACAAGGCGATAAAGAGCACGATGCCTTCGAAGACCATTTCGTAAAGCTGGCTCGGGTGGTGGAGAATCGGGCTTGCGAGTGTGCTGTCATGGGCGAGCGGGAACCACATGCCGATAGCGCTAGTGGTGGCTTCGCCAAAAAGTTCGCCATTGATGAAATTGCCCCAACGGCCCCAGGTGTAGGCGAGCGGGGCGGCAAGCATGGCGAGGTTCAAGGTCTTCCAGACGTCGAGCTTGTTGCGCTTTGCGCCGATGCAGAAAAAGATTAAGCCGAGAATGAGACCACCGTGGTACGACATTCCTGAAATGCCGACAAAGTGGTAGCCGAGGTCGTCATGGAGCATCGGGAATAAAATTTCGGACGGGTTTGCTAAGTAATAGCTAGCCTTGTAGAAGAACACGTAACCGAGACGGGCTCCAAGCAGAATGCCCGCGATAATCCATGTGAAGAGGTTGTCGAGTTGGTCCTTGGTGATACCTATTTTTTCTTTCTGGTTGATTTTCCACATGGTGATGTAGGCTGTCACAAATGCGAAAATGTACATGATGCCATACCAGCGCACCGGAAAACTTCCGAGTTGGAAAGCGGTTCCATCAAAGTAAGTCGGTATTAAGTTCCACCAAGATAATTCCATAATAAAGCCTTTTTTCTTTTGTGTTTAAATCTAAATTATTTTTTTAGACTAAGGTTTTGGTGCGCCCAGTAATTGATAACGGTGGCGGCCACTTGCGTAGCCGGTTGCGAACGAATTTCCTTGTGCATCTGCATCACGATAACGACGATGGACTTGCTCGGGTCTGCCTTGGATTCGGCAAAACCCATGAACCAGTCGTAACGGCCGGCGGGATCTGTCCCATCGAGGGAACCTGTCTTTCCGCCTAGGCGGAGCGCTTCGAAGTTCTTGCGTGCCATGTTCTTTGTGGACATGTGCTTATGGGCGGTGCCCTGTGTCACAGAGCGGAGCATGGATTCACGGAGGCCGTAGTAAGTGTTTTCGCTGAATTTTCCAAGACCAAGGGCGAGTGGCTTTTGTGGTGCGAATGGAGCCATGTCGCGTGCCCATGGAATTTCAAGAGGCTTCTTGGTGAGTGCTGCGCGGACTTGTGCCGCGGCGAGGAGTGGAGTAAGGGTTGTCGAGGTTGTGAATCCGCAGGCCACTTCGGCAAGGCCGTAACCCGTGTCCGGAGCGTTATAGTTTGAGGCGTTCGGAGCGTTCCCGGGAAATCGCTTGTTGTAGCCGAGCTTTGCTGCTGCAGCGTTGAGGCGCTTTCCTCCGACGTTTTTACCGACGATGGCCATCGGCGGATTTGCGGAGCGGGCGAACGCTTCGGAAAGTTCCATTGTGGGGCCATTGTATTTTTCGGGGACGCGGAGCTGGTTCAGGTAAAGCGTGTGGTGGCGTCCAATCATTGGGATCGGTGTGTTGAGCGAATAGCGGTTGCTTTCCATGGCGGCGGCTATTGTCACGAGCTTTGCAAGCGATGCGGCGGGGAAGGTGGCGCGTCCAATCCAGTCTGGCTTGTTTTGAACTTTGCCATCGCGGCGTTCGCCCCAGGCGATGATTTCGTTTGTCTTGGTGTCCACGACAAGGATGACTCCAAGATCTGGGCGGTAGCGGCGTAAAAGGATATCAATCTTATCGGCAAGTAATGGATCTTTTTGAGCCTTGATGTGGAGTGTGTCGCGGTCGTTATCGGTACTTTCGGCTGTTGTGCTTGCATCATTTCCGACGGCGGTGTTGCCTGCGCTTTCGAAGTCTTCATCTTCGATGCCTTTCAGGGCGGCAAGACCGTTGGAGTTTTCGTTTGCTGGAACTTCGGCGTTGTACGATTCGTCGAAAGGATTTGTATCGCTTGGGGCTACCGCCTGGGCGAGTGTGTCTGCCGCTAATGCTTGTTGCTTGGCTGTTGCTTTGGCGGATTCTTCTGGATCGTCTTTGGTGGAACAGTGAACAATACCGACAATAATCGTAACGAGGACGGTAATCGCAATGCAGCGGTTGCGCATTCTCTGGGCGTAGGGGAGTCTTTCCATAAAATTACTTGAAGATTGTCTTTCGGTAGTAGGCGAGTTCGGCGATGCTTTCGCGGATGTCGTTTAAAGCTTCGTGGCGTTTTTCTTTCTGAAAATCTTCGAGGTTCGGGTACCAGCGGTAAGAGAGTTCCTTGATGGAACTCACGTCGATATTCCTGTAGCAGAGCCATTCCGAAATTTCGGGCATGTACTTGTACAAAAAACGCCTGTCCTGCGTGATGGAATTTCCGCAGAGGATGTTCTTGCCTTTTTCGGTAAACGGCTTGATGAATCGGAGCGTTTCGAGTTCGGCGTCCTTGAGGGAATACTGCGAACGGCGGCAGCGGTCCACAAGTCCGCTCTGGTTGTGGTGCCGCGTGTTCCACTCGTCCATACTTTCGAAAACATTTTCGGGCTGATGGATAGCGATAACGGGACCTTCGGCAAGAATGTTCAAGTTGGCGTCGGTAACAATGGTCGCAATTTCGAGAATGACATCTTTTTCAGGATAGAGACCGGACATTTCCAAGTCCATCCAAACTAAATTTCGAGAACTCTTTGGCATATGCCGCGAATAATAGCATTTTTTTTGAATCGTCGTTCCCGCCTCTTGACTTGTCGTTCCCGCCACTGAGCGGGAACCTCCATTCCTAGCATGAAAATTTCACTGGACCCTCGACTCCACTTACGTTGCGCTCGGGATGACACAGGTGACTAAATCCATTGACTAACGACCAATGACTAATAGCTGATTGTAAGTATTGCGTAATGGAAATAAAAGAAAATGCTATATATATGGATAAATTCTTGCAAAGTTATAAAATTGTTTTCTAAAATGTAATTTTTTGCTACAAATAGTCTTTTTCTTTCAACACTTACGAAAATGTTACCGTTTTTTTTATTATATTTGCCGCATTATGGAAAATGTTGTTATTACAGGTATGGGCTGTGTTTCCTCTCTCGGAAACTCCCCCGAATTATTGTGGCAGAACTTGCTCCAGGGCAAGTCTGGCATTGCTCCCATTCAGCGTTTCGACGCTTCGGCTTACACGTCTCGCATGGCTAGCGAAATCCGTGAGTTCGACGCTTCGGAAATCTACAGCACTAGAGACCAGTCCAGGTTCTCCCGCTGCATCCAGTATGCCGTTTACTCGGCATTCCAGGCCTTGAAGATGGCCGGCATTGCTCCGGAAAATGAAAATCCGGAACGTTGCGGCGCTATCATTGGTAGCAGTATCGGTGGTTTGCAGTATTGCTATGACGCCGCTGTGGCTCTCAGCAATCGTGGTCCGTCCCGCGTTTCCCCGTTCTATATTCCGATGGCCATCGTGAATATGCCGGCCGGTGAAGTTTGCAACAAGACTGGCTGGATGGGTCCGTCCTACACGGTCACTTCCGCTTGCGCAACTTCCAATCACTCTATCGCCAATGCCTATGACATGATTCGTCTCGGCCGCTGCGATGTGATGCTCGCCGGTGGTGCCGACGAAACGGTGAACCCGCTCAGCCTCGCAGGCTTTACCAGCATGAAGGCCGTCAGCAAGCGCAATGACGCTCCGGAACAGGCATCCCGCCCGTTCGATAAGGATCGCGATGGCTTCGTAATCGGTGAAGGCGCTGCAGTCCTCGTGCTCGAAAGCGAATCTCACGCTAAGGCTCGTGGCGCAAATATTCTCGCCCGTATCGCTGGTGTCGGTGCAAGCTCTGACGCTCACCACATCTCCGCTCCGCGTCCGGATGGCAAGGGTGTGATGCTCGCAATGGCTAATGCAATCAAGGAAGCTGGCATCGAAGCTAAGGATATTAGCTATATTAACACGCACGGAACATCCACACCGCTCGGTGACATTGCTGAATGCTCTGCCATCGAAACGCTCTTCAAGCAGTCCTCTGCATCTGCTCTCGACAACCTCAAGGTCAATTCGTCGAAGTCCATGCTCGGTCACTGCCTGGGTGCCGCTGGTGCACTCGAATCCGTCGTGACTATCATGTCTGTTATGGAACAGAAGATTCATGGTACTCTCAATGTGTTCGAGCAGGATCCTGCAATTCACCTTGATGTCTGCGCAAATGGTGCCGTCAACCAGAAGATTGACTACGCTATGAGCAACGGCTTTGGCTTCGGAGGCCAAAATGGAGTTATCATTTTTGCGAGGAATTAATGCGTAAGGCCAACAGTTCTGCTATTGGCTCTTCCGCTTCTCGTAAATTAAACGCTAAAATTTGTGCGTTTTTGCTTATGCTGTCGCTGGTGTTCCCGGCGGCAGCTTTGTCGTCTCCAGGGGATCCGCTCACGTGGCGCGATTCGACCTGGGATTACCGGAGTGAAGATCCGACTGATATCGATCCCGAAATTAAGCCTTTGCGACTTGCTGGGGTGGCGTCATTGACGTTGATTGCCTATGGGGCTGCTTACGGGTTAGTCTTTGAAAAAGGCTGGTGGGACGAAAATGGCGGTAGGGGCTTCCATTTCGAAAATGATTTCGAGTACGCGCTGAACCTCGACAAGTTCGGGCATTTTGCTGCGGGTGTCGTCATTGGCGAGGCTTTCTACGAAGGCTACCGTTGGGCGGGTGCTAGCGAGTTCCAGTCTTATTTGTTTGCTGGCTTTACGGCCTTGGCGACCCATATTGCCATTGATGTCAAGGACGGTTTTGCCCCGTCGTGGGGCTTTAGCATTTTCGATGTGCTTTCGGGCGGCCTTGGCGGGTTCTTGCCGATGGCAGAGCGTTATGTGCCGTTGTTCAAGTATATCGACCTCAAGTGGAGCTACTGGATTAATTCCAATGCTTATTATGATTCGAATCATGCGGCTTCGGGCGGCGTGTTTACGGATGACTACGTGAACCAGACGTTCTGGCTTTCGGTCAAGCCCTACAGGCTTTTGCCGGAATCGGCTCGCAAGTATTATCCGAGCTGGCTTGCCATTGCCGTTGGTCTTAGCATTGACGAGAAGGTTTTTACCAAGGAACCGCATCCGCGTCGTGAAGTTTATGTCGCTTTGGATTATGACCTTGAAGCGTTCCGTCCGCAGAGTCGCTTGGCGCGCACGATTGTCAAGGCGCTGAACTACTTTAAGCTCCCGGCGCCGACGATTCAGGTGTATCCGGAATTCCATTGGTATTTGCTCTATCCGATAAAATTCTAGAATTGGCGTAAGAGGTAATTTATGAACGAAAGAGAGAATTTTAAATCCCGCTTAGGTTTCATTTTGATTGCGGCAGGTTGCGCTATCGGGCTTGGCAACGTTTGGCGTTTCCCGTTTATCACGGGGCAGTATGGCGGTGCCGCCTTTGTGCTGATTTACCTCTTTTTCCTCTTGATTTTTGGTTTCCCAATTCTCGTGATGGAATTTGCGGTTGGCCGCTCGTCTAAGCGTGGCGTGGGCCGTTCGTTCGCCATCCTTGAAAAGCCTGGGCATAAGTGGCATTATGCGGGTGTCCCGATGATTGCGGGTAACTACCTTCTCATGATGTTCTATACGACGGTGACGGGGTGGATGCTCTATTACTTCTACCGTATGGTGACGATGGGCGACCTCATGAAGATGACGCCTGCAGAAGTCGGTGCTGAGTTTGGCAAAATGCTCGGGAATGGTCCCTTGCTCTCGTTCTGGATGGTGGTCGCAACTTTCGCGGGCCTTTCGATTGTGGCGCTTGGACTCCAGCGCGGTGTGGAACGCATCACGAAGACGATGATGTCTGCGCTCCTTATCATTATGCTCATCTTGATGGTCCGCGCGCTCACGCTCCCGGGGGCAGGCGAAGGACTCAAGTTCTACTTGCTGCCGGACTTTGCAAAGCTCAAGGAAGCGGGTATTGGTGAAGTCGTTTTTGCGGCTCTTGGCCAGTCGTTCTTTACGCTTAGCATTGGCATTGGCTCCATGAGCATTTTCGGTAGCTACATCAAGAAGAAACATTCGCTCTTGACGGAAGCGGCTCATATATGCGTGCTTGATACGGGCGTTGCCTTGATTGCTGGTCTTATCATTATTCCTGCTTGCTTTGCTTTTGGACTCAAGCCGGATGCTGGTCCGGGGCTTATTTTTGCAACGCTCCCGAACGTGTTTGCGCAGATGCCAGCAGGCCGTATTTGCGGTGCCGCGTTCTTCCTCTTTATGTCTTTTGCGGCTCTTTCGACGCTTGTGGCCGTGTTCGAAAACATTATCGCTTACTGGATGGATGTGCGCAATGTGGAACGCAAGAAGGCGGTGAAGTGGAACTTTGTCGCAATTACGATTTTGTCGCTCCCGTGTGCGCTCGGCTTTAACGTGCTTTCGGGCTTTGAACCGTTTGGTCCGGGAAGTTGCGTTCTGGATTTGGAGGACTTCCTCGTTTCGAATACGTTGTTGCCGTTGGGCTCGCTTGTGTTCGTGTTGTTCTGTAATTCCCGCTATGGCTGGGGGCAGTTCAAGTTTATTTCTGAAGCGAATTTGGGTGTGGGCATGAAGTTTCCGAAGTTAAAGATCTTGCACCTTTACTTCAAGTGGGGCTTGCCGATTATCATTTCCGTGATTTTTGTGCTCGGGTACATGCAAAAGTTCGCTCCGAGCTTGTACAATAAGATTTTTGAATAATTTTTTAGCCGATAGTTTGTCATGCCGGCCGCGGTGCCGGCATCGCCTTTTTACCGCCTGTACGGCCTTATTGCTTTTTGTCGGGATGTTTATAATAGCATCGATTTTTATACAAAGTTTTGTATAGATTAAAGACAGTTCGTTGTTGAATTGCGTTTATCGAGGGCTGTGATATGTTTCGCGTTTTTGGATTCGTTCTGTTGCTTGTTGCTTTTGCTTTCGCCCAGGACGAAAGCGTTAGTGATTATGACCGTTGGATGCAAGCGAAGGCACACCGCGATAGCGTCAGGAATGCGGAACGGATTCAGAAAAACTCGGTCCCGTTCGATTTCTTGGTCGGGATGACGATGAATTTGGGCTTTAAAGTTATCAATAACGAAACGCAGTTGAACCGTTACGAAAAGGTGGAACGGATTGTCTTTTTTGAGGGCGCTTTTTTTCAGGCGGGAGCGTCTGTTCAATGGCCTCTGCTAAAATATCATTTGGCGGTAAGGCTTGGCGTACTATTTGAATACGCACCGCTATTTTTGTCGGAACCACTATATGTTGAAGACGGTAATGGGGAATACAAACGTGTCTCTGATGGTGGCTTGTCGCAGGGGCGGATTGCGTTCCCGATTCTTTTTGCAGTCAAGCCGCGGTCTAGCTTTGTATCGTTCGAATTTGGCCCTCAGATTTCCATACCGCTTTTCGATAAGCTGGAGTTAGATGGTGCACGCGATAGGGAACTGGACTCGTCCATGGAATTTAGCATGCTTTTGGGCGTGGGCTTCCGCGTTAATGAACGAATCTATTTAGACTTGCTTTTGGATGCCAAGTTCTATCACAAGTATAACGAACGCTTTGCAGATGGTTTGGCCCATTGGTCTTCGGTTGCTATCAAGGCTGGCGTGACGTTTAATCCGTTTTAATTATGTATCGCCCAAATGTTAAATCAGTGGCGGAGCGGTTTGAGTATGTCTTGTGTAAATGTTATTTACATCTAGATGGATCGATGGCATCATAGCAGGCCCTATTGCGAAAACTAGATAAAGAATCGGAGTCATCGTATTCAAATTTAGTGGTTATGTTCAACGTATCCGCACGGTGGTATTGGTCTGTGTACACTAACTTCCAAGAAATAGTCGTATCTTGGTATGTTTTAAGAGTGCCATTGAAAAATTGGAAAGTCTTGTCGTCAAGTTCTTCAGGAAGAGATCTTCTATAGACAATAGAATAATGAGAACTCTCGGTGTACTGAACACGCGCACTTTGAACAGAGCACTTCTCTTGACCGGAATCATCCCTATCAATGTATGCTTCATACCCAAACATCACAGATTCTCGATTTTCCCATGAAAAACCCGGAAGTCCAATAACCTCAAGATTGTAATTGGATCTTAATTCAAAAATTTGAGCGCATGCTTCACCGGAGAGTTTAGAAAGTGCTTTTGCCACGGCTTTTCTATCGAGTTTAGGGATTTCAGTAACAGGAGTGTAGTGGACTAGCGCATTTTTTCCAAAGTTTATATCTATATAAGTTGTATCGTAAATGATTTTTTTGTGACTAGAACCCCAAAACATTTCATAATAATCGTCATAAAATTCTTCCAATGCCCCATATGCGTAGTCATACCGATCGGCATGATTGCAGGAAAAAGCCGAATCACCAATCTTACAGTCTGACGTATCCCAAACTGTCGTATCTTTATTAAAATTAAGGGCTCGATATAGAGTTAATGGTATGTGCTTTTGTGTTAAAGGTGTGGGCTTTGGTGGGTCGAGAAATGTATTATTTAGAGAACTGTTAATGAGTTCGAGTTCACTTGCCGAGCTGCCGGTTTGAATAACCGAATCCTCATTCGTTGTGTCAGTAACGTTTGTTTGGCTGATGATGTTGTTCTTCTCATCGTTCGGTGTATTGACTTTGGGGTTTGCGCATGAAAACAAGAACGCAATGCAAACTAGCCCGAAACACAACAATTTTATTTTCATTCCAATACTCTGCGAATAAAGTGATGATCCTCAGCCTCAAAATACAAAAATGGATATAAGAAAATCGGTCAAGGCTGGAGTGACATTTAATCCGCTGTGATAAATCGTCTTACATCAAAAATACGGCGGGGACAACCAGGCCTATGACGAGCACAAGCCCGGCATAGAGTCCGCCGAGCAAGTCGTCCGCCATGACTCCCCATGCACCGGGGAGTTTTTCCATTTTATGGATGCCGAGCGGTTTGAGTATGTCGAAAAAGCGGAAAAGCGCAAAGCCGATGATTAAGATCCATGGGGCATTCAGAATCCATTCGGGGCGGATGAAGGCGAATGTCATGAAAATCCCGCAGACTTCGTCAATCACAATCCAGCCGGGGTCTTCAGTGCCGGTATCCTTCATCGTTTTTTTCACAAACGGGATGGCTGCAAAAAAAACGAGCAGCGCTGCAATCATAAAGTTTTTGGGAACCGCGAGGAAAATGGCGGCAAATGATTCAAGTGCATTTGCATCTTTCGTGTTGAACGCGTTGTCGTTGATGACGATGGGGTAGGCGTAACTTAACATGGCCAAGGGGTAGGCAACGATTGCCGCGGCGAGACTTCCCATGGTGCCGGGCGCTTTCGGGCTCATGCCTGAGCCGAAAAATGTCGTAATCAGCGTAGAAATTTTGTCTGTTTTGCGCCATTCGTGCGGAACGCGTTTTTTGCCATATTTTTCTTTAAGTTCTTGTTTGTTCATGATGAAGTGGTTGGTAAACAGTGGTTAGTGATTAGGGGGAATGGTCGTTAGTCATTAGTCATTGGTCATTGCTTGATGGGGTCGTTATGTTTTTTCGTCATGCTGAGTGTAACGAAGCATCCAGGGCGATTTGAATTTTGACTGGATTCTTCGCGGCTTTCACCGCTCAGAATGACGAATCATGAAGTTTAATTTTAAAAGCCTCATGCCTCAGAGTGGCGTAAGCCTCGAGCCCACACCCCAGAGGACCGTAGCTCCGTGCTCATACCTCATCCCCCTACCTCCGGCCACGGCATTTCTGCAATTTCCTTTTCTTTGGCTTCAGCGGCGGCTCGCTTCTCGTGCCAGCGTTCGAGCTGTTCCTTGAAGGCTGCGCGCAGACGTTCCATGCCGATGTTCTCCTTTGCGCTGATTTGAATGGCGTCAGGATAGTTCTGCAAGAGTTCTGTGCGGCGTGCTTCGTCGGCAATTTCGACCTTGTTGAATACGCGGAGTCTCGGAGTATCCTTGTCGATGATGCTTTCGAGCGTCTTGTGCGTGACTTCCAAATGATCGCGGTAGTCCGGGGCGCTCCCGTCAACGACTTCCAAGATGCAGTCCGCATGGGCGGCCACGCCGAGCGTACTCTTGAATGTTTCAATCAAGTTGTGGGGGAGCTTGCGGATGAATCCGACCGTATCGGAGAGGATGATGTTCTCGCCATCGAGAAATAGCTTTCGCGTCGTGCTGTCGAGCGTTGCGAAGAGATTGTCTTCAACGTAAACGTCGGCGCCGGTCAAGCGGTTCGTGAGTGTCGATTTGCCGGCGTTCGTGTAGCCGACGATGCCGACTTGGAAAATGTCGTTTCGCTTGTCGGCCTGTTGCTCGCGGGCGTCTTCGATTTTCTCAAGCTTTTTCTTGAGTTCCTGGATGCGCTTGCGGATCATGCGGCGGTCCGTTTCGAGCTGCGTCTCACCCGGCCCTTTAGTGCCGATGCCGCCATTGTGCTGGCGGCAAAGGTGCGTCCACGCACCGGTGAGACGCGGCATCATGTACTGCAATTGCGCCACTTCAACCATCAGGCGGCTTTCTGCCGTGACGGCGTGCTTTGCGAAAATATCGAGAATAAGTCCCGTGCGGTCAAGAACCTTGATACCGGGCATGCGTTCTTCAAGATTGCGGACTTGAGAACCTGAGAGGTCGTCATCAAAGACGACCATTTTTGCGTTGTCTTCTTCGAGGGCGCGCTTGACTTCGTTCACTTTGCCTTCGCCAATGAGCGTTGCCGGGCTAAAATTCTGAACGCGTTGCAAAAAACTACGTGTAACGTATGCACCCGCTGTTTCGGCGAGGCGGCCAAGTTCTGCAAGCTGTTCTCCAGCAAGCCAGGGGTGGACTTTGGGTGTTGCAATGCCCACTAAAATGCATCGTTCCTGTTCTTTCTTGTTTTCGACCGGCTTCGAGCCTTTTTTTTTAGGTTCTTCCATATTTTCTGATTGCTGAAACTCACTAGAAATATATCAAAATATAAAAGTATTTTTTGTTTGCAAAAATGGAATTTTGATGAATCTATTGTAAAAGACTGTAATGGTTTGTTTACTTAATCTGAGGAATCTTGAGGCTTCAAGGAATGAAAAATGTCTTTTTTTTAGTTTTTTCAAAGTTTATTTTGCATATAAATTCCTTATTTGTAATATTTCGTTAATTGTGATATATTGCACATCAAAAAACATATACTAAATTTGAGAATACAAAAGTTAGGGATTTGTATGAGGAAAAAAATCTGCCTTGGAATGGGGGCGACGCTTGCGTTCGCCATGAGCGCTTATGCTCAAAATTATAAAATCAACAAAGTCGGAAACGATGAAGAAAAATCGTTTAACGTCATGCTAAACCAAGCTGTTGTTGGTGAAGCACCTGCGGGATCCTGGCTTGATGTAGCTCCAATCATTCCTGATGGAAAAGTTTTTGTGGGCTTTACTGTTTACGATGAATACGGTGATGCTTACAATCAACGAAAAGTTTCTACAGCAGAAAAAACGGATTCAAAGTTTTTAATGCCGGCACATGATGTCTTTGTTTCGGCTTCGTTTGAATCCTTACGCTATTACCTTACTGTAAAAAATACGGATAACGGAAATATAACGCTTTCATTTAATGACCGTTATCGCGATCGTACTAAGCCCGGCGTGAAGGTGACGGTGAATCCGAATCCGGCAAGTGGTTATAAAGTGGCATCGGTTAGCGTGAACCGTTCCCTAGATTCTAAAACAATTGTGCCTTGCGTTGCTGTTGAACCTGGTTCCGCTATAAATCCAGGAATGTGGGGAATGGGTAGCACTGCTGTCGAAGGAAGTTGTGCTTTCGATATGCCGAATTTTGATGTCGAAGTGAGCGCTACGTTTGTTGCAGAGTCCGCCGATCTGTCCTCCTCAAGTGTGGAAGTTGTTTCGTCAAGCAGTGAAACGCTTGCCTCGAGTTCTAGCGTTGAGCTTTCTAGTTCTTCTGTGGCTCCGTCGTCTTCTAGCGTTGTGCAATCTAGCTCTAGCGAAATTCTTTCAAGTTCTAGCGAAGTTCAGTCCTCTAGCAGTTCTGTAGTTGCATCGAGCTCAAGCGTTGCTCCTTCTAGTTCTTCTGAGGCACCTTCTTCGTCTAGCGTAACTCCGTCTAGTTCGAGTGCTGTGCCTTCCAGCTCATCTGTGACGCCATTGTCATCTAGCGCAACTCCCTCTAGCTCTAGTGTGGCTCCAGCATCTTCTAGCAGTGTCAAGTCTGAACCTTCGAGCAGCTCGAAACCAGCTTCTAGTTCTTCTGTCAAGCCGGCTTCTAGCTCTAGCGCAAAGGCTGTATCGTCTAGCAGCGTTAAGGCTTCTTCGAGCAGTGCTAAGCCAGCGTCTTCAAGTAGTGCGAAGGCTGCATCGAGTTCTTCTGCAAAACCGGCATCTTCTAGTAGCGCAAAATCTGGTTCCAGTTCTTCTGCCAAGGCTTCTTCTTCTAGCAGCAAGAAAGCCTCTAGTTCCAGCGCTAAACCCGCATCTTCTAGCAGCAAAAAATCAACATCGTCTAGTTCAAAGGCTGTATCCAGCTCTAGCGTTATCCCGGATATCATTGTTGAAGCTGTGGGCACCGAAGAAGATATGCCGAGTTGCACAGCCAAGCGTGAAAACATGACGTATTATGTGACAGAACTCAAGACCGTGTTTGTGTGCAAGTCCAGAATTTGGACAAAGTTTAATCCGGGCATGGGTCTGGAAAAGACAACTCCTGTTGCAAAATTCTCCGCTTTTGTGAATGGTCGCAATCTCCAAATTTCGGGCGCTAAAATTGGAAGCGACATTAATTTGCTCGATATGCAAGGTCGTGTGATTTACAGCAGTCGTGCAAGTGTTCCGAATTTCTCGATGCAAGTGCCGCGTAGCGGATCTTATTTGCTCCGTGTAGGTGCTCAGCAGCAAGTAGTAAATGTACGATAAAACGTAACGTTAAGATACTCCCAATCTAAACGAGACCCTGCGCAAGTGGGGTCTTTTTTGCATTAAAATTTTCCATGTCTCTCGTCTCTAGTCTCTCGTCTAAATTCTATATTTGCGCACCTTCGGAGCGCATTTAGTTCGGCTCAGCCATGTCAAAGTAAAAATTGCTTTGACGTCTGTGACGTCAGTGGCTGCGGCTCGATAATGCAAAAACAAGTTTTTGCGCTCTCTCGCCTTGCACACTTTTGCCGCGGCGTTCGCCTTTTACTAAATTTACCCCCCGTCAGGGCCTATCATCCAGGTAGGTTCCTAGTCCGGCCAAAACATGCCTCTTGGGCACGGCCGATAAAGGATATATAATGGCAAAGAAAGTTCAGGATGCCCTCAAGGACATCATCTCCCTCTGCAAACGCCGCGGCTTCATTTTCCCCGGCTCCGAAATTTACGATGGCCTCGCCAATACTTGGGACTACGGTCCGTATGGCGTGGAACTCAAGCGCAACATCAAGAATCTCTGGTGGAAGAAGTTCGTGACTTCCCGCCACGATGTGCTTGGTCTCGATAGCTCTATTCTTTTGAATCCCCGCGTTTGGAAGGCTTCTGGCCACGTGGGTAACTTCTCTGACCCGCTCGTGGACTGCCTCGCTTGCCAC
>CADAWC010000026.1:0-49231 GCA_902791475.1 Fibrobacter succinogenes
ACGTACACCCCGATGGGAGCGGAATGAGGCCCGGCGTTGCCGTTAATTAGGCAGCGAGTGCGTAGTTTTCGTCAGCACTTATTTTTTTTCAGACTTTTTAACGAGTTGCCCTCGTCTGAGACCTCGACTTGCAACTAACACTTCGGTAACCCTGTCGAAACCAGAGCACCCCCGGTGCCTACACAAGGGTGCTCGGTTGAGACGAAAGCCAACTAGAACACCCTCGATTCAAACCAAATATATAAAGTTCGAAGAAATTTGTAAAGTAACCAATTCGGTTGATACAGGCCTGTCGACGAAAAGCGAGCTAGCGAGCATTTAGGCCATTGAGAACGCATGCGTTCGAAAGACCCGGAGGGCAAAATTGCTGCGAGTAGCAGAAATTTTGGCAAACCAGAGCACCCCCGGTGCTTGCTCTAATATAGTAAAAAAACTAAAACTTGACTTTATAGATTTGCGGCCAGAGTTTACCGGTAATCCAAAAGTTCTTGCCATCGTAGGCGATGCCATTCAAAACATCGACACCGGGGAATCGGTCGCGAATCTCCCCCGCTTTTTTCGCAAAATCGATATAGCGCAGCACCTTCCCGCTAGGGAGTTCAATTTCGGCAATCAAATCCGTCTGCCAGATGTTAGCATACAAAGTATTTCCAACAACTTCTAGTTCATTCAGGAGTTTTATGGAATAGCGACCATCAGTCACTTTAATGATTCCCGACACCACAAAGCCACCCGGCGCAATTTGCAAAAGCTCATCAGAGCCGTTGCTCATCAAAAGCTGATCGCGCCAAAGCGTAAGGCCCCAGCCTTCCGTCGGAATGCGGAACTCACCCTTCTTTTTAAACGGCTTACGCGAGTAGATAAAGGCCTTGTGCGATTTCCACGTGAGGTAATAAACTTCATCGCCAAGCACTACGGAACCTTCGCCAAAATAGCGCTCCTCGATGCGGGCAGAATCCAAAATTTTTCCATCCAGCGTGCGGCGATATAGCCCGGACTTTCCGTACAAGCCTGTCGTTTCAATCAATTCCTTACCATCGAAAGAAAGCCCTTGCGTAAAATGCGACTGTTCGTGCGGAACAGAATCGAGAATCGTAGGCTCAACGCGAGGAGCCTCGGCGTGCACCGACGAGAGTGTAAAGACAAGAGACAAAAGGATAAAAGCAAAAAACGAGCGTCCAGAAAATTTCATGTTTGAAAAATACTAAATTGGCGTCCTTACGGACGCATTTAGTACGGCTCGGACATGTCAAAACATAAATGTTTTGCCGCGTCACTCGCCTTTTACTAAATTTGGCGGCATGGGTGAAATCAGAACTCCTGCCAAAGTGAAAATCATCGTTGGCATTCTCGCAAAAGATGCCAAGTCCGTAGAAGCGGTCCGCGGCGTGCTCAAATCACGTTTCGGCGAAGAAGACCTGAACTTGGACCCCTTCCCCTTCACGTTCACCAACTACTACAAAGAAGAAATCGGCATGGCCCCAGTGCGTGCTTTTTTCAGCTACGAAAATCTCGTTGACCGCGAAACGATTGTCGACATCAAGCTTTGGACAAACGACATTGAACTTGAAATCGCCGAGAAAAATGGCACTCCGGGGCTGCGCCCTGTAAATCTCGATCCAGGCTACATGACTCTTGGGCAGTTCTTTTTGGCAACGACCAAGGACCAACGCCAGCGCGTCTACATGCAGCGAGGGATTTTCGTGGAACCGACGCTTTACTTCCAGGATGGGCACTTCCACGCCTTCGATTGGACATACCGCGATTACCAAAGCGAGAATTACATCAAGTACCTCGAAGAGGTGCGCAAGCGCCTCGCCTACCAACACTCTACAGGAAGACCGTATAGTCAAAGAATAAACAAAAAGCGAGATTAACTCCGGCGACCGAGCCTAAAACCTATTACCTAACCCCTATAACCTAAAAATGAAAGCTGGTATTTTTACAATTCTTCTTCTCTGCTGTTCCAACATCTTTATGACATTCGCTTGGTACGGCAACCTCAAGCTCAAAGAAATGCACATCAGCACCGATTGGCCGCTGATTCTTGTGATTCTTGCCTCATGGGGCATTGCACTCCTAGAGTACAGTTTCATGATTCCCGCGAACAACATCGGTAGCCGCATCAACGGCGGGCCCTTCAGCCTGATGCAGTTAAAAATCATCCAAGAAGCGATTTCGCTCACGGTGTTCACAACGATTGCGGTCACGGTATTCCATACAGAAACGCTCCAGTGGAATCACATCGTCGCGTTCTTGTTCATTATCGCGGCTGTTTTCTTTGCGTTTTTGAAGTAAACTTTCAAGTCAAATAAATCTAAACAACAAAAAGCACCGATTTTCATCGGTGCCTTTTACATTTTTATCAGTTACGATTTATTTGCTCAGGTTGCAGAGATCATCCGCACCAGAGATGTCCGAAATGTTAAACGGTTGCGTCCATTCACTCCAGTCGGTTTCTCCATTAACGTCCTTCCAGACAATACGGATTTGTACGTAGTAGTCGCAAATACCACGAACATAGTTAGGAATGCACATCGACATACCATATTCACTTTCTATGATCTTCTCCCATTCATCAGAAGGCGTGGATTCACTATACAATTTGGAATGATCTTTATCTACATAATCATAACCGCTCTTGCAAGAAGCATAGATGGTCGTCTTCTTAGCAGCATCAGCATAATCGTTTTCATCAAATCGCTTCGTGATAGACGGTTCCTCGTACGGGAACGATTCTACCCAGTAGCAGCTGTCACACTTGTCGCCTTTCTTCTTTCCTTCGCAAGAACCCTTGTAGTAATTATACTGTTCAAGAGAAGTAAACCAACGAGCTTCGTAATAAGCCGTATCCGTATATTCCGATTCAACGATATACTTACTAATAAAATTATCCGTTATGGTATAAGTAGCCCTTGCATTAATATAAGTGATATCATCCTTCGTTGCAGTGTCCTTATCCGCTTCGTATGCTGTGGTGTAGCCCAAAACAAATTTTTCAGACGGCACAGGAACTTCAAGAGCCATGTAATCGCGGTACTTGATTTCCGGAGTCAGCTGGATAACATCGCTATAGGCAGACGTATCACCGTCATTGACAACAGCCATACGGTAATAGCTTTCAATCTTGTCGCGTCCCTGAATATAGTAGTTACGCACATTGCCCTTGATATTAGAAGCGACACTCACCCACTTGAAATCCTTAAGCTTTGAGCTCTGGATGATGAATTTACGATCTGGATTTTCATCGGATGCACTGTAGCTCCAGCTCAATTCCCAAACGCTCGGCGCAATACGAGTAAGAGCAATATCAGCCGGGGGTTCAGCAACGTTTGTTTTCTTGCTAATCTTAGGAATTTCTATTTCAGAGGAATATTTCGAAACGCCCTTGGAATCCTTAGCGGCAACACGAACATAGTAGCCCCCCTTCTTCGAGGCATCGATAATAATCATGTACACGCCCTTGTTTGTCGAATCCATGACAGCCCAGGACGGTTTCTTGTCTTCCAAATTAAGGCTCTGCAACTTGAAACCATTTTCAGGACGATTCGTATTGTCCGTATAGCTCCAAGAAAGTTTGTACTTACTAACATCGATAGAGTCCAACTTCAGATTTGTAGGGACCGCCAGATCCATACTGTTCGAAGTACTTGTGCTATCGGAGACACGAGGAATCGTAATTTCTTCAGAGTATTCGGAAACACCCTTATCATCCTTAGCAGCCACATGGTAAAGCAAGCCGCCCTTCTTATTACCATCAATCTTTACAACATGAACTCCCTTGTTAGTCGTTCCGTCGTCAGACCACTTCGGGCTCTTGTCATCGAGATTCAAGCTCTGGAGCTTAAAACCCTGTTCCGGACGATTTTCATTATTTGTATAGCTCCAGGAGAGCTGCCACATGTTGTCGCCGAGGTTTTCAAGCTTAAGATTCGACGGGACTGCAAGGTTTGCGTTAGTCGTAGCCGTTGAGCTATCTCCAATAATTTCAACCATGTCGCTTGCCTTGGAAACGCCACATTCATCCATCGCAGATACGCGATAGTACTTATCGGCATTAGATGCACCAGACAAGTTATACATGACCACTTCTGCATTGGTTGAGTCAAAAGTTTTCCACTTAGGCTGCTTATCCGACATATTGAGAACTTCAATAAGGAAGCCGGACTCGAGACGTTCGTCATTGGGGGTATAATCCCAAATAAGGACCCACTTGTTTTCGCCGTTCTCGACCACCTGCAAATTTGTAGGTGCGGCTAAAGTTTCAGAAACAGACTTACAAATCTTAGAATTGGATGAGGAAGATTTTGCATCTTTGGAAGATCCTCCTGCGGACGAATATTCAGAATCATATTCATCTGCAGCAGCAGAAGATGAATTTGAGCAAGCTCCCAAAGTGAAAAGAAACGCCGTTGCCAAACTTAATTTCCAAATTCCTTGCATAGAAACTCCTATGGAAAATTTTCTTTTACAATCAAATATATCATTTTTATATCAAAAAGAATACAAAAAGTATAATTAAGCCCAAATAAAACTAAAAATTGGGAAAAAGCGTATTCTAGCTAGAGTTTTCTATGAAAATTACAGCCTAAAGCGCAGACCTTGGTTGCCGGAACGAATAAAATACAAACCACGAGGCATAGCATTTGCATGAATTTCGCGACCAAAACCAGACTTGATTACAACGCCGTTCATGTCAATCAGCGACCAAGGGGCATCCATCGAGAGATAAATCGTTTGGGAACCGCGATCAAAAGTGATGTTGAGTCCAGAATGCGCCGCAGAAGCTACGCGAGGATTGTCGTAAAGTCCGACTGAACTTGAGTCCGCAGCCTCGCCAAATTTGATGTTCCCGACGAGAGTTTCGCCACCGAGGCCTTCTGCCGTGAGGTAAAAGTCCTGTACGCCTTTGAGCTTCGGCAAGTTTGAACATTGCACGTCAGTCCACTTGGAATCGCCTGCCGTGGGCAATTCGCACTTGGAAATCACATCGCCTTTTTTGCTTTCGGTGCGGAGCGAGAGAGTACCGCCAGCGCTATTTTTCACCTGAATGCTGACGCCTACACCAACGATGGAGTCGGTAACCACGTTCTCGAAAATCGCGTAGCCGCCGTCCTTAATTGCAAGCTCATCATCTTCGGTCAAACGCACGCGGATGCCGTTGTCAAAGCCATTTGCCGGGATCGTATCGCGGATGATGCGTAAAAAGTCAAGGCGGTCGAGTTCGGCGTAATGCTTGCCCTTCGTAATCTCGATGAAGTTCGAACCGCGCTTGAGCTTTGTCGGGATGTACACCACAGATTTTTCCGGGAATTCACTCCAGGCGCCCGTCAGCGGGAGTTCCACTTCGCGCGTTTTACCGTTGATGTCCACGAAATGCGAACTGCCGTTTGCGCCGTTATCGGTCCAGTTATTGTCGTAACGATAACGGATAAGGTAATCACCCGCCTGCGGGATAATCATCGGCAAGCGAATTTTGCTGTCATCGTAGTTGATGTAAGCGACAAATTCACCGTTCGAAGCCTTGGAACTGCTCGAGATATCCACATGCGTGAGGATGCCATGTTCCGCTTCGGCACTCAAATAACGCCCCATAAACGGTTGACCAAGTTCCGGCCAATTGTCGTCAGTCCACACGATATCGCGCACTTGTATGTAAGAATTACCGCCATCATTTTTATCGTAATAGTGATTCACAAAGCGTTGGCGGTTCACGTCCTCAAAAGCTTCACCGCCCGCAGGCCCGTAATAGCGTCCGTAACGGCTCAGGAGAATCGTACCACCGCCATTCAAGAGAGCCTTGCCGCTGCGGTCCACATAACCGCCATCAATGCGGTTAGAACGCCCGACAGTCGTCTTGTAAGAATTATTTTCGAGGTCAGCGCCTTTTTTGCAGCAGTTGTCCCAAGCGGTAAAGAGGAAGTATTTTCCGTTGTGCTCAATGAGGCTTGCGCCTTCGACACCGGCACCACCGCGGTTTGCGATGTTCTGCATTTTAGCGCCGTCTTTCACCTTGCCCGTTTTTTCGTCCAGTTCGAGAATCTGGATGCCCGTGCCCCAAGAGCCAAAAGCCATCCAGACCTTGCCATCGTTGTCCTTCAGCACCGCTGCATCAATTGCGTTGTACGAATCACTCTTGACCGTGTGAATAACCTCGCCCTGGTCCGTCCAGCCGTAGCCTGGCTTTGTCGGGTCGATTTCCTTACTCGACATGAAGCCCATGCCCGACGAGCGGATGCCCATTTCGGAACCGCAATAGTACATGCGGTATTCCCCGCCGACATAGTGAATATCCGGCGCCCAGATGTCAATCATGTTCGGAGCGTATTTATAAAGCCACTTCGAAAATTCAGGCATGGCGGGGTCGCCATTTTTCCAGTTCAACGCGTCTTCGGAAAACTGCATGAGCATGTGGTTGTCCGTTGTCGCAAGCGCATAGCCATCCTCGTAGCGGATAATGTCGGGATCATGGCCCGCCCAACGGGTTTCCTTGGCGTACCAGTCGGCAGCAAGAGCAGTCTCAATCGAGAGGCCTGCAAAGAGGAATGCAGCGGTGCAAATTTTAGAACAACGAATCATAAGACTCCTTCAACCACACACCAGCATACACTATTTAATCTATATTCCGAAAGGATTTTTCGGTACAATTTATTTGCAAAAAAAACGCCATCCCAGAAAATCTAGGATAGCGCGATAAGCTTATTTCACCTTGACAATGAATCTGCCTTTGGGAAGGTTATTAAATTCAATGTCAGTACCATTAGTTTTTTGGTGGGAGACAATTTGTCCCATCGGATTCAAGAGGTAAGCCTGATGAGCGCCGGCATTATCAAAGTGCACGCGGTAACCGTTAGGAATTTTGGTAACAGCGTAGTTCATCGTCGGGCGGACAGTCGGAAGCGCCACAGGAAGTTCACTTGAACTGCTATTTGGAGCAATTTCGCTGGAGCTAGATTCCACAACAGCACTGCTAGAACTTGATTCCGGCAAGGGGGCACTCTTGAAGAGAATATTTCCGACAATGGCTTCGCCAGAAATTCCCGATGCGGTCAGATACAAATCCTTGATGCCCGTTTTGCGTTTGAGCGTTCCGCAGCTTGCTTCAGACCAGCCATTGGCTGCAGCCTTAGCCGTTGAAAGGTCGCACTCAGCAAGGACGGTTCCGTTCTTTGCGCCATCGCGAATGGCAAGCTTGCCTGCGGCAGCATTTTTCACTTGGATGGAAACTTCGTCACTCTTGATGGAATCCGTCACGACATTTTCGAAGATCGCGTAGCCGCCGTCCTTGATTGCAAATTCATCTTTGTCCGTAAGGCGCACGCGAATGCCGTTGTCAAAGCCGTTCGCCGGAATCGTGTCGCGAATCACGCGCAAAAAATCGATGCGGTCAAGTTCCGAGAAGAAACCGTTCGGTTGCGGTTCAATTTCGATGAAGTTGCCACCACGTTTGAGCGTTGCAGGAATCATCACGATAGACTTTTCCGGGAAAGTGCCCCAAGAGCCCGTAGGCGGGAGCGTCACGGTTTGCGACTTGCCATTGACTGTAACTTTGTGCGTAGCATCGCCTTCACCACCGTTAGCATAGCGGTAACGCAACAGATACTCACCCGCTTGCATGATGTTCATCGGCAAACGAATCTTGGAGCCCGCCGTATTGATGTATGCGAGATATTCGCCGTTCGAAGCCGTATTGCTGCGCGTAATTGCGAGGTCACCCGAGACTGCACGCGTCAAAGCGCCGTGTTCGACTTCGGCGCTCAAATAACGTCCGAGGAAGGGTTGCCCCATCTCAGCCCAGTTGTCATCCGTAAAGACCACATCGCGAATATGGATGTGATTGTACTTATCGCCATTCAAATCGTAATAATGATGCACAAAGCGCACGCGGTTCAAGTCTTGGAAAGCTTCGCCGCCGCCCGGACCGACGTAGCGTCCGTAGCGTTCCATAAGGATTGTGCCACCGCCATTCGCCATATCGTAGCCAGCGCGATCTTTGTACGGACCGGTTACTTTATCAGCACGACCATAAGCGGTCTTATACGTTGTCTGTTCAATGGTCGGACCTTGCTGACAGCACTTGTCCCAAGCCGTAAAGAGGAAATACTTGCCCCCGTGTTCAATGAGACTCGGTCCTTCTTCGGCACCACCGCTTGCCTTGCTTGTACGGCGAGCAATGTTATAGACAGTCTTGTCATCGCTCGCCTGATAGCCCGTCTTTGCATTCAACTTAATCAACTGGATTCCAAGACCGAACGAACCAAATGCCATCCAGTAATTGCCATCGGTATCGCGAACAACGTCTGCGTCAATGGCATTAAACTTGTCAGTTCCATCTTTGGTATGGAAAACATGGCCATGGTCCTTCCAGCCATAGTCCGTTGTGCCCGGCACAATAGATGTGGTCGCCTGATAACCGATAGCCGAGTTGCGCTTACCGAATTCCGACACGCAATAGTAAACGCGGTATTCGCCGTTCATGTAAAAGATATCCGGAGCCCAAATTCCCTCGGTTTTCGGAGCGTACGTATAGGCCCACTTCGGAACACCACCCACTGTTGCCCTGTGATCGCGCCAAGTGTAGGCATCTTCGGATGTCCACAGTTGCAAGTTGTTGTTCGTGCTCATGAGGGCGTAACCGTCTTCAAAGCGCACCATGCTCGGGTCATGACCCGGCTGCAAGTTGTCCTTGGCATACCAATCGGCAGCCGACACAGCGGAGACGCCAAAGGCGCCAATCGTTGCGAGAGTCGCAAGTTTCGCGCCGCTCACAAGATTTGCAAAATTCAAAACCTTCATTTCCATACTCCTTAAAAATTATACTAAATAACGCCATCGGGAAAAGGCGATTCCGGCACAGAGGCCGGAACGACATGCAAGGGAATCAAACGAAAATCCTACAGTCATTTTACAAACACCTTTGCGGTGGCGCGTGCGGTGCGGACAAAGTACATCCCCGAGCGAACGGAACGCACTTGGATTTCACGGTCATAACCACGACGCACAACAACACCATTTACATCAAGCAAAGCCCAAGACGCATCGGCACCCAAATGAATCACGCGAGCAGAGGCATCGTAGTAAATCTGTTGCAAAGTCAGTGTTTTCAACACATCCACAGAACCGCGCGCAATCCCAGTCGTCCCACCATTGCCGGAGTCCGGCAGAATCGAATCTGTCGGCGGTTCAACCTTCGGCAGTTCCGCTTTTGCAAATTGCACTTTCTGGTTATCCGTTCCTGTGCGCACCCACGTGATGACCGGCATTCCGACTTCCTTTGAAATGTTCAGCACATCGCCAAGGTAATCGCTATCGTAATCCGCAAATAAGAAATAGCCTTTTTTCGCAGAAGCATTTTCGATGCGGATTTCACAAGCCGTTTCAGAAGTTTTGACCGTATCCAACAACGTCTTGGGCGGACAATAGTAACGGCCCGTTGCAAAATTCTTGAGCGTGTAATAACGCGCAGAATCGCCATGCGCAAGCACCCAAAGCTGTGCTTCGTTCTTTTCATCCGCAGTCTGCTGCACCACAACGCCGTCGTCATCTTCAAGAGCCAAATTGCTGTGCGAGACCGTCAAGCGGTAACCGCCCTCTTCGATAAGAGCGTTGTTCACCGGATCCACGCCATCCGTATGCTTGATTTTCTGGATAAAGCCATCGCGGTCGTAATAGAGGTAATCGATATTCACGGAACGGCGGTACGTCCAACCACCCGGAGAATTTGCTCCGTGATACATGAAATACCAGTGCCCGAGATACTTGAAAATCGCCTGATGGTTCGTTTCGGAATTTTCCATTTTGTCGTTGATGACGCCTTTTTGCGTCCACAATCCGTTCAGGCTCGGCGCCATGGAATAATTCGTCGTCGAGGGATAACCCGATGCGTAACTGAAGTAATAATTGCCACGGAAATAGTGCATCCACGGGGCTTCGAAAAAGTCCTTGACTTTGATATCTTCGGGCGTGCCCGCAAGTTCAATCATGTTTTCCTTGAGCTTGACGCGGCGGCCAGCATTCCACGAGCCCCAATACATCCAAATATCGTCGCCATCGTAAAAAATCGCGGGGTCGATGTTCAATTTCACGTCATTCGGCGTATTGTCGGTGATAAGTGCCTGCCCAATCGCATCTTTCCACGGTCCGGACGGATGGTCCGCAACGGCAACGCCAATCGCAAATCCTTCACTTCCATTTTCCTTGATGGTCCCATGATGGACGGCCACATACCAATAAAACTTGCCATTTCGGTATTCGCAATGGCCCGCAAAAGCGCTCGCATTCGCCCATTTGAACGTTTTGACACTCAAAACAGCGCCGTAATCATGATAATGTTCCATATCATCGGTCACGAGCACGTGCCAGTCGTTCATGATAAAAGCTTTATTGTTGTTGCCCTGCGGCCCCTGCTCGTCGTGGCCCGCAAAAATAAAGAGCGAGTCGTTATGCACGAGGGCTGCGGCATCCGCAGAATAAAAGTCCGTCGTCAATGGATTTGCAGCAAAAGCCGATTGCGCCCCAAAAGCCCCAAATGCGCCAAAAAGGCCAAAAACGGCCCATTCCAACATCGTAAAAAAAACAGAACTATTCGTTCCCATAAACATCTCCAAATCCACACCAACAACTGCTTTAAATATATATCAGAAATTATAAAAAGTCCACATATTTATTTATGACATCAAGTATTTTTAGAGAACAATCCACAAACAGCCCACATTTTCACGAATTAAATGTCTACAGTTTACAAAAGACGGTTCGACAACCTTCTCGTTTATGATAAAAAAGAGATTCCCACCTAAAGGTGGCCATGCGCACTATGGAACAAAGTTCCAAGTGCTGTCCGCCCGATCATCCCCGTCATCCCCGTCAAGCGAGGACTGGCGCGAGGACAGGCGCGAGAACAGGATCGGGAATGACGCTCGTTGTCTAACGACCAAAAACAGACAAAACGTATCATTAAGACATCATATGATTCAACCGACAAAAAATTTCATTTATTTGAAAATTATTCATGGTAAACAAGCTTAAAAGTACATATATTTTATGTTAGGTTAATTTGATTAGGAGAGTGGATTATGAAAAAATTTTTGTCGGCCGCACTTTGCGCAGCATCGGCAACTTTCGCAGGGCCGTTTATCACATGGAACGGTGCAGACGAAAACGCTTACAATATCTGCCGAGTTGAAACTGGGCTCCGCAACGGATCAGAAACGGGCGGATACTGGTTTACCTATGGAGATGACGGTGAGGGAGGCGCGTCCAAAGTCTATTGGGATGTTGAACTGAATCCGGAGTACACAATAGACCGGCTTGAACCCATCATCGATGATTGCAAAGGGATGTGCGGGACAGCTATTCTCAACAAATGGAATTCACCCCATACAGCATTTACGGGTATAGGTTTCAGTGTTGTCGGACAAAATTCTGAAAATGATTGGACACTAGCCACAGGCGACGCCTCTTCTTGGGGCGGACTCTGCGTGACCTACATGTCTGACACGGATATCGCCTTGGAACTCGGCCTTGGCGAGGTCACCGATTCTATAATCAATTATGCAAATCCAACTGTCACATTGCCCACATCCAAAACAAGCAATAGAATGGTCTTCAGCTGGTCCGACTTTAAGCAACCTTCGTCGTACGACGGTGCCGTCAAAATCGATGGCGAAGCCGCGGCAAAACAACTCGCCATGGTCAAATTCAAAATACAGGCAGAGGATGGCAATTACCGTTTTAATATTTGTGCGGTCGGGCCGAAAGACGGAACATGCCCAGAAAAATGCGGAAAGTCAAGTGCTGGGATTCAAATTGCCCGCGGAATTTCCGCAGTCAGCGCTATTTTGAACGGTCGCACGCTCGGATTCACGGGAATCAAGGCCTCCGCCACCGTCGAAGTCATGAATTCTCTTGGGCAAGTCGTGATGAAAGGCGCCATCAACAACGCCACGAATAATGCGGCAACGATTAGCCTCGCCACGCTCAGTGCGGGAATTTATTTGGTACATGTTGTTGATAAAACAACAAACTTAGTCCGTAAAATTTTGTTAAAATAAATAGACAAGATATTTATATTTTATTATCATTAGACCAAATTATTCCAAAACAAGGAGAATCTAATGAAAAAAATTTTCTTGATTGCAACAACTGTGTTGGCTTTTGCAGCAAGTTCTTTCGCAACACCATCCAAACCGTTCACCTCAGGCATTTCTCTCTCGACAACAACAGAATTCGCCCGTGGCAGCGACGCACCTGATTTCGACGCTTTGTTGGGATACAGAATCAACCTTACGCTTGCTTACAACGCCATGATTGGAATCATCCCCAATCTTTATGTCCACCCGGCACTCGGCGTGAGCCTCCGCCTCAGCTCTGAATCCGAAAACAAGAATACCGGCAGCGGCTTCAACATGTCCGTTTCTTCTAACGACGATAAGACGGTCTCTTCTTTGGACGTTTTGCTCCCTGTGACCGCCCGTTATTACATCACAAACAATTTCTTCGCTGAACTCGGCCTGGAATTCGACTTCAACATTTTGGAATCCTTCAACACTGGTAGCCAGAAAGAAGACGATTATTACGAAAGCATGCTTGAACCAAGCGCAGTTAATCTGGGCATTGTGGGTGGCATCGGTGCAACATTCAACTTCGGTCTCGAAATCAGCCTTACCTACACGCACGGCCTCACGGATCTTTACAAAGAAAAGAAGGTTGTTGATGTCAACATCATGGGCTACTCCATTGCACAGAAAAACGCAAACTGGTCTTACAGCCGCCTCAACTTCAACATTGGTTACTGGTTCGGCTACAGAAACTAATCTTAGTTAAAAGAACTCAAAAGCCTCCGATTAATCGGAGGCTTTATTGCTTTAATAGAAAGCTTTGAGCTCACAAAAAAAAACGCCCACGGGGACTACCCGCGGGCTGTTTTGTTAAGAAGGAGATTCCCACCTAAAGGTGGCCATGCGCACTATGGAACAAAGTTCCAAGTGCTGTCCGCCCGCTCGGAGGCGGGAATGACATCTAATAGATTACCCGTGAACAACAAACGCCTCGTATTAACGTGGCGTGGTTGCGAGAGCGAGGCGAAGACGGAGTCCCCGCCATGCATAAGAGCCGAGCGGTCTTATTAACCGTGAGCGAGAAACGCCTGGCATTAGCCAGGCGTTTTCGCGAGAGTGAGCGTCGCTCACATATTTCTATCGAGTCTAGACGCGAACGGATTACGTATGTGCGTCAACCCATTCAGCGTTCTTCTTGCAAGCTTCGACAGACTTGTCGAAAGCAGCCTTTTCTTCGGCGCTCATCTTGACTTCGAGAATCTTTTCGACACCGTTTGCACCGACGACAACCGGCACACCGCAGTAGAGGCCGCTAACGCCGTATTCGCCGTTGAGCTTAGCAGCGCAGGAGAACACGCTCTTCTTGTCAAGGAGGTAAGCTTCAGCCATGTGGATAGCAGAGGTAGCCGGGCTGTAGAAAGCAGAACCGCGACCGAGGAGGTTCACGATTTCGCCACCTGCACCAGCGGTACGCTTGGCGAGTTCAGCAAACTTTTCCTTGCTCATGAGCTGAGAAACCGGGATGCCACCGACAGAGACGCATTCCATGATAGAGACCATCGTGTCGCCGTGGCCGCCCATAACGAGAGCCTTAACGTCTTCGACAGACACGCCGAGTTCGTCAGCAACGAAGCAAGCGAGACGAGCGGAGTCGAGCACGCCAGCCATACCGATGACCTTGTTGGCCGGGAGGCCAGACTGCTTCTGCATGTTGTAGACCATGGCGTCGAGCGGGTTCGTAATAACGATTACGAATGCATCCGGAGCGTTTTCCTTGATGGCTTCTGCAACAGTCTTGATAACGCCGCAGTTCTTGTCGAGGAGGTCGTCACGGCTCATGCCCGGCATACGCGGGAAACCAGCGGTAACGATAACAACATCAGCACCCTTAATAGCGGAATAATCGGTAGAACCCTGAAGATCAACAGACGAATTGATGACGGAGCGGCCTTCCATAATGTCAAGAGCCTTACCCTTCGGCATGCCCTGAGTCTGCGGAATGTCGATAAGGACGACGTCGCCGAGGTTCTTCTGTGCGAGCACGAGAGCCATTGTACCACCAATTTGACCAGCACCAACAAGTGCAATCTTCTTTCTTGCCATGATTAACCTTCCTTTTAAGGTATTTAAAATTTTACGTGTCAAATATAGCAAAAGAAATGTAAAACCGGCAACTTTACAATGTTATTTCTTTATCATCGAAGATGGAGACAACCGCACCGTAACCCGTCATTTTCCTAACCACTAGCCACTAACCACCAACCACTTTACTAAATTTGCGGTCACTATGAGTATTGCAATTCCTCAACTGCCCAAGGGCACACGTGATTTTTACCCGGAAGCCGAGCGCATCCAGAACTATATTTTTGACACTTGGCGCAAGGTCGCCGAAAGCTTCGCCTACGAAGAATACGAAGGTCCGATGTTTGAACATCTGGAACTTTACACCGGAAAATCCGGCGAAGAAATCGTAAGCCAGCTTTATAACTTCAAGGACAAGGGCGACCGCGAAATTGCTCTCCGCCCCGAAATGACGCCGACACTCGCCCGCCTCGTGATCCAGAAGGCCCGCGAACTCAAGAAACCGTTCAAGTGGTTCTCCATGCCGCGCCTGTTCCGTTACGAAAAGGCTCAGAAGGGTCGTCTCCGCGAATTTTTCCAGCTGAACATGGACATCATCGGCACCGAAAGCATCTACGCCGAAGCTGATTTGCTCGCTTCTATCGCTACAATGCTCCGCAAATTCGGTCTCAAGGACGCGGACTTTGCCATTGGCGTTTCGAGTCGCAAGCTCCTCGCCACCTACCTCGAAGAAATTGGCGCCCCGAACCCGGCTCTCGTTTATCCGGTTCTCGACCGTCGCTTGAAAATCGGTCCGGAAGCTTTTGCCAAGGCTCTTACCGAAGCTGGACTTTCCGAAGCACAGATCAAGCAACTCGACGATTTCATGAGCTGCAAGTCTATCGAAGAAGTTCGCGCCGCCGTGAAGAGCGAAAACGCAACCGCCGCCCTCAAGGAAATCGAAGACCTCTTTGCTACGCTTGCTGCCGCAGGCTTTAGCGAATGCGTGAACCTCGACCTTTCCATTGTGCGTGGCCTCGCCTACTACACCGGCATCGTGTTCGAAGTGTTCGACAAGGGTAAATCCATGCGCGCTATCGCAGGCGGTGGACGTTATGACAGCCTCACCGAAAAGCTCGGCGGCGACCGCATCCCGGGCGTTGGCTTTGGCATGGGCGACGTTGTGCTTGCCGACCTCCTCCGCGAACGCGGACTTTTGCCGAGCCCGAAGCAGCATGTGGACTTCTACATCGCAAGCTTCACGAACGACATGAAGAAGATTTTCGAAACGGCCCAGGTGTTCCGCGCAAACGGCAACTCTGTTTCTCACCCGCTTGCCACCATGAAGATGGGCAAGCAGCTGGAACAGGCAAACTACCAGGGCGCAAGCATCGTCGTTTATGTCGATGGTGACAAGGCCCAAGCCGGTCAGTTCGAATTCAAGGACCTCCGCGACGGCACCATGCACGTGGGCGATGTCGCCGAAATCATCGCACGAAGCAAGCAAAACATCGAAACAAAAAAGGCATAAAGGAGATCCCCGGTCAAGCCGGGGATGACATCTCTGCATGACTCCAGTAAAAGTACTACTCAGCATCATTTCCCTGTTCCTCGTCCTTGGATTGATGGCGCTAGCCTACCCCGAAGACGGGATTCATGTCGGCGATACGACGCTCCGCTACCCGAAGCTTTCTCAAATCTTTGAAAAGGCCGAAACAACAACGGACTCCGCCGGAAACAAGGTCAAAGTCGAACAGGTAGACCCAGAAGACGCCATCCGCCAGATGATGGAAGAGACCAAGGCAAAGCAATTTGCAGCATACTCGGATTCTCTCAAGTACTACGAAGACTTCTTTAGAGAAGGCCGTACTCGCTTCGACTTGCCAAACAACGACCTCACGTGGTTTGACCGTTTCTTCACAAGCCTCCAGAATGCGCAGAAGGATTCTAGCGTTGTCCATGTGATTCATTATGGTGACTCGCAGCTCGAAGAAGACCGCATTTCGTCTACAATCCGCGAAGACTTGCAGACTGAATTTGGAGGTAACGGTCCGGGCATGCTCCCAGCCGTGATGCACATTCCGTCTCAGTCGACATCGCAGTGGAACAACGGCGACTTGCAGCGCTACATCATCTTTGGCCCCAAGGAAGAACACGCAACGCACAACCGCTATGGACCTTTGGCCCAGGTGGGAGAACTCAACGGTTCTGCCGTTATCGGCGTCAAGAAGCGCGAAGGCCGCAAGGATATGTTCCCGCACGTTGGCGGCTACTCCACGATTAAGGTTCTCGCAAGCAACAAGGGCAGCCTCAAGCTCCGCCTCACCTACGAACACGAAGTGACGGAACAAGTTGGAACAAATGCCGACGGTTCGCCGAAACTCAAAATCAAGAACAAAAAGGAAACCGCAGCCGCTCCTACCGTTGAAAAATTCACGAAGCTGAACGTTTATACGTGGAAACTCCCGGATACGACCTCGAACATCAAGCTCTACCTGAGCGGACGCACGGAAATCTATGCGATTTCTGTAGATGGTTCTTACGGTGTCGCTGTGGACAACGTAGCCATGCGCGGAAGCTCGGGTACGGTATTCCACAAGATCGATAGCCAACTTCTTGCCGAATCCTACAAGGCCATGAATGCAAAACTCATCATCATGGAATACGGCGGAAACATGGTTCCGAGCATGACCCCAAAAGTTTTGGAATGGAGCAAAAAGCTCATCACCAGACAAATTCAGGCCGTCCAGAGAGCTAATCCGGATGCAGACATTTTGTTCATCGGTCCAGCCGACATGGCAAAACAAATTAACGGAAGATGGCAAACGTATCCAGGACTTGGTATTACCATCAAGATGCTTCGTGAAGTGGCTCTTGAAAATGGTCTTGCCTACTGGGATATGCACCGCGTGATGGGTGGCGAAGGTTCTATGATCAAATGGGTCAAAAAATCCCCGCCGCTTGGTTTTACCGACCACGTGCACTTTACACGTCGCGGAGCCTCTTACATGGGTGATCTCTTCTGTTCTTCACTCCACATGTACTACGATTACTTCCAGTTCCGTGACAGGCACCACCTGAACGATTCGAAACTTAAGGATATCCGCAAGTTCTCGGACAAAAAACAGGCAAGCGCCGACACGACCAAAGTAATCGACTTGAACAAAGAAAAGCTAAATCCTTAAATACCGGAGGGGGTGTTAAGTGAAGAAAAAGCTTGCCGTCATTGCTGCCATACTTGGCATTGTTAGCATGGGTTCCATGGTTTCTGCAAAGGACATGGAAATCACCCCGGGCTACTATGACGTTGACTTTACGAAATACGACTTTATCGATACGTCTTTGAACACCATCCAGTTTCCGCAAGGGAGCGCTAGTTTCGAGCCGTTCTTCAAGAAGCTCGACACGCTCGTTTTCGAGAACAGGGGCAAGGTGCGCATCCTCCACATTGGCGGTTCGCACTTGCAGGCAGACGTCATCTCGGGCCGCATCCGCGAGCACTTGGTAAAAGAATACCCGGGCGCTTCAGCAGGTCGCGGTTTCGTATTCCCGTATTCAGCAGCAAGGACAAATACCCCCGCAAGCTACGCTAGCTATTATAAAGGCATCTGGGACAAGAACAAGAACGTCCAGCACGAAATCACTAAACCGCTCGGGCTTCTTGGCATTGCCATCAGTACCCGCGACCCACGTGCCGAAATCACGCTCCTTTTGGACAAGTACAACACCGAACCGATTTGGGGAGAAACAAGCTTTAGAGTTTTCGGATATAGCGATAGCAACGACGTCGAACCGGTGCTCCGCATCGATTCCATGGATGTCTTTGGCACGTTCGATGCCACTAGCCAGAGCTACGTTTTCACAAGTCCGCGCCCGATTGACACCATCCAGATTGCGTTCCGCTGGGCAGATACGACCAAGCAGGCCGAAGTTGCCGCCTTCATCACGGACTCGCTCTACAAGGATTCTGTGGCCCGCGCAGACTCGCTCGCCCGCGTAGCCGACTCCTTGCGCATGGATTCGCTCGGCATTACGCCTCCGGCAAGTTCCGCTCAGCAAATGGTACAGGCAGTTGCCGCTGACTCGATGTTCCAGGGCGACTGCGAAGACGTTCTCGACACGAACTGCCTGAACCGCGATGAAGACTTGCAGATCGCTCTAGATTCTACCGCCGCAGATACAGTACCGCCCCGCCCGCACTTTACGCTCACGGGCATTTTGGCAGAGAACAATGCCCCCGGCATCACGTACACGAATGTCGGCATCAACGGTGCGAAGGTTTCGAACTACTTTGAAGAAACGTGCCCGCTCTTTGAAAAGGAAATGTCTTATTACAAGCCGGACCTCGTGATTTTCGCCATCGGCATTAACGACGCCAATGTTGAAGTTTTTAACGACAAAGCATTCCGCGAAGATTACGACATGCTCATCAAGCGCATCCGCAAGGTGAGCCCCAAGACGGCGTTCATTTTCGAGACGAACAACGATTCCTATCGCAAAGTCCGCAAGAAAAAATACGTGCAGCACCCGAACGGCGAAGTCGCTCGCAAAGCTTTCTTTATGCTCGCTGACAAGCACAAGGCAGGCGTTTGGGACAAGTTCTCCATCATGGGAGGCTTAGGTTCCATGGCCAAGTGGGAAAAGGCTGACCTCGCCAAGAAAGACAAGGTCCACTTCAAGACCGCCGGTTACCAGTTGCTCGGTGACATGTTCTACAAGGCTTTGATGCAGGCCTACTTCGACCACATTGCAAGCCTCCCTGCAGAAGCTCCGGTCGTTGCCCAAGCTAAACCCGCCCAGGCTAAGCCAGCACCTTCACAAGCACCAGCAACAATTCCAGCAGCATCGAGCGTAGCTCAAAAGACACAGACGCCATCAGCCAAGACAGCATCAAGCACTGCCACTGCACCGACAACAGCTCCTGCCTCCGCAGCAGCCCCCGCTAATGCAAAGACCGCACCAACGGCCGCCCCAACAAAACCGGAAACAACAGCCAAAACGGAAGTCGCAGCTAAGCAGCCCGCTGAAAAAACGGTCGCCCCTCCGCAAATGCCAAAGATTGCCGCCGCAGCCCATAAAGATGTCCCCATGCCTGAAGTCGTGAAGCAAACCGCTCAACCCGCGCAGCCCAAGATTCAAGTTCCGCTAAAGCCGATCCCACAACCAGCGGAAACGCCAAAAACACAAACACCCAGCGCGACGGACTCCAAATAATTTTCTAATTTACAAGCCCAAAATCATGCTTGACTATATCATCCCCTACCTGACCCGCACATTCGCGTTTGACCCGAACTCCCCGCTACTCTTCACCCAGTTCTATTTCTGGGGTTTCTTCGCGGTCGTCTTTGCCATCTTCTCGCTAGTCCACAGCAAGCTTTTGCTCCGCAACGCGTTCCTGTTTGCAACGAGCTTGTTCTTCTACTACAAGACGAGCGGCAGCTACGTGTGCATCCTCATCTTCTGCGTGATAGCAAACTTCTTCATCGGCAAGTGGATTGAGAAAGCAGAAGAAAAGTGGAAAAAGAAACTTTTGATGATTATAGTCGTGATTATCGACTTGTTGGTGCTCTGCTATTATAAATACTCTTACTTCTTCCTGGATGCTCTTTATGACTTTACCGGCATCGAGCTCCACGTTTACAACTTCTTTGCTGCCGCAAGCAACGCCATGTTCGGTACGCATTCGCTGGTCGATCAGATTATCCTCCCGGTGGGTATTTCGTTCTTCACGTTCCAGGCGATGAGTTACTGCATTGACATTTACCGCGGTAAAATCAAGGCTGTAGACAACATTTTGAACTTCGGCTTTTACCTCTCGTTCTTCCCGCAGCTCGTAGCTGGCCCGATTGTGCGTGCAGACAAGTTTGTACCGCAACTCTACAAGCCGTTTTTCCTCCCCCGCCGCGCTTTTGGCATGGCAGTATTCTGGATTTTGAACGGCCTAGCCAAGAAGATTATCTTGAGCGACTACCTCGCCACAAACTTTGTGGACCGCGTTTTCGATACCCCGCTCCTCTTTACCGGCCTTGAAAACCTGATTGCCCTTTTCGCTTATTCGTTACAGGTCTATGCCGACTTCTCGGGTTACACGGATATCGCCATTGGCGTTGCACTTTTGATGGGCTTCCGTCTGCCGCAGAACTTCAACAGCCCGTACAAGGCTAAGAGCCCGACCGAATTCTGGCGTCGTTGGCACATCTCGCTTTCTAGCTGGTGGCGCGATTACTTGTACATCCCCCTTGGCGGTAACAGGAACGCAACCGTCGGCACGTTCTTCTGGATGGGATTCTTGAGCCTTGTGGCCATCCTCCTTTCTGGCAGCATGTGGGTCGGCATCGCACTTGGCGTTTTCTTTGTCTACATTGCGATTTTCGCCTACTTCAAGCCGGAATCCCGCAAGACGATTACCACGAACATGAACGCTATGGCAACGCAGATTGTCGGCGGTTGGTGGCATGGCGCTAGCTGGAACTTCATCATCTGGGGCGGTTTGAACGGCTTTGGCCAGGTGTTCAACAAGCTCTGGGTCAAGCGCAGCGCAACAGTCCGCGCCTCGATTGCTCTTGGTTTCTTTGCATTGAGCGCAATTCTCTACAAGCACTACACAATTCCTATATGTGCGATTACCGCTGTATGGTTCGGCGTACTTTTCGTGGGCATCTACTCGACCATTATCTATCATTTGTTCTGCAAAAAGGAACTGCCATGGCTTACGACCGCATGGAATGTGACGCTTACGTTTGTGTTCATCACGTTCACGCGTCTCTTCTTCCGCGCGGGCTCCAACCTCGACCCTGCAGAAGCAAACGAAGTCGCCTGGAATACGGCAAAGAACATGGTGCACCAGATGGGTACCGCCTGGCGTTGGGACACGATTCTCCCGATTGCATGGGAACACATCAATATCATCCTCGTGTTCATCGCAGGTATGCTCATCCACTGGATTCCGAAGAAGTTCAAGTCCCGCTACCGCATCACGTTTGCATCGCTCCCAATTCCGGCGATGATTGCCGTAACCGCGTTCATCATCTTCGTGATTTACCAGTTCATGAGCGCAGACAGCTGCCCGTTCATTTACTTCCAGTTCTAGTTATTAGTCATTGGTCAGTAGTCAATAGTTAATAGCATTTTGATGTTATCCCGCGAGATTCGCGGGATTTTTCGTTTAGCGCGATCTGACATTTTGACCATATTTATTGCAATTTGAGCACACAAAAGTTTACTCTAGTTTACAATAATATTACGCAAAGTTTTCTTGTTAATATCTCGTGAAAAAATGTCCTAAATGTAGTGACAAAACACAAAAATTTGAGTATTTTTTGACCCATATATATAGACCCCCTACTTTTATGAAGATTAAAACTATACTCATTGCAGGAGTCCTGCCACTCGCCCTTTTCGCAAAAGATGACGACATGGCCGGAAAAATTGTTCCTCGCCTCGTTGATTCTAGAAGCACAGAATTGAACCAGACTATCGATGGCATCAATGACTTCGCACCAGAAGCCGAAGCCCAAACCGTCGGACAGTTCGTCATCAACGAAAGCAACTTTACTCATAAAAAATCCAAGTCCCACAAGGCTAAAACAGCTGCCAAGCCAGCACCAGCCGTCAGCGTCAAAGAAGCGGTCACAGCAAATCTCGGAACAGAAGAAGGCATCAATAGCGATAGCCTCGACACTGAAGAAGCCGTACGCGAATACGCCGAAGCCGATGCTGATATCAAGGCTACAACAGACTCCGCTTCCACAGGCGCTCCAGAAAAGCTTTTCGTTCTCGACATGACGACTTCCATCATCCCGACGGAAAGCCGCCGCATTGCAGGCCACTATGGTCCGCGCAAGCACCGCATGCATCGCGGTGTAGACCTCGGTCTCTGCCACGGTGAAGACCGCACAATCGTCGCCGCATTTGCAGGCAAGGTCGTCAAGGTTCGCAATCAGGGCCGCCGCAAGGGTTATGGCCGCTACGTGATTTTGGACCACGGCAACGGCCTCACCACGCTTTACGCCCATCTTGAACGCTGGAAGGTCAAAGTCGGCGATGAACTCCAGGCGGGCGATGTCATTGGCATCGGAGGCAATTCGGGCCGCTCGTTTGGAGCCCACTTGCACTTCGAAATGCGCTACAACGGCATCTACATCAATCCCGAAACCGTTTACGACTTCGCCGAAGGCACGTTCAGAGATATTTCCGTCACGCTCGATACAGACAAGCTCCAGGAAATCGAAGCCGCCTACCAGAAGGAAATTGGCAAGAGCAAATTCTATAAAGTTCGTCGCGGCGATTGCCTTGGAAAAATCGCCCACAAGTACGGCACGTCTGTCGAACACATCAAGCGCTTGAACAACCTCAAGTCGGACAACATCCGCCCAGGACAAGTGCTCCGCTGCTCGTAATCAAAACAAGAACTTATACGAAAAAGCCTCGGGTTTAACCCGAGGCATTTTTTTTGCAATGTCACCCAAAATTGTCATCCCGGCCTCTGTGCCGGGACGGGGGCGGCAAAAACTTTACTCCGTGAGCCGTAGGCGACTACAAGCAATGAGCGCGGAGGTCTTCGTCGCTAAGCGTGCTGAGGTATGCAGGCGGCACGTCGAGAACGGTCTTGCAACCAGTCTGGCCGTTAGCCTTCATACGCAGCGCTGCGCGGGCGTAAGCCACGAGAACGCTCGTCGTGAATTCCGGGTTGGAATCGAGCTTGAGGCTGTATTCGATCACGTGGGTGTGTTCCTTGTTCATGCCAGTCTTGCCGGTACGGATCACGAAACCGCCGTGAGCGAGCCCGCTGTGGTTCTTGTTGAATTCTTCTTCGCTGATGAAGTTTACCGTGGTGTCGTATTCGTCGAAGTAGTTCGGCATCGTCTTGATGGCGTTTTCGATGTAGGCCTTGTCGGCACCTTCTTCGGCAACCACGTAAACGAGACGAGTGTGCTTTTGGCGAGTGGTGAGTTCCGGCATGGAACCGCTACGCACGGCTTCGAGAGCTGATTCCACCGGGCAGGTGTACTGCTTGGCGTTCTTCACACCCTTGATGCGGCGGACTGCGTCGCTGTGGCCCTGAGAAACACCCTTGCCCCAGAACGTGTAGTCCTTGCCTTCCGGAAGGATGGACTGAGCATACACGCGGTTCAAGCTGAACATACCCGGGTCCCAACCGACAGAGATCATAGCAATCTTGTTTGCGCCCTTGGCGGCAGCGTCAACAGCAGCGAAGTGCTGCGGAATCTTGGCGTGGGTGTCGAAGGAGTCAATCACGTTGAACATAGAAGCGTACTTCGGGGTGAGCACCGGCAGGTCCGTAGCAGAGCCACCGCAGATGATGAGCACGTCCACCTTGTCCTTCCATGCTTCCATTTCAGAAACGTTTAACACCGGAACGCCCGCCGTCTGGATCTTCACCGTCGACGGATCGCGACGAGTGAAAACGGCGACGAGTTCCATATCTGGAGCCTGCTTCACAGCGCATTCCACACCGCGACCCAGGTTACCGTAACCGAGAATAGCAATCTTTGCCATAACAATTTCCTTGTTTAAAATTTTTGCGTGGGAAATATAGGAAAGTAGGAAGTAGGAAGTAGGAAGTAGACTGTGAAATTCATGTAAAATTAGTAGGTATGAAAAACGTGCTCTAGAACACAAAAAGCGCCCATATAATACAATTCGGACTATAATTTTACAGAAAATGTCCCGCGACGGCGCAAAATGATATATTTTTCTTACAAAGAAGCGAGGCGATTTTCATAAACCGCCTTTAAATTTTTAGAAGGAGAAAAATATGAAAAATCATTTTTTGAGCGCTCTTAGCGCTGGTTTTCTGCTTTTCACAACATGTTTCGCACAGTCTGCAAATGAAATTGCCAAAAAAGTCCATGACTTACCTTCCGGGAAAACATCTTCCGGACTTGTATCTGTAACTTTGATTGATAAAAACGGCAAGACACGTAACCGCGAATTGGTTTCTTACACCATAAAGGACGGCAAAACCGACAAGACTGTTCTCATGTTCAAAACTCCGCGTGATGTAGCAGGCATCAGCTACCTCACCTATGACTATCCTGACAAAGCCGACGGTTCCACTGTCGATAGCGATAGCTGGATTTATATCCCAGCCATGAAAAAGGTACGCCGCGTTTCTGGCTCCAACAAGGACGACGATTTCCAGGGAACCGACTTCACGTACGACGATCTCGGCACCCGCAGCCTCTCCAAGGACAACTTCGCCCTCCTTGGCGAAGAAAAAGTGAACGGCATCGACTGCTGGATTTTGGAAGCCAAGGCAAAAGACCCGAAGGCTAAAGTCAGCCGCCGAGTCACATGGGTGAACAAGAAGACCTTCGTCGTCCAGAAAGGCGAATATTACGACAAGCAGAACCGCCTGCAAAAAACGCTTACCGCAAACGATATCAAACAGGTGAACGGCTACTGGACCACGCTCAAGCAGACAATGACTAACGTCCAGACCAACCACAAGACCATCTACGAAGTCAAGAACCTCAAATACGATGAAAAGGTCAACGAGAGCTACTTCACTGTAAGCGCTCTAGAACGTGAACAGATTAAGTAGATAGAAAAGGACAGCAAAATATGAAAGTCGAAAAATTCAACAAATTTTTCGGCAAGATCGGACAGGCGCAAATTCGCAACCGCTGGAAGATTCTTGCCGGATTGCTTATTGTCACGGTCATTTGCTGTTTAGGCTTGAGCAATTTTTCGCTAGCGCTTGGCGAAGAAGGCTGGTTCGGCAACTCCGATGAAATAACCATCAACACTAAAAAATACGAAGAAACCTTCGGAAACCTGAACGGGATTGGCGTTCTTGTCGTAAAGCAAGGCGAAGGCGATGTCTTTAGCGAAGACATGCTGAAGGTCATCGAAAAAATCGGCAACCGCATGCGTAATGAAATTCCGTTTGCAGACCGATTGACCTCCATCGTCGAAGTCGATATTCCAGTCGGCAATGACGAAGGATTTTCGATTGTAAAGCCCTATGAAAACGGTATTCCTTCGGATTCCGAAGGGCTTGCAAAAGCGAGAGATCTCGTGATGCGCGGGAACGAAAAGACGAACGCACTCATCAATTCGCTTGTCAGCGATGATGGCAAAGAAACGTGGATTTCCCTTTCACTCCATCCATTCACAGGAAAAGAGCTCGAAGAAAAGTACGGTGGGGACAACACCGAAGTTTCAACAGACATCGGCTACAAGCTGATGAACATCATCGAAAGCGAAGAATTCCAGAACAAAGGATTCAAGCTTTACGGTGGTGGTATGCCATACGACAGCGCTAACGAAGACCGTTACGAAGTTCCCGAATACGGTGTAAGAGTCCTCTGCAGCATTGTCGTGATGCTCTTGTTCTTAGCGATTTGCCTGCGCAACGTCTTTGGCGTGATTGTTCCTGCAGTGGCAACAATCAGCGCTATCGCCACGGTCTTTGGCGCAATGTCGTTTTTTGGAGAAAAAGCCGACTCCGCTCTTGTAACTTTGCCAATTGTTCTTGGCATGGCTCTTGCGGTTGGCTATTCCGTACACTATATCAAGATGTTCAAATTGCATTTTAGACGCACGGGCAAGCGCAAGGAATCTGCCATCAAGTGCGTCGAAGAATGCGGATGGCCGGTGCTGTTCACAGTTCTTACAACCATGGCTTCGTTTATCAGCTTCCTGTTTGTGAACATGAAGCCTCTCGAATGGATGGGTAAAACATCTGCGTTTATCGTTCTTGCGATTTACATCTATGTTACAGTACTCATCCCGATTCTGCTTTCGTTCGGTAAGGACCGCGCGCCCAGAGCTACACAAGTTAACGGCGCCACAAAACTGGATCTGTCTTTTTCGAGATGGTCTAGGTTTGTCTACAACAGGAAAAAATCGGTCATCGTCATTTGCGCATTGGTTATCGCCGCGTTCATTCCAGGGATGTTCAAAATCACAGCACAGCTGGATTACCTGACCATCACGGGTGACAAAATGCCATACATTCAACAAGTCAAAAAAATGTTGGCACAAAAACTCGGCAATCAGTACAGCTACACGGTCATGATTTCTTACGATGAAGAAGGCGCTTTCAAGAAGCCCGAAAACATGAAAGCGCTTGTGCAGCTTGAAGATTATCTCGGCACGCTCTCGCTCACCAAATGGTCTGGCGGGAAGGCCCGCATTACCTCGGCGACAAGCATCTTGAAAGAAATGAACCGCGCCCTCAATGAGGGCAAGGATTCGATGTACATCGTCCCTGAAGACGAATACGTACTTGCACAGCTGATGGAACTTTCTTCTATCGAAATGCATAACGACTTCAGCGATGTCATGGATGACGATTTCAAGACAACCGTGGTCAGCGTGGACATGACACAATTCGCCACAGAAGAAGCGCTTGCCAACATGGACGCTTTGAAGGCAAAACTTGCCGAACTTTTCCCAGGCGCAAAATGCACATTGCTCGGTGACATGATTCGCTATTCCGAGATGAGCAACCGCATTGTCTTTGGCGGTCTGAAATCCTTCGGATTCTCGCTTGTCATCATCGCCATCATGCTCATTTTCGCATTCTCTAGCCTCAAGCTAGGCCTTATCGGCATGATTCCAAACATAGCTCCGGTCATTCTCGTGGGCGGCGTCATGGGGTATTTCAATTATGCCCTTGACTTCAGCACCATCACCGTAATGCCCATGATTTTGGGTATTGCCGTTGACGATACGATCCATTTAACGACACACCTGAAAATGAAACATGAACAAATGGGTTCTAGCGAAAAGGCCATGGAAACGACCTTCCGCGAAATTGGCGCAACGATGTTCCTGACGACCCTTATTTTGTGCTCCATGTTCAGCGTTTATCTGTTCAGCCCTATGCACTTCTTGGCGGTTCTGGGAGTTCTCATTATCGTCGGTCTTTCTAGCGCATTGGTTGCAGACTACACAATTACCCCAGCCCTTTTACACGTGGCAAAACCTTTTGGCAAAGAAAAGGAGGAAGTATGAATAAGCATTCCTTTTTCACAACAATCCCTGCCATTGCATTAGCTGCAATAGCAAGCCTTTCCGCAGCCTCACTTTATGCGCAGGAAACTACATATAATGGAAGCATTACCGCTAAAGCGGGCGTGAGCCTCGCCAATTCCGATAAGCATGAAAATGAATTTATTATGGGCCAGACTATTTTCGATGGCTCTTTTAAGACGTTTTTTGACGAAGCAATGGTTTACGTAAATGGGCAATTGGTCCACGATGCTCTTGGCTCCCAATCTTCAAATGGGATGTCCGGATTCGTCGCCAATGACGGCTCTTTCGCCTTAAAATTGAAAGAAGCTTATATCGACTGGAAAAGCGGAATGTTCGCCCTCCGTATCGGTCGCCAAATAGTCTCGTGGGGAAAGGCAGACGACTTTCAGATTACTGATGTCTTGAGTCCCTTTGACGAATCAAGCGTTGTCGCATACGATTACAACGAAGCCAAACTCGGCGTCGATGCAGCACGTCTTTCTCTCTTGACCGACAAGGCTCAAGTCGATGCGTATTACATTCCGTTCTTTACACCGAGCATTCTCCCGCTCGCAAAGAAAAATCTACTCCGTTCTAAAATTTTCCCAGAACAATACAATAAATTCCAGATTCAAAATCCTAATAGTCATGAGGATTTTGAACTTCCTAAGAAGAACCTTTACAACAGCGAATACGCTCTCCGCGCAAGTTTCTACACTTCGATAATGGACTTGTCGCTTTATGCGTTCTACGGTTGGGATGACAAGCCGTTTATCAAATACACCCCGATTACATCCGAAGACCCCGAATTAAACGAACTCAACCTTGATGGATTCAACATTTCAGGGAAATACAAGCGCATGGCCATGGTTGGCGCTGACGCTGCAATTCCTGTAGGCGATTTTGTATTCCGCCTCGAAACCGCGTACTTCCCCAATCGCCATATCCAAACGACTCCAGAATATCAAATCGATCAGTTTATGAGCAATGGAAAACTTCCATCCAGCAAGCGAAATGACCAGCTTTTAAGCCTTGCCGGAGTCGACTGGACATTTACATTTCCGTATATCGGAACTTGGACCGTGACCGCACAGTATATTTCGGACATTGTCTTCAAGTACAGAATTTACTTGGACCGTAAGCAATACGAGCACCAGGTAACAGGCAGCGTCGAAAAGTCACTCTTGAACGAGACGCTTACCATTTCTGCATCGGGAGCGCTTGATTTATGCATGTGTTCCTCATCAAGTGAAATTGCAATTGATTACAGACTCACAGATGCCATAACACTCAGCATGATCGGAGACTTATTCTTAAAAGGCTCTGAAGGCAAAGACGGCACTTACGGCATTTACCGTGATTTCAGCGGAATTACTTTTAAAGGAAAAGTCATGTTCTAAATAATTTTATTATCATTGGGCCCCCCACAAGGGAGGCTTTTGGTCAAAGGATGTTTTATGAATAAGTTCGCTTCGATTTTGCTTATAACCGCTTGTAGCTCTGTGCTTTTTGCGGAAGAAGCAGCGCAAAAGGATAAATCGCCACTAGAACTGTCATTGCTAACAACGGTAGGATATTATCCTAAAACGGACCATAAAACAGGTTCATCGCACTTTTCTGGAATCAACGGGATTTACGATGGTGTCGAATTCGTCACCGAATTTGATGCCAGCTACACCATGCCATTTTTAAACGGTTCCGATGAGCTTACCGCAGACAATCATTTAGCATTCAAGCTTGGATTGGAGCTCTCCCCCGTCACGGTAGCCCCTTTAGCTTCTGTGACATTTTCACCGATTGCATTCCTCGAATTCTCTATCGGCGGAACCATCGGCACAGGCTGGGGACTCACCGATGACATACAAGGTCTTGCCAAACTTGACGAATCCAAAACCAAATACAAAAACCTAACGCCATTTGCACACTGGAATTTTTATACATGGGCAAGCGCCTGCTTTATGTTCGACTTGGCAGCTATCTGGGAAGGCGAATGGCATCACATCGTAACGACCGCTACATACAAAGCGGGTTACCAAAAAATGACGGGCACAAAATCAACCGTCTGGGGTTGGCGAAATTCCTACGGTTTTGCAAACGGATGGGTGTACGAACAGGAATATTTCCTGGGATACCAAATGCCACTCAAGGTTTCAATGGCTGGCATTGGAGCAACTCTTTGGGGAAATTACCAGAGCAGCGATTACGGCAAATTTTCGAGCAATTACGATGGCGACTTTATGACCATCGATATTTGGCCCATGGTCGAAGTAAAGCTCAGCGATAAAGACTTGCTATATGTGCTAGCCGACTTTAGAGCCCGTCGCAGTTTCCTTGAAAAATACGACGACAACGCGTACGAACCGTTCATGACCACAACAGGTCGCGAATGGCTATTCTATGCCATTGGCGCGCAGTGGAAACACACGTTCTAAAAATCAAATTCCTGTAGAGCCAAAGCCACCGCGGTCGGCGCCATCAAGCGCGCCTTCCACAAACGTAAGCGTCGGCTGGATTTCCATGATGCGGAACTGCGCAATGCGGCTCCCTTTTTCAATGGTAACATCACGGGTCGCATAAACAGGCATTTTCCACCAGTCGTTTGCACCGCAGTAGCTCGAATCAACCACGCCCACAGAATTCGCCTGCAGAATACCGAAGTTTTTGAACGTCGAACTGCGCGGAGCGATATGCGCCTCGTATCCCTCGGGCAACTTCATTGCAACACCTAGATGAATCAGGCGGAATTCGCCCGCCTTGAGCGTCACAGTCTCTGCGGCAGCAAGGTCAATCCAGTCAGATTTGCCGCCAACGTAAGTGAGTTTCGAGATGGAATCGTCTAGGTACTGAATTTTAATGGTCTTTGTGGTCATGACGCAAATATAACATTCCCAATTGCCTACCACACTACATTTTACAGAAAGCAACAGCCTGTTTCTTGATTTTGCATTAAAGTGTTGATATATTTGACTCCGTAATCGAACAAAGGAGAATCAATGACGACACAAGATATTTTGAAGAACATTCGCGAAAAGCACAACCTCACGCAAGACCAGATGGCAGAACGCATTCATGTAACTCGTCAGGCTGTTAGCCGTTGGGAAACCGGCGAAACGCAGCCGAACACGGAAATGCTCAAAGTACTTTCGAAGGAATTCAACGTTTCCATCAACACGTTGCTCGGCGCTCCGCGCCAGCTCTTTTGCCAATGCTGCGGCATGCCGCTCGGCGATGACGCAATGATTAGCCGCGAAACGGACGGCAGTTTCAACGAGGATTACTGCAAATGGTGTTATGACGGTGGCAAGTTTGCCTACACGAACAAAGACACGTTGCTCGACTTTTTGCTCACGCACATGCCGAATCCCGACAACACGCCCGATGCAGAACGCCGCAAGACCTTCGATTCATACCTCTCGCAGTTAAAGCATTGGAGATAAGTAGGCACACCGCCAAAGGTACATCTTTGCAAGACGCAAAATGTACATCATGCGGGCGGGGCGAAAGCTCGGAGTTGACGCCTACGGCGTCAGCGGCTTCACTCGGTTATGCCGGTCTGCAAGCAGCCCGTCGCAACACTCGTTTTGCGCGCTACTGCGAAGAAAATACCTTGGCCGACGCTACCATTCTCACAACGAACTTTCTCTACACCATTATTTCAAAACCAACAATCTCGCTTATTCTCATAAAAATTGCAATAATATTTTTTATGCAATTTCATTTCAAAAAGGTTTTGTTATATTAAGGGCATGGAAAGAAAAATAACTCAGCCTGTATAAAGCATTTTAAAAGGATCGTTTCCAATGAAAAAGCATCTATTGGCTTTAATCGCCTCATCTACATTATTTTTAACTTGCGGGGACAACTCCAGTACAGGCCCATCCAACGATGAGGAAATAAACTTTTTCCAAGTATTTCCCGATCAAAAAACATTTGTCACAATAACAACCCATACTCAGAACGCGTGTGTGGTAGATACAGTCAATAAAACAGCAGAATGGCAAAAAGTAACAAGTTGGCCAGATACAAATGCTTATGCATACGAATTACACAATGACACTCTAGTTCTTTATCCCATTCTTACAAGGTATTTTAACTTTAAAAACGGCACATATACCTCAAGTTATGATAACGAAAAATGCGAAGGCCAAATGTATATTGGTCAAAAATCAACTTCATTATATGGGAAATGGAAAGGAATTCCCGGTTGTTACGACGTCACAAGAGGAGCCCTTATAGATGACGAAGATTTAGAATTTGACTGGCCTGAGGTTCATTTATCTATAACAGAAAGTAGTTTTGTTACCGATACTACGTATTCTGTAACTCCCTTCAAAAAACTTGCGATAACCGATGATTATTCTGAATCTCTTTTTAGATTCTATTTGTATGATTTTCTAACAGAACATCAAAGAGATCCGTTTTACCCACGAAGTCTTTTATATTCATACGACTGGTCTGACGGAACTATTCGTTATGGGGGTTACGGAAGTATTGACCCATATAACTATGGTGTAACCATAGAGAACCAAACAAAGAATTCAGAAACCTTTACCATCGGAGATAGAACATACAAAGTCAACGTAACGCAAAGAAAAGTCGAAGGAAACATTCGACAACATGGAAATGGAGGCTACGCTTTTGAAAAAGAAAAAGGTGCTTTGAGCGTAGTTTCTGAAGGCATCACCTGCTCTTTAACTTATGAGTATAAAAGCAACATATCCAAAGATTTGTGCATAGACGAAAATATCAACAATTTTGAAATAGGACGCGGATACACCATTCAAGGGGACAGGATTCTTTATGTAGAAGGCTACGAAACAGGCAACGTCAAAGCATTTGAAGAATGCCTTAACAACATAAAACCGCAAATTTTAGATGATGAGGAATAATCTACGATTTAACAGAATTCAGCAAAAAGAACTCTCATTACGCCACTAATTTTCAAGCAAGCCATCTCATTTTGAGATGGTTTTGTTATATTAAGGGCATGGAATGGAACGAAGAACAGCTTAAAGAACCGCGTTTAATTGATATCCCGATCGCTCACGACCAGCGAGGCAACTTGAGCGTTGTCGAAGGCGGCGAACTCATCCCGTTTGATATCAAGCGCTTGTACTATCTGTACGACGTTCCTGGCGGAACAACCCGCGGGGGCCATGCGCATCGCAAGCTACGTCAATTGATTATCGCTGCAAGCGGTAGTTTTGACGTGATTCTAGACGACGGCAAAAAGCGTTCCAAATATTCCCTGAACCGTTCCTATCACGGGCTTTACATCCCGACAATGCACTGGCGCGAAATAGAAAATTTCTCTTCGGGCGCTGTTTGCATGGTACTCGCTTCCGAGCACTACGACAAATCCGATTACATCTATGAGTATGAGGATTTTGTGAAAGAAGCTACTTCTCGTATCTAGCGTTCACACAGGCGGTGGCGCCGAACGATTCCTTGTAATGGAGCAAATCCTCGTTCAAGAAGTTTCCGCCATTTTCGGTAGAAATACCCCATGAAAAATGTTCAAAGCCTTCCTCTGCCGCTTCGCGCAAGGCAAAAAGGTTCATTGGCGTTGTGTGATGAAATTCGCTAAAACTTTCATCGGGCGAAATGTATTGATCATGCAAGACATGAGTTCTATCAAAAATAAATTGCATCATGCCGCAAACGTAACGGTCTTTGAAAAACAAGCCTCTAAAGCGTAAATTTTCCGGAATACGTTTTTTAAGGTCAATAAGTTCTTCGGCGGAATGCACAGGCTTGGTGTTATGCTTTTCTTTGGAGATTACAAGGAACTTGTGGAATGTCCTGATGTCTTCGTCACTTTCGATAGCACGATATTCCCACTTTTCGGATTCAGGGAGCGAATCGATAAACTTTTGTGCGTAATTCCAAAGACGCCTTTGGTTGCGGTTGCAATTTTCAAAAGGATCGACACCTTTCGAAAGTGTCGTCTGGCTGCTGAGTTCCGTATGGCGCGTGTAGCCCAAATGTTCAAGCACATATTCAAGCAAGTCCGGGCTTTTTTCGGCAAAAAGCGGAGGCGTTATCTTTAACGTGACGTGCTTAAAATTCGTCGTTAAATACTGATCCGCTTCTTGAAGAATTTCAAAAAGCCTTGCGCCCGTGTAATACGATTTTGAAATAATGGGGCCGCCAAACGTGGAACCTGCGTGCGATACGAACGAGCCATCTTTGACAACGCCCGGAAAATACGCAACGATCGTTCCACTTTTTTGGAGAGCAAAACTCGCATCGTCAAAACGGCCAGCGGGATGATAGTTCAAAAAACGCCTTGTCTGCAAAAAGGTGCCATTCACCGATTCCGATTCCACGAAATGGTCAAATCGCAGGTCTAGTTCAGGGCTGTAAGGCAAAATTTCGTACATATCATCTCCGGCGTTACGCTACTTGGATTTCTGCGATTTTTCAGCTTTCGGCGTTTCAGCCTGTTCAGCATTCTGCGCCGCTTGCTTTGCAGCCTTTTCAGCGGCGTGTTCCAAACGAGCGGGCTTGCCTGCTAAATTACGGAGCAAACCGAACAGAGCCGAGAGTTCGTTACGTGTCGGGTGCAAGCGCTGCAAAAGCGTGTTGAGGAAGCTATCGCGCCAAGCCTGGTCGTGATACTGGCCCGTGAGATAGCGGTCGAGGAACTTCTTGAAGCCATCAATCTGCTGAATGGTTGCAGGACCCGTTTCGGCAACGCCTCGCGTTGTGCGCTTCGCGCGGCCCTCGCCGTTCGCGAGTGCCCCGGAACGGCAAAGTTCGTACAAGCTAATCGAGAGCGCTTGTCCAAGATTCAAACTCATGAGTCCCGGCACCGGAATTTCGCACTGGTACGTGCAAGCGTTCACTTCTTCAAGCGCAAGTCCGCAAGATTCACGACCGAACACGAGAGCAATCGTTCCGTCTTCGGGGAGCATGTCAGACAAGTTCTGCACCATCGTATGCTTGATGGAACTTGCAAAAATGCGGCGGCTGTAAGCAACAGCGCAAGAGCAATCGCCAATGGCATCTTCGAACTTGTGGACGACCTTTGCGTTATCCAGAATGTCATGGCTATTTGCAGCCGTATGGTAAGATTTGTCCAAGACCTTGTCGCGCTTGGGATAGACAATATAAAGTTCCGGCAATGCATAGCAATGCATGGCACGTGCGACAAAACCCACATTGTGCGGGTGTTCCGGTTCAACAAGTACTACTCTAAATTTACGCATTTTTAGGTTTTAGGTTACAGGTTTTAGGGATTAGGGCTATTTCTACTATAGTTGATAACGGTTTGATTAAAGTGTCATCCTGAGCGAAACGCCGCTAGGCGTGAAGTCGAAGGATCTCAATCAGTCATAAGATTTTTCCATTCTGGGTTCAATTGATTGATAAATATTTCCTTGCAATTTTCTACTGACCACCGACTATTGACCATTGACTATCCATCTGAAATCTTTTCCGCGGATTTCGTTTTCGATGGTCTCGCCAGGTTGAATTTCGGCACCTTTAAAAATTACGGAATGCGTGATTTTTACACCAGCAGGCAAATCAACGCCAGGTTCCACAACCGCTTCATTCTTGTCGCGGCCACATTCCGCCAAACGCGCTTCCACAGCAGCCATGAGACCTTCAGGCGATCCCATATCAATCCACGTGGCATGCAACTGAGACATATCGACAAACGGCGCACGGCCTGCCGCAATTTCCTGTTTCCAGAATTCACGGATATCGAACTCGCCATCGCGGATTCTAGCCAAAGCATCGTCGCTGTACCACGAGATTCCAGAGAACGTCGCGGGCACGCCTTCCGTAGCACCGAAACGACCGACAACGCCTGCAAGGCAACCATCCGCCCCCACGCGGAACGTGTTCACTTTGGGAAAATCGACCGCCAGGAGTGCAACATCACAGCGGTTTCGTGCATTCTGCACAAACGCGCCCAAGTCAAAATTGCAGTACGCGTCGCCATTCATAATCAAGAGGCCACCGCGATACCCCGCCGCATAAATCCGGCGCAACGGGCCCGCTGTCCCGAGGATTTCAGGCTGTTCCACCCAGACTTTTTCAAAGCCAAGGCGCTTTCCTTCGCTTACAATCTGGTCGGCTAGGTAATGTGCATTCGCGTGCAAGCGGACATCGCCAAGCGACTTTGCCCGCTCCATCTGGATTTCGAGAATGCTCTTGTCAAAAACGCGAACCAACGGCTTCGGGATTTCCGACGTCAAAGGTCTTAGCCTTGTGCCAAGCCCAGCCGCTAGAATCAACACGTTCAATTTATCGTCAGCTCGCGTCATAACTCAGCCTTAATTAGACCATTGCAGCGCTAAAGGAGGCGTTGCAGATAAGCGTTTCGCCCTGCCAGATTTCGCCAGTGTACTTGTAAATGCCATGACGAGCCATCATAAGCGTAGCCTTGAGCGTCAAGTCCTGCGGCGGAATCACCGGAGCACGGAAACGGCAGCTTTCAACACCCATGAATGCCGGGCGCTTGCCTTCGACATCGGCCTTTTTGGCAATCATCGTCAAGAGCGTTGCGGCCTGAGCCATGGATTCAATCTGAATCACGCCCGGGAGCACCGGATTGTTCGGGAAATGTCCGTCAAAGAACTTTTCCTTGCCCGTCACGTGCCAAACAGCAACGATAGACGGCTGGTCACCTTCGGTGATTTCCTGAATTTCGTCCACGAAAGCAAACGGAGCCTTCTGAGGGAGGAGGGCATGAACTTGTTCTTCATTATAAAGCATAGGGCAACACCTTTTCTAAGATTGTTCTGTGGCTCAAGTGACCACCGTTGATGATTTCCAGACGAACTTTCGGGAGTGCTGGCTTTGCAAAGCAAAGGTCTCCCAACAGGTCGAGGATTTTATGACGAGCGGGTTCGTCGGCAACTCTAAAGGGCGCTTTCGCCGCCTCAGAATTATCGAGCAGGAGCCCACAGGATTCATCCACCCCGCCAAGCAAACCTGCCTTGCGGGCTTCGTCAAATTCGTTTTTCAAAATGAAAGTTCTCGCAGCGAAGACGTTGTACAAGTCTTCTGCCGAGTAAATGGAAACATTTGCCGCCGACTTAAAGACGCGACCGCATTCGTTTCGTTCTAGGATGTATTCCACTTCGAACGCTTCGCTCGGCGTGATTTTCACGGAACCGTACGGTTTTTGAGCCTGAGCATCATCAGCGACATCCGTGCGGAACAAGTCCCATTCCGCATGTACGGGAACATCGTAAAAAGCGAGTTCTTCGGGCGCACCCACATTTCTGCGAAATTCGCTAAAGAACGGGAGCGCACTGCCGTCCATCAGCGGAACTTCGGCAACACACCCTTTGCCACTTTCTTCGTTACTGGCGACATCAACCACAAAGCGGCGAGACGGCCACATCAAGAATACCGGTGCAAGGTGTTCCGGGGACGCAAGCGTCAACGCATGAGCGCCTTCGCCCAATTCGTAAATTGCGGTACGGGCTACGCGGAACTTCAAATCCGTGAAGCACTTTGCGCAATCGGTACTGTAAAAAGCACGACCTCCCACGCGCCATTCGACGCGAGGCTCCAGTTGCGGATTGTACTCCTGGACTTCAATTTTTACGTTCGCCTTGCCATAAGACAAAGACGCAGAACTAAATTCCCACTCACGCGGGCTTTTACGAGAATCTTTTTTCATTTAGATAACGGGAATTTATAAAAAAAACAGACCCATGAGGATTTTTCAAACGTGAATAATAGACTCTTCGCCATCATAGTTAGTAGTTACTAGTTAATAGTTATTAGTTACTAGAATATTTTAATATGAAATTCTCTAGTAACTTAGAACTGTCGCAAAGCGACCTCAGTAACTAGTAACTCAAGATGGCGGCACAGCCGCCTACTTCTTTCCCATCATTCGGAGTTTCACGACTGAGCGGCGCCAGACGTCAATTTCTTCGGCCGGGTAGCCCGCGTAAACCTTGCCCGCCTTGAGGCTCTTGGTCACGCCCGCCTTGGCGGCGACTTTCACGCCCTTGCCTATCGTCAGATGCCCAGCCGACTGTACGCCACCAGCAAATTCCACATCGTCTTCCATAATCACGGAACCCGCCACGCCAGACTGCGACGCCATCATGATGTTGTTCCCAAGGCGGCAGTTATGCGCCACTTGCACGAACGTATCGAAATGGCAATCATCGCCAATCACTGTCGGAGAGACAAAGCCTGCAGCGACCACGTCATTAGCGCTAAAGCTACAGCGGTTCCCGATGCGAACACCCGCTAAGTGCGGCACCATCCGGCGCTTGCCCTCATACTCGTAAAATCCAAAACCGCGAGGACCCACGACAACGCCCGCCTGGAACACGCAATCTTCGCCAATCGTCACACGCGGGTAAACAGTCACATTCGCTTCAAGAATCGTGCCTGCGCCAATCGTAGCGCCCTTCATCACCACGCAATTCGGACCGATGACAGCGTTCTCGCCCACCACGCCCTCGACAACCGCCGAAGCATGAACTTGTGCAGAAGCAGCAATTTTCGTTTCTTCAAAAACTTCACGACGTTCCACAAATTCCTTCATGAACGTCACCATCGCATGGTACGGATTTTCGACCGGGCATACAAAATGCACATTCGGCAAGAGTTCCGAACGACCGTCCACACAATACTTTTCGTACAAACTCGGCACAAAGAGGAGCCCCGCCGTAACGCCTGCAAAAGCACTAACGCTCACGCCACCGGCATTCCCTGCAAGCCCCGTTTCTGTCTTGGCATCGCCCGTCCAGAACGAAACATCGTGCATCCCCGCCTGATCGAGCGAAGAAAATCCAGTCAGTTCAAAATTTAAAACGCCCTCGTTCGAAGGCATTTTAAGATTCATCGTTTCAAGAATTTCAGATAAAGAAACCGAAAACATCATTCCTCTAGCGTAAGCATGTGAACTTGACATGCAAACTGAATGGTAACGCGGTTGCCCACTTTGCCACTTAAATCCTCGCCATCGAGCTGGATGTATTCATTATCCGCAAGTTCAAGCGTCAGCGAGCGCACTTTACGCGACTTGAGCAGATTTTTCTTCAGGAAGTACCCGATGACAGGGATGTTCCCAACCGCAATCGCAAGCAAAAAGTTCAGCATGTTCGGCACGCAAACCACTTCCAAATAGCCATCCGCCATGTCGGACTTGAAGAACGGATTAGCGCCGCTCGCAAAACTCGGGATATTCCCAACAATGACCGTCGTATGCCCCGTCAAATCCACCGTTTCATTGAGTTCCGGCGTATTGACGACCATCGAGATTTTTCCGCTTTTCAAGTGATAGGCACGGTCTGCAAAAAAGCGCTTGACGTAATGCAATTTATTTGCAATTACGGAATTTGAGGAAATAACCCCCGTAGCACGGTCATGGTTGAAATCATGTGCAATACGGGCATCAATACCTGCGGAGAAATAATTGGCAAGCGCATACTTGCCGTTCACCGTCCAAATATCAAACGGTCTCGACTTCGCCATAAGGAGTCTGCGCACCAAGTACAAAAGACCTTTATCGGCAAACGGTTTGTACAATCCAAGCACGCGAGCGAGGTCATTGCCAGTGCCCAACGGGATAAGCCCTATCTGGACTTTGTCCGCATGCGCCGACACAAGCATCATCGAAAGCACCGATGAAACAGTTCCATCGCCACCCACCGCAACAAGTTTTTCCGTCGAAGAAAGAGCCGTCAAAATTTGCTCTTCCATTCCTTCCTTGCGCGTGAATTCGGATTTCCATTCATCCGACTTAAAATCCATAGACTCCATAATTTCAGGAAGAAATTTATGGATAACCTTTCCTTGTCCACCTCCACTCACCGGATTTATTAGGAAAAAGAACTTATACATCTTTTAGAAGTTCATCCTTTGCGTCCAAGTAGTGTTCTACGCCAATCTTTACGTTTTTAATTTCGTCTGCGGTCAGTGTTCTTGCAATGTGCGCCGGAGACCCAACAATCAGGGAATTTTCGGGGAAATTTTTACCAGCCGTCACAAGAGCGCCCGCACCGACAATGCAATTTTTCATGATAAGGGCTCCGTCCATGATAATTGCACCCATGCCCACGAGAACGTTATCTTCGATTGTGCAACCGTGAAGCACCGCACCATGACCAACAGTCACCTCATCGCCAATGTTCACACCGACCCCCGTCGAAACATGAACACTTACATTATCCTGGATATTTGTCCGCTTGCCAATCTTGATTTCTGCCAAATCGGCACGCAACACGGCATTGTAAAACACAGACGAGTCATCGCCGATGCTCACATCGCCCACAAGGCATGCACCTTCGGCGATAAACACGCGCTCGCCCACCTGCGGGACTTTGCCTTTATACTTAATTATGGAACCCATAGTTTCAATTTACAAAAATACAAGGGCATAAGGGACACGATAACGAATAAAAAAGCTTTGATTTTAATGACATGACGTCAACGAATCTGATAATATGTTCTATCTTGTTGAGTATGAGTGAATTATATGGGATCGATATCCAAAAAATCTTTGAAGCTCAAGGGGAAAATCGCTGGATAATAGCCCAGACGAGCGCCAAAGAGCGTATTCAAAAACTGAAAAAGCTTCGCGATGCCGTCGTGAAGTATCAAGAAGAATTTTACGAAGCCGTTTGGAAGGATTTCCACAAGCCGCGTTTCGAAGCATGGCTCAGTGAAATATTCCCGACCATCGAAGAAATCGACCACACCATCAGCCATCTGAAAAAATGGATGAAGGACAAAAGCGCTAGTCGAGTTTTCTTTTTGCCCACGTCCAAAAGCCGCCTCCACTACGAGCCCAAAGGCCGCGTGCTGATTTTTGCACCGTGGAACTATCCGTTCTTGCTACTCGTGAACCCGATTATTTCGGCGATTGCGGCAGGCAACGTGATTATGGCGAAGCCTTCGCACAAGACTCCGCACGTGAGTGAAGTTCTCGTGAAGATGTTTAAGGAGAACTTTCCAGAAAATGAAATTGCACTCATCGAAGGCGAAGGAGCTGAAATTGGAGACAAGTTATTAGAGCTCCCGTTTGACCACGTTTTTTTTACAGGGAGTCCTAAGGTCGGCGCACACATTGCAGAAATGGCAGCCAAGCACCACGCGAGCATCACGCTTGAACTTGGCGGAAAGTCGCCAACGATTTTGCTCCCCGGCATAAACGTCAAGAAGCATATCAAGCAGATTGCCTGGGGCAAGACGCTCAACGGCGGGCAAACCTGCATTGCGCCTGATTACGCCCTTTGCCCCGAAGACAAAGTTCAGGAATTTGCAGAAGCTTTTGCCGAAGATATCAAACAGAGATTTGGCGATACCGAAGCTAAGCGCCATGAATGTAAAGACTTTGTCCACATTGTAGACAAACGCGCAACTGAACGCCATACCACACTCATCAAGGACGCGATTGCCAAAGGCGCAAAGCAAGTCATCGGTGGAGTGAGCGATATCGAAAATTGCTACACGCCAATTACCGTACTCACAAACGTCACGCCCGACATGGAAATCATGAAGTCCGAAATTTTCGGACCGATTATGCCGATTATTGCCTACAAGAATCTTGACGAAGCGATTGCATTTGTACAAAGCCGTCCGAAACCGCTTGCGCTCTACATCTTCGGTACAAACAAACGCGACATCAATTACGTTTTGAGCCATACCACATCGGGTTCCACCTGCGTGAACAACACCATTATCCAAATCGAGAATTTGGAAGTTCCATTTGGCGGTGTGGGCATGAGCGGTACAGGCAATTACCACGGATTTTTCGGATTCAAGACGTTTAGCCATGAGCGCAACATCATGGAGCAGAAAGGGTTCGATGCGGTGACATTTTTCCACCCGCCCTACGGAATTGTTCCGGGCAGTTTGCGTTCCAAAATCCAGAACTTTGCAGAAAAAGCTTTGCGCTTTTTAAAGTCGATGTAGGAGGTCACTTATGGCATCTTTCCTTTACAGATTCGCCTGCCGCGCTTTCCAAAAAGTGTTCTTTGTCGGCGTACATTTTATGCCTTGGCGCGAGCCACAGCTCATTCACGGCGCCGGGAGTTTGCAAAAGCTCCCCAGCCAGCTCAAGGCAAACGACGTCAATAACGTTCTCCTCGTCACAGACGTATTCTTGGCGCAAACAGAGCACTTCCAGAATATCAAGAAATACTTGGAAGAAGCAGGCGTCCTGTATTCGATTTACGACCAAACTATTCCGAATCCGACGATTGACAACATCAATGACGCCGCCCGCATTTATCGCAAAAATAAATGCAACGGACTTGTCGCGTTTGGCGGCGGTTCTGCAATCGACTGTGCAAAGGGCGTGGGCATCCGCATTGCAAGGCGATGGACGCCGATTACATTTATGCGAGGGACGCTACGCGTTCTTCGCAAGATTCCGTATCTCGTTGCCATCCCGACGACGGCGGGGACAGGGAGCGAGGCGACTGTGGCCGCCGTGATTTCTAATCCGCAAACACATGAGAAATACCCGATTAACGATTTCGTCTTGATTCCGCGTCTTGCGATTCTCGATGCCAATATTACGCTCGACTTGCCCGCCAATCTTACGGCAACTACCGGCATGGATGCACTCACGCACGCCATTGAAGCCTACATCGGCAACAGCAATTTCGGCGGAAGCGAAGAAGCTGCCATCACCGCAGGGCAATTGATTATTGAAAATATCCAGAACGCCTATCGCGATGGTCACAATATCAAGGCTCGTGAAAACTTGCAAAAAGCGGCATACCTCGCTGGTTACGCATTCACTCGCGCTTACGTTGGATACGTTCATGCCATTGCGCATAGCTTAGGCGGAATGTACCACACGCCTCACGGGCTTGCAAACGCGGTCATTCTGCCGCATGTTCTAGAGTTTTACGGTGAAACCTGCGAAATGCGTCTCGGCTTCTTTGCAAAAGCCATCGGAGCCGTCCCGGCAGAGCTCGATAACCATGAAGCATCCAAAGTTTTCATTATGCAGATTCGCGAGTTGAACCGCTCTATGGACATTCCAGAGCACTTGGAATTTATCCAAACCGAAGACATTCCAAGACTCGCGAAGTCGGCAAGCAAAGAAGCAAACCCGCTTTACCCTGTGCCGAAAATATTAAATGCGAAAGAACTCGAAACGCTCTATCGCATTGTGAAAGGGACGAAGTTATAAAGGAGATGCCTGCTCGGAGGCAGGCATGACAAATGCAGAAGCCAAGCCCCAAGAGGCAGGCATGACATTCCTTACTTTACTTGAAAGCGGTCTCTGATTTCTTGAGGGATGGCGAACGGCCTTCCCTTTTTCATATCCATGAGGACCCACTGCGTCTCGGATTCAAAGACGACCTTGCCATCGGAAACGCGTTCAAAGCGGCACTTGCGCACACTCATCACCTTACTGTAACTAGCCACCCACGTCGTTCCACGGACTTCATCGCCTAAAAACGCCTGGTTCTTGTATTCCACAAACTGCGTATGGATCATCCAGCCGCAACCGAACTGGTACATGACATCGGTCGCACCGACGGAATCGGAATGTGCAATTGAAATATCCTGAATCCACTGCACCGCCCACACGTTGTTCATGTGGCGGTTTTCATCAATCATCTCGGGCGTCACCTTAAAAAGCTTTTCAAACTTCATCGGATTTGCATTTTCTTCCATCACAACAGCCATTATAAGCCTCCATTCCAAATAAATGTAACAAAATAATTCAAGACGAAAGATGTTGCATTCTCAAGCGTATCCATTGCATTCGCCTCTCTCGTCACTCGTCTACCAGCAAAGCGGTCTCTCGTCTAATTAATTATCAAAATATTACGGTTTTTATTGCAATTATTCGCATAACATTCCCATTTTATGTTATTTTTCTTTGCGTTAAAACATTAAGTGAGAAAATCTATGGAATGGAACGATTTCACGAGCCTGACCGCAGAAAACATGCAGGCAATTTGGGACTTCAAGACTAAAGACCCGTTTTCAATTTTAGGTATCCACCCGCTCGAAACCGATCGCGGGATCAAGACCGTCATCCGCACCTACCAGCCGCAGGCATGCTTTGTCCGCGGTGAATCGTGCGACGGCACTGAAGAATTTGACTTTGTAAAGCTTGGTGACACGGGATTTTTCGAAGCCATCCTCGACTTGGAATACAAGCCGTTCTTTTACAAGCTCATCATCAAGCAGGCCGACGGCATCGAATACACGCTCGTCGATCCGTATGCATTCTTGCCGGTCCTCAGCGACTTTGACCGCCACCTGATTGCAACAGGCACGCACTACGAACTTTACCGCAAGCTTGGCGCCAACATCATCGAACACCAGGGCTTCAAGGGCGTTCACTTCGCCGTTTGGGCTCCAAACGCACATGCAGTTTCTGTAGTCGGCAACTTCAACAGCTGGGACGGCCGCCGTCACCAGATGCGCATGCTCGGTGCCTCGGGCATTTGGGAAATCTTCATTCCGAACCTTGGTGAAAACGAACTCTACCGCTTTGAAATTCACGGCGCCGATGGCCAACTCCATGTGAAGGTGGACCCGCTTGCAAAGCTCGCCGAAGTCCGCCCGGCAACAGCCTCCATCACAACACACCTCGACGGTTACGAATGGGGCGATGATCTTTACATGAAGACGCACTGGGCCACAAAGGTCTTTGGTTCGCCGATGAACATTTACGAAGTCCACGCCGGTTCCTGGCGTCGCGACCCGGCTAATCCGGACCGTTTTCTCAACTGGGACGAACTCTCCGAACGCCTCATCCCGTACCTCAAGGAAATGGGATACACGCACGTGGAATTCTTGCCGCTCGCCGAACACCCGCTCGACGAATCTTGGGGTTACCAGGTCACCGGTTACTACTCCCCCACGAGCCGTTACGGCACGCCGGACCAATTCCGTCACTTTGTGGACCTTTGCCACCAGAACGAAATCGGCGTGATTTTGGACTGGGTCCCGGCCCACTTCCCGAAGGACGCTCACGCTCTCGGACGTTTCGATGGCACCGCCTGCTACGAGCACGCCGACCCGCGTCAGGGCGAACACCCGCACTGGGGCACATACATCTTTAATCTCGGCCGTAACGAAGTCAAGAACTTCCTCATTGCAAACGCGATGTACTGGCTTAAGGAATTTCACTGCGACGGTCTCCGCGTCGATGCTGTTGCATCCATGCTTTACCTCGACTACGGTAAGGGACCAGGCGAATGGGTACCGAACAAAGACGGTGGCAACATCAACTACGATACGCTCGAATTCCTCAAGCACTTGAACAGCATCATGGGCCGCTTGACCCCGCATGCCATCCTCATTGCCGAAGAATCGACAAGCTTCCCGAGCATCACTCGTCCGCCGGAGCAGGGCGGTCTCGGCTTCCACTACAAGTGGAACATGGGCTGGATGAATGATTTTCTCTCCTACATCCAGCACGAACCCATCTACCGCAAATACCACCACAACCAGCTTACATTCAGCATGGTCTACGCTTATTCTGAAAACTTCATACAAGTTTTCAGCCATGACGAAGTGGTGCACGGCAAGGGATCCATGCTCGGCAAGATGCCTGGCGACAACTGGCAGAAGTTTGCAAACCTCCGCCTCACCTACGCTTTCCAGTACGCACACCCGGGCAAGAAGCTCAACTTCATGGGCAACGAATTCGGTCAGTTCCGCGAATGGAACGAAAAGCGCTCGCTCGACTGGCACTTGGTCAGCTGGGATAGCCACGGCAAGCTCCTCGAAATGATGAAGGTTTTGAACCACATCTATAAGGAAAATTCTCCGCTGTGGGAAATCGACCATTACTACACCGGCTTTGAATGGATCTGGTGCGACGATGCAGACAACTCCATTGTTAGCTTTGTTCGTAAAGATGACCACGGCAATATGATTTTGTGCGTATTCAACTTTACGCCGGTTGTTCGTAACGATTACCGTCTCGGTGCCCCCGCACGCGGTGCTTGGAAAGAAATTTTCAACACCGATGCAGCCATGTTCGGCGGCTCCAACGTCGGCAATCTCGGTGAAGTCTGGACGCAAGACGTTCCGTGGCAGAATCGCCAGTGGAGCCTGAACATCAAGCTTCCGCCTCTTGCCGCAATTTACTTCAAGCTCGAGAGATAATCGCGCCTTCGACGCTGTTATTAAAATCCCTGAATTTATTTCAGGGATTTTTTTTGCTAATTCAATGTCACTGAGAACAAAAGCATCACGGAAGACGAGCGGAATACGCCATCGTCATCAGACCAGTATTCACCCGAATTATAGGCTAGCGACACCCCAATAGCGGTATGTTCACCTACCCACCAATCTTTGCCCACTTCGACATCAAAGCTAAACGCCTTGAGTCCCGTATTCCCGGAATACTTGCGGCAATCCATGTCATAACCGGTCACACCAAGTGAACCGCTCAAAAATACATTGTTCCACTGGGGGACATAATACGTAGCACCAGCACCGAGAAAAACAGAACTCACCACGTAAAAATCGTGGTCTAGGTAAACCGGGAGCCCTTCGTGAACTTCTCGGAAATTGGAATACATGACATAGCCCAAATTCGCATGCAAAGCCAAATCGCGGAAAACATAATGCCCTAGCTTTCCATGAAGCCTTACACCAAAGCCATCCGCTCTCAATATTTCCTTTTCTTCAGAATTTTCAAAAGAGGCATAGCCCACGCCCATCGAAGCATTTGCAAACAGCCCATTATGCGCATATGAATCCGAAAGCGGCCCGGCAAACGCAGCCGAAGCAAACAACACAACGAGCGACAATAAAGCAACGACGCAATTCATACTCTAATAATTTAGAAAAATTTCTTATTCGCTCGCCTGTGCGGTCTCTTGTGAGCCGAAAGAGCCTTGTATCAACAAGGCTTGTCGGCGAGAGCACGGGCCTAAGGCGCTTTACCTTCGACTCTAGCCTGTGCGGTCTCCCTCGGATGGAAGCTGCGATGTTCTTCTTTTATAAAATCTTTATCGACGTGCGTGTAAATCTGCGTGGTGCTAATGTCCGCATGTCCGAGCAGTTCTTGCAAAACGCGCAAGTCCATGCCCGCCTCCAGGCAATGCGTGGCAAAACTATGGCGGAACGTATGTGGCGAGACTTGTTTGCTCAAATGCATGGTGTGCTGCTGCACAATTTTCCAGGCGCCCATGCGGCTCATCGGCTTGCCATGCGCATTCAGGATGATATTGTCCGTCGTAGGGTGCGTTAAGGGGCGCCCCTCTTCAATCCAAGCGCGGAGATTATCCTTCGCCTTGCTCCCGAGCGGCACAAGGCGCTGCTTATTACCTTTGCCAATCGGCATGAGCCATTCGTTTTCAAGGTCAACTTGCGAAAGCTTAATGCCAAGCGCTTCCGAGATTCGAAGCCCGCCACTGTACATAAGCTCAATCAGAGCCGTATCACGGAGCGGATTCTTGCCATTTGCAGCACTCTCGAAAACGCTATCCACTTCTTCGCGGGTCAAATACTGCGGTAGATAATGTCCAAGTTTTGGCGTTGCAAGCATAGATTCCGTGCTGTAATCGTACTCGCCCTGGTTCTGCATGTACTTGAGGAACCCGCGCAAGCTTGAAAAATGCCTCGCCACCGATGTTGGGGAATATTCTTCCTGCCCCGCAGTAAGCGTCAGAAACTCATCGAGTTTTTCGGGCTTCAGCTCCTTAAGGTCAATGCCGTTATCGTCCAGCCAGGCGATAAAATGCCTCAAATCCTCCTGATAGCTTTGAATCGTCACCGGGGATAGATTCCGTTCTACCCCGAGGTGCGAAAGAAAAGCATCTAGACGGTTGGAATTGAGGCTCATTTTAGCACGCTATGTAAATTTAATCTTCTTCGTCTTTTTTTGAGGGCTTAGCGCAGCGGTCTGTAGCCCAGTTGGTCGACTTGAAGCAGGCACTTCTGGTGTAGCAACATCCGTAGGCGTTGACGTTACCAAGATCTTCGCAATGGCAAGCAATTCCGTCACCTTCCTTCTCTTCGTCGACAAGTTCACCGTTAGCGCAGACCACCATGTATCCGCCAGTGTGATAACTTGTGTTGATGCAGGTTTGGAGGGAATTGTGGCAAACTCCGAAGTAGGTACCCTGGATATTGCATGTTACGTGTCTCGTCTCGTTTGTAAGGTCGAATTCGAAATCTTCCACGCGTTCATCAGGAGAGGAGACTGGTTTGTGATTATTCCAGTTGTACCCGTGAACGGTTTTTGCGGCCATCTTTTTACTAGGAATCAGTTCCTTCCATTTCTGTTTCGTCTCGAAACTTCTGAACGGCGGATAGTCGGGGTCTTCGTCCTTGAGAATTTGTTTGCAACGTTCTTCGTCGTAACAGGGATTTGGATTGGAGGGTGCTCCAATCATGGGTTCACCCCAGCAGGGATCACAATCGGAACATTGGTTTATGTCGCATTCAGCTTCCATCTTATCTATAGGGTAGCCTTCTCTACAAGCGACGGGGCACTTGTAATACTCCTTGTCAAGCGGGTCGAATTTGTTATGGAGCCTTTCCCATTGCCCGTCGACGCACCTGTACATGACGGCGTTGTTGTTGATGTCGTTGTCGCACCTCAGTTCGCCGTTAAGACATTCGCCGCAGATGGCCTTGTCGGTACGGCACGACTTGTTGCCGCATATGGAAACGGCTTTCTTGGCTTCGCCGGCGACGCACTCGTAGACGGTTCCCTTTCCTTCGTCATCGTTGGTACAGGTGTGTTCGTAGTTCGTGCATTCGCCGCAACCGTTGTCGCGCGGGTCGCAGGATTTTCCGTTACAGCTCTCGGTCACCTTCTTGCCCTTTTCGCAGCGGGTGACTGTCGCCTTGAAGTTTTTGTCTTCGGTGCAGGTCTGTACGTCGTTGAGGCATTCGCCGCAATTCGTGCCCTTTTCGTTACAGGAGACCAAGCCACACGAGCGGTTCACGACGACACCCTTCACGCATTCCTTGACAACGCCGATGCTTGCGGGGCTGTCGGAGCAGGTGCTCTTGTAGCTGTCGTCGCATTCGATTTCAACAGCGTCCTTGTTAGCGCATTCCTTGCTCTTGGTATTGCAGAGCACGCCTTCGTCACAAGCAACGGTCTTACAGACGCAAGCACCATCTTTTGCGGTACCGCCAGAAGCCTTGCACAGGTCTGCAAAAGTCGGAGCAGATGCCGAGGAAGAGCTTGACTTGGATTCAGAAGAAGCTACAGAAGAACTCGACTTGGAATCCGAAGATTTTTCGATGGGTTTGATTTGATTTCCGCAGACACCCGTAATGGTGTTACAAACAGCACCTCCATCACAGACCTCGCCTTTACAGACGCAGGCGCCTTCTTTCATGGAGCCACCGGAAGCCTTACACAAGTCGTTGAAGGTTGGAGCCGCGGAAGAGGAACTTTTTTTGGAGTCCGAAGATATATCGGAGGGCTTGCTACGGTTTCCGCAGACACCCGTGATTGTGTTACAGACTGCACCGACGTCGCAGAGTTCCTTGTTACAGACGCAAGCCCCGTCTTTTGCGGTACCACCGGACGCCTTACAAAGATCAGTGAAGGACTTCAGATCGTCCTTGACTTTGGACGAGGAACTGGCCTTGCTACTAGATGATTTTGCAGAACTTAAAGAATCTTTCTTGGAAACAGGAATCCAGTTTTCGCTGTGGCAATAGTAATCAGCATCTTCTTTTTTGGCATAAACTGTATCGCCTTCATTTTCATCATCACATCTTCCAAGTTCGTAAATCGAGTTGACCTCCGTAATGATTTCTCTTGGGAGAATCTCATCGCTAGATTCATCACTACAGGCGACGAGAATTGTCACGACCATCATAGCCGCAAATAAAATGTCTAAAATTGTTTTTTTCATGATTTTCCTCGATAACCAGGGAAAAGAAATAAAATCTTACGTAAAATTTAAATAAAATAAAAATTCACGTCAACGCGCTTGGGCGTTACAAGTTCAATGAAACCAATTCCATTGTTGTCTCACCATGCGACGTAATCCAGCAAATTTCAACGAGCGGATTCTTTTCATAATTCCACATTTTTTATCTTTTTTCTTTAAAATCCCCTTGCCAATGCGTTTTTTCTTTTCTATAATTGTGCGCGTCCTAAGCGACTATGGATGATTAGCTCAGTTGGTAGAGCAGCTGACTCTTAATCAGCGGGTCGCAGGTTCGACCCCTGCATC
>CADAWC010000026.1:49265-71400 GCA_902791475.1 Fibrobacter succinogenes
TACCAAACCGAAAGGCAAGGTATTGCAAATACAAAAGCGTCAGACAAAGCTAAGCGTTTTTGAAAGCGAAAGCGGAATCTAACGAACTTTGAAACTGCGACTTTTGATTTTTGCAAAGACATAGCTCCCTTCAAAAGACGGGATTGCGACCTAAGAATTTTGGATGATTAGCTCAGTTGGTAGAGCAGCTGACTCTTAATCAGCGGGTCGCAGGTTCGACCCCTGCATCATCCACTAAACACCATCTCAACGAGATGGTGTTTTTTTATCCGCCCCCATTTACAGTCCATAAAAAAAACAGAAATCACAACCCCTGAGTAGTCCTTAAAAGTTTATTTTAGCGTAAACACAAAGCGCCCCCAAGCCTTAATACCGCAGTCCCATGCAATGCCAGGTAAAGCCGACCGCAATAAACGGCGAAAGACCGTCACCATGCCAGATATCCGAGATTTTGATATTCTGCATCCCGAGCTTTAGGCGCACGCCAAAACGATTCCCTATTCCACGCTCAAATAAACTATCGACACGTTTCCCGATTAGCTTCGGGAACAGCGCTTCAACGAAAAGTCCAAAGCCATAGCGGAAATATCGTTCCTCAACCGCAGCTAATCCGAGATTGCCCCAAACGCCGCTCTCGATATAATCCGTCTTCAGCCACAAATACCCAAATTCCACATACGCGCCCAAATCGTTCGTACTACAAGAATCGCACTTGGCATCAAGTTTGCGGATACTCAACCCAAGCCCCGCAAACCAGTTGCGGCTATAAAGGTTGAAACCAAAATCCAAATAAAAGACCGGATCAAACCCCGGGAAATCACCCGCTAAGAACGGACGCCCGAAATCGGCATACGCATTAAAGCGCCACCTCCCCTCACCCTTAACAAACTTTTGCGGCGTTGCGCTAGGCACTTCGATATTCGCGGTCATCGCAGTTTGTACGTTCTCTGCATTCAAATCGACGTCGTACTTCAATCGGTGCGGGAAATACAGAAGCTTCTCGAAAATAGAAGTATCGACCAGAGAATAACATTCTTCGGAATAGCCGTCCATGAAGAAGATTCGCTTGACAGTCATCATCTTTTCTTCGGGTTCATTCAAATGGCTCATCATTCTCTGTGAAATTTTCCAGGACGTGTCTTGCGAAATATCCGGCCCCACATACGCAAACGAAAAGAGTTCCTTTTTCTCTTCGCCCGGTTTTGGCGTCACCCACGTCTTAGTTACCTTGTCATAAACTTTATCTACGCGAATTTCGTCGTGAATCAAGAAAAAGCCTTTCACATTCATCGCCGAATAACGTTGTTCAAACATCTGCTGGTACTTTTCAGGCGCCAGCGTCAACAATTCATTTTGCCGTTTCTGCTTGTAGTCTGACCAGCCCATAAAAGACTGGTACACTTGCGGAAAGTTCTTTTCGAATTCCGAATTGTACACGTCAAAAGATTCACGTTGCAAGTATTCTCTTTGAATGAGCTTGCCATAATAAGCGACCGGGGCGGTTTCCAATTTTTGAGCCACCGTCTGCATTTGAGAAAATTTGTCTACAACAGATTTAAATGAGATGTGCCAATCATCAATTTCCCAATTTGCAAAAGAAACCGAAATAGCGATCAAAAGGAGTACAAGGCTACGCATTACCATTTTCACGATTCTCCTTTTATTGAAGGTTTTATTGAAAGTTTGAATTCAATAGACTTTTGGGATTAATATACACAAAGGGTGGTTTTGAAAACCACGCCATTTACACATAAAAAAAAGACCCCGCACGTATGCGGAGTCCTTTCAAGATTTCGAGAATCTAGTTTGCGAACCTTAGTTCATCGACTTAGTTCAATGTGATGAGAGTAAGAGTGCGCTTGCCGACCTTGATACCCTTCGTGATATCGACTGTCTTAGCCTTCTTGGACGGGTCATTTGCCCAGCCTTCCTTAAGCTTTTCGGAAGTCTTGTCCAAAGTCTGGACAGAAGCCTTGCCCTTGAAGCCCGGAATGTCAAGCTTGATGTCGAATTCGCTGTATGGGCTCTTGTTCACGAGGAGGAGCTGCTTCTTGTTGCCGTTTACAGTGTAGTAAGCGGTCAGGAGAGCGTCTTCGTCACCCTTGATGGTGGTCTTCATGAGCTTGCCACGGAGAGCGTCGGAAGCCATCTGGAATGCCCAGTAGCTCGGGCGCGGGCAGTTCATGCATTCTTCACCAGAACGGGTCAAGTAACCGTAGTCACCGCCTTCCGGAGTGATATCGTTGTGGATATCCCAGTACTGAGCGTTGTCGACGTTTTCAGTAGCGAGCATACCGAGGTAGTCAGCGACGAACAAGCCGTTTTCGACAGACAAGGTCTGCGGACCCGGGTTGAAGTCAACAGAGTTCCATTCGGTGAGCCAGAGTTCAATCTTCTTGCTCTTGTTGAACTTTGCGGTCCACTTGTCCACAACCTTGTGCAAACGTTCGTAGATTGCAGTGAGTGTCTGCGGAGCAGAGAGCATAGCGAAGTCGTTTTCTTCACCGAAGTGCTGCGGGTAGTGGTGGACGATAAGACCGTCAGCAATGTCACCCGTCTCGGCAAGGACCTTTTCGTTCCAGTCGCCTTCGAGAACGCCGAGCACAGCCACCTTGATGGTCGGGTCAACTTTCTTCATGGCTTCGATGAACTTACGAGCGCGCTTACCATAGATGGTACCGCCGTCCTTACCATACTTTTCGTAATACGGATGCCAGTTACCGTAGATTTCGTTACCGATTTCCCAGTAGAGGATGCCGGCCTTCTTGTCGATGTTCGTGTGCTTGACCCAAGCAGCGGCTTCCTGTTCCGTGCCAGAACCGAAGTTCACAGTGAACATAGCGTTAGAGCCAGTCTTCTTCAACCATTCGAGGAATTCGTCGGTATCGACCATCCAGTCGTGGTTGTCGAGGATTTCCTTCCAGTGGTCGTCATCAGCACGGAGACCACCCGGATAACGGATAATGCCGTGGTTGATGCGCTTTGCAAATTCACGAGTCTGAACCTTGAAGTTCTTGTTGTCGAGCATGTCGCCGTCCCAAAGGGCTGCGTTGATACCGAACAAGCCACCAGAGATTTCCGGGTTGAGAACTTCCTTTTCGCCCTTCACCAAGACCTTGATGACAGCCGGACGTTCCTTAGCCTTGACAGCGCGCTGGTTGGTGAGGCGGATGTTGTCGATCTTGAAGCCACCGGCAGTACCTTCACCACTCGGCTTGAAGTCGAGAGCAGTTACACCCTTGAGGTCGAAGAGACCGTTTTCAACAGCGTTAGGCGGTTGATAGTACGGGAACTTGCCGAACGTACGGAACGGAACGAGGATCGTGGTCTTGCCCTTCGGAGCACCGACGTTGGAAACGAAGATTTCGTTGCCTGCATCCTGAACCTGAACGGTGATGGACTGCCAAGCCTTGTCGGAGTACACGTCGAACATGAGGCCCCAGTGCTTGGTCCAGTCACGGTCAGCAGCCGGACGGCCATTCTTCTGCATGTCGAGCACGACGTCAACCCAGTCAGCAAGGAGGTAGTGTTCGATATTCAAGCAGTTGCTCTTGAATTCGGCGCAGTTTTCAACCTTGAACTTGAGCTGAGACTTCGGACCGGTGGACGGTTCCCACTTGTCCTTAGCAAACTTGCCTTCGAAGTCGGAAATCACGTAGTCCGGAGCGTTGGACTTGAAGGAATCCCACTTGAGATCCGGGTCCACCCAGTCAATGTTGGACGTGAAGGTGATCTGGTCCACGAAGACCGTCACAGGAGCCGGCTTGCCCGGTTCGCCTGCGTTTTCGCCCTTGCCAACAGAGAAGCGGATTTCCTGAATCTTGTCCCACTTGATGTCCTTAGCGACTTCAGCGGACTTGTTAGCGTCCCAAGCCTTACCCTTGTCGGTGAAGCGCTTGAGAGGAATCTTGGCGAGCTGCCAATCCTTGGAGACCTTGATCCAGTCGTTGAGGCCGACCTTGGTCTGGCTCTTGATGTCGTTGCCCTGGTTGTCGAGGATACCGACGTAGAGCTTTTCGCCACCGAGCTTACCCTTGATCCAGAAGTAGAGACCGCCCTTGTCGCGAACCTTGGAAAGGTCAATGAACTTGCCTTCACCGAGAGAGTAGGTCACGCCAGACCAGTCGTTGTTATCGATGTACATGGCGAGCACGTTCTTGTTGCCCGGAGTCTTGGACTGAGCTTCACGCTGAGCGGTGAGACCACCGTAGCTGTAAGAGAAGCCCTTGACCTGGTTGTCATAGAACGTAGCGAGCGTCTTGGCCTTGCCATCGAGCTTTTCCGGATTCTTCGGACCATCGATGATGTCGTTGTTTTCGTCCCAGTAGACAATCTGCTTCTTCGGGGCAGCCTTCTTGTTGCCCTTCACGATTTCGATGTTGTCGACCCAGACTTCGAATTCGCTTGCAGCGCTCTTGTCAATGGAGAAACGGATTTCAGCAATCTTGTCCCAGTCGATACGAGCCGGGAATTCGGACTTGCGGGTGTTGTCCCAGTAGAGACCACGGTCCGGGAAGTCCACGAGAGGAATGGAAACCTTCTTCCAATCCGTCGTCACGGCGCCACCTTCGATGTACTTGTTCATCGGAAGCACGACCTGAGTCTTCTTGCCGTCAGAAACTTCTTCGTCGAGGAGGCCGACCTTAACGGCTTCGCCACCATGCTTGCCCTTGATCATGAATTCGACCTTGGAATCAAGCATGTACTTGTTCAAGTCGAAGAATTCGTTGTAAAGGCAGATGGACGCACCGGAGTATTCCTTCGGGTCCAACTTGATGTTGAGGGCAGCCTTGGACTTGTAACCACCAGACTTGGTGATGGTGACACCCTTGCTCGTGCCGCCGTAAGAGTAATCGTATCCACCCGGACGGTACTGTTCATCGAAGAACTTGTACACAGCCAGATGCGGACGTTTCGGCTGAGCCATTGCAGCTGTAACGCTCAAGCCGAGGACGGCGAGCGAGGCAACTTTCAATGATTGCTTAATCATAATGTGCATCCTTTTGTTGTTTTTTGATTTTAAATTACAAACTTTGAAATTAAAAAGCGCACACGTCAATCAATTTAACGTGTACGCCTGAAAACGTAATTACTTGGCTTCCTTCAACATCTTTTCGACGAGATCCGGGCTGAAGCGATCCTGACGCTTGCCGTTGATGTAGAAGTTCGGAGTACCCTGAACGCCGACCTTGACGCCCAACTGGAAGTCCTTGTCAATGCGAGCGTTCATAGCGGAATCGAGAACCATGTCCTTCTTGAACTGTTCGATATTGAGGCCGACTTCCTTAGCTACAGCGAGGTAGACGGAATCGGAGAGTTCGCGGGAGTGCGGTGCGAGAGCATAGCGGTATTCCCAGAACTTGCCCTGTTTCTGAGCAGCGATAGAAGATGCGGCTGCGGCCTTAGCATTGGAGTGGAAGCTAAGCGGGAAGTGCTTGTAGACGAACTTGATCTGGTCCGGGTACTTCTTGTTGAGTTCCTGCATAGCCGGTGCGATACGTGAGCAGTACGGGCACTGGAATTCGGTGAATTCGACAATCGTGAGCTTCGGGTTCTTGGTGTTGCCAAAGACCGGGCTGTCTTCGTCCGGGATGTCCCAAACCTTGTTGTCGGCTTCCATTTCGGCACGAGCCTGTTCGAGGGAGATGCCGCGCTTGTCGAGAGCGTACTTGATGATTTCAAATTCTTCCTTGACCTGCTTGAAATCCTTTTCAAGGGAGTCGAGGCGAGCCTGCTGGTTGAACGAACCGCCAGCGGAAGCTTGGTTGCAAGCAACGAGGCCGGAGACTACAAGAGCCATAGCAATAAGAGAGAGACGTTTCATTTTAGTCCTTTGAGTTAAAACTTTGGGGCACAATCAGCCCACGATGTGTGAGAAATATAATAACGAAAACTTACTTTGATTTGGGAAAATCATCAAAAAAGCATGCACAATCGTCTCATCTGTATCCATTAAAATCGATTGTAAAATCCGAATTTTTGACCATTTTTCGCAAATTAGGATTCGTAACTATAAGCAATTCAATAAGTTACAAAAGTGAGGGGGGTAAAAAACGTGACTAAAATCGCACAAAAAGAATTTACAAAGTAATTGTTAGTCAATGGTCAGTGGTCATTGGTCAATAGTAATTGGTCAATGCACAATGAGCAGAGGTAAAAAAAAGAGGGTATGCATATAAGAAGGCTTATTGACTAAGATTTATATGCATATTTTCAACAAATTAACCAACTTTAAAGTTTTTAGCACAATAAAAATGCATATAAAAACGGCATTTCTCACTTTTTATATGTATTCGTATAAATTCACACTTTTATTTTTAGACGTTCATCACAAAATGATGCATATAAAATGGAGTTTCTCGCATTTTTATATGCATGAGGTTAAAAAAAACAGCCCCCTTCCGATAACAAATCCCTATCGCCTAGCAGCAATCTGCGAGAGACTTTTAACTAAAGGCTAAAGTCTAACGACCAAGAACCAAACATTTTACTATCTTTTATGCATATGAGTGAATATTTGCATAAATCGTTTGGTCCCGTAATCCCCAAGGATTTCAACAAGGATTATGGTGAACAGGGCTTTTTGCTGGAAAGCGGCAAGACGCTCCCGGCCCTGACCATCCGTTACGAAACGTACGGCACATTGAATGCCTCCGGCGATAACGCCGTGTGGGTTTGTTCGCCGTTGACCGCCGATGCACACGCCGCCGGCTGGTACACCGAAAATGACAAGAAACCCGGCTGGTGGGACGAACTCATCGGACCTGGCAAGGCTATCGATACAGACCGATTCTTTGTAGTTTGCAGCAACATCCTTGGTGGATGCAAGGGTTCTACCGGCCCGGCAACGATCAACCCGCGCACGGGCAAGCCCTACGGCAGCACCTTCCCTACCATTACGATAGGCGACATGGTGCATGCCCAGAAGGAACTTGCAGACGGTCTTGGCATCAAGGAATTCTACAGCGTCATCGGCGGATCCATGGGCGGATTCCAGGCGATGAAATGGGCGATTTACTACCCGGAACAAGTGAAGCGCATCATCGTAATAGCAAGCTCTCCGCGCTTTTCTAGCCAGGCACTCGGCTTTGAAGTCGTTGCCCGCGATGTCATTACGCAGGACCCGAACTTCCACGGTGGCGACTATTACGATGAAGGTAAGACAAGACCGGACATTGGCCTTGCGAACGCCCGCAAACTCGCGCACATCACGTACCTCTCTGCCGTGGGCATGGAAAAGAAATTCAAGCGCGCCCAGGACCAGGAAAACAGAAGCCACGCTGTCACTTATTCGACACCGTACGACTTGAACTTGCCCATCGAAAGCTACTTACGTTATCAGGGAACGAAATTCGTGGACCGCTTTGATGCAAACAGCTACTTGCACATCGCGCATGCGACCGACGCGTTCGACCTCGAAACGGAATACGGCAGCATCGAAAATGCGTTCAAGGACATCAAGGCTGAAGTCCTGAACGTGAACCTTTCGACCGACTGGCTTTTCCCGCCGCACGAGAGCCGCCGCATTACAAGCGCGCTCATCAACACCGGCAAGACTGTGACAAGCCTCGAACTCGACACGCAATTTGGCCATGACGGATTCTTGATTGAAGTGGGCGAACTTGGTAAAGCGGTAGGCCGATTCCTCGATTCTAAGATTATCCCGCAAAACGGAACGCAGGCAGTGCCTGTATTCCACGACCAGAACGACTTTAACCTCCTCGGCAAGCTCGTAAAGGAAGGAAGCCATGTGCTCGACCTCGGTTGCGGCAGCGGCGACCTGTTGGATTACCTTATCCACAAGAAGAAAGTCTCGGGCTTTGGCATCGAAAAAAACATCAAAGGAATTCTCGACTGCCTCGAAAAAGATGTGCCGGTCATCCAACGCGACTTGGACGAAAGTGGCATTGCCGACCTCAAGGACGGCAGTTTCGACTACGCCATTATCAATCGCACGATTCAGGAAATTCGCGACCCGGTGGCGCTTTTGAACGAGCTTTTGCGCGTGGCAAAGCAAGTCATCGTGACGTTCCCGAATTTTGGGCACTGGTCTGCCCGCGGAAGCCTGATGCTCCACGGCCGCATGCCAATTTCCAAAGAACTCCCCTACGAATGGTACGATACGCCGAACATCCGCCTTTTGACGGTGAAGGATTTCTATACGCTGTGCAACAAGGAAGGGTTCAAGATTGAAAACTTGCACTTCCAGAATGAACACAAGATAAGCAAGTTCCTGACCGCCATTGGGCTCCCGAACTTCGGCGCCGAACATGTGATTGCGACAATTTCGAAAAAGGTTTAGAATGTCTATTATCTCCATGACCGGGTTCGGCAAAAGCGAATCCACATTGCAAGGAATCACGTGCGTTATCGAAGTGCGCAGCGTGAACAGCCGTTTCCTCGAAATCTCGAGCAAGATTCCAAAGAACTTCGCCTACCTCGAAAACGATTTCAAGGCACAAATTAAGGACAAGCTTGTCCGCGGTTCCGTGAACTTTTCGATTACGCTTGGCGCAGGCAACGCCGGGAACATTCCTGTTTGCTACAACGAAGCGGCCGTGGAAAAATTCGTAGAAATCACGAAGGCAATGCAGAAAAAGTACGGCATTGCAGGCGACATCAAACTCGAACACGTGCTTGCCATCCCTGAAGTTTTGCAGTTCACGGACGGCAATGGCGACAACGAAGTCTGGGAAAAGCACCTGAAGGCTGAACTCGACAAGGCATTGGATGGCGTCATCGCCATGCGCGAAAAAGAAGGCGCAAACCTCGCCGTAGACCTCACCCGCCGCGTAATCCACCTGAACGAAGTCATCGACAAAGTCGAAGTTCTCGACCCGCAGCGCATTGAAACGTGGAAGGTCAAGTTCCGCGAACGCATCAATATGCTCATGAAGGATTCCGAAATCGACGACGTTCGCCTTTTGCAAGAAGCCTGCATCATGGCCGACAAGCTCGACATCCACGAAGAAATCACGAGATTCAGGAGCCATAACAAGCTGTTCCTCGACGCGCTCGCCAAGGGCGGCGCCCAGGGCAAGAACCTCGGGTTTATCCTCCAGGAAATGGGCCGTGAAGCAAATACGCTTGGCACCAAGTGCCAAAATGCCGAAATCGCAGCACTTGCCATCGAACTCAAGAACGAGATCGAGTGCATCCGCGAACAGTCCATGAATGTTGCTTAAGACGAAAGCCAAGCGCGCCAAAAATTCTCAACACCATTTCTCAACATGGATTTTTTATCCATAAAAAGCCCTACGAAAGTAGGGCTTTTTGCTTCAAAACAATCTACCTTATAATCAGAAAGAATAAAACATCCACACTCCAACAACAAGCGTCTCGTGCAAATCGCACGGGACGCTTTTTGATTACGACATCAATAAAAAAAGGCAATCCCGGCATGCTTCGACTTTGCTCAGCACAGGCTCCGGCCGGGATGACTATACGGAGATGCCCGCGCAATGGCGGGCATGACACTTCCTACCGCCGATTTCCTACTGTCTACTTCTTCTTTGAAGATTTCTTTTTCTTGTCGTTCATCTTGACGCGGCGGGAGCCGGAGCGGATGCGCTCCCACGGGGCAAAGGACATTGTCCCGAAGGTGAAACCGAAGAACCACACGTTAAAAGCCACCCAGAGAATGGCGGCAATGCCTATTCTTCTCCAATCCACGACAACGCTCATGTCGATTACCAGCGCCGAAAGAGCGAGGAGCGAGGCAATAATCACAGGAGCAAGCATCTTCTTGCCCGCCTTCACGAGAGCACCCGCCGACGGAGAGCCTTCACCGAGTTCCTTGCCCGCTATCAAGGCACTGGCAACAACGCCCGAGAAAGCGATAGCGCTAAGCACCGCCCACATGAGCCAAGCCTTGCCGATCATCAGCGGGAACCAGCTAACAAATCCCGTGAGCAAGAGCCACGAAAGTGCGAACGGAAACAGCGCACAGGCAACGCTCCACTTGGCAAAAAGCACGAGCAAAAGCGCAACACCCGCAAACACGGCAAAGAAAATCAGGAGCAAGTCTTCGTCACCGCCCAAGGCAAATAGCGAGCCCACAAAAGCAACGAGAGCAAGCAAGCCGCCCACACCTCCGCGAACCCCGCCAAAAACGGAAAAGAGCACAATCATCGAAAGCCCAGCCACAAAGATGTACTGCGACGAATGCCAAGCCGAAGCCACATTCGTAAAGTTCGCAATCCACATGCCAAGCGCTTCAGAAGCACCCAACGGGAGCGATGCCATCTGCTGCCAGCCTGTCGCAAGAAACGCTACTGAAAAGCCAACCATCAACAGCACAAAAATCAGGCGAAAGCGGAGGGAAAGTTCCAAAAGCTTTTGCACTTTGCCCGGTTTTTCACGTAATTCCATTTATTTACCTCGAAATCAACAGTTTTTGTTTTTTAGTCCAAGTTTGAGTTTTAGAGCCCGAAGTTTTCGTTTCACTGCGGACAACATAGTGGTACAGTCCATTTGCCAACAGACGCCCGTAATTATCCTTGCCATTCCAATGCGTTTCGCCGGACTTGGCATCCTTAATAACCTTCACGAGTCGGCCATGCTGGTTGTAAATGAAAATCGAGACTTTAGAATCCGATTCTGCAGCGAGATTCTTGAAGTAGAACGTCGTACCTTTTTTGCCCACCGGGTTCGGGATGTTAAACACGTCCGAAAGCCCCGCCTGCAAAGCCTCCGTAATCTGGAGATCGACATACTTCGAAGAAATATTGCCAAGCACGTCCATAGCGCGCACTCTGAAGGCGTAAAGTCCCGGCGGATACGATTCCGTTGTCAGCGATTTGCGAACCACCGCACGGCGAGAAGTCTGTTCCAGGAACGGAGACGGATGGTACGGATCTTCAATTCCAATCACTTCGAACGTGATACCCTCATCCACCTGTTCGCGGTAATCCAAAGCCGTTTCATCTTCGACAACAACCTGCAAGCATGCCGGTGTCTGGAGCTTGACACGCTGGCCATTGGCAAACGAGGACGATGCCCCGGCATAGCAAGACTGGATGCTAATCGTCGGAGGCGTTTTATCGTTCAACGAATCGGCATAACTCGAAATGCCTGTAATATGGATTTTATTCTTGAGATAGCGGCCAATGCCAATATCGTTCGAAGAATAAGCCCATGCACGCAACTCTGCAAGAGTATCGCCGATGTTCAGCTTTTTCGGAGTCACGAATTCCGTTTCAAAGCGGCCACCGACAACAGGGATGACTTCGGAATAAATGAGCGGTCCATCGTAAAAGACTTCATCGACCAAATCGTTGCCGTATTCAAATACTTTATTGTAACGGCCTTCCTTTAACGTCAAGACGATATTTCCCGAAGACAAGCCCGAAACCTTTCCAGACAACTTCATCTTATCCAGAGCCTTAATAGAGTCTACCGGAGCGTCAAAAGTAATTTTCTTTTGAGCCACAGGCATGCGAATCACCGGTTCACCAATAAAAACGAAATGTTCCGTATTATAGGCGTAATCCGTCTTCGAATCCCTGAAGACACTGTCCTTCGCCCTCATATAGGCAACACCAAGATGGGCTCCGTTATCGAGCAATGCACGGCTCATAAAGACATTTGCAAAGACTTCGTTCGGGCCTGCATAAGTTTCACGAGCAGCACCAATAGCGGCAATAGCACCTGCATCTGGAGCAAGGACAAAAGTCTCCGACAACGATCTTGAATTGCCTTCGTCAAAACGGCCCACGGTACAAGCAAATGAATTCAGCACCGTGTATTTCTTTGTATTCGAGATTTTCGAGATATACGAGGGCTTCAGCAAGCCTTCTGACGCCCATGCCACCTTGGAGCCATGTCCAAAGTACACGGTCATCAGTGCGCCCTGGCTCATCGTATTCAGGAAGTCGTTTGTCGCTTCTTGTTTCTGGCTTGCAGCATCGTATTCATAATCCAAAAGGTAAATCTTCTTCATGTTCAGTCGATAGCCCAGCGCATCCGATGCTGCATCGAGAGCTCTCGACAACCTTTCCTGATATCGCGTGTGTTCAATGCCATCAATAGCACCCCCTGCCCCCGCATTACGATCGTCGTCTGCGGCAAGCAAGAGAGTCGAACGCCAATCCCCATGATCGAACGTACCTATTTCTTCGTAATCTCTAGCCTTCTTGTTGTAGTCGTAAAATTCGTTCACCGACGAAACCGGGATACGGCCTACAGCCACATCAAGATCGTACGGCTTGCTAAAACGAACGACCTCACCCGAGTCCAGAGCGGCAAAGAAATCTTCGGTCACAGAAGATTCCTTCTCGAACGGCGGCATGTAGTTCTTGGCGAACTTGGAATTGAAACCGCGGTAGTCGTAATGGCCAGATCCGGCGAGCAAAACAAAACGCAGATCCGGGCATACGGTTCGTGCATAGGCGATGAAGTTTCGGATAGCGACCGGCGAAAGCGCACCACCGGTATAATGCCTATAAATATTTTCAACGGCAACAACGGTCGTCACCAGCGGGGTTATCGCTTTTTCGCTCGAACGGAAGACCGCCAAGGATTCAGCAGGCGCAAGGAATTCTTCGGGCGTGATAATCAGGTATTCCGTCTTTGATGAAATCTGAGACAGCTTCTGTACAACATTCTTGGATGCCAGAGGAATGCCCTCGATACTCAGCGTCTTACGGCGGCCATTGTTGCGGCGATCGCGATCGTCCAACATCAGGTAACGGACATCTTCATCAACTCCGATGCTATCTACTGCATAGCCGTTTTCAACATTCAAATAGCCAACGGGCTTAAAGTCCTTAAATTTCACCAAACGGCGGCTAGAAGATTTCCCTACCGGAATGCGGATAACGCCCCTATTAAAGCCAGGCAACATCCATTCCGAAGAATCCATCGAAACCGTAGCAGGATCCCACTGGTAAGCCACAGAATAGCCATCGAAGCGGTCGTACTGGAATTCATTGGGGAGCATGGTCAGTTCGTACTCGTTCCCCGATTCTTTCAGGGAGTAGACTTCCATCGCAAAGTTACCTCCCGGCAACACGACTCCATCATTCCAGTAATCTTCTTGAGCCTTGATTCGCGGATGATTTTCGCCATTCACATTCATCGCAAAGTGGATGCTCTTGATTCTTTCGAAATAGCTAAAATTATAAGAAGAAAACTTACGAGCCGTATTCTGTTCCACATTTGCAGAGGAACTCAACGAACGGTACGGGAAGAAAGACACCGCGACATAGCCCTTGCCACCAGGGACAAGGCCCGGCAAGTCCGTTGTCGAAGCAAATCGCAAGTCCGAAGGCGGGACAACCGTCGTCTCGTTCATGCCATGCCACAGCCAGAACCATTCCTTACCAGTCGCGCTCTCCCAGTCAATGGTCTTGCCATAATAAGTGTCGCGCAACAGCAAATCCTTTTCGGCACGCACGTAGCGGAGCCAGTCGATATCCTTAGGCGTAGACTTTGGCGACGAGAGCGTTTCGAGGCGAGCGCCCTTGCCGACCTGCTTGTATCCCAAGATAAAATGCTGCGTCGAAGAATACGGGGAATAAGAATGGAAATACGCCATGTGCGAAGTCGGAGCGTTTATCGGTTCGGAATCGACACGCTTCCAGAACGAACGGCCATAGCCCACAAAATAAAGGGAGTCGCCATCGTCAAAAATGCCATTGGAATTTTTGTCATTGACTTTGATAGGCAGTTCAAAAAGCTGGTTCGGGTTGCGAAGCTTGGCTCCAGGCGCCATATCCGACAGCGTGTCTGGTGAGGCCCCGTACACGCAAAGCTTTTCGACATCAATGCCGTCCAGTTCACTTTGGCGAACGACTTTCAATAGCGAATTGCGGATGGACTTGAAATCGACCGCGTACAAACCATCTTCGGTAAACGTCGCCATATCATTATCGCCCACCACAAATTCGGCAAGCTGCACCACGTTATCGATTTCAGAAGCGGCATCCTTGCGCAAAGCGGCCTGCGATGCCCCCGCAACACCAAACTGAGAACCGCCCTTAGCGTTATCGACAAGCATAAGCGCACGGGCACCCGGATTTCGACCGCTGACCGCAGCCGATGCAAAATCCACATTCAAGCGGAAGCTCTGGCGCAAAGCGATAGAACTCCCCTGCTTGATATACAGCGGGACCTGCACATCGACCATCCACAAGTTATCCTTGATGAACGGATTGGAGACCGTAACGGACTGCGGCTTGATCGTCGCAGAATTGCAAAGCGGAGAGCCAAGCGGGACGAGCTTGCCGTTAGTCACCGAGACAGAAGGCTTTTCACTCGAGGGGAGCGCCACACGGTAATGACGGAACGGGATTGAATCCTTGATATAGGCGTTTTCGGGCTGGAACTGCTTTCCACTGCCATCAACGCATGCCACCGGGGCAGAATTCAAGACTTCGTCGTCTAAAATAAAATGCTTCTTGGAATCTTCTACGACGGAAGATGCCAAGCTAGATACTGTTGCGCAGGCAACAAATAGAATCTGAAATTTTTTGATGATAGATTTCACGAATTCTAAAATAGTAAAAAACAGAAATGGAGATGCCCTCCCGGAACGGGGTCCGGGATGACAAGTGGCGGGCATGACAAATGGTAACATCTTTTTGGGTGTTAAAATTAGGGTCTTGTAATGACCATTTCGAGGAATCCGTTGCCAGTTGTACGCATTTCGACCTTTTCACCCGTCGATGCCTTGGCCTTAAAGACGGTAATGTAGTCGGGACGGACGCCTTTGGCAAGAATCATCTCGATTTCCTTCGGGGTAATCATGAATTTCGAATTCCAGCTATCCATGTACCAGTGCCACGGTTGCCAATTGAAAATGCCACGGGTCGATTGCACAAAAGCACGGAGCATCATGGAGTATTCGTACTTCAAAAAGCCAAGATAATCGTTCACTTCGGCATGCTTATCGACGAGAGTCTTTGTGGCAAAATCCGGATCGTAGCGGAGCGGCGTCTTGTCGGGATTATCGTAGGTAAAACGAATCATCTTGTCGAGCACAGAAATCTTCAAGTTCGGGCGATCGAGATGCACGAATTCCTTTTCAGAAACTTGTTTGTAATCCCTGAATACAACATCGGGCGTTAAGACCTTGTTGAGCTTGAGCGGAACCGGCTTGCCATCGAGTTTGCCGAGTTCGTAAAAAACGAGAACCTCGCCCGCTCCTTTCGGGAGAAGCACCGAGAGCAAAGGTTTATCGCGTTCCGTGATGACCCAGATCATCTTGGGCTTATTTTGGGAATTCAAAATCGGATCGAGAATTTTTGCGACAGACGGATCTCGGACGCCATTCACATCCCATTCCATCCACGTTCCCGTACCGCCGACAGAATCGAGCACGTCAAAAAGGCGACCGCCTAAAAAGCCGTCCTTTGCTTCGACAGCGCCATAAATTTTAGCGGAACCCGCCGATTTCGCTTTTGAAGAAGCAGGCGCCGCCATCGCTGAAGTCGCAAATACAGATAAAAGCGCACAAACCGCAAGAAACTTACGCATAAACTCTATACCTTGATTTGAAGTCCGCCAAAAGAATTAAAAACCAATAGGTTCAAATAGCGATTCGTCCAGACGTGAATACTGCAAGTGGTACTTTTTGTCGAGCCAGTAAAGGGCAAGCTTTGCACCGGTCCAGTTCTTCTTCGCGGCAGTCGCTTCGACACCCTTCGTGATGAGCGGGAGCGTTTCAATCAGGTCGAGTTTCCACTTGGTATCGTCCCAGTTAAAGAGCATAATCGGAACCTTGGGGCTTGAGGCAAGGCCAACGCTTCCGCGGTCGTTCTTGACTTCGAATGGTCCCATGTTCACGCGATCGACCAAATCCAGAAATCCGCTATTGTAAAGGAGCAGGTAGAGCATGCGATAGTCGGGTACCGTCCAGAGGTGTTCGCGCTCAAAGAGCCTGTAGAGCACAATGGCGTACGCCTCGTAGAACTGGCATGTGTCCATAGCGGCGGCATCGTAAGACTTGGCATGGCTTTCAAGTTCATTAAGCCAATCTTCCGAAGGGTCCGTCAAAAAGTCGAGCAAGACATCGTGCGGAGCGCGGTTTTTGACCGAGGACTTGAACAGTTCATACATCTCTTCGAGCATGGCAAGCTTTTGGGATTCCTGGGCTTTGACCTTCGCGTCACGGACGGCTGCTGTTTCAGTTGGTTCACCCGCAGAGCCTTGAGAAGACCCGGCGCAACCCGCCATAATTGCAAATACGCTCACCAAAAGCGCTAGAACTATTTTATTTTTCAGAACATGCATCGCGATACCTACCTGAAAATGAATCTGGATGAACTTTTACGCGCCTGTTCCTTGAAAGGATATCAAGGCAGCGGCCCCGGTGGCCAGCACAGGAACAAGACCAATACCGGCGTTCATCTTTCGTTACAACAATATAATTTAGAAATTAAGTCTTCCGAAAGCAGGAGCGCGAAAGAGAACAAAATTCACGCCCTCCATCGCATGCAAATGGCTTTGGCGCTAAACGTGCGCGAAGAACCGCCCGCCGTCGAGATGAAATTTCCGGGCAGCAACGGGCATATCCAGCCGAGCAACCCGCAGTTTCCGCTGTTTGTGGCACACGTCTTTGACATCATGGCGACTAAGAACGGCGATACAAAAGCCGCTGCGGCGGCGTTCGGGCTTAGCCCGAGTGCGCTCGTGAAGATTTTGCGGCAAGACAAAGCCTGCGCCGCAAAGCTCCAAGGCAACCGCGTCGAGAACGGGAAAAGTAAATTGCATTTGTAAAGAAAAGGCGAGAGGGAGATGCCCGTTCGGAGACGGGCATGACAGCAAAAGCGGGATGATAAATACAATCGCGCGGAATTTGGTTTAGAAAAATTTACAGAAATTTAGCGGAATATTTGGAGCAAACTTGCGTGTTATATACGTGTAGGACCAACCATTATATCAGGAGGTTATATGAGTCCTACAACAAAAAAACACGTCTGCCGTTGTGCGGCTACGGCTCTTACGGCTCTTGCACTCTGGAATTGCTCTGACGAAACCAAGGCAGAGGCGCCCATCACCCTCGAAATTGGCGAAACCGCGAATGTGGCGCTCAAGCTGGACTACGCCGAAACGCCATTGCTCGATAGCCTTGTGCTGGACTGCTATGGCACGGATACGGTCCACCTCGTGCATTCCATCGAAAAGAAGTCGTTTAATCTCGACCTTTTCCCTGGCGAGGACTGGACTTTTGAAGCGAAGCTCTACGCGAACGGCGCATTAATGCAGAAAGGCGAAGTCACGACAGCCCTCGAAGCAGGTTCCGCCGTGAACTTGAACATTCCGATGCATGCGCTTGTCGGTTTTGTCTATGTAAAAATTCCGATCGGTTTCGGGAATCCGGCAGGCATCAAGAAAGGCGAAATGAAGCTCACTAGCGGAGACGAAACGTTCACCTACCCCATGGTGTTCGATTCGGACAACGTCACATTCACCAGTGACGACCTCAAGCTCGACCGAGAATACCATATCGCCATCTCGATGCAGGACGAAAGCGGAAAGACGATTTTCAGCATGGAAGACGACTTCACGCTTGACGAAAACACGCCTATCCCGAATTTTCAGATTGAATCGCTCCGTAGCAAGATTGCACTTGCCATCGACATCGCGAAGGACGTGAATTTGCAGGTATCGCTCAAGCTCCCCGCCATGAAGCGTTCGCCAACAGCAAACGACATCGTGGTCAGCGAGTTCTTTGTGCAGCCGAAGGATTCCACGCAGTACACGTTTGTGGAATTCTACAACGGCAGCACGGACACGCTCATTTTGGACAAATGCACACTCGGAAAGACTTCGAACGTGAGCGGTGCGGCAGAAATCGCCTCCATGACGCTCCCGCCCAACGAGGTGCTTGTCGTAGGCACCAGTGAAACCGCTGACATTGCAGGCATTTACAGGTACACCGAAAGCATGCCGCAATTCGGCAAGACTTCGGGTTCGATTGTGTTGCAGTGCAACGGGAACGTTCTCGACTCGCTCTATTACGGCAAGGCGGATACGCTCCATGTAACGCCGCTCCCCATCGGGTCTTCTTCGGCGGCGGTACGCAAGAGTACACAGCTCAATATCGGGCTGTGGAACAAGCGTAGTGAACCGGACTCCTGGTGCACGGACACGCCTACGCCGGGCATGATTTCTGCCTGCGGGAATTAAAAACGCCGATGCCGGAATGGTTCGGCAGGCTCACCAACCTTAGTCCGGCATGACAAATAACAAGGTCGTCCCGTTTGGGGCGACCTTTTACAAGATGGCTATGCCGGAATGGTTCGGTAGGCTCACCAACCTTAGTGCGGCGGGCTCACCAACCTTAGTGCGGCATGACAATGTTTAAGCGTGGATCTGGGAGCTGGCGCGTTCGATATCGAACAGGCGGCGCAAGTTTTCGGCCTTGGCCGGTTCGCGTTCTTCCGGGAGCGTCAAGGGGCCCATGTTGATGGCGACCAAGATTGAACCCGGATAGTTGTTCACGCGCTTGATGAAATCGCTGACGGAAACACCTTCGGTGTAGAAGTCCACGACGAACGTATCCCAGTCATCTTCTTCGAGCTGCTGCAAAGCTTCTTCTTCGGTCTTCACGGCCTTGAAGTAAGCGCCCACGAGCAAGTCCGAAAGGACTTCGAGGCAGGCTTCACGGCGGACATCGTCTTCTTCCCAAATCAGGATGCGACGGTCGCTGTAGTCACGGACTTGCGGGACAAAGTTTTCTTCGGCGTTCAATGCATCGAGCATCGCACCGTTAGCTTCGTCCATTTCTTCATCATCAAAATTATCGATTTCTTTAGCCATGCTGTAAATATAGTAAAAAAGTAGTTAGGTATTAGGTATTAGGGGTTAGGCTTTAGAGAAAAATCGCGGCTTCGCCGCCCTATATTCTATGCACGTAGTGCATGATTCTTATCCTAATACCTATAACCTGTAACCTACAACCTTTAAAAATTCTCATCGAACCAGCGCTGGAGTATTATCGCGGCGGCAGTGCGGTCAATGATCGCCTTGTTTTTCTGCTTTTTCTTTTTGCTCATGTACGAGGTGAACTCCTGCGCCTGCACGCTGGAGTACGATTCGTCCTGCGTATGGATTTTCATCCCCGGGAATCGCAGTGCCAAATCCTTGATAAAGGCCTCCACCACCACGTTTTTACCGTCCTTGCGGCCATCCGGGTGGTAAGGCATACCGACGACAAATTCGTCAATCTTGTTGAGGCGCACGAGCTGATCCAGGCGCTCGAACAGGTTCGTCGTCTTCTGGTCAATCGTCTCGCGCGAAAACGCCATTTTGAGCTCGGAATCGCCAAAAGCGACCCCGACACGATGCTCTCCGTAATCCAAAGCCAAGTAATTCACGCCCCTAAATATAGAATACGAACGCTAAATATTGCATTTTTCCGCTCATTTTTCTATCTTTGCGCCGAAAATTAAAGCCAAACGGTAAAATATGGATCAATCAAAAATCAGAAACGTTGCCATCATCGCCCACGTTGACCACGGTAAAACAACCTTGGTGAACCAGCTCCTCAAACAGTGCGGTACCTTCCATGAAGGTGAAGAAATCGTGGACCGCGTGATGGACTCCGACAACCTTGAACGCGAACGCGGCATTACCATCCTCTCCAAGAACACGAGCGTGATGTACAAGGGATACCGCGTGAACATCGTCGATACCCCGGGGCATGCTGACTTCGGTGGCCAGGTGGAACGCGTTTTGGGTACTGTCGATGGCGTTATCCTGGTGGTTGACGCATTCGAAGGCCCGATGGCCCAGACCCGCTTTGTGACTCAGAAGGCTTTGCAGCTCGGTCTTACCCCGATTATCGTCGTGAACAAGATCGACCGCGACGGCTGCAACCCGCTCCTCGCTTTGGACAAGGTCTTTGACTTGTTCTGCGAACTCGATGCTTCCGAAGAACAGCTCGACTTCGACAAGGTGTTTGGTAGTGGCCGTAAGGGCATTTGCCGCGCCGAACTTGAAGACCCGGATGGCGACTTCAGCATCTTGATGGACAAGATTATCGAACGCATCCCGGCTCCGAAGGGTGACCCGAACGGCGAACCTCTCCTCCAGATTGCATCCCTCGAATACTCGAGCTTCCTTGGCCGTTTGGCTGTGGGTCGTGTACAGCAGGGCGTGTTCAAGCCGAACCAGACTTACGCTCAGGCATTCCCGGATGGAACAGTCAAGACCATACGCCCGCAGAAGATCCTCCGCTACGAAGGCCTCACCCCGAAGCCGATTGAAGAAGCCGGTCCGGGCGAAATCATCCTCATCGCAGGCCTTGATTACTTTGACATTGGCGATACGCTCAGCGCAACAAGCAATCCGATTCACTTGCCGCGTATCCACATCGACCCGCCGACCATCTCCATGCTCTTCACGGTGAACACCTCCCCGCTCGCCGGCAAGTACGGAGGAAAGTTCATGACGGGTAACCAGCTCCAGGAACGTTTGGAACGAGCCCACATGGCAGACCCCGCCCTCCTCGTCGAAAAGGCCGAAGGCGCATCCACGTTCAAGGTCTCTGGCCGTGGCATTTTGCACCTCACGATTCTCGTCGAAAACATGCGCCGTGAACTCTATGAATTCACCATCGGCTCTCCGCAGGTGATTTTCCAGAACGACGAAAACGGCAAACTCCTTGAACCGGTGGAAGACTTCAAGGTCGAAGTCCCGAGCGAATTCAGCGGCGCCTGCATCCAGGAAATCCAGCAGCGCAAGGGCGAAATGGTCAACATGACCACCGACGACAACGACCGCGTGCAGCTCGAATTCATCGTCCCGTCCCGTGGCCTCATCGGTATCCGTCCGAAGCTCCTCTCGCTCTCCAAGGGTTATGCCGTGACGCAGTCCTTCTTCAAGGAATACCAGCCGTACAAGGGTGAAATCCCGGCACGTATCAACGGCGTGCTCATCGCCAAGGAACCGGGCGAAGCCGCAAGCTACGCTCTCTCCAAGCTCGAAGACCGTGGCTACCTCATCATTGGTCCGGGTGCAGAAGTTTATCCGGGCATGATCGTTGGTGAACACAACCGCGACGTCGATATCACCGTGAACGTCACGAAGGGCAAGCACCTCACGAACATGCGTGCCGCAGGTTCTGACGACATGATCCAGCTCACGCCGTACCGCCGCATGACTTTGGAAGAATGCGTCACCTTCATCAACGAAGATGAATGCATCGAAGTCACTCCGGAAGTGCTCCGCATCCGCAAGACCGAGCTCGACCCGATCAAGCGTAAGCAGATGTCCAAGAAGCCAGCTGAAGACGACGATTAGTAGGAAGTAGGCGGTAGACAGTAGGAAGCATTGCTATCTGTGGTCTTTATAACGCCGAAAACATCAAAAATTTAAGAAGCACCCTGCGGGGTGCTTTTTTTTTTCGATGAACCAGCGTCTCCCATACTACGCCTTATATTCTGCGGTAGCTTCCATCAGTTTATCAAAATCACTTTTGTAGGTAGCATCTCGAATCACACGAAATAATAGCTCCGTGCGGAGTGGTTGTTTCCATTTTGGAAACAACCACTTTTTCATCAAGCTCCCCACTTTCAAAAATGTTCTTCAAATGCTTTGATATAGCCGATTTTTGAACATCAAAAAGATTGGCCATTTTCGCTTGAGTAAGCCAAAGATTTTCGTTATGCAATAAAATCTCAACTTTGACTTCTTCGTTTTCGGTCTTGTAAAGCAGAATCTCTTTCATATACACAAACGTACACTAAAGTTATAATTCTGTCAAGTAATGCAAAAAAATGTCCTGCGGGTAGCAGGACATTTCACTTTCAATTTTCGCTTTTAAAAACGATTCTAGAACTTTCTCCACACCATCTTGTTGACGATGCCGGTGTAGCTCTGGATGATCTTTACGACCTTGGTCGAGACATTTTCTTCGATGTAGTCCGGCACGGGGATGCCGTAGTCGCCGTTGCTGTTCATCGTGACGGCGGTGTCGACAGCCTGCAAGAGGGACTTTTCGTCGATGCCGGCGATGAAGAAACAGGCCTTGTCAAGCGCTTCGGGGCGTTCCGTGCTGGTGCGGATGCAGATTGCCGGGAACGGGTGACCGACGCTTGTAAAGAAGGAGCTTTCTTCGGGAAGCGTGCCGCTGTCGCTCACGACGGCGAATGCGTTCATCTGCAAGCAGTTGTAATCGTGGAATCCG
>CADAWC010000027.1 GCA_902791475.1 Fibrobacter succinogenes
GACCATGGACGCGCTCATGAAGGCGGGACTTCGCCCCGACATGGTGCAGGTGGGCAACGAAATCAACTCGAAGGTGGCGGGCGTTTCACTGAGCAAGACGGCGGACTTCGCGAACATCATCAATTCGGGCGTGCGTGCGGTGCGCGAGACGGATCCTTCTATCAAGATTGTGATGCAGCATGGCCAGCCGCGCCCCGAGAAGGGTTTTGCGGATTGGTACAACAAGATTCACGCGAATATCGACTACGATGCCATTTGCGGTTCCACCTACGGTACCACGAACAACGGGCAGGATTGGCGAGATATGTTCGGGCTCGTGGTCAAGAACAAGAAGGCGGTGCTGAGCTGCGAATATACGGGCGAACGCACGGCCCTCGTGAACTCGGTGTTCTATGAATTTGGCGACCTGGGCTGGGGAACCTTCGTGTGGGAGCCGACCCGTTACAGCAAAAAACCGATGTTTGATCGCGATGGCCAGAAATACACGGCGAATGCGCGCCTTAGGGAACTGCGCGATATCGCAAAAAAATACAACGCGACGCTTCCGGACTGGGTAAAGGTCGGTAAAACGACCCAAGTAAAAGTTCCGCAGGTTTCCGTAAAGACAGCAGCATCAGTCGGTGGACACATTGAGCAAAGCATCGTCGGCGATTCCGTCCCTCAGGGTTCCTCTCTCACCCTGAAGGCGGTTCCGCTGAACGGCTGGGAATTTGCAGGCTGGAAAGGCGACCTCACCGGGAAAGACGCAGAAGCCACCATCAAGGACATTCAAAAAGGAATTAACGCACAAGCCGAATTCAAGTTCATCGCAAAAGATTCGCTCCACTACGAAGCTGAAAACGCCTTGTACAACGCAACAATTTTTGAAGACAAGCATCAGGGATTTTCTGGGAAAGGCTACGCCAATTTAGACAACAAAATAGGATCTTCAATCACCTTTGGCGTATGCCTTCCCAACGATGGCGAACAGCAAATGAGGATAACTTTCGCAAATGGTTCTACAGCGAATCGCGCCGTAAGCGTTTCCGTCAATGAAGAGGTTCAGGTAAAGTCTCTTGACATGCCTTCAACAGGTGAATGGACTGATTGGAACGATACAATCGTCATACTCAACATGCCCGCCGGAGCAAGCTCCGTGAAGATCGAATCCTTGACAGAAGACGGTGGCCCAAACATTGACAAGATTGAATTCATTGCCGCAAAGAAAGAAAACACAACTGCAATAGCGAAAAAAATCTTGCAGCAGAACATGAACCTGCGCAGAAGTGGCAAGACATTCTTTGTGAATGGCCGCAGCACGGGACGCAACAGGGCTTCCTACATTAAAATTTATACAAAATAAGGAAAAATGGTGTTATGGGATGGACAAAATACACAAGCGCATTCGCTCTTGCGGCTGTTGCAACATACGCAGCAGACAGCTACAAGTTTGACTTCGGAGACGGACCCGTAAAGGCAGGCTACACGCAAGTCAAGAGCAATACGAAATTCGACACCTCGCGTGGATACGGTTTTGAATCGGGCAAGGTCACATCCGTTGATCGTCTTTGGGACGATGAACTTCAAACGGATTTCTTGACGACAGACGGATCCATGACTTTCTCGGTAGTGCTTCCGCAAGGAAATTACGAGGTCAAGTTCATTTTCGGTGACGGCGAGAACGAAAGCGAAACAACTGTATGGGCCGAAAATCGCAAGCTGATTTTTGACCGCGTGACGACTGCGGGCGCCGTGTTCAGTACGCAGAGCGTTTCGCTCCGCCGTATGGAAACGAAAAGCATTGACGGCAAGGTAACGATGAGTATCAAGGACCGCGAAAAAAGCTACTACACCTGGGATAACAAGCTGACTTTCGTTATCACAGGCAAGGCTCCCGCTGTAGCCGGACTTGAAATCACGCCAAAATCCGATGTGACAACCTTATGGCTCTGCGGAAACTCCACCGTTGTTGACCAAATGACCGCTCCGTGGGCGGGATGGGGCCAAATGGCATCCGGCTTTTTCAAGTCATCGGTTGCTGTGGCAAATTACGCCGAATCAGGGCTTACCGCAAGCGGATTCTATAGTATGAAACGCTTGGCAAAAATTCTTGCCGAGGTCAAGAAGGGCGACTATGTGACAGTGCAATTTGCGCATAACGACCAGAAGAACGCCAATGATGTCGCCAATTACGAAGCTACGCTCACCAAGTACGCAAACGAAATCAAGGCAAAGGGGGCAATTCCCCTGTTCGTTACCTCGACAGCACGCCAGGGAGAACTCGACCCGAAAACAAGTGTCGGAGGCCTCCCAGAAAAAATGCGTGCGCTTGGCAAAAAGCTTGGCGTAACGGTTCTGGATTTGAACCAACATACCGTCAATTTGCAGAAGGCGCTCGGCAACAACAAGGAAAAGCTTTACATGTACACAGCAAAGGACAAGACCCATTTCTGCGAATATGGAGCTTATGAACTTGCCCGTGCCATGATGGAAGAAATCAAGGCAAAAGTTCCCGCACTTGCAAAGCATTTGCGTGATGACCACGAAGCTTTCAACTCCAATAAGCCAGATCCGCTTGATGTTCTGTCCCTCAAAAAAGCCCCCATTACCGAAGGCGGACTTGTAGAAATTGAACCGGAGATTCTCCCAACAGACACATCTGCAATCGACACCGCAAAAGTCGACACGCTTGCAAAAGACTCGACAGCCATCGTAACAGCTGATTCCACAAAGAAAGATTCCACCACAATACTTCGTGGCACAACAATTGCCGAAGCATTAACCGTAAATTTCGACAGAAAGCAAAACAGCATATCCGTAAAGCACGGAAATTTAGATGGACAAATTCAGCTTTTCAATACGTTAGGTAAAGAAGTATTTCAAACAAAGTTCAACCGAGGCAATTCAGCAGAAACGTTTAATTTGCCGCCTCAAATAGGTGGAGGCATTTATTACCTCAAAGTACAATCTGGCAGCATCACAAAAATTCAGCGTCTAAAAGTCGCTCAATAGAATTTTCAAAAAAAGGAGTATGGTATGAAATTGGGTGTAATCAAATCTGTAATCGCAACCGCTGCCATAACCATTATGGGCTTAGGAACAAGCGTTCAGGCACAAACAATTCAGAACGATGTATTCTGGAAAGATACAGGCGGAAATTTCATTTACTCGCAAGGCGGTGGAGTTCTCCAAGTTGGCGATACCTTCTATTGGTACGGAGTCAAATACAATGGCGCCGTCACATACGCCGCAAGCCCAACAAAAAAGAATAGCGACACCGGTTTTGCGGGCGTCACCTGCTACTCGTCAAAAGACCTTGTCAACTGGAAATTTGAAGGCATCGTTCTGAAGCCCGATCAAGCGGCAGGCGGTTGGTTCGGTCGCATTGGCGTGGTATATAATGCCAAGACCAAGAAGTATGTACTTGCGGGGCAAGGCGGAAGCCCGAGCTGGCAATTTGGCGAATATTTTGCCACGAGTAGCTCCCCCACAGGGCCATTCAAATTTGCACGCGTGCAGCCCGAAAGCGAGATGACGTTCTTCGTGAACAACAACACGGGCGACCAGACGCTGTTCCAAGATGACGACGGCAAGGCGTATGTAATCGCATCCAACGTAAAAGGACGCACAAACCTATACGTGGCACCGCTCCGCGAATCCGATTTTCTCGCGATTGACGGTTCCAAGACAGTAAACATCCACAAAAGTCGAGTAGGCGGTCGCGAAGGTAACGCCATGTTCAAGTACAACGGTGTGTATTATTTCTGCTCATCGGATTTGCACGGATGGAACACCTCGCAAACTTACTGCATGTCCGCAAAAAACATTCTCGGTCCGTACAGCGAAGAATTTGTTCTTGAAGGAACGCAGCATGACTTTAGCCATGTAACACAGACAGGTTTCTTTATCCAAGTGAAGGGAACCAAGGGTTCGTTCGTGGTTAATGCGGGTGACCGTTGGAGCGATTTTGCAGGGAACGGGCTTGGTTATAACCAGTGGCTACCGATTTCGTTTGAAACTGGCAAGCCGGTATTCCATTCCCTAAGCCAATGGAACATTAACGCTAAAGAAGGTACATGGAGTGTTGGCGATGGCAACAACTATTGCCTGAACCCGACTTTTGAAGCGGATCGTGTTTCGCAGACATCACTCACGGGGTGGAAACTTGCAAAAACTTCTTCAGCAAACATCAATTCGACATCTAAGAAAAGAACGGGGCGCTGGGGACTTTACTTGACGGGTTCCAATTCCATTTCGCAAACCTTGACAGTCCCTAACGGCAAGTATAAATTGTCTGCGTATGTACAAAGTAGTGGCGGGCAAAAGTCGGCAAAAATCTTTGCAAAGGACTTTGGCGCAAACGAGGTAAATGCGGATATTTCGGCAGCATCGTCAAGTTGGAAACAGAAAAGCGTCGCTGAGTTTGAAGTCAAAAACGGCAAGGTAACGATTGGATTTGCAATCGATGGCGGAAGCGACAAGTGGATTGCAATTGACGATATTGAACTTGTAAAAACATCAAAGAGTGCAGCGACGCCAATAACCGATCCGATACCGGTCACACCGGTTGAACCGCCCAAGGATATGGATGTGGTAAGCAAGGATTCCGTAGTCTATGAAGCGGAAAAGGGATTTATCGCAGAAGGTGTTACCGAAACTACCCATGCGGGATTTTCAGGCGAATCTTATGTGAATTTGGACAACAGCAAGAGTTCTTACTTGAAAATTGCCGTATGGAATAGCGAAGCAGGTAAACGTAATTTGAAGGTGACTTACGCAAATGGCGGGAAGAACGCAAGACCCATAAGCGTTTCTGTGAACGACACCGTACAAGTCGAAAGCCTAGACTTAGATGTTACTGGCGAATGGACTGATTGGAAATCTAAGGAATTTTCCCTCACACTCCCTGCTGGGAAAAGTATTGTTACGTTCAAGTCTCTTACAGATGAAGGCGCTCCGAATATTGACAAAGTTGAATTTGTGAAAACCGAAGAAAATAAAGATTCTTCCAATGTCAAATCGCAAGAGAAAACAATAGGCATTGCACAAAGAATTACACCACACCATGATGTAAACATGCACAAAAACAACAGGTACTTTTACGTGAACGGAAGAAGTATGAATACGCAACAACGTAAAGCTTCCAGAATTAGAGTGTATTCAAAATAAGGAGCGTAATTATGAAGTCGAAATGGTTGATTGCGGCTGGGATCGCGTTTTGTGCGGCCCAAGCGTTCGGCAGCGTATATTACGTAGCTCCGAACGGAAACGACAAAAATGCAGGCACGAAGGATAAGCCATTCGCGTCTTTGAATAAGGCGAATGCTGTAGTGAATGCGGGCGATACCGTTTGGATTCGCGGCGGAACCTACCTGCATACGGACACGAACTATGTGAAAAATGACAACATGTTTGCGGGCATTCACCTGACCAAGAGCGGCTCAAGTGACAACAAGCGCATTCATTACCTCGCGTACCCGGGCGAAAAGCCGGTCATTGACTTCAGCAAGATGCCGATTGCCAACGGTTCGAACAACGTAAGATACACTTCGGGTATACTCATTCAGGCGCAGTACTTGCACTTGAAAGGGCTTGAAGTCAAGAATGTTCCCATGAAGGGCGAATCAAATGTGGGCGTGTACGTGTCCCGCAGTAAGCATATCTTCTTGGAACTGATCGATAGCCACCACAACGGCGGTTCGGGATTCTTCGTGAACGAGAAGGGCTCGGGAAGCGGTGGCGGACATTTGTTCTTGAACTGCGACAGTCACGACAACTACGACCCCAACGGGCGCCAGGGTGATGGACAAAATGCCGACGGCTTTGGCGTGCACTACCAGACTGGTGGCGATACGACAAAGTTCATCGGTTGCCGTGCCTGGTGGAACAGCGACGACGGCTGGGACTTTATTAGTCAGGAATTCCCGGTAGTCATCGAGAACAGCTGGGCGATGGGCCACGGCTACAGCAACTACGGTACTGGCAAGCCGAAGGATGGCAACGGAAATGGCTTCAAGGCAGGGAGCAGCAAGACGGGTATCCGCCACACCATCCGTAACTGCGTTGCATGGAAAAACAAGGCGGCGGGCTTTTACGCCAACCACAGCAGCGGCGGAAACGATTGGATCAACAACACTGCATACATGAACGGCAATGGATTCAATATGTGGGCAAGTACCTGGGACGCAAACGGGAACCGCACCGACGGCGTTGTGCTCAAGGGCAGCAAGGCTCATGTGATGAAGAATAATATAGCCTTCCCGAACAAGACCTCTTACATTGGCGGGAATTACGCTGCAGGCGAATACAACACCTGGAATCTGAACATCACACCGAAGGAATCGGATTTTTTAAGCGTGTCGGATCCGAGTATGACCGTAACAGGGCGAGAACTTGGTCCTCTCGGCGGTGCACTTGGTCCCCGCAAAGCGGACGGAAGTCTCCCCGATGTCGATTTCCTGAAACTTGCGCCAAAAAGCCAGATGATTGACAAGGGTGTTAAAGCGGGTTTACCCTATACTGGGAAAGCTCCGGATTTGGGTGCGTACGAGTACGGCGCGACTTCAAGCAGTTCAGTTGTCAAATCAAGTTCCTCAGCAGCCACCGTCCAAAGCAGTAGTTCGTCCACAGAAGCCGTTTCAAGCAGCTCTATAAGCGAGTCAAGTAGCTCCGTTGCATCATCAAGTTCATCGGAAGTGCGCACGGAAAGTTCTTCTAGCATCACCACTTCCATTACAATGAAATTGAGCCGCGAAACAAAGGTATTAGGAAACGCAAGCATCTTCGATTTGCAAGGAAGATACTTGGGTAACTTGCAAGCAGAACAGCTTCGCGATGGCGATATCGCAAAAGCAATTCGTGCTAAATTCGGTAAGCCCGGAGTTTACCTTGTAAAACAAGAAAAGAAAATGATAAGAATTCTCACAAAATAAACACCAACTCATCCAAAAAACAAAACACCTCGGCGAACGCCGAGGTGCTTCGTTGTAGGATTTGATAGAGAGAAAAATTATTTTCCGCCGACAGGGAACAGCGCAAATTGCAACTGAAAAACTTTATCTGAATTCTTATCTTCTTCGGCGATGAGCGCAATTTCCTTGCGGAAGGCGTTGATGCGCTCCACGATGCGTTCGTAACCTTCCTGGCTAATGCCTAGCGTAAGCCCAGAAACATGACGCGAGCCCGGCGGGTCGCGATCAATAGAATCCGCAGCAAGCTTTAGACAATGCTGGTGGAACCCGCGCAGCGCAAGTTTTGACGTGCGGTCCCCTGTGCTAATCGCGCTCTCGGTGAGCACGTATTTGCCGTCATCCCCTTTCTTGATAAGTTCACAGTCTTCGAGCAACTTGACCGATTTTTTGGCCTCGTCCGCCGTCACATGCGGGTGGACCATTTTCGCAAGCGCTTCGTAATCGCCGTCAAAACCGAACATGCCGATAAGACTGCGAATAATCAGGTGCCGCCAATGCGAATACACCATGTACTGCGCATGCCCGAGAATATGCTGTTTCTCGGAAAAGCGCACCACCTTGAGCGCCGCCTGCATTTCTTCAAACGCAGCATTGCGCACCTCCATCGTATCCGCCTGATTGAACTTCACAAGCCCAATAAAAAACTCGGTCTCGTGCTTGCCCAGGCGCAGCCCAGAAGCCACTTTCGGGATGCTCGCGCTCGAAAGATTCTTGTCACCGTTCATCACGCGACTGATGAAATCTTTGGCCTTGAACCCGATTTTATCCGAGAAAACGCGGAGCGAAAAGGCAGGGTTCGCCTCCTTCTTTGCGCTATAATAATCCTTCAAAAACTCCCGGTAGTCCAGGTATTCGAAGATTTTTTTCCCTAGTTTCTTTTCGCCCATGCCATAAATGTAAGAAAATTATGTTTTGCGGAGTATAAAAAAGCGACTTTAGCGTTGTCCAGAAACAACGAGAAATCAGCTTTCACGAGAAAAGCGCTTTGAAGTGCGCGCCGCAAGATATAGATTATGGGTATGGGGGAATAATCCCCCTAATTGCAGCCCGCTTCGCGGTCTTCCATTACCCCCAATGCGGGCTTCAGACGCCAGCCCGCAACGCCTGGCTTAATTGCTATAAAGGGATGGAACAAGCCAAAAGTTGGGTAATCGCAAAAAAGTGAGGAACAATGGGTATGAAAGGTTTTGGTCAAATAGCGCTTGCAAGCGTTGTCTCAATTTTCGGAATTTCCGCAGTACACGCGGCAGATGCGGCTGCAAAAATTCAAGCCTCTGAAGTCGTTACGCTACCGTCCGATGCCGCTTACGGCGGTGGCGATAAAATCGGCTCGCAGCTGATTGCCGCCACGTACAACGCCGGGAAAGGCCCAGGCATTTGGATTGTCGCCGATGGCGGTTACAGGCTCTACCACAACGGTTCACTCCTCGCCGAAGATAATCAGGCAGGCCGAGTACGCTTTATACCGATGACATTCCTGCCCGGCGAAAACGCCATTTCTGTCGTGAGCGTGAACGGCAAAGGCGCCCCGGGCGTTCTCGTGCAAATCGACGACCTCGACAAATCTTACTATTCCGGCAGTGGCTGGAAGTCAAAGCCCGTTGTCAGCAACAACTCCTGGAAAAACAAGGGCCGCGACCTCTCGCAATGGGGAGGCGCCACAACGCTTTCTTACGCAAACAACAAGCTCCCGAGTGGCGGTGCGCTCGAAAACTTCGCCGCAAACACACAAGCGAAATGGATTTGGACAAGCGATGAATCCGACCCGACAGCAGTGCTCCTTTTCACATTCAACGTGAAAGCCGAAGGCTTTGGTGTCACCACAACGGGTGGCGACGCAGGCAAAGTCGTCATTGCAAGCGATTCCGCAAGCATCCGCAAGTACTTGCAGAGCAACGATGCGGTGACAATCCTTGTGCCCGAAGGTACTTACGACTTCAGGCGGATGCGCAATGCGGTGACCGAGGCGAATGCGGCCGGGCGTACCTGGTGCCGCACGACTTGCGGCGAGACGAACCGCGTGACGGGCAAGACGAACAAGTTCTACCGTATCGCCTTCGAGAAAAATAGCTGCGCGAGCCTCGGTGAATCCGGACTCGAAATCGTGAAGGAATCGGACAATCTGCAGGCGTGGAGCAACTGGATTACCACCAAACCTAACAAGAGCCTCGTGGGTATGGGCCGTGGTGCGAATCTGCGCGGTGCTTCTATCGTGGTACGTAGTTATGAAGGGTCCGGAAACCACATCTATCGCAACCTCGCCATTTACGACGTAAACCCGCACTTGATCGAGGGCGGCGACGGCCTCGAGACGGTGGGCTCCGCATCGAACCATGTGAAAAAGTTTTGGGCCGACCACATCAGCTATAAATGGATCAGTGACGGCATGGATATGGAATTCGTGGATGATGCCACTATCAGCTACCTGGATTTTGACGGCGCGAACGAGTTCAACTGCTGGGGAACCGACCCCTATATGGCTCTCGTTGAAGACGCCCATTTAACTTACGCCAACAACTACTGGCACAACACTTACGGTCGCGTTCCGAAAGTCACCGGTGAAAACAACGGCTCGCAAGTTCATTTGTACAACCAGTACATCGATTACAACCGCTTCTTTATCGCAGGCGCAAACGGTCACAGCGCAAACGCCAAGGCTTACGTGCGCTACGAAAACAGCTACATCAGCGATGGTCAAGGCTACCTCGCCGAATGGGGCGATAACGGCTATGTTTACTTTAGCGGAGTTACGTTCGGGAACGGCACCAAGCAACAGCACCGCTACAACGGCACCGTGAAAAGCGGAGTTCCGCAAGCCGAAACATTCAACCCGAGCTACAGTTTTGAAAAGCGCAATGTCGCAGACCTCCCGAAAGAAATTCCGAACCTCTCGGGCGTGGGCGGACGCTACGGCAAAATGCCCGAATACAACCAAGGCTTCGGTCAAAGCAACAAGGCTGCAAGCGTAACGCTCACCGCACCTGCCGCTGGCGCAAAAATCACTGCAAGCGCAGACGTAACCTTAAAAGCCGACGCCAAGGACAACGACGGCTCCGTGAAAAGCGTTGCATTCTACGTCGGCAACACGCTCGTCGGGACAGCAACCACTACGCCGTACCAGGTCACCGCCAAGAATCTCGCCGCAGGCACACATTCCGCAGTCGCTGTCGTGACGGACAATTCCGGACTCACATGGATGTCTGAATACGTAACGTTCACCGTCGAAGGTGCGGCAGAATCTAGTTCCAGTGCGGCTCCCGCAAGCAGCTCAGCGGTCGCTGAATCCAGCTCTAGCGAAGTTTCTTCATCGAGCGTCGCGGAATCCAGCAGTTCAGCAATCACAGCAGAATCGAGCAGCGGGACCATCGGCATCGCCTCCCCCATGCAGCGCGCGACCGAAGCCGAAGCAGGCTTCTACCGCATCTTTGACATCCAGGGACGTCCGCTGTACTCCGGCAATCGCAAGCCCGCCAAGATGCCCGCCGCGCACGTCATTGTGATTGAATACTCCAAAACAGGCAAAACATTACGCCACTATATCCAATAACGATTACTATAGCGATTAATAGCCCTCCCGCTTTTAGCAAATCTTATATATATTGGTATCAATGAAGTTCTGCAAAAACATATTGGCTGTTTCGATTGCGTCCACCGCAATTTTTGGAGGTTGCTCCTCCGACAGCCATATTGCAGGCAACAGCGCCGAGACGGGTTCTCCGGAACTCGCCGGTATTTTCCTTTTGGATAACGGCAATCCCGCCGCATTCGCACGCGTGCATTGCGTCCCTAGCGACTTTGATGCGGCCTCAGGCGAGCTCCCCGCCGCCTACACCACGGAAACAGATTCCACAGGCTACTACAGCCTCGATTCCATCCCTGCAGGCACTTACGCCGTCGAAACTTTCCATGAAGAATCCGGCAAGCGGTTCCTCGTACAAAACGTAAGCATCACCGAAGACGATTCCATCGCCGTTAGCGACACACTCCGCGCTCCAGGCTCTGTCGAAATCGCGTTCAACAGCCTCATTGAAGACGGCACGTCCGCCGTGGTCACAATCCCAGGAACGACCATTTTACGCAAAGTGACAGTCCTCGGGCAAAAAGCCATTATCGACAGTTTGCCCACCGACACGCTCGATCTCAGAATTTATATAGAAAGCGACACGTTAGATTACGGGGATGTTTTCGTCAAATCGGATACGACCGTTCAGACTCTAGTCAACTATCCCCATATTGAATACACATTCGTCGCCCCACTTACTCTCCCCGAAGGCGAAGACACGCTTTCGTCTTTCGTAAGTGACATCCCGCTAGCCCTCCGCCTGACCGCAGAAAACAGCGACATCGATACACTCGCTCGCTTGCAAGGCCGCTGGGAAGTTGTACGCATTTCAAAAGATGGCAAGCGCAGCAAAAAGCTCCCGATTGTGAATTCAGCCTTTGACGAAAAAGAAGCTATTTTCTGGGTAAGCGTGGATTCTCTAAACGTCTCCGACTCACTAGAGCTTTCTTTCAACAACGCGCTTGAATCAGGTTACGCTCACGACGTATTCCCGACCAACCGCAGCTATTCGCTCGTGTACCATTTCGATAGCGGAACCGACATCAAGGACGATGCCGAAAAGGGCTATTTCGACGGTTCGCTAACCGCCACAGAAACGGGAACCGAAACGGTGGCAAATCTCAACGCAGACGGCGTTCTCGGCACATCCATCGCGCTAGACGCGACAACATCAATCACCGCGACAAACTCCGCCAAGATAGACTCATCTCGCAAGGTTAATTTGTCCTTTGACGGCAAGCAATTCTGTTTCTCGCTGTGGGTTAACCTCGAATCGCTAAAGCAACAGACAATCTTTGAAAAAGCAAACGAATACGCGCTCCGCTACAATCCTGACCAAGGCTTTGTCGTAGAATTCTACCACGTTGCCACCGAAAAAGCAGGCGACGAAAGCGCCACGGACACCGCAAGTTACAAACAAACGTGGGCGTCCGGCACAAAAGGAATTGAAGCAGGCAAATGGATATTCATTGCATTCAGCAAGCACTCCATACCACAAACAAGTTACTTTATCAACGGCGTTAAAATCGAAGCCGAAGAAACCCGCAGCGATTGGGATGGCAACCGAGAATTTGCAGACTTTAAAATCGGCGGATTCAACGGGAAAATGGACGAGCTCATGCTCGGTAGCGCCTTCCGCGACGATTCCTGGACTCGCCTCACCTACCTCAATCAAAAGCCCGAAGATTCCTGGCCAAAACTTTCCGCGAGAAAGTAAGCTAGCATTTCACCGCACTTAGCGGATTCATTTTTTTGAGCAAAGACCTCTTGCCAATCGACACGACCACATGCCTCCGCACTTCCATGCAATATACAACGACTTGGAAGGAATCTTCGAATTATCTACATTTCAAATGCTAGAAGGCAATCTTCCAGCAAGGGTCAAAGGTCTCGTTATTGAGTGGGCGACACTCCATAAGCAGGAATTGATTGACAACTGGAATTCGTTAACAAAAACGGGGATGTATAAAAAAATAGCTCCGTTGGTTTAAACAATGCTGCATGTGATAGACGCAAAATATATTGACAATTACAAGATATCCGTCACATTCAATGACGGATATCATTTTGTTGCAGATTTTGAGAAAGTCATCAAATCAGACCATCGAGCAATAGTGAAGCAACTCGCAGACCTAAACGTGTTCAAGGATTTCTGCTTGCAAGCCCACACAATTACGTGGTCAAATGGTGTTGATTTTGCGCCAGAGTTTATCAAGAGCTTGCACTAGTCACTGCCCACGCGTTCAGCACTCAGTTACTTACTATTATACTATATACGCAAAAATGCCCCGCGATTTTGAGGGAGCGTTTTAAACTTTCAAAAAAACCTTATTACATTTTGCCGAAGAACAATGTTCCTTACGGTTTTGACATACATAGCCATCGGGCTTTTGGCAATACTCGCCATCTTCTATCTCGGGTTAGAAGTGCGATTCTACCGTGCGCTCGGGCGAGTGCGCGAAGGCTTTGCCGACCCAGAACCGCTCCCGAAGGTAAGCATCCTGATTGCGGCCCGTAACGAATCCGAAGGCATCCGCGAAACGCTCGATTCCGTCCTCTCGCAAGATTACGAGGGCGAATGGGAGGTCTGGGTAGCCGATGACCGCTCCACGGACGACACCCCGAAGATTCTCGCGGAATACGAAGCAAAGTTTGAACGCCTCCATGTGCTCACTATTGATTCCATCCCCGAAGGCGTGAGCCCCAAGAAACAGGCTCTTTCGAAGCTCATTGACGCCTGCAACGGTGAAATTCTCTGCCTCACAGACGCCGACTGCATCGTACAGCCGTCCTGGATCAAGTTCCTCGTCAAGGAATTTGAACCGGGGATAGAGCTTGTCGCCGGGCATTCGTACATCCCAACAGACAAGAGTTCGCCTTTCATCATCTGCATGCAGGCGGTCGAAACGCTGATTTACCGCATTGCAGGCACAGCGGGCCTCGCCATGCACCTCCCGCTCACAAGCACAGGCAACAACCTCGCCTACCGCAAGAGTTTCTTCCAGAGCGTGAACGGCTTTACGGGCGTCATCAAGATCCAGAGCGGAGACGACGACCTCCTGATGCAAAAACTGGCAGCCGACCGTCCATGGGCGATGCGCTACTGCATCACACCCGCCACGTTCGTCACCACAAGCGGCAAGGAAACACTCAAGGCCCTCTGGGAACAGCGCAAGCGCTGGGCATCAAAGACCATCTACTACACCCCGAAAATCGTCTTTGTGCTCTCGATGGTATTCCTGTTTCTTACCATGCTCTGCATTACCGCAGTGTTCTCGATTTTCAGCTTTAAAATATTCGTCGCCACATTGATAGCGTTCTTGTGCAAGAGCGTAGGCGACATGGTTCTCATTATTCGCGGGCTCAAAATATTCAAGCAGGAACACCTCCTCAAGTGGTGCATCCCGGTTGAGTTCATCCACGCCCCCTTTACCGTACTGGCCGTACTGTTCGGACTGTTCGGACGTTTTAAGTGGAAATAAAAATGGCAACGACTAAAACAACAACTAAGGCGACTAAAACCACAGCAACAAAAACCGCCGCAAAAGCAACAAAGACGGCAAAAGCGGCCGTCGAAGGTAAGACGCTCATCATCGCGGAAAAACCCAGCGTGGCAGCCGACCTCGTCAAAGTGCTCGGTGCAAAGTCCTTCAAAAAAGAAACCGCCTATTACGAAAGCGACACGACCATCGTAAGCCATGCGATTGGTCACCTCGTTGGTATCGCCGACCCGAAAGATATTGACGAACGCTACAAGGCATGGGACATGAAGACGCTCCCCATGCTCCCCGAAAAGTTCCCGCTCGTTGCCCTCCCGACCACTAAAGCCCATCTTTCCGCCCTTGGCAAGCTCATCAAGCGCAAGGACGTGACGACGATTATAAACGCGTGCGATGCGGGCCGCGAAGGTGAACTGATTTTCTATTACATTGTGGACTACATCCTCAAGGGGAACTTCAAGGGCAAAACGTTCAAGAGACTTTGGATGCAAAGCATGACGCCCGCCGCCATCAAGGACGCCTTTGAGCACCTCCGCACCGAAGAAGACATGGTGAACTTGAGGAACGCCGCCCTCTGCCGTAGCGAAGCCGACTGGCTCGTAGGCATGAACGGCAGCCGCGGACTTACCGCTTACAACAGCTCGATGGGCGGGTTCCAGATTACGCCGTGCGGACGCGTACAGACGCCGACACTTGCCATTATCGTAAAGCGCGAAGAAGAACGCAACCGCTTTGTTCCACAAAAGTTCTGGACCATTGAAGCCTCGTTCAACAACTCCGGTGCCGGTTACCAAGGCAAGTGGTTCACCGTCGATAAAGAAAATAACAAGGACCGCGTCAAGCAGATTTTTGACGAAGCTCGCGCTCAGGAAATTCTCGCCAAATGCAAGGGGAAAACCGGCTCTATCGAAGAGACCACAGCCCCAAGCCAGCAGAAGTGCGGCCAGCTCTATGACCTCACCACGCTCCAGCGCGAAGCGAACAACCGCTTTGGCTTTAGCGCCAAGACAACGCTTTCCATTGCGCAATCGCTTTACGAACATTACAAGGCGACCACGTACCCGCGTACCGACAGCCGTTGCCTGCCCGAAGATTACGTCGCTCCGGTGAAAGCCACCCTCGGCAAGATTGAAGGTCCGCTCGCCAAGTTCGCCCAAGAAGCTTTGGACAAGAACTACGTGAAGCGTACGCCGAAGGTCTTTGACAACTCGAAGATTTCGGACCACTTCGCCATCATCCCGACAGGCGTCGTGCCGAAGGGACTCTCCGAAGCCGAAGAAAAAATCTACACGATGATTTGCCAGCGCTTTATCGCGGTGTTCTTCCCGCCAGCGCAGTACTTGAACACGACCCGCATCACGACCGTCGAAAACGAGACCTTCATCACCGAAGGTAAGATTCTCGTGGACCCGGGTTTCAAGGCGATTTACGGCAAGGAATCCGATGAAGAATCGAACATCCCGAAACTAAACGGCAACACCGCCAAGACGCTCGAAATTGACGCTAAAGAAGACTTTACTAAGCCGCCTGCACACTACACCGAAAGCACGCTTTTGTCGATGATGGAAAGTGCCGGTAAACTCGTGGAAGACGACGAACTGCGTGACGCCATGAAGGAACGCGGTCTCGGAACGCCAGCCACACGCGCCGCCATCATTGAAAAGCTCGTGAGCGACAAGTACGTTGTCCGCGACGGCAAGGAAATGATCCCGACAGCAAAGGCATTCGACCTCATCAAGGTCCTCTCCGCCATGAACTGCGAAGCCCTCACTAGCCCGGAACTTACCGGCGAATGGGAATACAAGATGGACCTCATCTCGAAGGGCAAGGAATCTCGCGAAGCGTTCATGAACGGCATCGTCGAAATGACAAAGACGATGGTGAAGAACATCAAGGGATTCAAGGAAGAAAGCACGACCGATGAAGCAAGCTTCAGCCCCGTGAACGGCAAGAAGGTTTTCGAAACGGTCAGCCGCTACACCACCGAAGACGGCATCGTCATCCGCAAAATTGTGGGCGGCAAGCACTTGTCCGAAAGTGAAATCGTAGAGCTCTTGACCAAGCGCAAGATTGGACCGCTCACAGGTTTCCGCAGCAAGAAGGGCGCTGAATTTTCAGCAGGCCTCATCATCAATGACCAGAACAAAGTTGAATTTGTCTTTGACGAAAAGCCCGAAGAAATCGAGCTCGGCGAAGTTATCGGCAAATCCCCCGTTGACGGCTCCGACGTTTACGAAACGCTCACGGGCTACGTCTCCGAAAGCTACGTGAAGAAGGAACCGAGTGGGCTTTCGCTCCCGAAGATTCTCCTCGGCAAGGAAATTCCGCTTGATGACATCAAGAAATTGCTCGCCGGCGAAAAGACTTCGCTTATCAAGGGTTTTCGCAGCAATAAGACTCGCCGCCTGTTCGACGCGTACCTCACGCTCGTGAAGGGCAAGCTCAAGTTCGATTTCCCGCCGCGTGAATTCAAGCCCCGCCGATTCGGAGCGAAGAAAAAGAGTGAAGAGTAATTAGTTAGCAGAACTTAGCCCGCTCCGCTCTTAGAACTTAGTTATTTTCTTTTAGATAAAAGTGAGTGTTCTAAGCTCTAAGTTCTAAGCTCTAAGTTTCATACCCATGCCTTTAAGATTTCTACTTACACTAGCTCTTTTCGCGACTTGTTCTCTCTTTGCGCAAGATTATCAAATCGACCGGTATATACCGGAATCGAGTTCTTCCGAAGTTTCGATGTGCTTGATGATGTCCTCATCAAGCGCAGCAAACGAGCCTAACCCATACAACTTGCCCGACGAACTTATGCCCTTGTGGAATTCCATGTCTATGCGTCAAAAGGCAGGCCAAATGATCATGGTGTTCCTCACGACCACGCAATTTGTAATTGAAAACGAAATCGGAGGTCTACTCATCGCCGGGAAGCATCTCCGCGAATCAAAAGAAACCATACGCAAAATCGACGAAATCAATTCGAGCCTAAAAATTCCAGTATTCACCGCCAGCGACCAAGAAGGCGGCATCGTCAACCGTTTGGCATCATTTTCCGACAATTGGCGACACACCCCCAGCGCCCTTGAAATGCGCCGCATGGACACCACGCAAATCCACAAGCTCGCCAAGAAAATCGGGCACGCGCTCAAAGACCTAAAAATAAACATGAACCTGGCGCCAGTGCTTGACCCGTCCAAGGACCACCGCGGCACCAATTCGTTCATGGAAGAAAGTCACCGCTCATGGGGTAACGACACGACAAATGCTTATAAAGTAAGAGCATTCGTCAACGGCATGCACGACAACGGCATCATCTGCGTTTCAAAGCACTTCCCCGGTTACGATTCCTGGACCAACAGCGACTTGCAAATAGCTATTAGCGCATCGCCCAAAGAAACCATTCAAAAAAACGTGCGTTTTTTCAAGACACTCGCCCAGGACATTCCCGTCACCATGATGTCCAGCGTGCAATTTATACGAATTTCCAACCGCCCCGCCGTTTTCGACAAGAACATCGTCAAGATGGTCCGACAATACGCCCCCGACATGGTCATGCTTACCGACGACCTCTGGGGTACTTCTTTACGCACCTGGGCTAGCGGCAAAACGCAAATCGCTCCTCGCAAGACCTACCCGGACAAAGACTTCAAGCGCCTCGTCACCGCCATCATTGACGCGGGTAACGACATCCTCATGATTTCGTACACATCTAAAGCCAAGGACATGATTAACATCATGATGGAGCTTTGCGACAAAAGCTCAAAATACAAGAAGCGCATCGAAGAATCCGCAGCCCGCGTTTTGAAGCTCAAATACAAAGCCGGAATTTTGAAGTTATAGAATTCCGCGAGTCGTGCGCGAACACATTTTGTCAAGCCCTACTTGATAGGGCTTCTCCTTCTAGTTCTATAAAATGGAGATTCCCGCTCGTCCCCGTCATCCCCGTCAAGCGAGGACAGGCGCGAGGACAGGTAGGCGGGAATGACAAATCAAGACTATTGACTAATGACCAATGACTATTGGCTATTTGCAAAACGCCTGTTTTTTAGCTACAGAAATATTCACGACGTTTTTCATCACGCCCGCCTCGCCGACCTTCTCCAGCGCAGACCTCAAAATGGCAGCCGCCGCAAGCGTATCGTCCAAAGCACGGTGATGGTTAAAGTCCGGGAGTCCAAGCGATTCCGTAAGCTTGTGCAAACTGTAGCTCGGCTGCCCCGGGAACACACGTCGCGAAAGCTTTACCGTACAAAGTCTTGCCGGGTTGAACTTAATGCAACTGCGTTTCAGCTCTGCCGTCATATACTTGCAGTCAAATTGCACGTTGTGCGCTACAAAAATGCGGTCTTGCAATAAAGCCGCCACATGTTCGGCAATCACGCCAAATTGCGGTTTTCCACTTACCATCTCGTCAGTGATGCCCGTAAGCTCGCGGACAAACGGCGTTATCGGCTTTCCTGGGTCTACAAGCGCGTGGTACGTTTCAACAATTTCGGAACCGTCCATCAGGGCGATTCCGATTTCCATTATTCGATTATCTTCACCATGTCCGCCGGTCGTTTCGAGATCGACTACCGCAAATTTTAGCAATGCAAATTACCTAACGGGGATATCGATATCGAGCGTCTCCATCCCATTGCGAGCCTGCACACGCGCAAGCATCACGTTCGACTTCGGGTGCCCGTAAACAGGGACAACGAGCAAATTAGAAACGCCGCTCTGTTCACTCGGAACCGCATCGGTATCGTAAGCTGTTTTCGTAAATATAGGTTTCTTACCGCCATCGTACAACGAGTACGTCAACTTACGTGGGTATCCTTTCTTGATTTGGGATGTCTTCACCTGGAAATAGATGTAACCGCCCTTCGGAACAGCCCTCAAGCTGTCAAGAATTTCTTGTTCGGTGGCGAATTCCGCTTCCATAGCAAGGCGAACGTTCTTACGCACGCGATCCGGAGATTCGTATTCCACCATCACGTTGAACTTGGCATCTTCAGGGATGGCGCTTTCACGCACATCACGGATTCTACTGTTATTCTGGTGATATTCCCAACGGCCATTGTCATGCAAGATAACCGTTGAGCCATTCGAGGCCATTGCGACCACGTCTTCAGCAAATGAATTTGCAACAAACGCAAAGAATAGAGCCACGCAGGCTCTAGAAAGTTTCATTCCACCCATAAGTACTCCGTTTTTATAACACATCCCTTTACCTATGAGTAATATATATCACAAAATCAATTTTATCGAAAAAAACAAAATATTTATGTTTTTTCATACAAAAAATGTGAGTTAAGTAACAATTTTAAAACTTATTTTTGTACCGAAACCTAAATTTGCATCATGTCCGGAAAAATTCGATTTGCACCAAGCCCCACAGGATACCTTCACGAAGGCCACTTGCTTTCGGCACTTTATGTGTGGGCAGCGGCAAAAAAATGGAACTTAAAGATCCACTTGCGAATCGAAGACCATGATCAAAGTCGCGCACGACCCGCCTATATTGCTGGCATCCGAGAAGATTTGGCTTGGCTTGGGTTTAAATACGATTCCGAGAGCATACAAAGTGCACGCGGACAAGTCTACGAAGCGGCCCTCCAAAAGTTAAAAGAAAAATCGTTAGTTTACCCGTGCTATTGCAGCCGCAAGCAACTCCTCGCCGAAAACCCGCAAAGCGAAACCGGTGAGATTGTTTATCAGGGCAAGTGCTTTTATAAGACGAGAGAAGAGAGAAGAGAGACGAGAGAAATTATAAATTCTGCGCCGCATAATTTGCGGTTTATCGTTCCTGACAAATTCATCAACTGGCACGACCTGCGTCTAGGGGACTTTCACGAAAACCCGAAACTCCAATGCGGGGACTTCCCCATCCGCGACCGCGACAACCAATGGACATACCAGTTCGCCGTCTGCGTAGACGACATCGACGAGCAAATCACGCACATCATCCGTGGCGAAGACATTCGCAATTCCACCGCCCGCCAGATTGCGCTCATGGAAGCACTAGGACGCACAGAGCGCCCCATCTACCTGCACCACCCGCTCATCGTAGACGCGAACAACAAGAAGCTTTCCAAGCGCGAGCTCGCCCACAGCCTGCGTCAGGACAAAGAAGCCGGCATTACGCCCGAAATGCTTTTTGGTCGCGTCTGCCATAAAGCCCACCTCACGGAAAGCGACGCTCCCATCGCCCTCGTTGACGCGATATCCATAATTATGGAAACTCTCTAGCGTTTTCTTGGTTAAAAAAAATTTATATTCATGACATGGCATCAACGTCCGTGTCTGCAACCATAGAAAAGATTCGTGAAGAGGCTTCAGTCTTTGATAGCAAAGACCGTCTGCTCAGCTTTTCGCAAAAGAACAAATTTCAGTCACCACTGCTTTTAGGCAACGGGGACCAGTTTTTCGAAGCTTGGCAAACCGAGTCCAAGCCGCGCGCACTTGCGCAGTTCTTCCCCGTATCCGCAAAATATGACGAAGCAAAACAAGCGGCCGATCTAGACAAATTCCGCAAGGTTCTCAAAGCTAAAGCAGAAGACTTCTGCAACCAAGACTTGTATATCGCCACGGGATTCATCAAATGGGGCGAAAAGAGCCTCGCGCCCGCCATCCTCATCCCGCTCGACTACGACGCTGAACACGACACGGTCGCCATTTCGGCACGCGCCCCAATAGAAAATATTGCTCTCTCGACACTTGATAAAGAAATCAAGTTCCCTGTAGCACTTGACTTTTTCAAGAACGGGACTTTTGCCATCCAGAAATTTTTTGACGCCCTCGAAAAAAAGATAGCGTCCAAAGCCGATTGGAAATTTACACGTAACGGCTACTGCGTCACGTTCTACAGCACCAACAGGCTTCTCCTCAAAAAGAAATTGACCAACGCATGCTGGACCACAGCCAAAGCGGCCAACAACGAATTCTTCATCGCAACGATAGGCAATGAAGGATTCATGCCGCAGCCATCGCTTTTTGAAGAAATCCCCTACGACCACGTTTACAACCCTGCGGATCATTACTTCCCTTACACGACCGATTCGCAGACAAACAAAGCGGTTATCGATGCGCTCAACCCCAAGTGTTCCGCATTTGCCGTACAAACGCTACCAGGAGCAGAAAAAGCAAAGGTCGCCGTAAACATCGCCGCAGACCTTATCCAGCAAAGGCAAAAAGTTTGCGTGGTAAGCCGTAGGGCTATTTCCAAGCTCAATTTCGAAAACGCATGGAAACCGCCATTCCGTTCATTCCAGGGGCCCGACCGCGACACTATAAAAACGCAGTTGAGCGAAACCCGAGCAAAGCTTGTTTCCTATTACGATGCCGTCAATTTTCCGCTCAAGCCAAGTGGCGTGAAGCTCACAGAACTGCTTGACGAAATTGCAAAACTAAAACCAGTCAAGACAAAGTTTGCAAGCGATTTGTTCAAAAACATTGAGAACATAGACTTCAAAAAATTCAAGTCTATGCACGCAAGCCTTGAGCAATTGACGCAGCTGTTCCTGAATGAAAACGGAATTGACATTTACAATGCTTTCCAGGGAATTACGCTGCCAGCCGTGTCGCAAGACCGCAAAACACAAATCGGCGAAGAACTCGGACAAGCAAAGAACTTAGTCGAAACCATCAAGCCGTTCATCGAAAGCATAAACAAATCCAAGCTCTATCTCGACGGATTCAAGCTTTCAGATGCACTTGCGCTCGCGAACGTCTTCAAGAAAAACTTTGACGACATGCCGGGTTTCGAAGACTGGGACCTTCATTCTAACGGCTGGATTGCCTACCAAGACGATCTCAACGACTTGCCAAGTGCAGGAGCGCGTTGGTCTAGCTACCGTCGCAAGGGTTCCGATGTATTTACCGATGAAGCCATCGAAGTAAACGTCCTTGCAGCCCGCAAAGAATTTGAAGACAGCTTAAGTTCTGCGCTCAAAGCCCTCTCGGATCATTACCGCAGGCCCAAGCGTATTTTGCTCAGTGTTTTCAAAGATCCCAAGAGCATCACCTCCGATGACATGCTCCTGGAGCAAATTGATAAGCTTATCGAAATCCAGGAATACAGACAAAAGTACAAGGATTCCTCTGTACTTGCAGCACGTCTGTTCGGCAGGGACTGGAAATACGAAAAAACCGATTGGAAGGATTTGGCTGATAAAATCCACCATTACTACGTATTCCGCGCCCGCATCAAGAATAGCGACCAGCACGATTACTTGCTCCAGTTGCTTGCCAAATGGCACCTGTTCAAGCCGCACGCTGAAAATTTGGACAACATTCTGTCCAGCCTCGAAGAACTCCAAAACAAGCTTCAGAGCATCAGCAAGTCGTTCAACTTGAGCGAATCCATGGATGCCCAAAACGTAACTTTGTGGATTGATAAAATCGCACATTGGTCAAAGCTGTGGAGCGAACAAGACATTTACTTGCAGATTTGCGAGCACTTGGAAAACATCAGCGATTCACCTTGCGAAAATCTCGCTCAGTTCATCAAGAACGAGAAAAATGCGAACAAGGATATCGCTATGGCATTTGCCCGCGCCTGGACAAACAGCCAAATGCAGGCGGCCACAGCAGAATGCCCAGATTTGTTCAGCCCTTCAGCAAAGAACCGCAAACAGCAAGGCAAGCAGTTCAAAACCCTTTTGGACCAGTTCTCTAATGCGAACTTCCGTGCTGCGCACGAAGCCGTTGAAAAGAATCCCGACTTGCTTCAATGCGTCAAGCTATCGCGAACATACGAACAAGATTTTGATTCATTCGATGTCACGCTATTCTTGGATGCCGACTGCATGACTATCACCGAAGCCATGCCCGGGATTTTCAATTCCAAAAAGATTATTTTCTTAGGCAATCCCTGTGCACCAGCGCTCGAAATGCTCCCAATGGACGCCTGCAATATGGACCTTTCTTCGCAGTCGATATTCTTTAGGGACAATGTACTTTCGGCAGCACTCCGCAAGGGAATCCCCTCACGCGTTGTCGGCTACACTTCGCAATACGCAGATCCTTCGTTATTCAATTTTGCCAACAACAGAATTTACAATAACGAAATGGCTCAGTTGCCCAATTCGACTTTAGCAACAAGCAAGACTCAAGTCCTCAAAATTGTTCAGGACAAGGTTTCATCTATTGCAGAAAAAGCGATTCAGCATGCGACAAAGAATCCGAGTCAGACGCTTGGAATCGTCACATCAAGCCAAGCGCTCTGCAACGAAATCGAAGAGGCCATCCTGAGTCTTTTGGAAAAATCGCCAAATGCGGCAAAGTTCTTTACGCAAGGGAATCTCACAAACAAGTTCTATATCAAGACGATAGAACGAGCTGTCGATTTATACCGAGATGTGATATTTGTCTGCACCAACATCGACCAAATGACAAACGTTGCAGGAGTCTGCAAGCTTTCGATTTGTTCGACACTCGCCAAACATAGCCTTTGCCTGTTCATGACGAACGAAGAAGCGGACAAGCTCACCAATTCAAAACCAAGTCTGTACCAAGAATGGGTTTGTGAACTTAAGAGCAAATCAGTTCATGGAAATGAGAATTTCCAAGCCTCAGAGTCCGTTCTCAGCACACAAATTAAAGAACTTTTCAAGCAAGAATCCATCGCCTTTAAGGATAGCTTTGCGACAGGCAACATTCCTGTAGGTCCGGTCGTCATTGACGCCAACAACTCGAAGCGTTCCCTCGCCGTTATCGAATGCGATTGCTGTTGCATGCCCTACAAGGAATCTGTAGAAGACCGCGAATACGTGCGCCCCAACGCACTTTCGAGACTCGGCTGGAAGGTCCTCAACATGTGGCTCCCGCTTTGGAACATTTCAAATGCCGACGAGAAGGAAAACCTCATCGCCACAATTGCAATTGAGCAGAGTGTCGCACCGCCACCTCAAGAAGACCTCCCTCTCGAAGGCGCGGAGCAAAGCATCGATGCAACAATCGAACCGTACTGCGTGAAGCATCCTGCCCATGCAGAAGCAGACAAGCCGATTGCAGAACTACCGGCAGAGACACTTCTTGAACAGCTCAAGTTCTATGTCGATAGCGAGTCCCCGATTCACGGAGAGCTCCTGTTGCAAAGGATTCTGGAACTGCACAACGCCGAGCCGAACGCAAAGATTAACGCCACCTTGAGTGAAGCCATCAAGCAAGCTCTACACCAAAAGCTTTTCATCAAGACAGGACCGTTTTTCTATTCGCGCACAAACAAGAGCATCGTGCTGCGCGACCGCTCCAAGAGGCCCGACAACGAACGCAAGATGGCGTACGTGCCACCCGAAGAACGCGCCCTCCTCAAGCTCGACGACCACAGTATCAAGCAAATTCTCGGTGTGCTGTAGGCGCCTCAGCTATAATCTCTATTTGCAATCTGTCTCCCCGGACTCCGTTCCGGGGTTGGCATTCTGTGCATGCACTTTGGCATTTTCAATCATATCTCTTGTAATGCCAATCTTTTCGGACAAATCAACCCATTCAGCATTAATACTATTCACGAGATTGAACTTCCATAAACGTTTATAACGTTTCATCTGTTTTTCTCTTTTTATAGCATCATTTACATTTGAAAAAGTTTCAAAATAGACAAGTTTATTTACGTTATACTCTTGCGTGAATCCTTGATTACAATGAATTTTATGTTCTATTACACATCGTACTAAATTATTCGTAACCCCCACGTAAAACGTGAGATTATTGTTAGTCGTTAGCAAATAAACATAATAGTTGTGTTGCTTCATAAAAGCAACATACAAAAAAAACTGACCCCGGCACAAGGCTGGGGTGACATTGTAAAAAGGCAGTCTTTTACGCGCTTATCGAAGCTTGACGACAAAAGCATTGATGTTGTATGCGGAAAGCTCGCGAGCCTTGTCTTCGGCGACTTTACGCTTGGTCCATCCACCACCGCGAAGCTTGTAGAACGGCGGATCAAATACGACCTGGATGGTGTAACCCGTGCTTGCAGAAAGCTGAGCCTTGCGTCTCTGAGCGGCATCGAAATCACCGACCGCTTCGAACTGAAGCATAAAGTAACCATCAGCCTTATCGTTCTTGCTTGTAACCTTAGCAGGTACAGCAGAATTGCTTGTCGTATCGCGGAGCGATGCACTAAGCGTTGGCTTGTACTCGTTACCGCGGAAAAGGGAATCCAAATCTGTTGGCGATCCGGCCCAAGCCATCGCGCATAAAGAAAGTGCCATTAAAATCTTTCGCATGTTCTAAATATAGAAAAAGCCTCCCCGCTTGGGGAGGCTTTAAAACTTTTACAAGCGATGAAGACTAGTCTTCGCTCAAGCTGCCCTTTTCGTCGGCATTGTGACGAACACCCCACATTTCAGACTTTTCAAGCTTAGCGGTCTTGCCGAACTTTCCAAGCTGAACGTAGGTCTTGATCTTTGCGATATAGGCGCCCGAACCCACCATACGGTTCTTGTCGGACTTCATGTTCCAGAGAACGAAGAAGTTTCTACGATTCTTGACGCAGTCGCCGTTGAAGAGTTCATCCGTACAAGAGATACGGCCCTTCTGACCAGCAACATGTGCACCCAAGTTCGTGAACAACTGGAAGTCGTAATCGAAGAACACCGTGCTCTTATCGATTCCAGCGTATTCTTCCTTAGAATCAACCAAGGCACCCATATCGTTCTTGACGAACCAGCCATGCGGAATGAATCCGTATCCAGCCAACTGAGTACCAGCCAAGACGTCTCTTCTGAAGTCCTTGTCGACCTTGTTAGCATCGTAGCCAACCACGAGGAACGGCGGGAGCTTTTCGATTGCAGCCGGAGCCTGGCTCGTCGGGATACCACCCTTTGCACGCGGGATAAGTCTTACAATGTAAGTACTTACTTCACCAGAGATAAGCACCCACGGAGACGGGAGGCGATCCGTAGCGTCATAACCCGGAGCGACGTTCCACATGTGAGTAGCATCATCAGCCGGACGGAGAGTATCTGCACCCAAGTCTTCAGCATACGTGGACTGGTCGCCCACAAGGCCTACACCGCCAACGCTTCTGAAGTGGATATAGTCACCAGCCTGCGGGAAGATAGCATCACTCTGGCTATAGACGAGAGTCTGAGATTCAGTATAGGCATCACCGTACGTAATACCAGACTTGACCGGGATGAATTCCTTGAACTGATGTTCCTTACCATTGTTGATGTAGAACGAGAACACATTATCCTGTTCCTTCGCACCAGCAGTCGTCTTCTGAACCGGTTCAGAGAACTGGAGCTGCAACTGAATCGTATTCGTCTTTTCATCAGCCCTTGCTCTTGCAGAAACGATGATTGGAGCAATACGGTCAGAAATGTCACCATCGAAAGCGGTCGTAATCGGTTCGCTAGTCGGAGTCGGCTTGAAGGTAGCCCAGGACTTGAGACGACCCTTACCACCAGTCTTCACATCCTTGGAGAGATTCTTGCCACTAAGTTTGATCACCGGATCGCAATACTTTGTGGTAGCATCGCAATTTGCACCAGCCTTGATTTCATCACCTTCGAAGACGACAGAATCCTTGTCGCTTTCCCAGAAGACTTCAATCTTGCTCGGGAGAGAGTCCTGATGGAACTGACGATGATAGTAAATCACGAGGGAGTCGCCGATACCATCGAGGTATTCCTTAGTCTTGTAGAAGTACGGTTCCGGAACATTCAATTCCGTTTCAGGCAGAGTGCCGTGAACGTCAAAGATATCGGCAAGCTGCGGAGTCGGAACCGGAGGATCCTGGAACTGCAAATTGTTATAGATAGCATGGATATTCGGAGCACCAGCGATGCTGACATCGATAAATGCCGTACCCGAGCCATCAGCCTTTCTCATGTATTCCTTGTTGGAGCGGACGATAACAATGCCACGGCCATCAACAATTTGTGCATCAGCGACAATGACACCAGCAGAAGCGTCGAGCTGAGCAAGAGCAAAGTTGCAAGCAGCACCGCATTCGTTATCATTCTGATCAAGAGCAAGCATATAGAGAGTATCGTTAGCGCCCTTCAAGTGGATGGTTTCGTCTGCGTCGCCAGAAATAATCTTCGAAGAGGTCGGGCCATCCACGAACACGATATCCGGGATGAAGAACGTGATGTCTGCCATACGAGAGCTACCAACCACGTTAACAGAAACCTTTTCTTCTCTCTTACCGGCTGCGAAAGAGCGAGCAAGAATTGTTGCATAGACCGTATCGATACCACCATCACCAACAGTGCGTTCCTTTTCCGGATTAGCAATCTGAGTAAGCACGCCATTCTTCATTTCGTAGAAGATGACATTCTTGCTAGATGCATGCAGAGCGTAAGCAGAACCCGGAACAGACTGCATTTCGAGATACTTGTCGCAACCTTCAGCAGTCGTGCAAGGATCGCGAAGAGCAGCGATATAGAGCGGGACCAACTGACCGACTTCAGCAACGCCATCCTTCGGGATAGAAGCCATCTTGTAGCCAACGTATTCGTACGGGAGGCTGTAGTTGTTATTTTCGTCAACAGCAACTGCGGTACGGTTAGCAACGCCAAGAGCACCCGTCACAGGAATCGTGATAGACTTGTATTCGCCACCAATCTTGATGAACAAGTAGTACGTTCCCGGCGGGAGGAAGTCCTTGAGCTTATCGGTGTTGACAATCGGGTCAGACGGATCCGACACATTGATACCACCATTAAACTGAATCGGATTTGCAGCAAATTGTTCTTCGGAAACCTTGACGGCAGTCGGATCAGAATCCGTCGGGTCCATAGAAAGTTCATAACGGATCGTCAAACCGGCATCGATAATTTCCTTACCGCACATTCTTCTGTCGCCACTACCAGAGCCAACAGCGGCTGCGCAGTTCTTCTTACCAGATTCCTTATAGCAAATGGAGTAATGTCTGTTGTTGTTATCAACGTAGTCATCGTAAGCATCGCCCTTGTTGTTCGGCGTCGGAACAATACCGTTCTTCTGTTCGATGTACATGTTCGTCTTGATACGGACGTTACTCATCGTCGTACGGCGGTCGCAGAAGAAGATGTCAAGAGGATATTCCTTACCGACTTCAGCCGTATCGCCCATAAACTTGTTCAAGTCCACATAACCCGGAGCGGCAAGGTGCGTACCACCAAGGTCCACAGCCAAGTGGCCACCAATAAAGACCCAAATGTCGTCGTCACCACGGAAGCTGAACTTGAGGTCCTTCTTGTAGCGGAACGTTGCATGAGATTCAAAGCAGAAGTGCTGGTTACGGCCACCCGTCGTAAGGACTTGGGAATCGCTTGCACCAGAGACCCAGCGAGCCTTAGCCCCCTGAACAGGCGTGCCTTCATCATCGACAATCATATTCTTGTCAATCAGCTTACCAACAGCGATTTCAGAATTTTCCTTGTAGTATGTCCAACCCAGCGGACCCATCTGTTCGCAAGCCCAGCCCCAGCCGTCACCTTCCCAGGTCACGCCGAGCTTTTTCTGAATTTCAGCAGCAACAGAAGCGTCATTAAATTCAGAACCAGCAGCAAATTTCTGTTCGCAGTTAATACCGCCATTCCAACCCGGGCCATTGCAGATGAGGTCACTCATCGGCACGCCTTCCGTCGGATGAATCGTACGGAGACCTTCCGGTGTAGTAGACTTCTGGTTGTTGTAATCCGGGCAGAAGAAAATCGGACCTTCAGCCTTGCGCTTGTTTTCAGCAGCGACCAAGCGGTCAGAAAGCATCATTGTTGCAGCAGGAGCTTCTTCAGCAGGATAGAAACCACCCTTGACCGTAGCACCTGGGCTCAAGTAGTTATCAGAATCGAATTCAAAAGCACCATCAGAAACCTGGTTAAAGGTCATGTTGACGCAGTATTCTTCGTTCACGCCCGGAGTAGAAGTAAACATTGCGGCAAAAGCTTCATCGGCCTGAGTACCGAAGCACTTTTTACCCTTTGCGGTAAGAACCATGCGGCCCTTAGAGTCAAGTGTGCTTTCCACCATGCCCTGGGTAACACCGATACACGGAACTTCACCAGCGGCAGAAGAAACAACCGGGTACTTCACAGACGGGTAGAAGCAGGCGTTTGCATGAGCCTGTTCCGGAGTCTGTCCAGGACTCCAGTCCGGGTTACAAGTAAACGCACCATGCAAAGAAGCATCAGTATCATAAATCAAAGCGGCCAAGTCATAGCTGCACTTACCTTCGGCAGCCGGGCGAGACGTGAACCAGCCCTTTTCCTGTTCAACAAGCTTAGCGGCTTCTTCGGCATCGGCCAAAAAGTACAGGGTGTCAGAACCAAAAAGGTCATACAAACCGTTCAAATCAATCGGCGTTGCAGCAGTACCTTCTTCAACCCAGGTACCACCCATACCAATAGCCTGCGTCAATGTTTCATCATCATCTTTGTGAATAATAACGCTGGTCGGAATCGGTTCATCGATATAGCGTCTGAAATACCAACCGCAATGGTCAGAATCGATAGTCATCTTCATCGATTCCTTATCACCTTCCTTGATCATCGGCACGGCACTCTTCCATTCTTCCGTGTTCGGCAAGAAGACGTAGAAATACTTGACGTCAGGAGGAGTCTTGCTCACATAGGTAGTGTTCTTCTTGGTCGGATCCGGATGGGCAGAGATCCACAATTCACCATCAGTAGTAGAGCTAAAGTCACTACAAGTAAATGCAGTGACGCTGTTATCACTTATCTGCAAGTACTTCACGTCCATGGAGTCTTTGCGGACGCAGTGACCACTGTTACAGTCGTTTGCACCGGTTTCTTCGATGACAAAACCCTTTGCAGCATTGGGGCCACCAATATTAGCGGTGCTTACCTGAAGCCAGTTAGCATAAGAACTCTTGGTAAAAGCAGCTTTTTGACCACCTGCAACTGCATAAGCAGATTTCCAACCATCAGGCAACTTGAAATAAACGGTACCATCGCACCCGCTTAATGAAGCTAATGCACTTTGCGCACCGGCAACGAGCATTACACAGCCCAATACCCACCATTTTAAGGAGTTGATTCTGTTATTCATTGTATTTCTTTCCATTTTCGGTTCTCTCTGACCGCGTTGCACATCAAGAAGAACAGCCTCCTCGATATACTACACCGACACGAAATCTACTTTTTTAAATAAAAAAACGGACTTTTTTCTTTTAAAGAATTGTGAAAAAAAATTTATATAAGGAAATTCACAGTTTTATTCACAAATTTTCAACAATGTTTGTAAACATCAAATTACAATTCCCTTTTTGTAACAAAACATTTTACAAGCAGTGTGATTTAAGCCGTATCATAGCTGTATTATATAGTTAGGGAAAAGGTAGGCTAACAAGAGGGAGATTCCCTCCCGGAACGGGGTCCGGGATGACAAGTGGGCGGGCACGACATCGTCAAAAGGTCCTATATTTGGGGCGGGAAAAATAAGGGATTTTATGGAAATTTTAAAACCGAGGACTGTTCATCCGCACCTGATTGTGCTGTACCCGCAAAGTGAGTTTGCAGAGCTTCCGCTCGAATTAGGGACCGTGGTGCTCGGTCGTGGGCAAGATGCCGACATCCGTTTCGAAGACGAAATGGTGAGCCGTAGACACTGCGCGCTTACGTTTGACGGTCAGAGAGTGACTGTCGAAGACCTCGGCAGCACAAACGGCACGTTCGTGGACGGCAACTACATTCACAAGCAGATTCTCGATTCGGACAACAGACTCCAGATAGGCAAGATTGTTCTGAAAGTCGCCTACAAGGATCAAAGCGAAGAGGCTTTTAGCCGCGAGCTTTACGAAGCGGCGACGATGGATGAACTGACGGGCATTCTGAACAGCCAGGCGTTCATGGACCGTTCAGCAGGAGAACTTGTATGCGCCCGCCGCGGGGATTCATTTGTCCATGTGGCAATGATTCGTGTCGATGAATTCAAGCGTTTAACGGAATCTTGTGGAGAAATGTGCGGCGACTTGATTTTGAAAGAAGTTGCAAGGCTCTTGAGCGACGAGAAGCGCGACTGCGACTTGCTCGCACGCTATGAAGGCGAAAAGTTCCTGCTCCTCATGAACGGGATTTCACCCGAAGATGCAAAAAAGCGCGCCGAAAAAATGCGTTTGGTCATTGAACGCCACATATTCTCGTGGATGGATTCGAGAATCCCGGTGACGATATCCATTGGGCTTGTGTCACGCCAGGGCACCGAAGTCACGCAAATCGGTGAGTTGATTGCCGAAAGTGATGGACTGCTCAATACTGCAGGGTAAACGCGGCAAGATGGAGATTCCCGCTCGGAGGCGGGAATGACAAAGGAGCCGAGTGATGCAGAAACATGCTTGCATGTTTCTATATCCGAGGCGAACAAGTCAAGCCCCGTTAGGGGAATGACAGGGCTAGATGCGCGGGATGTTCTTGAGTTCGGCGCGGAGCATGATGATGGCGATGAAGGCCGTCGCAAAGTCAGCGATAGGCTGCGCCATGAACACGCCACGAAGCCCGAAGAAACGCGGCATAATAAACAGGAACGGAATCAGCAAAATGAGCTGACGGCAAGCGTTCAGGAACATCGAACGCCAAGCCTTGCCCGTTCCCTGGAAAAAGTTACCCGACACCATTCCAAGCGGTACAAACGGCATCATGCAAATGAAGGTGCGGAGAGCTTTGCACGTGAGCTGTTGCATGTTCTGGTCGTTCGGCACAAAAGGCGCCACAAACGCAAGCGTATTTGTCATCACGAGAATCCACGCAATCACGATGAACGCCGTTGCATAGAGCATGGTGAACTTGAGCGTGTCACGGACACGGTTGTTGTACTTGGCACCGTAATTGTACCCGATAATCGGTTGAGAGCCCGTCACAAAGCCCATGAGTGGCAAAACAATCATGGAGACTATGCTCATGAGGATTCCGAATGCGGCAATTGCCTGGTCGCCTCCCGTCATACCGTTCACTATCGGCAAGTCACGAGTGCCATACGATGTGAGGCTACGTGCAAGAATGGCATTCAGGAGGCTGTTGCTAATCTGCATAATGCTCGGCGGGAGCCCAAGAATAAAGATTTTGCGCACATACGGGAGGCGGAGCTTCATGTAACGGCGGTTGACCTTGATAGGCGTCGTCTTTTTCACGAAGAACTGCATCACGGCAAGGCCGCCGATGAACTGGCTCAAGACAGTCGCCCAAGCAGCGCCCTCAATGCCCCAGTTGAACTTCATGATGAAAAGCCAGTCTAGAATCACGTTACTGCCGGCGCCAATCATCACGCGGGTCATGGCCGTTTTCGGGTGGCCCATGCTGCGGATAAAGTGGTTCATGCCGGGGACAATCGTCTGGAAAATCGCACCGCACAAGATAATGCGCATGTAGCTCGACGCCACAGGCAAAAGCTGGTCACTTGCGCCAAAGAGCTTGAGGAGCGGTTCCATGAAAATCTGGCCGAGCGTAAAGGAACTCACCGCCATCATGATGAGCAACACAAAGGAGTTGTTGAGGATGATGGCCGCCTGCTGGTACTTGCGTTCGCCGAGGCGGATGGCAAAAAGCGTGTTGCCGCCCACGCCAATCATCATGGACATCGCCATAATGAAAAGGGCTATCGGGAAGCAGATGGTGATGCCGCCGATGCCTAGGCTACCGACGCCCTGACCCACGAAATAGCGGTCCACGATGTTGTAGAGCGCTTCGACGAGCATACTGATGATAGCCGGGACCGAAAACTGCAAGACAATCTTCGGGATGCTAGCCGTCCCCATCGCGTTAAGTTTTTTATTGTTTATTACATCTTCCATAAACACACCCGTGAGGCCCGCAAGACGCAAATGGTTGGACTAGATGCGCGGAGCCGCTCAAAATAACCGCAAAATGCGGAAAACTTCGTAAAAACCTCAATTTTCGGGCGCAAAGATAGAAAATTTGGGGGCAATTGCCAAGCTTTTAATTTAGATATGAAAAACGCCTTCTAGTGCTTTTTCTCAAGAATCTGGAGCGCCTGCTCGATGATGGAAGGCGAAAGCTTGAAGATATCGCTGAGGGTCTGCACGCGGTCGGCGGGTTCAATGCGCTTCATTTGCGAGCCTGTGCTGCTACGAACGACGAGGTTTCCCTTCTGGTAGTAATACTGGATGCCTTTTTCGCGGTCAAGGCGGTTCAAGACCGGGTAGGTCATCATTTCGCGGTAGAAACTCTCGTTCCAGTGGTGCTTGAATTCTTCGACAGAGACGCCTTCGACGGGGTACTCGAAGCGGAGCTTCATTGGCGCGCCTGCGCCACCTGTCCAGAGTTCCATCGATTCAAGCGTCGGGCGCACGAGGCGCACGCAGTTCGGGGAAAGCGGGAAAAACGCTTCGCTAGTGCCAAACGGCTGCGGGAGTGGCATCTGAAGCGGATCAAAAATCAAGTAACCGGGATCGAGAAGGTAGGAATTAGACGAGAGAGGTGACCCCGTCCCGGCACAAGGCCGGGATGACATAGAGGCCGGGGAGACAGACCGGGAAAAAAGGTTGCTTTTGTCATCCTGGAGGGAGTGTAACGACCGATAGGATCCATTATGGGCTCTATCGGCACTATGTGCCTCCAGAGTGACATTAGAATCGGGGTCCGGCAAGATGAGGGCGCAGTGGATGTTGCGCTCTTTGCGTTTGTGGCCCATCACAAGACGCGGCTTGAAACCCATATCCGTGAGCGTTTGGTACAGGTGCCACGTCATGCTGAAGCAGGTGCCGCCGCCCATCCAGGAATCAATATCGTTCTGATCGCTATCGTCAAGCTTGCGGGCGCCGGTGGCGCTCCCCGTCTGTTCCAGACGGATGATTTTCGTCAAGTTCTCGTAGGTGATGTTCGATATCTGGTTGCAGAGATCGACGACCTTTTTCATATTCTCGGGAGTCATTGTCGCACCTAGTCCATTTCGGTGGGAATGCCACCGAGCATGCTGCAAATTTCAGGGCCAATGACGCCATTTTGGATAGCGATGGTGAGCAAGCGCTGTTCAATTTCTTGCGGCGGAAAGCGAAGTCCGGCGGAATTTTCAGCAGAAGCAGCATCGGAAGAGCCTTCAAGAGTCGCGGCTTCTTGAACCAAGCGTTCGGCAAGGGCAGCATGGAGCGCAAGCGACGTATCAATGTACTTCAAGTGCGTAGGCTCCTCAAGAATGAAGTTCAGCGGACCTTTAGCGTTGAGCACCTTTTCAGCGGGAACAGCCTCGCCGTATTCATCTTCAACTCCCATATTGGCGAGATTTGCCTGGGTCGAGAGAAGTGCTTCCGTCAATTCCGGGGCAGAAAGGGCATTTTTGACACCCGTGGCCGTCACGACGAAATCCGAATTTTCAATCAAGGAGGCAACCGCCGCATAGTCATGGCAGTCGACAACATCCACGCCATTTTGCTCAAGAACGGCCGAAAAATCACCCGCAGGCATTGTTTCGGATGATGCGGAATTTTGGGACTGTCCACGTTTTAAGTCCGTCACGACGGTCACATTGCAGCCACGGCGAACACCCTGGAGCGCAATCCCCGAACCGACTTTGCCACTACCAAAAACCAATAACTTCTTGCCTTCGAAATCGCCACCAAGGCCCAACTTTTCGAGACCGCGGAAATAGCCATCGCCCGTGCCCAAGGAGGTTTCAATCCGCTTAACGATACCGCTATCGGCGACGTAAACCGGTTTTTCGGCATCTTTATAATAGTGTACACCCGAACGTGTGAGTTCCACAAAGCCAATTTTCGGGTGGAGTACCGCAAAAGGCCCCGCACAGTCGAGCACCAAGTCCACAAACTCGCCGCGAGATTCGGCTTCGAGCATTTCGGCAGGCGTTACGACGGGTACACCCCATTCCCTCATAAAGTCCACGACATCGGGGTCGTTAAATTCCGAAAAACCCACGAGAAGGTCGGCACCGCCCGCCAAAAGAGCTCGATATTCGGTCATCGTATTGCGGTAAATCGGAGTCGCCACCAGCACGCGGAGGCCATAGAACGGGCGTGTATGCGTCCATTCACTTTCGAGCGCCGCAAGTGCGGGGTATTCGTTTTTTTCGTAAACTTCGTCCAAAACGGAGGAGAGAATCGACTGTAAATCCATGAGGTGAAATGTAGAATATTAGAACTTAGTCGGTTGATGTAGGCTAGTAAATGTTTGTTGGTAGAAGTTAGCTAGTTGAGGCGGGCTGGTAGATGTTTGTTGGTAGAAGTTAGCTAGTTGATGCGGGCTGGTAGATGTTTAGTTATTAGGATTTAGGTGTTGAGACTGTCATGCCTGCCTCCGAGCAGGCATCTCCTATTTCGCCAAACAAGTCTTTCCATTGCGTATTAAACTTTTCAATCAATTCTATTTTCCACTTGCGATTCCATCGTTTCAGTCTTTCTTCTCGCTTTATAGCATCTGTAATATTGAAAAAGAGCTCATAGTAAACAAGACAATCTGCATTATACTTTTCAGAAAAGCCTTCATTCAGCTTCATTTTATGTTCAAGAGTTCTTCTATACAAATCATTAGTTACACCAGTATAAAAGACAGTCTTGTATTTATTCGTCAATATGTAAACATAATAGTTATTATTCATTGTTTCTCCTAATGTCTACTTATTTAACACGCTTTTTTCAGAGAAATTGATCAAGATTTATTGATAAATAAATGTTACAAGAAGGAGATTCCCCATCAAGTGGGGAATGACAATGCAAAAACGCTACAAGAGGAGATTCCCGGTCATCCCCGTCATCCCCGTCAAGCGAGGACAGGCGCGAGGACAGGCGCCGGGAATGATAATGTCTACTGTTGCATTACTATACAACAAAAAGAAATTTAACGTGGGACGGTTCTTTATATATGGGGGTAAATTATTTTCGCATAATATATTAACAAGGTGTGGATAATGAACTACAAAAAAATTTCTATAGCCTCTGTCGCAGTTGGAATGTTTGCCGCAGGCGCTGCTTTCGCTCAGAATGCAGAAATCGCAACCTGGTCGGGTTTCCGCAAGGGCGCGGCGTCTTTTACATTTGACGACGGCGCACCGAGCCACGTGACTGACGCAGGTCCGACATTCAAAAAATATGGCTACAAGGCCACCTTCAACATCGTTGTAAACTGGAACCCCAACTGGAGCGGATTCCAGGGTCTGGCCGACGAAGGTCACGAAATCGCAAGCCACAGCAATAGCCACGGCAATAACATGAGTGGCGAAGAAGCTTCTTCGAAAAAGGCCATCGAAGGCAAAATCAAGCAGAAATACGGCATCATCACGGTCGCCTACCCGAACTGCAACGTGCCTAACGAAAGCGCCGTCAAGCAGAACTACATTGTGGGCCGTATCTGCAACGGCAGCTGGAAGGGCATGAATGATGAAATGGGCAAGGACGGTCCGTCCAACTGGGCTCAGGTCCCCGCCACCATGACTGGTGCCGAAGGCCAGCTCAAGACCACGAACGACTTTACAGGCAGAATGCAGAAAGTTATCCAGAGCAACGGCTGGGCAGCATTCCTCACCCACGGTTTCCAGGGCAAGCAAAATGGCAACGCCAACTACTCCCCGACCGACCTCAACGCTATCGATGGAGCCCTCAAGTGGGCCCAGCAGAACGACAAGGACATTTGGGTTGCTCCGATGGGCTACGTCGCCATGTACATCAAGGAACGCAAGGCCTCTAAAATCGAACCGCAGGACGGTGGGGCTGCAAACACGATGGCTTTTGAACTCAAGCATAGCATCGCAGACAACATTTCCAAGTACGATTATCCGCTTTCTATTCGCGTAAAGAGCGACTGGAAAAAGGTCGAAGTCACGCAGGACGGCGCAAAGCTCGAATCCAAGGTCGACGGCGGTTACATTTACTTTGATGCAGTCCCGAACGCAGGCAAGATTGTTGTGAAGAACGCCGACGCAGCTCCGGAATCTTCCAGCAGCGCAGAACCGCCGCAGTCCAGTTCTAGCGAAGTCGCCGGATCTTCGAGCAGCACAACAGCGCTCCCGATGCAAGCATTTGACGGTCGTCACCTCGCCGCCTACGTAGACGCAAGTGGATACATCGTCGTTCAGGGTGCACAAGGCATGAACATCACCGTGTTCAACAGCCTTGGTAACGTTGTCCGCACAACCAAAGGCCTCGGCTTCGAACAGAAAGTTTACACCGGCGCCAAGGGCATGTATGTCGTGAAAATCGGCAACCAGGCTAAGGCCGTAAATATCAAGTAGTTCTAAAAAAATTTGTGGTTTAGGGAAAGCCCGCTCCGATTGGAGCGGGCTTCTTGTTTGAGTTGATTGGGTAAACATAAATAGCTCCCGCTCATGGAGCGGGAGCTTACTCTATTTCAGGAGATATGGGATTTATTAGAAACCATTAATAGTATTCAACTCCGACTCCAGTGCACTTATTTTCAGGACATGGTACGACGGGAATGTGATCGCTTGACTCAATATCGGACCTGCAACTATTGACAATAAACGACGCGTACTTTTCCCAATAAGGATCCTTATAGAGATTGTCTCTTTTCAAAGAGCAATTCAACCTTGGATAAAGATGAGTAACGGATTCGGACCCATTAGCAAAAATCCCCGATCCTTCTTTTTCTATTTTTCCATCTGCGGCAATACAATCCTCTATGAATTGAGCCATCATAAGAGAATCTCTTGTACGGAGTTGCATATGAACTAACTCATAACCAGGATATACAGTAAATGCATAATGGTCGCCAAAGTCATATATTTCATCATCAAGTCTAAGCCATTTATTTTCATTCGCGCAGCCAATGGTATTCGAATATTCAAAAATTGAATATTCAAAAACACTTTGGCTCATCGCAATCGGTCCATGCAGTACACCATTTTCATCCCGCATAGAATAAAAGCGGTCACCCTTATAATAACTCCTAACTCCATCTCTAAATTGATAATAACTCCATCCTTCTGCATTTTCATACGCAGTATCAATAGAGTCCATATTAATCATTTGATTTTTTGCATTATTATAAATTTCATCACCATCGAACGTTTCTAAAGTAACTAGCTTCAAAGAACTATCACGATCCAGAACAATTGTAGTAGCAGCATTAGATTTAGGCGCTTCATTCAACTTAGCCACCATTACGCGTTGTACATCTTTATTTAATATTGTTTCAGCCATCGTGTTTGTTTGTTCATCAGCCCCCACCACTTTATTATCGGAGCAAGCGGTAAAGGCGCCCATCATGCTCATAGTTGCGAGCGAAAGCGGAATGATTTTTTTGATATTCATAGGTTTCCTCCTTACACTTTTTCCGTCAGCGGGAAAAGCTGTAAATTTAAACGATAAACTTGGTTGATTTTTTTGGATCCGCCAGCGATGGCGATAACTTGTTTGCGGAAGCGATCCACCTCTTCGGAGATGCGTATCACCGTAGCTTCGTCAACGCCAATCGTCACACCCGAAATGTTACGCTCACCTGGGGCGATTTTTTCGATGGCTTCGCGGGCAAGATCAATCATTTGGCCGTTCATAGAACGAAGCGCTAGCGTAAGAGCTTCTCCAGAGCCAGTAATTACTTTATCTGTTTGCTCATAAACGTTTTCACCAAACGCATTGAGCAAATCGAGTTTTACCAAGAGCTTTAGTGAATCACGGACTTGTTGCGCCGTAAACGTATGTTTGATTTTCTTAGCGATTTCACCTGGGAGCGCCCCCGGCATCAGCGGAGCGAGTTCACGAACAACGGAATTCACCGCAGATTCATAATAGTCGAACGCATCAGCATCCAACACTCGAGCACGCTGTTCGTTTGCAAGATCCTTCATTCTGCTGAACGTTTCTTTTTTCTTTTCATCATCCTTCGCGTTCGTGAATTCGACCATGAGCTTGAAATACTCTTGTTCGAATGCGTTGAGATCCATCGCCGCAGCCACAAGCGGGACGCCCACACGGCTCAGCGAGCTCTTGCCATCACATACAAGTTTTAAGTATGATGGCGACGAGAATCCGGCGATCTTGGAAAATTCGCGCCATGAGAACGCAGAACTTCTTTTTCGCCAGTCAAAATAATCAAGCATGTACTTTCGGTAATCTTGATATTCTGTTATCGGTTTCATGTTTTAACCTCCTTACAAACTCAAATATACGCCATTTATCAGTACCACGCAATAGATAAAATGATACAAAAATTTCGATTTTTCGCAGAAATACGCGAATTTCGAAAATTTCAAAAATTTTTAAAATTTAATGAATCAGTAGTAGATACAGATGAATCAGAGGTGAGATTGTCGTTTTTACGAGAAGGCGGTGCCCGCTCGGAGGCGGGCATGACAATGCATAATGGATTGTGTAAGGCGCCCCCGCAACAAGTGCGGGGTGACAACGCTTTTTCTAAATTTCGCATCATGAAACCGTGGAAATTGTTGAGTTCGGAATTTTTGGTGGATGCGCCGTGGTTGAAGGTCGCAAAGGAAACGTGCGAACTGCCAAACGGCAAGGTCATCGATGATTTTTATACGTTATGGCAACCCGACTGGGTTTTGATTCTTGCTCGCACCATAGAAGGCAAGTGGGTCATGACGGAACAGTACCGCCACGGAACGGGAAAGATTGCGCTTGAGTTCCCTGCCGGAATTATAGACAAAGGTGAGACGCCGGAAGAGGCTGCCGTTAGAGAACTGCAAGAGGAATGCGGATTCGGGATAGACGAAAGAAGCCATAATAAAAAAAGCATGGATCCTATCGCGGCGACTGCGTCTTGCTCCAGGATGACAGGAGACGCGATTCGCTATGTCGGGAATTTTTCAGTGAATCCAGATAGGCATCGCGGGAAATTCCATGTGGTGTTTATCGACGGCGTGGAACGCTTGGGCAAAACGAGCTTTGACGATACGGAAGATATCGAAACGTTCCTGTACACGGACGAAGAATTCCAGGCAAAAGTTGCCGACGGCACGTTCAATCACCCGCTTCAAATCGCAGGCTATTTCAAGTGGAAATTATCGCAATCCGCCTCCCGATTTTAATTCTCGGGCTGAATGGCGTTCCCGGCTTTGCACTTTTTAGGCATTTCAACAAACTGTACGGCAGCGTGACCGTTTCCGGGAATGCGCCTTCCAAAGCATCAAATGCGCCGAGCGTTATCGGCGTTCGCCCCATCAAGCACCCGTGCGTTTTTGGTGACAACGTTTATGGAATCGATGCCGAAGAAACGGAACGCTTGGGCGAGCTTTTCGAGCGTTTTCACTTTGGCACAGTCATCGACGCCAGCGGAAACTGCGCGCTGAAAGCCTGTGAATGCGACCCCGCGCGCAGCCGTCTTTTGAACTACAGCCAAGGCGTTGATGCAGCCACGTTCGCCGCACGCTACAAGGCAACGCTCATCCGCATTTCCGCCGACATGGTCTTTAGTGGCGACGAGAAGACAAAGCCAAACCGCCCTTACGTCGAAACCGACCCCAAAGACCCCATCCACAATTACGGCAAGCACCAGGCCGAAGCCGAAGATGCAATTACTGCCATCAAGCCAGATGCGGTGATTCTCCGCGTACCGCTCCCGATGGATTACGCTCCCGGCGGATGCGCTGGCGCCATCGACTGGATTACATACCGGTTCCGCCCCGGCCGCCCAGCGACTTTATTCACCGACGAATACCGCAATCCGCTTTCAGGCCCGGACCTTTGCCGCACCGTACAATACATTCTGGAGCACAAATTCCCCGCAGGCATTTACAACTGCGGCGGTCCGCGTCGCGTTTCGCTTTACAATGTCGGGCAAATCGTGAACGCCGTCGGAGGCTACCCTGCCGAGCTCCTCCACGGAGTGCCGCGCATCGAAGGCGGTCCCATGCCCCCGCGCGTCGGTGACATCAGCATCGATTCGAGCAAGCTTTACAAGCTACTCCCGCCAGGATTCATCAAGCCATGGCCCGTCTTTGACGAGCTCGTGCCCGACAGTTTCGACTGGCACAAAACATTTGGTCGCCACATAAAAGAAAAAAGCAAGATGGGTAGCGACGAGGCTATCACCAGCTTGCTTGTAAATGGTGTAGATACGGGATTTATCCGCGAGTTAAGCGAAACAAAAGACTGATCGTGTGACGATTTCCTTTTTCTTCGTAATAGCTATCACTGATCACGAAAAGATTTCCATATGTAAAAGCAACGCCCACAGACCAAGTCTCGCTCACCCACCAATCTTTTCCGACTTCGTAACGAGTGAAAACTCCAACAGCATCACTAGGCTCATGATCATTGATAAAGCCTGAAGCAAAAGCATCTAAGCCACTTGCAAAGCTCACATAAAGGCCATTCAAAGGCGATGCAAGGTTGCTAATCGGATAAACGGAAATTCCGAGTCCAAAAGAGAAGTACAAACCAGCGCCATCATCTTTTCGCTGCCTATAATTAAGGGTTTCATCGTTTATCTTAACTTGGGTCCCATTTTGTTCCCGAAACGTTTCTCTTTTTTCCAATTCAGAATATTCAGCTTCGCCAGTATACAAGCCCATATCCCAAAGAGTATACAACGCAACATGATTTGCGATAGACACACCCATTCTCAATTCAAACTTGGGAATATCAAACCCACTAAAATTCCAATTACGGCTTTGTCTTTCAAAAGTTTCTTCATGGCCACCATTACGCCAACCCGTCCAGCTATATTGTTTTTCTTTATTAAATTCAAAATTTGTGTACGCAAAGCCCACCCCCATGCTGTAAAAGAAGCCACGATGTTGACAAGGCGGACGGGAATTTCCTTGAGCCCAAGCCATAACGGCAAAGGTCAAAATAACGATTAGCGCTTTAATAATTTTCATCGTCATTTATCCACGCGTAATACGGAACGAAATTGAAATAACATTGTCAGACTTGTGCGAAGCCACCGTTTCCCAAATCAAGCCATTGTGTGCAAAGCCAAGCCCAACACCAATAGACATGTGGTCATTGACCCACCATTCCTTACCAAGTTCCAGTTCAAAACCAATACCGCCATTTCCAGTAACATCTTCAATATCGGCTTCACCATCCAACAAAGTCATAAACAGCGTATAACCGAAGGAGCCACCCACAAAGAATCCATTCATCGGCGAGTTTTTATTCTGGAACGGGTAAAGCGTCGTACCAAAGCCAAAATAAGTCCTGAAGCCATAAGCTGCAATTCCAGGAACAGATTTCTGTTCACGTGCTCTAAGAGAGGTCTCTTCACAAATGTTACCTTCATAGCACCCGTAATTATGCGTTTCATAGCGATAATCGATGGACCCCGCATAGAATCCAAAATTGAAAATGGAATGGAGCGCAATTAAGTTTCCGAGAGCAACACCAAACTTGAATTCAGTCAACGTAAAGGAGCCACCGCCGAACTCAAAGTAATCGGTTTCTTCGTCCTTTAAAGTCTTATAAGGATTTACATAGCCACTACGCCAATCGACATCGTTACGACTATTTTTAAACCAGTTGTAGGCATAACCAAACGACATGCTGCTATAAAAACCGCGATGTTCACGCGGGGCAGACTTGCCGATGGACGGAGCAGACGGGGCCGATTCTGCAAACGCAAAACCTGCAACACATAAAATAAGAGCGGCTATGATTTTATTTTTCATAAATTCAATTTTTATTAACAATGATGTAAAAATTTAGACAAATAATTCAAGTTTGTCTATATCAATCCTTCGCGGGTTGATCCCAGGGGAACGGGGTTACAGAACCATCACTTGCCCCTATTGGGATGGTCATATTTTTCGGAAGCGATCCAAGATTATCCGGAAGCATAAGAATAATAGGAAGGGCAAAAATGCCACCGACCAAAACAGCTCCACCAAGAAACAAATAAAGCATCGTATCGCCACGACCACTCGGGCTCATGAACCCGAAAAGAAATTTTTCCGTATTGACAACAGTATGATACGTAGTACTAAGCGCACCGGAACCATGTTTGCTATCCTGACGGGCAACAAGCAAATGTCCATACACAATGCTATCCTTGCGAGCTTCTAAAAGCATTTCCTTGCCACCAGACGCCCTGACCTTACAACTGTTCGTCGATTTGCAAACAAGCTCGCCATTGCGATAAATATCGTAACGTTCATTTCCCGGGACAGAAATCCAGGAACTGCTGCAACCCACCAGCAATACAGTCAACAACAAGGCAATTATCTTTTTCATCATTACCACCATACCTGTGCGCTGACACTCCACCCTTGAACAGGCATCCAACCTTTAGTGGAAATTTTCTGAATTTCATAGAAGTTATATAGATAGCGGAAATCTATAGCAAAAATGGTTTTATAATCAATCGGCTTAAAAAGAATACCCGTTTTCAAAAATAAACTCAAACCTTCCCCGCTCAAGTGTTCGCTAAACGAATACTCATCCGACTTGTACCCCATAAAGGACCAGCCAGCCCCCGCCCCCACAAAAGGGAATGCATAACGACCATTAAACACGTAAGCAGGAGAAAAGAATATTCCAAAATACCAGAAATCATCGTCACCTAATCCTTCGTCAATTCCCCAATTAAAATCTATAGAAGCAAGGAAGTTGCTATATAAGAACTGAAACGAAAAATCGAGCAATGGCGCCGCCGCAAATTCAGGAACAGTCAAGACAAGAGAGCCCAAGCCCAGACCAACCCTAAACCCATTCCATTGTCCAAACTTCATTGTAGTCACATCAACAATGGGAATCAAGTCATTGGGCGTATAAGCCATGTGCCTGTACGTCCAAACTTCTTTTTTGTTCTTGGAATTCATCAGCGTATAGACAACGACAATGCCATCGTCTTTTCGCAACATCTTGATTTGCAAAATAAAATCGCTTTCGATTTCGTATTCGACCACGCGCACATCTTTTTTGTTTTCGATGTACCCTTTAGTCCAACGGACAAGCTTATCGGCATAATCCTGATGCACACCATCCAATTCCACAGCGGGAATAAACACGCTAGGTTTTGCCCAAAGGGCAGCGCACAAAACAGCAACAAAAAACGCACTAAGTTTCATATCCAACAAAATCTCTCATTCAACATTTGTTATAAAGATAGGAATAATAAAGGACATAAACAAAAAGACCGTAGCATTTTATTGCTACGGTCTTTAATGTTTTTGGATCCTATCGCGTCCTTACGGATGCTCCAGGATGACACGCATGAGATTACACTTCTTCGATGCTTGCGTGATATTCCTGAAGGCTCTTCACAGCACCATGGCCGTTACGAGCTGCCGCGATGCCCTTCACGGTGTTGTAGGCACCGGCAAGCGTCGTGATGTAAGGCACCTTGTACTTGATGGCGGCCTTGCGGATGGCGCTTTCGTCCTTGATGGCGTCGCGCTTTGCCCACGGCGTGTTGATGATGAGGTTCACCTGCTTGTTCAGGATGATGTCGAGAACATTCGGGCGGCCTTCGGCGATCTTGTTCACCACTTCGCACTTGACACCGGCGGCTTCGTAGAACTTGGCGGTGCCTTCGGTAGCGTAGATCTTGAAGCCGAGCTTCTGGAACTCCTTGCCGATTTCGATGGCCTGTTCAGACAAGTTAACCTTGTCGGAGAGGCTAATCAGCACGGCACCTTCGTTCGGGAGGAAGGAACCTGCGGCTTCCTAGCTCTTGTAGTAAGCGAGGGCGTAGTCGTCGGAGAGGCCGAGCACTTCGATTATGACGACCGTTCGGCTCACGCCTCACTCCCACCTAAAGGTCGCCTTCGACGACTCGTTAAGACGAGTAGCCTTCGGCTCACAGTGCTGAAGTAGTCCATCTTGGCCTTGATGAAATTTCTTTCGAGCGCTCCCCACTAGCGTGGAATCAGCCTATACTCGCTTCGCTCACCGAGCCTGAAGTCTCGGTCCATACGAGTCATTATCCCTAACGCGAGGAATGAGGATTATTACATTTGCACTTTACGAACGATTTGTGCCTGTATTTAGTTTTTTATGCATCGAGTTGAAAAAGACGTGTAAGATGCATAGCAGACATCTTGCAATGTTAATGCGTTGAAATGCATCCCGTTGTTGTTTATTATTACATAATAAATACTAAGAAAACCATTGTAGTATGTGTAATTTGGATTAATTTCAATTGTCGATGTCCAAAAATAAGCAGAAGTACTGTCAGTGTATATATGACCACCATCAGAAATGTTTTTTGCTCCTGATGGAATAATGGATAATCCGTATTGGTCTGTTGCATCCGGCCAAAAAGGAATACCTTTCGCCAGTAGCATCCTTGGGTCTTGACCAGTTGTATTGAATAGAGTCGCCCATTCATCTACACTCGGTATATGAAAACCGCTTGGACAACCAGAGCTAAGATAAGAATCATATTTTAATACTTTTTCTTTTATGGCTTTACTCTTTGCTGCTTTCAGATTCACATTGCAACGGTCTGCGAGGGAATTATCATAGGTGCTATTGCTTAAACCAAATACACTAATGTCGTAATAATCTCCACAAACAGTTGAATTTGATGTCCGCATGTTTTCTGCCATCCATGTTTGCATTCCAATTTCTACCGTATGATAGTATATGGTATCATTGTAATTTGGAATAGGGGAGTAATATAACCTATAAAAAGTGTCGTAATTTGTATTGGGGTTGATGTAACTGCGGTATTCTTGTTTGCATATGTTCGTGTATGGAGCCCATTCTACACCATTGCAAAAATATTTTGTTTTTTCATTTGTTACCAAAATGGATTCCAAGGCGTTATGCTCGTTGCAAGCGCCAAGTTCATATTTTGAAGAAACCTCGCTCCGCTTTTCAGGAGCCGTTGCTGAAACATCGTCTTTTTCAGCAGGAGCCGTTGCTGAAATATTGTCTTTTTCAGCAGGAGTAGTTATTGAAATGTTGTCTTTGTTATCGCCGCATGAAGTAAGGAAGATGACTGAATAACAAAAACAAAGAAGGTATTTTTTTTTCATAACAAGCCTCTATTATTTTTTGCACAATTTCCATTTAATTCATTACGCAACGAACGGAAAAAGCACCTTCATTGTTACCAAATATTTCGTCAAAAGAAGCTCTGTCATAATCGACAGAATTATCATTAAATTCAACAATGTATGAAGTGGAGTTGTCATAATCTGTCGAACTCCAAAAATACGCATAAACACCTTCAAATTGATAACGCCCTAGTATTTTTCCTCCTGCAGGGAGAATAGAAAATGAATATTTATCACTGCAATTATTACATGTGTTGCTAGAGTTGCTAGACCAACCATTTGGAGATTTTAGCATTACACCAGCAATATATACTCCTCCGACGATTGTAAATAATACATTCCATTCTTCTTTGCTAGGCAAGTGCCATCCTGTGGGGCAAATGCGACGCGCAACTTCCCGAGTGTACAGATGCCCGTATTTAACACAAAAATCGGGATCGTCGTTGTAGCAAAAACTGTTTGCCGTTTCATAGTTCAAGTTTTGAGCCATCCAGGTTTGTTTGCCTATTTTGACCGTTTTGTAGGTCTGATTGTCTCGTGAGTCTGTTAGATGACCATTTTCTACAATTCCGGACCAAACATTGCCATCATTTTTTAGGCATCGAACCGGATAAAGAGTCTGATCTTTGGCTGCTCGAGTTGCCCAAACATCATATATTTGTCCCTTGAATTTTATACACGCCGCAAAAAGACTGTCAATATCTGTAGAACTCCAAAATGAGGCGTCGTCGCCATTACTGCAGTAGTCAATCTCTGCTGTGGAAGGGTTATAAATACAATATCCTGTGGCAGCTACTGAGAACCCATAAGATTCCGAACCATCTGTATGCCCTCCAAAAATTTTTGATTTTAAATCATTCCACTCACTATTACTGGGAATGTGCCAACCCTGTGGGCATACTCCTTGAACGGGTTGTACTGGGACACAACTTTTTCCATATCCGCACCCCATCCCATTTGTGCTCCATAAACCAGCACTATCCATTGCTGTAGACCATGTATAATAGCGCCCAAATTTTGCCCAATCAACTCTATAATCGTAATGTGTTGTTGCAAAACTATTTGGAGCGTTAAAATTCAAATTTTCCGCCATCCAAGTTTGTGACCCGATGACAACAGTTCTATATGTTTGTCCATCTCTTGTGTCGACCAAAATGTTATCAGTTTGGAATCCAGATGTTGAAGACGAGGAAAAGATGATGTTTGTGTTATTACTATATCCGTTTTGCCACTCTATACCATTACAAACATATAAGGAATTTTCACTTGATACAAAAACTGAATCTAAGATGTTTTGCTCATTGCAAACGCCTAACTCATACACCGTAAAAACTTCTTTCCTTTTTTCAGGTGCCGTTGCTGAAATATCGTCTTTTTCAGCAGGAGTAGTTATTGAAATGTTGTCTTTGTTATCGCCTCCGCAAGAAACGAGAAGCATAATCAGATATAAAAAATAGATAATTTTTTCCATTGTACACCTCATTCTGTTTTATTGTTGAACCATTATTACTTTATCACCATCAACATGTGCCTTTACAATTGGGACTGAATAGGTTTGACAAATTTCCTTAATGTTTTTGAAATTTTCTTCATCAACATTCCAGCCAGTAATCACACGATTAATGTGACTGCGTGGAATCTTATAAAGAAAAATAGAGCCTGTTTTGGTAGATTTTTTCGTACACTCAGCTAAAGGTTTTACAACACGTAGCTCTTGTTCATGCTGCCATTCTTCCAATTTAGTGAAGAATAGATACAATAAATCAGACGGATTTGTTGTAACGGGGGGATTCCTACGCTTGCAATAATTTATCGGTTTGACTTCATTCAGAACATCGGATCCGTCTCCAGTAAAGACGTTCTCCAAATTTCGATACTCAATCGCTATTCCCTTTGCTTCATTTGCATAACGATCCCACATGGTGAATAGACCTAGATTTTGGGAAATAGAGAATGCTCCAACATTTCTATAGAGGTCTTTTACTGTATTACGGCCCCAAAAAGCGAGAACTTTGGACAAATCAAAACCATTAAATAGTTGGTTTGTAATTGCATTCAACGTGTCGAATACATCTGGCATACGAAGAATTTGCAACAATAGATGCAACATGGAATCATCTATATTTATGGCCTTTTCCGGAAAAACACTATTAAGCAACCGCAATTGCTTGACAAGAATATCATGTTCTTTGGAATTACACCCGTTTTTTAGAATCTTTTTTAAAGAAACATTTATCACCTCAAGAGAATCGATTGAAAAGTTAGTTTCCGTAGGGTCGTTTAATTCATTGAACTTTGCAAATTTGATGTAACCGTTTAGACAACTATGTAATAACTCAAAATCATATTTTTCTTGACCGTTGGTTTTCTCAGAAATTTTGAGATATTTGTAGTAAAGCATTGGCTGTTCTCCATTGGTCATATTTTTGGGAGTTCTCCCCTGCTCTACAAAGAATTTTACCAGATTTTGTATGAATACAAAAAAGGCGCAGATCGTCGCATTCACCAAAGCGGGGCTCTAGACTGCCTCTAAACGATAAACGCAAACGACCCACGCCCCAAAAGGGCTGTTGCCCTTGGTCTAACGACCAATAATCGGCCAATAAGCCGATACAGCAAACCGAAGCATACCGCAAAACGGCATACCTGCGTGAGTGTCCGCCTCGTTCTCGTTTAGGGAAACTGTCTAGATTTCGCTTTGAGAACAAGAGCAAAACTCTCTTTTACCCTCTAAAAATAACATAAAAAACGGCAACGAGAACAAAAAGTTTACAAAAGAGAGTGCTTTTGTGAAGAAAACGGCATTTTTGAGCAGATTTGCAAAGCCAACGGGGTATTCCAACTTGGAATGAATTTCCCTAAAACTTGCCTTTAATGGGTGAAAAAAGTATATTTAGGATGGAGGTTCACCATGGCTACAGCACAGACGCTAAATCCGACCCAGATACATCTTCTTGAGATGTTTTCCTTTTGCAAAGATGCAGAAGCCTTACAGGATTTGAAGGCTGTTCTTGCTGATTACTATGCCAAGAAGGTTCAAGAAGAAGCAGACGCTCTGTGGGATGATGGCGTGCTAGGAGCAGACGCTATTGAACAGATTGGCAAAGAGCACTGGAGAACCCCTTATTCCAAGGTATAACCTTGCGCCGCATTTGCCTTGACACAAACTGCCTGTTGATGAGCCTCCCGTCTAAAAGTCCATATCATCAAATATGGACCGAATTCTTGAACGGGGACTTGGAAATTTGCGTATCGCCA
>CADAWC010000028.1 GCA_902791475.1 Fibrobacter succinogenes
TTCGTTAGTTTCTTCGATTGTCACAAAGGATTTATTGGCAGAGGCGAACAAGTCCTGCATAAACACCTTGCCGCTCGGGGCGAACTTTTCGTCAAGGTCAGTCACGGTAAGTTCTGCATTGTCGCCACCCTTGAGGTTCTTCCAGATTTCTTCATAGATGTCGTCAGTTTTTGTTTCCTTGTTGGCCTGCACCGGGAAACGCACCACCACATGCTTCTTGTACACCTTGGCGAGGTTCTCGTTCACGGGCGTGAACGGGATTTCCATCTTGGTTTCGGCTTCGCCGCACTTGATGGTCACGGTGATGATAGCCTTTTCGTTGTCGCGGACTGTATCCACGATGGCGCAAGACTTGTCTTCTAGTTCTGCATTCCAGCTGCTGTAGGCGTCGTTGAACTTGCTGTCGATATCTTCGCCGAACTTGTCCGTTGCAGAACTCAGGTTCTTGAGGGCGTCATCGATATCCTTCTGGTTTTTGGACGATGCAGAGCTCAAGTTCGCGAGAGCATCGTCAATATCCTTCTGGTTCTTGGACGATGCAGAGCTCAGGCCCTTAAGAGCGTCGTCAATGTCCTTTTGCTGCTTGGCAGAAGCGCTGCTCAACTTGGCGTTGATGTCCTTTTCGCTCTTAGCAGAGGCTGCGCTCAAAGCGTCATTGATAGACTTCTTGATAGCGGCTGTATCGACACTTACGCCATTTGAACCATTCGAACCGTTGGAGCCGTTCTTTCCAGCTTCTCCCTTCAAGGATGCAAGCCATTCCTGTTCGGAGCCCTTGAAACCGTTATCCTTTGCGATTTCATAAGCGGACTTGCCATTCGTACCGCTGGAACCGTTCGCGCCGCTGGAGCCGTCGGAACCATTCTTGCCGTTGTAGACAACACCGATTGTATCGTTGCCATCGCAAATAATCGCAATGCCGGACTTGTCCTTGAGTTCCTTGGATTCGCAACGGTACTGGATGGCTTCATGGTCGTTCATGGCGACCCATTCGCCTTCAGAGCACACGTACATCGTAGCCTTGGACTTTACAAAAGCCATGGAGCCTTCGGTCGAATCGCTACAGTCTTCATCATTCAATGAAGTAACCGTGGTGAACTGGTTGCCATCCTGAGAATACAACAGGTCATCGCCGCAACCGGCGAAATAGAAAGCCATTGCAGAAATTGCAAGACCAAGCTTGATGGATTTATTTTTCATTTTTCGTTTCCAATTATTTACATTTTGGTAAAAACCTGTACAAATTTAGTTTTTTTTAAATTTATCGTAAAGAGTTTAGGGCATAACCCATTTGGGCTATAGCAAATCCAAAAAATTTTAGTAACATGGCATTTTTAACCCGATAAAAAGATTTTTCGACACATCCCATCATTTTTTGCGTAAAAAACAGGCTTTTTCCCTCCTTTTAAAAAAAACAGTCGATTTTTTAACTAAGCTTTATGTATATTCAAGTCATGGGCATCAACAATGCTCGAAGTTTTTAAAAAAAGGTTAATAATGCTTTCTTATCAAGACGCCTACAAAATTGCAGAATCCGTCCACAAAGGCCAGCAAGACAAAGCCGGTGGCCCATACATCGATTTCCTCCAGAATGTCGCCGACTATCTCAAGAACAAAGGCGAATCCGAAGATGTCCAGGTTCTCGCTATTTTGCAGGATTCCATTACTTCTGCCACTAAAAAGACTCCGGACGACATGATCAAGATGGGCGTACCGGCCGACATGGTGGACCTCATCCAGAAGATGACCTACCACAAGAACCAGGCATGGATTGACGAATACAGCTGCCACCTCATGGAAAAGGGTGTACCGGCCGAAGACGCCACCTACGACGCCCGCGAAAAGGACTTTGTACGCTTTGTCGAAACGCTCAAGGACAACCCGACGGCCGCAAAGGCAAAGAGCGCCATTTTGAACGTGCTCATGGACGACAAGTACATCCACCGACAGGAACGCCGCGAACTCAAGACGAAGTTCCGCCTCAAGAAGTACAAGGCTGCCATCCAGGCACTTGGAGTTTAAAAAAATGCCCGCCGCGAGCGGGCTTTTTTTATTGCCACGCCAACACCGATTTACTAATTTTACACCGTAATTTTTTTAGCCCCAACGGGCACAAACCCCTAAAAAGGAACACAACAATGGCAAATAAAGTCTATAACTTTAGCGCAGGACCGTCGGTCTTGCCGGAACAGGCACTCAAGGAAGCATCTGCTGCATGCATCGACTTCGAAAACAGCGGCATCAGTATCCTCTCCATGAGTCACCGTTCAAAGCCGATTGAAAACATGTTCGCCCAGACGGAAGACTACCTCCGTGAATTGATGGGCATCCCGGAAGACTACGACATCGTGTTCCTCGGTGGTGGTTGCTCACTTTTGTTCTGCATGCTCCCGATGAACTTCCTCGACCAGAACGCTACGGCCGACTATGCTTTGACCGGCGTTTGGGCAAACAAGGCTTACAAGGAAGCTAAGCAGTTCGGTAACGCTCTCGCCGCTTGCGACACCAAGTCTGAAACTTACAGCCGCATCGACAAGAACTTGAAGCTCAGCGACAACGCAACTTACCTCCACGTGACCGCAAACAACACGATTTACGGTACGGAATGGCACAACTTCCCGAAGCCGAAGTCCGGCTTCCTCATGGCAGACGTGAGCTCCGACTTCCTCGCCCGTAAGATCAACGTGTCTGACTTCGGCGTTGTGTACGGCGGCGCTCAGAAGAACATCAGCTGCGCTGGCGTGACTGTCACGATTATCAAGAAGGGCCTTCTCGGCAAGGTGAACCGCACCATCCCGACGATGCTCAACTTCCAGACCCACATCGATGCAAAGAACATGTTCAACACACCTCCGGTCTTTGCCGTGTACGTGATGAACCGCACCCTCAAGTGGCTCAAGGATTTCGGTGGCGTGGACGCTATCGAAAAGGTGAACCGTTCCAAGGCCGCCCTCCTCTACAGCGCACTCGACAACTCCAAGGTGTTCGTCGGTACGGCTGCCAAGGAAGACCGCTCCATCATGAACGTTCCGTTCGTGTTCAACAAGGACGTGGTTGCAGCTGACAAGGCTGACGATCTCGCCAAGGAATTCCTTGAATTCGCAAAGGCTCGCGGTCTGCAGCAGCTCAAGGGTCACCGCTCTGTGGGTGGCTTCCGCGCTTCTATCTACAACGCTATGCCGGTCGAAGGCGTGCAGGCTCTCGTTGACTGCCTCGGCGACTTCGAAAAGAAAGTTCTTGGGTAATTAGCCCAAAACTTGGACTTGAGCGAAAGCGAAAGTCCAATGTTTTAAGGTTAATTGAGACGAGATGCCGTGCCCAGCGCGGTATAATGCATTTGAGAAGGTCCCGGCCTATGGCCGGGGCTTTTTCGTTTAAGGGCTTCGTTTAAGGGAGATGCCCGATCATCCCCGTCAAGCGAGGACAGGCGTCGGGCATGACAATGGGAGTATAAAAGAAGAACCTCCTCATGGAGCATGAGGAGGTCCTATTTTTTGTGTTAGGAGTACGCCATTACGGCGCCTTGGAGGAGGATTTCGTGGCACGTATGTCCCCGTGCCGGGTATTTCACAAGGTCCAACAACCAAAACACGACCTTGTAAAACCACCGAGATAAGTTTAGAACCTTCTTTTTGTTCTCAAAATTACTAACCCATGTACACCCAAAGGCTTTCACTTTCTCGTTTTAACATGAATAAAGATACTCTTTTAAATTGCGAATGTCAATAGAAAAAAGCAATTTTTAATATATTTTTGCAAAATATCACATTTTCAAACATACTCAAAATGTTCTCAAATTTTTAGCAAAGTTTTCAAAAGTACAAAAACAGAGAAAAAAGACCAATAAAATTCTATTTTTGACCAATTCATCGATGTAAATAACTCAAAAATTTCAGAAACTGCGTTTTTTACGTGAAAACCAGAGAAACAATTAAATTTTTCACGTAAAAACACATACAAAAGAAGAATTTTTCCACAAAAAACAGCTGAACATCCACTTTTTAGAGTTCATTCAAGTCAGAAAAGCCCCATTTCAACGAGAATCAACCGGCAAAGCCGGCCAAAAACAACGAACAACATAATTTTTTACGTGAAAACCAGCAATAATCTTGCTTTTTTCACGTAATTTTGACCATTTTTTGAAATTTTGGTTTTTCAACACACAAAAAAAATGCCCGCACAAAGGCGGACACTACAAACACAAGAGTGTGCTCAGCGATAACGGATTAGTTGTCCGCAGGCTTCTTCGCAAATTTATTCGTAATATCAGGCACAATGTCCATGATTTTCGACACAAGCGAGCTATCCTTAGTAATCGGCATAATGCGCACGTCATCGCCCTTGATAACGAGGAATGCGACCGGATCGACCGAAGCGCCACCGCCAGATGCAGATGTATCGCCCTTGTTCTGGTGACCGCCAAAGCCAAAGCCCACGGAAACGCGGCTTACAGGCACAACTGTTGTTTCACCCGCCTGGATAGGTTCACCAATGACTGTTTCCGCTTTCGTGATGAAGCGGAGCTTTTCTAAAAGAGTTTCAGCAAGTTTTTCAATAGCCATGGCTCTAATATAGATTATAGACGAGAGACGAGAGACGAAAGACGAAAGAAATACATAAAAAAGAGGCTAGTGGTTAATAAACAGTGGTTAGTTTTTCATAATCGCGGCAAAGCCGCCAAACTAGTCCTATCTACTGCATACTGTTTACTGTCTACTGCGGCTAAAGCCGCTAATACCTAGCCCCGTAGACACGGTCGCTCGCGGTAAAGAATTTGCGTTCCAAATCCGTCCAATCGAGATACCCCCACACCGCCACAACGCGCCCTCCCGGGAGTCGTGTCGCCATGCCGTTAACGCCCTCGCCGGCATTAAAATACAACGTCGACGTTTCGCGGTAAATACCTTTAGGCTGAACGATGTTCAGCTGGCGTCCCCAAGCGATAAAGTCATTTTCTTCCACGAGATCCCAGCTGCGGGCGACATTCCACTGCAAGTCGGCGTCTCTATAGACTTGTGCAAGCACCGGGAAATAAGCTTTCACGCCAAGAAAATACTTCGTCAATATGGACGTATGCCCCGGTTCGCGGTGTTCAAACGGGAGGCTCAGGAATTCCTGCGGGAATCCGCCATGTCGAGCGTTCGGGAACTGGTGGACATAAGTTTCAAGATCGCTGCGCTCATAACGACGGAAGCTATCGTGCTTAAAAATGAAGATTCTCGAACCAGAACGAATACTTTGCTCCAGGAAGGATCCACGCAAAATCGGGACAATCCCCTGAAAACGTCCGCTGTTCATGTAATAATCGAGAGCATACACATCGCTCTTGAACTCAAGAATCGTCACTTCCAACGTGTCGCTCATTTTCATCGGATAACGTAAATCGACTCGTCTCACAAGCGCCTTGATATCATCACTCGGATTTTCGTCGATACGGATATCATCCATCGGCCACACATAGTTGTCGTAGTAAAGCTGCGTATAATCGACAAATTCATCGACTTTCTTTTCACAAGCACAAAACATAAGCGCTAACGCACTAACGCAAACAAACTTAGGCAACACAGAAAACAAACGATTCATACTCCTAAAATTTAGCATACATCAATCGCGTTTGCGGACTTCAGCGTAATTACAATACTCATAAAGCGGGCACTTCGCGCAATGCGATGTCAGCTCGCGGCAAATAAAGCCCTCGCTCCCATTTTCCAGAAAGAACTGGAGGGAATGCGCCGCAAAATACGGGTTCTCCGGGGCAAGCGCCATAAAATACTCATTTGCAAGCTTTTGCTTTTGGGCAGGTTCCAGTTCTGCAAAGCTAGACTCCTTTGCAGGCCCGAGCATCGCAAGGAAACGGCGAGCCCCCATCGTCAGCGGCAAGGACGGCATTTTTGAACCATCTCGGCAGGTAAGCCCAAGGCCTAGCGGCTGCGGAGCAAGCATGCGATAAATCGCAGCACACGCTTTAGGGCGCGGATTCGAGCGTCCCATGAAATAGATTTCGCCCAAGTCACGCCACATTTCTTCGGGAGTGCGTTCACGAACCCAAGCGACCAAATCCGGGTGATGGCGCACAAAAAGCCCAACGCTCCAGAAAATTCCGGAGACATGTTCAAAGACTGTCCAGTTGCGGCTATTGAACGTCTGCTCCACGACCTCTTCGATTTCGCCCCCTTTCGGCACGGGGAGCGACCAAAGCTTATCGCCCGGGAAACGCTCGTGCAACTTCACGAGGAGGCGCAAAATATCGGGGTAAGAACGATCCTGAAACAAGACCGTTCCAAGCAACGTCCACGCAATCTGTTCATTCGCCGTGGGCATTTTTTGAGCAACATAAACTATGGGGTCAGCGCACTTGAAAAGAAGCGCTACAAAGGCTTTCGAAGCCTTAAATAGCGCTGGTTCATCGTGAATAAAACGCTTTACCGAGACCAACTAGAGAGCCTCGCCCACCTTCACCGCCTGTCCAAGACGGGACTTGAACAAGTCCGGATGGCGTTCGCGAATTTTCTTGTCGACCACGAGAATTACGGTGCTGCCCATTTCAAAGCGGCCAAGTTCATCGCCACGGTCAAAAGAGAACTGCTGATTCGGGATCCAGTCCAAGCGCTTTTTATCACGCGGAAGCTTGCCTGCGTTCGTCAAGATATTGTCGTTATACACGACGCCAATGCGGCCAACGTTTGTCGCACCGACCTTGACCACGAGCACTTCGGAACCGTCCGCCAAGCGGAGTTCACTCGTCAAGCGTTCATTGATGCTGAAAAGACCTTCAACACGTTCGACACTGCCTGCGTTGACCGGCCAAAGCGTACCCGGGCAATAGCTCGAAAGCACGAGGTCGCCCTTGACGGGGCTATGGATGCGGTGGTAGTTGAACGGAGCCAAGTAAATCGTCGCAAAGGCGCCGCCCTTGAAACGTTCTGCAAGTTCTTCGCTACGCAAAAGGCTCTGGAGCGTGTAAGTCTTGCCCTTCGCCTGGATCAAGTTCTGGTCATCGCCATCGAACGTTCCCGTCTGCGAAAGCACGCCATCGACCGGGCTTACGATTTCGGCACCATCGGCAACAGGGCGCATACCCGGCTTGAGCTTGCGGATAAAAAGTTCACCGATGTTCTTGTAATGGCTGAGCGGGTATTCCGATTCAGACATGTCGAGCTTGTAATAGCTAGCAAAGGCGTTGCGAGCGATTTTGCTCAGGAACGGGATGCGCAAACGCGTAAAGGCACCGAAAATGCGGCTTGCGGCATTCTTCGGCAAAAGCTTCATAAAAACGTAGAAAGGAGTGTTCATGATTGCAATAATAGATTTTTAGACGAAAGACGAAAGACGAGAGACGAGAGAAAATGCAATAAGAACAGTTCATTTTTTTTCGCGTAGCACCTTAAAAATCTTTAGTCTCTCGTCTGTAGGTTCGAAGAGCCGTTCTCTCGTCTAAATCAGTGGTTTTCGAAATGCGCGACATCGGTGTTGAGCAGTTTCCAGAGTCTAGCGGCAAACGGCGTTGCCCATTCCTTTTCAGGCGCCACGCGGGTCGTCGTTGCGGCGGTAAATTTGGAGTAAGTGAGGGCGACAAGTTCACCGTAGCGGGCATCCCACATGCTCCACACGATTTGCCATTTGAAGCCGCCTTTTTTGCCCAAATCCGGATCCATCTCCACATTCAGCACAAGCGGAATTGTCAAATAACGCAGTTCATAGCGGCTCGCGATTCCGTTCAACAAGTCCTTTAGCTTAAATGGCAATTGGCGCGCAATCGTCTGTTCCACGCCATCGCGCTCTTCCCACGGAGTCACGTCATCCAGGCGTTTGCCTTCCACGAATTTTTCAGCTAGAATCTTTGCAGACAAAGAATCAACATAAGCGGAATCCGCATCCGGCACGCGCATACCGACAATCATCAAGTCTCGTTGCATTTTCGGGAACGCTTTTGCAAACAAAGAATCTTCGACGCGTGCAAGGTCAAAGTCTAAAGCATCGGCACTGAAGCTGTGGCACATTTTGCAATCTTCGGGGCGAGTCGCCGTCACCTTGAGCGCAGGGAAAACGCCCACAACGGCATTAGAATCGATACGGCTAAACGCAACCTGGTTCCATTCGCGGTAGAACTTTTCGTCCGTGATTTTCAGCACGATATCGCCTTGCGTGCCACATTCCGTGCACGGAGCGTCCGCCATGTCGCCGCCTTCGGGAGCGCTATCGCGCGAACCTGCACAAGAGACGAATAGCGTTGACGCGAACAATAAAACCATGAACGACAAATGATTCTTTTTCATAAAGAACTCCAAGCAAAGGGGATTCCCGGTTAAACCGGGAATGACAAAAGCAATAAGACTCGTGCTATTCTAGCATTATAGTAAATGGGCCGTCGTTGACGAGGCTCACTTGCATATCGGCACCGAATTTTCCGGTTTCGACAATGGCAACTTCTTTTTTGCACTGTTCGATGATGTACTCGTACAGTTCATTGGCTAGCGTCGGGTTGCCAGCACCATTGAATGTCGGGCGATTGCCCTTGTTGCAATTGGCATACAACGTAAATTGGGAAACAAGCAAAAGCGAACCGCCAACATCCTTGATGGAGAGGTTCGTCTTTCCGTTTTCGTCGGCAAAGATGCGAAGCGCAAGCATTTTCTTGATGAAGCGGTCGGCGATTTCGCGGGTATCGCCCTCACCTACGCCAATCAGCACAAGGAATCCCTTGTTATCAATTTTACCGACAGTTTGACCTTCAATATCGACTTGAGCCTTAGTGACTCGTTGGATGAGGAATTTCATAATGATTGTTTTCCAAGAGGGAGGTGCCCGCTTTCGCGGGCATGACAAAAATAATAGTTCAGGATGGCAAGATGAACGATGTTTCAAAAAAATTTTGAATGGCAGCAGAGTCATTCGTGACAGTTAATGCGAGGCGCAAGAGGACGGCGGCTTTGGCTGGGGGTAAATCGTAAGCGGCAATCGTTCCTGGCACAAGGAGCTGTTCTGGGACAATGCGACCGCGATTGATTCGCGTCGAAACCACGATGGGGATATTCTTTTTTGCGATAGCATCAGCAATCGCATCCGCCCACGCTTGTGAAAATTCACCAGCGCCCGCACCAGCAATGACAAGGCCCGCCGAGCGCTCCGCCGCAAAGCGCACCAATTCTGCATCGGCATCGGCGTTAAAGTAAAGAACGGTAACGCGCGGCAATTCGCGCAAGTTCGAGATATCGAACGATTTTTTTGCATTTACGAGATGGCGATCCCGGAACGAAGTCCGGGATGACAATTCAGCAAACGCATCCAAATCATTCGCGTGAATTTTTTGCACCGAGCGAGCGTTCATTAATTTGCCTGCAAAGGCTACGTAAACGCCTACGGTATATTCCGCATTTACGAGAAGGTGATGCCCGCCTCCTGCGACTTCGCTCAAGACAGACTCTGGCGGGCTTGACAATGTTGAATCCGGCGATTTTCGCACACTAAGCTCACACAAGTCCACAGCACTTTTCACGGCAAAGAGGAGGTTTGCGGGGCCGTCAGGTTCCGATGCGGTAGCGGGGCGCATCGAGCCAGTCATAATCACGGGTTTCGCGGCTTTTTCAACGACACTCGAGCAGTCCTCACTCTTACCCGCGACTTTCGAAGCAGAACCTCCCAACGTGAGACTCAAGAATAAAGCTGTTTCTTCCATCGTATCGGTCCCGTGCATAACCACGATACCGTCAACGTCCTTGCGCTGCAAAAGCTCTCGAATCCGGCGAGCCAAAGCAATCCAAAGTTCAGAAGTGATATCGTCCGAATTGATATTGCAAAATTGCTCCACACAAATGTTCGCCACATTCCTCAATTCTGGAATCGCATCAATCAGCGTTTGCGCCTTGATTGAGCCCGACTTGTACCCAATATTTTTACCTAGCTCGCCCGCGCCAGCAATTGTACCGCCCGTCGCGAGAATCACAATATTTTTCATTTTACAGACTCCAACAAATCCCGTGCGGTCATTCCATAATGCTTTTTCAAAGCGCCATCTGTTCCAAGTTCATGCAAATCCTGCAAACACTTTGCAAAATTGCGGAACGCATCTGCTCCGCCGCCATCACGCCACAAAAGTTCTTGGACCATTCTCTTCGAGAACCAGTAAAGTTTCTTTGCCTTTTCCGTATTCGATTCATTCACAAAAGGGTCCGTAAGCGATTTGAGATTCGGGTACGATCCAATCGGGCGTGGTTCATCATTATGCGAGCCATCAACCACCTGCGCAATGCCCTCGTTCATCCACAGCGGAACCTGCGCGCGAGTCATCGAACGAACAAAGGAATGAGTCAATTCATGGAACAACACCGGACGATAAACTTCGCGATACGCCATCAAGTTCACCGGCACACGCAACTTGCCATCAAACACAGCAGCCACCCAATCCGGGCGCGGCCCCACACCTTGATATTCCTTCTCCTGGTACAGTACCAAGCTCATCTTGTTTTCGGGCAAGAAATCGAACAAATTACTAATCGAATCGTAAGCCACTTCCAAAACGGCAAGCGCTTCCATCACATCTTTTTTAGAGGGGCTACCGTCAAATTCCAAACGGAAATGCATCGACTTCTCGACGCCGAGATTTTCCATTTCCTGTTCCAGACGTTTCGCCTTCTCTGCGAAATAATCTAGTTTTTCACTTTTAAAATCCAACGACTCGATATAGTTCAAACATTCCTTGTAGCGTTCCTGTTCCAGCAACAGTCCCGCCAAATGCATCCGCAAATTCGTATCGTTCGGTTCCGTTTTTAAAAGCTCACGGACATTTCGTTCAGCACATTTCCAATCGCCTGCGGCAAGGCATTCATTCGTTTCCTTGATAATCGCTTCATGTTTTTCAAATTTCGCGTTTTCCCGACTATAGGTTATAAACCCGAACGCCACAAAAATAAAGCAGACAATAAAGACGATTGCCCATATACCCGATTGAGACCTCTTTCTACTTTTAGCCATAAATAACGCACCAAAATATTTTTTTATAATTCTAGTAAAATTTCAACACCGCACACCAAAAATTTTTGATGTTTAATCTCTACCCACAGCTCAAAGAACTCATCGTTTGGCTTTACGATGTTATCAACTGCGGAATAGACTATCAAGGTACAGCAGCCGTTAGCGGTGTTATTCTCGTTGCACTCATTCTTTCACTCGTCATAATCGGGCTGATTCTCAATCTTATTGAGAAGATGGAATTTACTTTTTTTTGCTACTTCTTCGGATACAAAGCCGCATTCAACATCGTCAATTACGTTACCATTCCAGGCACAATTATCCATGAACTTTCGCACGCATTGTTCGCTGTTATCACCGGTGCAAAAGTCAAAGAAATCAGTTTTTTCGACAACGACAAAAAATCACTCGGACACGTAACCTATCAAGCCAAAGGTCCGTTCTTTTTACAAGCGGTCCAGCACTCGCTTACAGCATGTGCACCAATCATTGTTGGACTCGCAAGCTTCGTCCTCATTTCATATCTTTTCCTTACAACCGTATACGGAACATCTGTTCAAATCTTTTTCATCTATCTAGCGGTTTCCATTGTCAATCATTCCTCGATGAGCATTGCCGATCTAAAGCTTTATTTTAAAGGGATTTGGGCGGTTGCAATCCCTCTTTACGCCATCATCTTCATATTTTGCAGAACGATACTTCCCTAATCAGTTGTTATTTGCCAACAGCATCATTACTTTGCACCTTTACAAGCAATATGTATGTGCGGAGTCCTGAAAATTAAAGTATATTTCACCATAGGTTTGGTTATGGCAGAAATCTTTGATTACGATGACTACCGGGATATGATCAAGGATTATTACTTGGAGCATAAGAAACACAACTCCTTGTATTCCTTCAGTACTCTCGGCAAGACGCTTGGCTTGGATTCAAGTCACGCTTACTACATTGTTCAGAAAAAGCGCAATCTCCCCGTCCACGCAGTCCCCGCCGCAAAAAAAATGCTCGGGCTCGACGGTCGCGGAGCCGCATACTTCGACTTGTTGATTGTCGCATCGCGCACAAAATCCGAAAAGACAAAAGCTGAAATTCTGCAAAAGGCGTTCCAGCTGCGCGACGTGAAACGCCATTTGCTCAAGGACAACGAGCTCAAGTATCTCAGCGCCTGGTGGACAATCGTCGTAAGAGCGCTTATCGAAGTGAAACACGGCAACGTGGACATTCCGGAAATTGCAAACAGCGTAATTCCGCCTATCACCGAAGAACAGGCGCAAGAAAGCATCGAGATTTTAAAGTCGCTCGGATTTATCCAGCCGATTAACAACAACAGCAAAGTCCGCCTCGCCGACCCGCACATCACGGTTCAAGGCGCCGAAAAGGCAGAAGCCATCCGCAGTTTCCATTCAAAGGTCATGCAGTTTGGCATTCGCTCTTTAAGCGAAATCCCGCCAGAAAACCGAGATATTTCGACCATCACCATGGCGGTCGATTCCAAGGGCTTCGAAGACCTCAAGAAGATGCTCAAGGAATTCCGCAAAGAAATCCAGATCCGCGTCGATAAGTGCATCGTCCCCGATCGCGTTATGCAGTTGAACCTCGCCCTATTCCCCGTCGCACTCAATAAAAAGAAGGAAAAATAAAATGAAAAATTTTAACAAGCTTCTTTATTTGGTACCCTTTGGACTCCTCGCTGCTTGCGGAACAGGCAACGACACCGCAGGGAATACGACGGAAATCGAAAACGCCATCGCGATTCGAGTTTTTGACGACGGTGCACCGGCTGCCAAAGTACGCTACCAGGTGCTCCCCTCTTGGTACGTAGCCGACACTGCCGAAACAAGCGCCGTAAAGTACACCTACGAAGGCGAAACCGATACAAACGGTTGGGTGCATATCGACGGCCACCAGAACGGATCTTACACCATCAATTTCACTAAGGGCGATTCTTCCATCGTCTTGCAGTACACGCTCAACAACCTGAACCACGAATACACGCTCGACAGCGCATCGCTCGAAGCGGTAGGCACGGTCAAGGGTCTCGTCGATTTGCCGGACTCCGCCAATTACGCCTGGGTTGCCGTTCAGGGCGTGAACACCATCGTCAAGACCGATACACTCGGACAGTTCGTCATCCAGAAGGCTCCATGCGGGAACCTCACCGTGAGCGCCTGGGATTCCGATGAACTCGGAGCCATTGGCAAGACATCCGCAGTTGTGACCTCGAACAACACGATTGACCTCGGCCTCATCGAAAACCCGAACAAGGTCGTTCCTGAAAACGCCATCCGCTTTATGCCATCCGATTTGATTTCGGACTGGATGCGCCCGCTCAGTTTCCCGACCGTTCTCGTTCTGCGCCTGACCGAAGAAAACTTTGACTTCTCTAAGGCAGAGAAGGACGGTAGCGACATTCGCCTCTACGACGGAAGCGGCAACCTCATTCCGTTTGAAATCGACGGCTGGGACACGACCATCAACAGTGCAACCCTCAACATCCGCGTCGAAAGCGCAGCTGATACCGTCAGACCGTGGATGCTCATGTGGGGCGACAAGAAGGCAAAGAAGATTGAAGACGTCGATGTTTGGGAAGGGCTCAGCGATTCGCTTATCAGCGCTCTCAACAGCGTCGAGGTTTTGAATTTCGAAGCAGGCACCGACTTAAACGCACTGCCCGCGCCACTTGACTACAACTGGTACGTACAACCGCACGATAGTGCAACGGTCAAGAACAACCTTGACCAAAAGCCGACCAACGGCATCGAAAAGGCTGACAGCACCATCTTCGGCAAGAACATGCTGCATGTGCAGTACCAGGCGAACAAGCTCGGACGCTACGTTGTCATCGGGACGCGCATAGCCGCGCACCAGCACGACTTGAGCAGACTCGACTCCGTGGAAGTTTGGCTCAAGGGCAGCGGGGATTTCGAAGTATTCCTCGAGACGATTGTAGAATCCGATACAAACTACAAGACCTCGTATAAAGGAAGTGTCAACGAAGAATGGACTCGTGTCGCCATCAAGCCATCCGATTTCACAAATCCGGACAAAAAAAGCTACCACGGCTGGGACGTGACACGCAACAAGATTACGCGCTTTACCATCTTTGTGTACAACGGCACGGATATCTGGATTGATAACGTCAGAATGTACGGGATCAATTTAGACGACTTGCTGTAACTAGTTATTCGCTCAGAGTTACTAGTTGATAGATACAGGGTTGTTGTGAAAAAAATGGCCGTTTGGGATTGGAAACTCTATTCGGCCAAGGTCACTAGGTAAAAAAATCATGAAGAATAGTGATCCGAGTCTCCATCCGATACAGAAGCATCAATTCTCCAACACTAATTGACACCATTGAATCCAATCCCAAATCGGCTGTATTTGGACACCCGTAAACTATCTTTATTTACGGCTTATTTCTCAAATGGCAGTTTTTTGACCATTGACAAAATGTCAAATAATTGACAATACCGCCCAAACACGCAAGTCGGATAACAAATATTTACGTCTATAAAAGCCCACAAAAATGCAATATGCGGGCCTTTCCTAGAATTTTGTGCGTTTTACGTAATAGATGTAAATGCCAGCAAGGACAGATATCGTAGCCACCCAGCTGAGCGGGTAAATCACCATCAGAGAAGCAAAAGAATTGTACTTGGGGAACACAAGGAGAACCCAGGTAATGCGGATACCGCAAACCCCGACCATACAAGTAAGCGCTGGCAAAAGCGACTGTCCCATGCCTCGGAGCGCGCCCGAGAACACATCTAGGAACACGTTTATGAAAAGGAGGCCCACCACGACGTACATGCGAATCGCACCAATTTCGATAATGCCCTGGTCAGAGGTAAACACAGAAAGTAGTGGGTGCGCAAAAAGGCAACAGAGAAGACTCAACACAATCGTCGATGAACCGCCAAGCAAGAGCGTCCAGCGCACGGTACTGCGGCAACGCGCCATGTTCCTTGCACCGTAATTTTGTCCCACGAACGTCACGCAAGCATGCGAGAAAGAATTGAGCCAGTAGTAAACGATGAACTCGTAATTGAGCGCAGCCGCAGAAGCCGCCACCGTCGCAGAACCGAGACTATTGATAGCCGACTGGAGGCAGACATTGCTAAACGAGAACACAACGCCCTGAAGCCCTGCCGGGAGCCCCACACGCATGATGCGTCCTAAAAAGAACGGAGTAACACGCAGTTTCCAGAATTCGAGCTTGAACGGTCCCATTTCATGTAGCAAGAAGTAGCACAACGTAAGCCCGCTAATGGCGTTTGCAAATACGGTCGCTATCGCGACGCCCGACACGCCAAGCCCAAAGCCTGCGACAAGAATCAAATTCAAGACAACATTTATCGCCCCTGCGACAAGGAGCACGTATAGCGGGCGTTTCGTATCGCCTTTTCCACGCAAGATGGCCGCTATAAAATTGAACAACATCACAAAGGGCATGCCCGCAAAATAAATTCGCAAGTAGCGTACCGCCATGTCCAAGATGTCCAATGGCGTGGAAATCGCCGAAAGGATGGGCCTTGCAAAAAAGACGCCGATAAACGAAAGCAGGATTCCGCTAAAGAACGAAACAATAACGGAGGTGTGTACGCTGCGCGTCACGGAACGGTAACTGCGTTCGCCAACGGAATTGGCGACCACCACGTTCACGCCAACAGAAATCCCTACAAACAAGTTGATGAGCAAGTTTATCACGAACGTGTTGGCACCGACAGCAGCAAGCGCCTTGTCGCCTGCAAACTGCCCGACCACGGCAATATCGGCCGCATTGAACAGCTGTTGCAAAATGCTTGTCGCCGCAAGCGGAACGGCAAACCTCAAGATTTTTCTTCCGAGAGGGCCGTTCAGCATATCCATATTCGTCTTTAACGCATCTGTTGCCATATAGCACCTGAAAACCGCGGCAAATTTAGATTTTTTGGTAGCCTCATCAAAGGGCATTTTTCTACCTTTACATCGCAAAAATCAGGTGACTAGAATCGCTATAGGATAAAGCGATTGCTGGCGCCACAAAATTAGTCGGCGGCAAATTCCGCCACAAATCGGAGATTATCATGGGTTTTAAATGCGGCATCGTAGGCCTCCCGAACGTAGGCAAGAGCACAATCTTCAACGCAATCACTAACGCAGGCGCAGAATCCGCCAACTATCCGTTCTGCACCATCGACCCGAACGTCGGCATGGTCAGCGTCCCGGATGCCCGCCTCGATGAACTTGTGAAGGTCTACAACCCGAAATCCATCGTCCCAGCTGTTACAGAATTCGTGGACATCGCAGGTCTTGTAAAAGGAGCTTCCAAGGGCGAAGGTCTCGGCAACCAGTTCCTCACCCACATCCGCGAATGCGAAGCCATCATGGAAGTGGTGCGCTGCTTTGATGATGAAAACATCATCCATGTGAACGGTTCCGTGGACCCGATCCGCGACGTCGAAGTGATTGAAACGGAACTTATCCTCAAGGACTTGGACACCGTCGAAAAACGCCTTGCTACCGAAGCAAAGTCTGCACGTACCGGTAACGCCGAAGCCAAGGCTCGCCTCGCCGCTTGCGAACTTTTGAAGACGACGATGGAAGAAGGCCGCGCCGCCCGCACCGTGATGCACGACAGCGAAGAAATGGAAGGCATCGTCAAGGACCTCGGACTCCTTACCGCAAAGCCGCTCTTCTACTGCGCAAACGTCAAAGAAGACGACATCCTCACCGGCAACGCTTACGTGGATAAGCTCAAGGAATACGCTTCCAAGCACGGTCACGACGTCATCGTCATCAGCGGCAAGATCGAAGAAGAACTTTCCGCCATGGATCCGGCTGACAAGATTGAATTTCTCAAGGAACTCGGCATGAAGGAATCCGGACTCGATTCCGTTGTCCGCAAGGGTTACGAAATCCTCGGACTGCGCACGTTCTTCACCGCTGGCGAAAAGGAATGCCGCGCCTGGACGTTCCACGCTGGTTTCAAGGCACCGCAGTGCGCAGGTGTCATCCACACGGACTTCGAACGTGGCTTTATCCGCGCCGAAACTTTGAGCTACGCCGACTTCCTCAAGCACGGCAGCTGGAACGCCGCCAAGGAAGCAGGTCTTGTGCGTACCGAAGGCAAGGAATACCTCGTGCAGGATGGCGACATCATGTACTTCCTGTTCAACGTGTAATGGCGCCGGTGGCGCAGTAGGCAGGATCGCCAAAACAAAACTTGTCATGCCCCACTTGATGGGGCATCGCCTTTTTAAACGAAAGGGAGATTCCCGCTCGGAGGCGGGAATGACAAAGGAGCCGAGTGATGCAGAAACATGCTTGCATGTTTCTATATCCGAGGCGAACTAGTCAAGCCCCGTAGGGGAATGACAGAGCATGAGAAAAGGTCGCGAGCAATCGCGACCTTTCTTATTGAAATCATTAGATCCTTCGACTTCGCTCAGGATGACACTACTTCCGAGCTTTCTTCCGTTCACGGCGAGCAATCACCATCGGGCGAACAAGCGTTGCGATGTTCATCGCCGTTCCGATTAAAATGAGGAAGCTTGCGCAGTAAAGCCCAACGCCCCCCTCAACTTTTAATAGCGGGATTCCAAGCGTAGCCCCGATTTGCGAGAGCTTCATCAAGAGCGACCACAAAGAAATCATGGACAAAAGTCCCATCACGATTGACGCTAACGGAACAATCCAGGCAAACACAGCCGCCAAAACGATTGCCGCTACGATACCGTACAAATGATGGACAGGTTCCATCTTCGGGTAATTTGGCATTTGCGTCTTGAAATGATCCAGAATCTTCGGATTTTCCTTGACCATGCGATTCATCTGGTTCAAAGCCGAAGATTTAACCGATTCATCCAAATCAACGCCCGATGCAATCTGGTAAAAAGTCATTTGAGCAATTGGCTTGCTATCGTCTTTTGCCGAGCAAGAAACATTTGCCAAAGGCATCAACAAAGCAAGCAATACGAGCAAATACGGGAATGCAGTCAGTTTCTTGAAAATGCTTTTTTCCTTATTAGAATTATCACTCATTATCTTTTTTCCTGGAGAATTCTTTCGAGCGGGAACACACAGCGGAAGCCAATGAAATCAGACCAATAGCGAGGATCTTCATCATCACGCACGGTCATGTTCAACTTTTTCACCTTGTCCTTCCAAGAACCGCCCTTCAGCACCTTACTCGTTCCCCAATAAGAGCCCGTCGGATTCGAATCTTCAATAGAGAACGTAATGGCAAAGTAGTTATCACGAGTCCATTCAGCAACGTTGCCCGACATATCGTAAAGGCCCCAAGCATTCGGAACTTTCGAAGCGACATCGTGCGGACCATAGGCTTCATCGCCCTTGCCTACCTTCAAGGAGTTTTCTGCATAAATAGCATACTTGCTCACACTCATGACATCATCTGCAGTCCAGAGAACGCCATCGTTGCTTCCGGCACGACCAGCAAATTCCCACTGGGCTTCAGTCGGCAAATCACCACCAAGAACCTTGCAAGCGTACTGAGCATTTTCCCAAGTGATATTCTGCACCGGTTTCTTTTCGCCCTTGAACACAGACTTGTCCGGATAGCGCTTTGCAGAATCCAAACGAGCCATGATCTTCTGGAAAAATTCTTGAGTCACTTCGGTTGTATGGATTGCAAACGGAGACATGGACACAACTTTACCACGGAAGCGGAACGAGCCAGAATCAATAACAGCAACAGTTCCGCGGGTCGCGTGTTCAACAATTGTTGCACACGGAGCAGTCTTAACTGTATCCTTCGGAGCAGAAGACGATGAACTTACGATTGCAGATGAAGAAGACGATTCCGTTCCCCTTCTGAGCCATTCCACCACTTCCTTTTCCATAGCGATGTGTTTCGGCAAAATAAATTCACCCATGCCCACGTAAAGGGAATCGCCAAGTCTGAAACCAAGCTTTTCGTAACGGTACTGGAAGCGACCAACGAGGCTCCCTTCCTTAAACACCCAAACCGGCTTATTGTTCACCAAGAACAAAGTCGTCACGAGATTGGAGTTTCCGGAGACAAGTTTTTCAACGAGCGTATCCATCGAAATTCCATCGACAACGCCTTTCCACGTCACCTGGACACGGCCATGATCGGCACCAAAGTTCAAGCTCAAGGAATCCACCTTAGTCACAATAACAGTTTTCTTCGCTGTATCTGCCGCAGCCTTTTTAGCTTTGCCCTTCGTCACTTTCTTTGACGTTTCCACAGGAACGGTTATTGTATCCGTCCTGACAATTTTTTCGATGGCAACAGGCATCATGTTAATCTGAACCGGGAGCGCCTGGAGGCTATCAAGCTTTGCGTGAAATGCCTTATAAATGTTGCTGACTTCCCCAAGTTTTTTGTTGCGCCACAATGTCTGGGCTTCTTTACGCTTGAGGTTATAGTGAGAAACATAGCCTCGATAGTCCTTGTCCGATTCGGCAAGTCCAAGAGAATCCGCAGGCTTAATTGCCGGATAGAATTTCGAGAATTCCATCGTGTCCACGCGGTTCACATTTTTTTCAACATCTGCAGAGAACGTATCATAAAGAGATTCTGTTTCTTCAAGCGTTTGCAGAGCGTACACCTTATCAAGCGTGACAGACGTCTTTGCCGAAGTAGAGGATTTAGAATCCGAAGAGGCAGCACTAGAAACAGGAACTGCGCTAGAGCTAGAAACACCTGCATCAAAGTCAGGAATAACGATTTCCGAACTGGAACTAGAACCCACAAGAACGGCCGCCGGAACAGCTTCGCTAGAGCTCGAGCTTTGCATAGCCACAACCGCAGCAGCTTCGCTTGAACTAGAAGCAACAACAGCTGAATCCGGGCACGGGAACTTCACATTGAACGTGAGCACTTCACCCGGTTTGAGCACAGCGGCATCCACATATGGAAGCTGATCCGGAGCGCCAAACGAGAAAATATAAACGCCATTTTCAGCAGGATAAAGCGCACGGGTGCCCGGTTTCATTTTAGAATTCAGAGGCAGGACTTCCAAGTTCTTTTCGTCCGACTGGATTTGCACCATGCCCGGATGATTGCTTTCCTTCAGAACTTGCCACTTGCCATTCTTCATGAACAGGAGCTTCGAGACTCGAGGAGAATAAACATATTCGGCATCAAAATAGATGTCCGCTTCATCCTGGAAAGCTTTGTACTGGCGAGAAGCGTACAGGCGCATTCCAAACACTTCGCGTGTCCCCAAGTGATTTTCCTTGAGGCTAAACGCATGGAGCTTTTTATATTCTTCTGGTTTTGCCTCACCCGAGAACCACAAATACTCTTTCGCCGATTTCTTGTGGCGGAGATAGAGACGATTGGGAAGCAACGGGAATACCGGTTCCTGAGAAATGGCGACAGAGCTATCCAATGCAATAGCCATATCCGTCGCATGTTCTAGAACATTACCAACTTTGAAATTACTCGGATTCAATTTAAAGTTGCGATCTTCATCTGCCATGGTAATTGCTGGCACCAGCAATAAAAGCGGAAGCAATCGGGAAATGTTCATATGCGCTCCAATCTTATTAAGGATCTTCTTCTCAAAAAAAATAATTTCTTCTAATCAAATTAGTTCCATTATTTTGTAGAATTAGCTCCCATTTCGAGCAAATAACCGCCATTTGAACCGCCCACAGGTCCCAATTCAACCTTCCAATCCGCTAAACGGATAATATCGGGGTGATGTTCGATGACTATGACCGTATCGCCACGGGCCGAGAGCCTGCGCAAAAGGTTCCAAAGGATCTGGATATCCTTCAGGTGGAGGCCTGTTGTCGGCTCGTCAAGCAGGTAGACCATTTCTGTTGCCGGACGGCGGCAAAGTTCTGCAGCAAGCTTCAAGCGCTGGGATTCACCACCACTAAGCGTCGTGACCGGTTGACCGAGTTTCACATACGGGAGCCCCACATCGCGGAGGCACTCGAGCTTCGGCAAAATCTTCGGCTGGTCCTTGAAGAATTCACAGGCTTCGACGACGCGCATGTCGAGCACATCGGCAATGTTCTTGCCCTTGAACGTGACTGTTAGGGTTTCCTGGTTATAGCGTTTGCCGCCGCAAGCTTCACAAGTTTCCCAAATGTCCGAGAGGAAGTGCATTTCGACAGCGATGGCGCCGCGTCCTTCGCAAACGGGGCAACGCCCACGCGCAAGGTTGTAACTGAAACGACCGTAATCAAAGCCTTTAACCTTGGACTGTTCAAGCTTGGAGAATAGCTTGCGGATATCGTCAAACACCCCCGTGAAGCTCGCCGGCGTACTGCGCGGCGTACCTGAAATCGGGCTCTGGTCCACAAGCAATACTTCGCCGCTCTGCTTTTTGCGACCGCGCGCTTGGAACTGCTTTTTGAGCGCCGGGAAGATTTCATCCACGACAAGTGAACTCTTGCCCGAACCCGAAACGCCACAAACAACGCTTACCGCCTTTTTCGGGAACTTCACAGACAAATTCTTCAAGTTATTTGCCTTGAGGTTCTTGAATTCGTAAAATTCCGTATCGTCCGTGATTTGCACGGGATCCAGCTGGTTTGCGACTGGAGTCGAATACGTGAGGAACTTGACCGTTTCGCTACGCGGGAACTGCTGCAACGCATAAGGTTTTGCAAGTTCTGCAGGCGAGCCTTCGGCAACAACTTCGCCACCGAAATCACCCGCTCCCGGGCCCATATCGATAATGTGGTCTGCGGCCTGCATCATCTTAAGATCGTGTTCCACAACCACGAGCGTATTGCCAAGGTCACGCAAGCGGTAAAGCGTGTCGAGGAGCTTCGCGGTATCGCTTTCGTGGAGGCCGACGGTCGGTTCGTCAAGCACATAAAGCACACCTTCGAGGCCACTACCAATCTGACTTGCCAAGCGGATGCGCTGGGATTCACCGCCCGAAAGCGTATCGCCCGCACGGTCAAGGCCAATATAGCCAAGGCCCACACTAATCAAGAAGTCCAGGCGGCCGATGATTTCGCGAAGGAGCGGCGCGGCAATCGTTTTTTTGCTTTCGGCGGTCACAGAAGTCGCATTTTCTTCTTTTGCAAAATCGACTTTTGCAAACCAGTCGCGGGCTTCGGCAATGCTCATGTGATGCACATCCATGATATTCTTGCCCAAGATGCGCACCGCAAGATATTCAGGTTTCAAGCGTTCGCCGTGGCAATCCGGGCATTCCTCACCATCCTTGAAGTGGCCAAGGCCAAGGCAAGTTTCGCAAGCACCCCAATGCGTGTTGAAACTGAAATGTTTCGGGTTGAGCGCCGAATCCATGTACCAGCCGCATTCCGGGCAGCCCGGCTTTTCGCTGGCCGAGAGGCGTTCTTCACCATCGCAATCCACATAAAGGATTCCGTTACCATCGCGGTAGCCGCGTTCAAACGCTTCGACGAGACGAGCGCGGTTTTCTTCCTTGACCACCACGGAATCAACCACGGCAAGCAACTGCTTTTCGCGTGTCGGAACTTTGGGCAACGGAAGTTCCACGAGCTTTTTACCGAGATATGCCTTGCGGTAACCCTTCTCCGTCAAAATCTTGGACAACTTAATTTCGTCCTTGATTTCGAATGGGGCAAGTACCGTCACCATCTTATTGAGGTCGCGGTCAAAAGCAAATTGCATCAAGTCGCCAGCGGCATAAGAGCTGACCGGCTTTCCGCAATGGAGGCAGTGGGCGGTTCCTACGCGAGCCCACAAAATGCGGAAGTAATCGTAAATTTCCGTGAGTGTTGCGACCGTACTGCGCGGGCTCTTGCTTGCGCTCTTCTGGTCAATCGCAATCGCAGGCGCCAAGCCCGAAATAGAATCGATGCTACCGCGGTCGGGACGGCCCAAGAAGCGGCGAGCGTACGTGCTAAGCGTTTCGACAAAGCGGCGCTGGCCTTCGCTAAAGAGCGTATGGAACGCAAGGCTCGACTTGCCCGAGCCCGAAACACCCGTAATCACGGTGAGCTTGTGGCGCGGAATCGTGACGTCGATGTTCTTGAGGTTATGCTTGCGCGCTCCGTGAACTTCGATATCAAGCGAGTAATCCTCGCCCTTCTCGTCCGTACGGACAAAGTGTTTGTTTTCACCGTGCTTTTTCGCGAGTACCGGAGCCAAGTAGCGCCCCGTCTCCGACTTTTTGCACTTGGCAATTTGTTCGGGAGTTCCCGTAGCGATAATGCGACCGCCGTTTACGCCCGCATCCGGGCCAAGGTCAATAATCCAGTCCGCGCACTTGATCACATCGAGGTTGTGTTCAATCACCACGACGCTGTTGCCGAGACTACGCAAGCGATTCAAACATTCAAGCAATCGGCGGATATCTTCAAAATGGAGGCCCGTCGTCGGTTCATCGAGCAAGTAAAGCGTCTTGCCCGTCCCCGGGCGGCGCAGTTCCGAAGCAATCTTCACACGTTGCGCTTCGCCACCACTCAAAGTTGTGGAGGGTTGCCCAAGCGTAAGATAGCCAAGGCCCACTTCGCAAAGGAGCTTGAGCGGTTCTGCAATTTTCGGAATGTCCTTGAAAAATTCAGCCGCATCGCTGATGCTCATGTCGAGCACTTCGGAGATGTTCTTGCCCTTAAAATAAACTTCACGAGTCGCTTCGTTAAAGCGCTTGCCGTCGCACACATCGCAAGTGACTTGTACACTCGGCAAAATATGCATGTCGATGACCTTCACGCCCGCGCCTTCGCAAGCATCGCAACGACCGCCCTTCACGTTAAAGCTGAAGCGGCTCTTCGTGTAGCCACGCACCTTACTTTCTTCCATGCCGGCAAAGAGGTCGCGAATGTCATCCCAAATTTTCGTGTAAGTAGCAGGGTTGCTTCGCGGAGTGCGTCCAATCGGCGTCTGGTCAATTTCGATGACCTTGTCGATGTTTTCGAGACCTTCCAAGTGGTCAAACTTGCCGACCGGTTCTTCGGAATTGTAGAACACGCGAGCGAGTTCACGGCGCAAAATTTGGTTCACAAGCGTACTCTTGCCCGAGCCAGAAACGCCCGTGACTACCGTAAATGCACCGCCAAGCGGGATTTCCACATCAATGTTCTTGAGATTGTTTTCGCAAGCACCGCAAACCTTGAGCTTTGGCGTATTCTTGTCAATTCTCATGCGCTGCGCTGGAATTTCAATCGACTTGCGACCGCTCAAATAGGCACCCGTAAGTGATGACTTGTTCTTTTCCAGTTCTTCGACCGTGCCAGCCGCCAAAATGCGACCGCCCTCGACACCCGCGCCTGGGCCCACGTCAATCACGCAGTCCGCATGACGCATCGTATCCTCATCGTGTTCCACGATGAGAAGGCTGTTGCCTTGGGCTCGCAAGCGCTCGAGCATCTCGAGCAACTTATCGTTGTCACGTGGGTGCAGCCCGATACTCGGTTCATCAAGCACATAAAGCACGCCCTGGAGCCCCGCCCCCACGGCGCTTGCGAGCCTGATACGTTGCGCCTCACCGCCCGAAAGCGTCGAAGCCTTGCGGCTAATATCCAAATAGCCAAGCCCAACCGCCTTCAAGAATCCAAGACGCCCGCGAATTTCCTTGAGCACTTCGCGACCGATGCGCTGCTCCTTCGGCGAAAGCTTTAACTTGTCAAAAAACTCAACGGACTTTTCGACAGACCATTCCGTCATTTCGCATATGTTGTGGCCGTGGAAATCGACCGCTGCAGCAATACGGTTGATTCGCGTGCCATGACATTCCGGACAAACGCCAATTTGCATGTACTTTCGGAAGTGGTAAATATGCCACATGTCCCAAAGTTCCTGCATAATCGAGACCACGCCGCGTTCGCTCCCGCTCGGAGTCCCGTACAGCACGGCATCCTGTTGCGCCTTCTTGAGTTTACACCACGGCGTATCCAGCGAAAAGTGCATTTCGTTTGCAATCGTGCGCAAATTGCGCCAACCAAAATCGCTAAAGATAATGCAGCCGTCATCCTTCTTTTGCGGGGCAAGGCACCCCTCTTTCAACGACAGATTCGGATTCGGCACAATCAAGTTAATGTCGAATTCGCAACTTTCGCCAAGGCCCTTACACGCGGGGCATTGCCCCTTCGGGTCATTAAAGCTAAAGAATCGCGGTTCAAGTTCCGGAATAGAAATTCCGCATTTGGGGCAAGCGAGCTGCGTACCCTGCAAGCGGTATTCTTCCTTCGCGGCACCATCCGAGCCCGCCTCCTGCGATGTCAGCAAGAACGATACAAGCTTTCCGTCCGTGAGCTTCAAGGCCCCTTCAATGGCCTCGCGCAAACGGCTCATGTTCTTGCGTTCCAGCGTCAAGCGGTCAATCACCACTTCAATGGTGTGCTTTTCGTAACGCACCAACAGCGGCACATCTTCGAGCCTGTAAATCGTCCCGTCTACACGCACGCGGACAAACCCATTTTCCTTGAGTTCGGCAAGTTCCTTGCGGTATTCGCCCTTGCGTTCCTGCACAATCGGTGCCATCACCAAAATTCGCTTGTTTTCATCACTAGCGTACAAGTTATCGACAATCTGGTCGACGGACTGTGCCTGAATTACCTTGCCGCACTTGGGGCAATGCGGAACACCGAGGCGCGCAAACATCAAGCGGTAATGGTCCAAAATTTCGACCACCGTACCCACCGTACTGCGCGGGTTCCTGTTCACCGTTTTTTGGTCAATCGAAATCGTCGGTGAAATTCCGCGAACGCTTTCCACATCCGGGTGCTTCATGCGCCCGATGAACTGGCGTGCGTACGCCGAAAGCGACTCCACAAAGCGGCGCTGCCCTTCCTGGAAGACCGTATCAAAAGCAAGGCTCGACTTGCCCGAGCCCGAAACGCCTGTGACCACGACAATCGAGTCGCGGGGAATCGTCAAATTGACATGGCGGAGGTTGTGTTCATGCGCATCGCGGATTTCAATAGATTTCGTCATGCCTCAAATATAGGAAAAGACCGCCAAATTGTCTAAAAAATAGTGAACATTTGGATAGAATGTAGATAGAAACAGCCACGATTTCTCGTGACTGTTCTTCCTCCTCACAATATAACTCTCAGATTTCTTTAGTTACCACACTGGTCATAGGATCCGAACTTATCCACGACAAATTCGCCATCCACAGGGAACTGAAGTCGCACGGACGTAATTTTTCCGATGACATCTTCAATCTTTTCACTAGATTCCTCGTCAATATTCTTGAAAGCCTTCCAAGAAACCTTGCCCCACGTCATGTCGTCGGAATATTCAACTTCAGTATACCAGTATTTATTTGCAGCGGCATCGGTGACAAGAGCGATTCTAATGAAGTTGTAAGTACTGTAATGGATGCAAAAGCCATCCCATGCGCTGATATCAGCCGGTTCATTATTTGAACTTACAGTATTAAAGCCAATCGTCGCAACACTATCCAAATTATAGAGAAAATCATCAGATTTCACGTATGCCGTAAACTTATGATGTTTATTCAACAAAGATGCAATGACATTTCCGTTATCATCAGCTTCAACATCGTCGGGGAACCCGAAACTATACGTATCCATTTCATCCGGAGAGTTGGTCCAAACGCCACCAGCCGTTGCACCGGAAATACCGAGATCCACATGGTCGCCGTCAACGGATGCATCCCACAAGAAGCTCTTTCCAGACTTGTAGCTAGAAGACTGTGTCGGTTTCACTTCTTCAAATTCACCTGATTCCTTAACAGAAAGGTTTTCCGGCACCAAGGCGCTAATACGTCTGATTTCGAAACGTGTTCCAGCCTTGTTTTCCTTTGCAAATTTCAAGCGAACCTTCGCCAAATGCTTCAGGATATCGTCAGAACCATTCAAGACATCGGCAAACACAGCACAGTTCTTTTCCATATCGTCGTTCTTTGCAAAAGTCATTGTCTTGACATTCTTTTCAAGAGTTCCCGTCGAGGAATCCCCAGGAACAAGTTCCATCACAATATCCATTTGCGATTCATATTCCAAGCACAGGCCCTTCCACAAGCTAGACACATCGGCCGTATAAATGAAATCCTTGTCATTTTTAGTGGTTTTCCCAGCAACAAGGAATCCAAAACCAACATCCGGATTTGAACTAGAACCCTCGAAGACTACATTTCCATAAAGGCCTTCATTATAATAGATTCTTTCTGCCATATCCGAAAAATCACCTTCGCCATCCCAGTCAAAGTAAGCTTCGGAAGAATTTTCAAAGAAAGCCAGCTCGCCAGAAGTACCCTTATCGCCTTTTTCAAAGCCAGTCTCTACGCGGGACTTGCCATCCTTACCAATCCACATATCCGAGCGAACATAAGGAGTCAGGCGCTGGATGCTAAATTCACCCGATGCACCCGATTCGCCCACAAAGACCAGCTGCACAGAGCGCACCTTCTTGACAACGTCAGAACCATCCGTATCATCCGACTTCTTCATCTTGAAATCTTCCCAAGATGCGCAATGACTTTCGGATCCAGAATCCTTCATATTCAGGCTGACAAAAGGCACATCCTTATCTACAGAAGAGCTTGCGTAGTCTTCCGTGTCAAGGCGAACTTCCACAACAAAGTCAGACTTGTACGAGACGCACAAACCATCGCCACCCTGAGAAAGATCGGTTGGAGAGCCATCCGGGTTGGAAACATCATAGGCGATACCAGCACGGGCAAGGTCATCCCCGGACTTTTTCAGCGAAACACGGCCGAGCAAAGCGCTCTTGGTATTTTCCAGCTTAATATCGGATCCCTTCATGACATTCCAATCCTTAAGATTGGCAGTCTCATTCCAGAATGCATTTTTTTCTTCGGTGGTTCCATAACTTTTGGAAGCCACGGAATCATCTGAACACGCCGTTAATGCAAGGGCCCCTAACAACCCCAAACACAAAACGTTAGTTCCAATGTATTTATTCATATCAGCCCTCATTATTTTTATGTGTATTTTTAGACAAAGGGAACATCTGCAAGTTCAATCGATAAACTTGACACGGTTCCTTACTCATGTTGGCAATCGCCACAATCTTTCTGCGACAGGAGTCCAGCTCCCGCACAATCTGTTCGTAAGTTTCTCGGTCAATCCCCATGGTCACACCGGAAACGTCGCGGTCATGAACATCAAACTCATCAATGGCTTTCTGTGCAAAGCCCGCCATTTCACGGTGCATCGAGCGAACAACCAAAGGCATCACTTCAGAATTACCGACCAAGGCCTTATCCGTTTGCTCATAGACATTTTCGGACTTGCGTTGCAAAATCCCGACTCTCACCATAAAATCCAGGGAATTACGGACTTCATCGGCAGTGATCGGATTCCAGCACATTTGGGCAACATCTTCGGGAGTAGCCCCAGGCATCATCGTCACCAGTTCACGCAGAACCGGATTTTTCCAGGATTCAAAATACGTGAACGCATCCCCATCGACCACTCGAATTTTGTTAGCGTCCGCAATATTTTTCATGTTTGCAAAGGCGGTCTTTTTCGTTTCGTCATCCTTCGCTTGGTTATACCGCACCAAATTGCGAAAATAAGCATTTTCAAAGCCGCCCAAATTCATAGCCGCAGCGACTCTTTCAATCCCCAACTCGCTAAGGCTGCTCTTCCCTTCACACACCAACTTCAAGTAAGTTGGCGACGTAAAGCCAGCCAGACGCGCGAATTCACGCCACGTAAACGAGCTAGTCCTCTTACGCTCATCATAAAAATCCTGCATGCAGCAGCGATAATCACGATATTCTGTTACTGGTTTCATAAAACCGCCCAATAAGAAACTTTTCTCTCCATGACTTTAATATAACATATTTTGTATCATTAGACAAGTTTCCAATGATACAAAATTAAAAAAATTCACTTTTTTTTGCCTAAAGGACTTGACTGAATCAAAACAAGTTTTTAAATATGGTTCACCGATTGAGAAATCAATCGAACCACTTGGGGTGGTAGCTCAATTTTGGTTAGAGCACCGGCCTGTCACGCCGGAGGTTGCGAGTTCAAGCCTCGTCTATCCCGCGAAAAAGCACTTCTCTCTGAGAAGTGCTTTTCGTTTGTTGAGCGCAGCGAAACAAACAAACATCTCACCTCTCAAAAGAGAGGGCTTTTCGTTTTTTAGCCATTTTCCACCCTCCACAAGCCATTTCAATCCATAGTCGCAATTGTACGAACACGTTTCAACTCCTCCTTCAAAAAATGTTTATATTAAAAATCAAGAAGGAGTTTTTTATGAAGAACATTCATAAATACATACTTATCGTTTTAATCTGCGGGCTTATTTTCTTTATTCTCGGCTACCCCTGTCGAGAACTTTTCAAGATTTCTGACACGACCGAAGTCCGCATTGTGGCGGCCCTCCCCCTGCTTTTCGGTATTTCATTTGGATTTGCAGGCGTCCTCGGCTGCGCGATTGCAAACCTCATCGCCGACATCATGTCAGGCTATGACGCCATCATCTTTATCCCAGGATTTTTCGTCCAGATTATTTACGGTTACGTCCCCGCCGTGATTTGGAACAGGCTCCGCAAAAACGACAAGAACAAGTTCAAGCTCGACAAGATTTACAAGAACGTGCAGTACATGCTCATCGTCATCCTAGATTCGCTTGCGGCAGCGTTCATGGTCGTAAGCGTCATCAAACTAAAATTTGACGAACACTATTTTTCGATGCTCTCGGCAAACATTTTCTTCAATCAATTTATCACGATGGTGATTATAGGGTTTCCGTATCTAATCTGCGCCTCGCTCATTTGCCAGCGAAAAATGCGCAAAAAGCAAAAAAAATCCACAAAGTTCATCTTTTCTTTTTCGCTCAACGAAAAATTCATTTTGTTTTTCCTCGCCACAAGCATCATCATTTCAGTAGCATTTGGAATTACAAGCTACCCAAGCATTGCACTTAAATACGGCGAGAACAATCTTTACCTCTGGAATTACGTTTACTTTTACATCGGCACATTGCTGAACATCGGTATCTGGGTTTCACTCGGGTTCCTCTACTACATGGAGCGTACCGTCACAAAGCCTATCGAGAGCATGAGCGAAATTGCCAAGACATTCGGGCAAAATACGGACATTTACGAAAGAATCCACAACACTCTGCAAAAATGCCACCAGTACATCTATTTTACCTCTGAAGTCGGGAAACTCGCACGTTCCTACGAAGAAATGGCCAAGGAACTAGACGATTACGTCAAAAATCTGACCGAAGCGACAGCAACGCAGCAAAAAGTCCACACGGAGCTTTCCATTGCAACGGCAATCCAACGAGCCTCGCTTTCAAAGCCCGTCAACGTCGAAGGTTTTGAAAATTACGCCATGATGCGCCCCGCCCTCGAAGTTGGCGGTGACTTTTACGACAACCTCATGCTAGACGACGACCATTTGGCCCTCGTGATCGCAGACGTCTCAGGCAAAGGCGTCCCTGCCGCACTCTTTATGATGGTCTCCAAGATTGTGCTGAGACACAACCTGCAACACGGCCTCTCGCCTGCCGAAGCGCTCAGCCGCGCAAACGACGAACTCGCCGAGCACAACGTTCACGACATGTTTGTCACATGCCTTTGCGGCGTGCTGAATATCAAGACTGGTCACCTCGTCTACGCCAACGCAGGTCACGAAAAGCCGTTCATCAAGCACGCTAACGGAGATTTCGAAGTCGCTACCCTTAAAAGCGGATTCGTCCTCGCCGGCATGGAAGGCTACAAGTACAGGGAATTCGAAGTGCAGCTTAAGCCAGGCGATACGATTTTCACCTATACCGACGGCGTTCCCGAAGCTACAAACGAAAAGGACGAAGAATTCGGCATGGAGCGCCTCAAGAAAGTCCTGAACGAAGCGAAAGACGATTCCATCCGCCTCCTGTGCCGTAAAGTCCGCATGGCGGTCAAGGAATTTGCCGGGAACGCCCCGCAATTCGACGACATCACAATGCTCGCATTCAAGATGAAATAGATTACGCTATTCCAATTTAGACCAAGACTTTATTATTTATTTGACACATTTTAAGTTATTTTCTTATTACAAGACAAGGAGAAAATAACAATGAAAACCATTAAGCTTACCGCAATGGCTTTTGGCCTTGCCGCTGCAAACGTTTTTGCGCAAGAAGCCACAACAGCCCAAACAGCAAATCAGCCTGCAGTCGAACCTACAAAAGCTACAGACGTAACAGTCGAAAAGAAAGGACCGGAATTAAAAGTGTCCGGCAAAGCGGAGTTCGACGCATACGCACAAGCATCAACTGCTCAAGACCAAAGAATTTATCACAGCTACGCATCCACTATTGACGTAGACTTCAATGTCAAATTCAACAAAAACTGGTCCGCCTTTGCAGAAATTGAAGCCGATGGAGATGACGAAGCCCCACACGTTACCTACAAAAAGGCATACGTTCAATACAACAGAGGTGACAACTTCATACTACGTGTGGGTGATTTTACGTTCTCTGAGGGTGCATTCACATTCTACAATTATGATGACGCCGGGATCTATGCCGCAGGCATGAGAGAACACGACATTCGCGGTCTAGACTTGCAGTTTAACGGGTTGCAATTCGGTGTGGGTTTTGGCCGTGGAAACAACGACGTCTCTTGTCTGAACTCGGAATCATTTCCTTGCGATTACGGCGAATCCAAAAGTTACGATGTCCACTTAGCTTACCAATTTGACATTGCAGGCCAAACATTCCGTCCGTTCGTCCACTACAAAAGCTGGCAAAATAAAGATGCCAACGAACTCCATGCCGGTTTGCATACAGATCTTTTATTAGGTCCCTTTGACATTCACGCCGTTTACGGCTTACATGCAGACCGCTTGAAAAAATCCTACCCCAACGCCACGCACGCCTTGTTAGCCGAGCCCACATTGAATCTTGGCCGCGTGTTCATCAAAACAGGCATATTCTTCGCTTTCTTTGACGACGACATGGATAAGGCAACTATCCATGAAACCAGCGCTACTTATTATGAAATCCCTGAATACAAGTTCGCCTACGGCGAAGTCGATTTCAAGGCTCTTGACGTATTCACGATCGGTCTCATAGGTGAATGGCATACCAACACGCTCGACAACTCGAAGGAACTCGGCTCTGTCAATTTCGGCACCCGACTTTACTTCAACCCCGTCAAGAATCTTGATATGACCGGTTTCGTAAAGGCCATCATCCCCGTGGGCGATGACTGGAAAAAAGGAGAACACAGTAATTGGGTATCCACCACCGATTACGGCAAAGACGTATCGTTCAACTTTGGTCTAGAAACCGTATTCAAATTCTAAACCACTCCCAAACTCCACAAAAATCCTCGGTGATATACTGAGGATTTTTTCTTATATTAACCACCAAAAGGAGAGCTTATTGCGCGATAAGGAACGCGGGTTTGCACGTGTTTTCTACGACCCGGCGCAACGACTTTACGCCAACCGTGACGGCATCGAAAACGTCCAGGTAAAAGCCATGCCGGTCATGGTTCTCAAGCGCGGTTTCCGCAACACCAAGAAAATCCTAGAATGGATTTACAAGAACACCAACATCCGCTTGCAGAGCTACAACAACACGCCACAAGGAACGTCCGTCACGGAATACCGCTACAAGGATGTTTCAGAAGAAGAGCAGCTGCTCATCAACAGCTACAACGAACTTGAGCGAAAGTACAACGTCAAGTCCTCCGAAGTTCTCGTTGTCTCCATGCACAGCGAAGCAAAATCCGGCATCAAGAACATCAAGGACGAGCGATCCGCATGGAACAAGGTCGGCGGCAAAAAGCTCATTCAGGACAAAGTGAACATCGTGAGTGCCTACCGCATCAAGGGACTCGACACGATGGCAGTAATCCTCGTCGATGTGGAAGAACCGACCGAGACAAGCAAGCGCGAAGACTGGAAACGCCTTCTGCTTGTTGGCGCCACCCGCGCCAAGAAACTGCTGACCGTCATCCGAAAGAAAGTGTAAAATTAAGGGCTTTGATTAGTCGCCCCGCCTCTTGACAGGCTAATAGCTATTAGCTATTTTAGCTAACACACATTAGCCATAAAAGCCGTAAACTTCAAAAACAAGAGGCGCCATGTCCACTAAAGAAAAAATTCTCGAAACAGCATTAACGCTATTTGCCAAAAACGGATACGATGGCACAAGCGTGGAGCAAATCGCCCAGGATGTCGGCATCAAGGCGCCGTCGCTTTACAAGCATTTCAAAGGCAAAGAAGACATTCTGAATTCGCTGATCGACATTGCCGAAGCGCGTTACGAGGAATCATTTGGCACCGCGAAAAAAGTCGGTACAATCCCCGAAAACATCGACGGATTCATCCACGAAATGATGAAAAGAATCCGCTTTACGATGAGCGACCCGATTATCAAGAAGATGCGCATTTTCTTGGTGCAGGAACAGTTCCGCAGCGAGCGCCTTGCCGAAATCACGACAAGGCATCAAGTGGACGGACTTTTGCAAATGTACCAGAAAATTCTCGAAACGCTGATGGCCGCAGGCGTAATCATCAAGGACGACCCAGAAATGCTCGCGACAGAGATTACTGCACCTGTAGCACTCTGGATTTCTAAAGTCGATCGCCAGCCGAAATGCGAAAAAGAAGCGCTCAAATTCATCGAGAAGCACTTACAACATTTTTTCAAGACATACGCAAATGGAAACAGATAGATTTTTACTGCGCCCGTGGCGCGAATGTGATGCCGAAGCTTTGTTCAAATATGCAAGTGACCCAGATGTCGGACCGCGCGCCGGTTGGGAACCGCACAAGAGCGTAGAAGAAAGCTTGCAAATCATCCGCACAATTTTTGGCGGTGATCACATGTGGGCCATTGAACTGAAAGAGACAGGAGAACCCATCGGTTGCATCGGCTACCTGCTCAAAGGCGAAAGCAACATCGACATTGGCGAGAACGAAGCCGAAGCAGGCTACTGGATCGCAAAACCTTATTGGAACAAAGGAATTTGTACAGAAGCCTTGAAGTTGATGATAGACTATTGCTTCAATGAAAAACACCTTGACGTTCTCTGGAGCGACTTTTTCATCGACAATCCCGCCTCCGGACGCGTGATGGGAAAATGCGGATTCCGCGAAACTGGCGAAATGCGTTACTGCGAAAATCTTTATGGTGGCAGCAAGCGCCCCGTGAAAGTGATGAAACTGGACCGCACCAAACAAAAGACAAGGCTGACGCACTAATAAGTAACACTTTTCAAGACCTCAGGTGTTACAAATAAAAAGGAGATTCTCGCAGCAGCGAGAATGACAATAAAAATGACTTTAGTTTTGAACACATTGGAATCGGACGATTGCACGGAACAAATTAACGCTCTATTTGCGGATAAAAATGAAGAAATAGAAATCATCAACACCGCAGACTTGAAAATCATGCATTGCATGGGTTGCAACAACTGCTGGCTAAAAACTCCAGGCATTTGCGCCATCAAGGACGATTACGAAATCATCCTCAAAAAATTGGTCGCAGCCGAAAACTTCTGGGTTGTGGCAGATACGAAATTTGGTTTTATTGACTACCGCGGCAAGCGAGTCTTGGATCGCATCGTCCCGATGCTAAACATGTACATCGAAATCCGCGACGGCTGGGAACGCCACCAGTTGCGTTATCATCCGCTGAATTTCGGATTCATTTACAAGGGCAACGGGAACCGAGAACTGCTCGAAGAATGGAGTATGCGAGTCGCCAGAAATTTGGCAGGGCATTCGCTCGGCGTTATTAGTTTAGACAAAGCCGCCGAACACGTCATCATAATTAACGGAAGCCCGCGCGTCAAAAAGAACAGCAACACGAATAAGATTATCCAAGCTTTTGCCGAAGGACTCGAAAAAGCGGGAATCACGCACAAGCTTTATTCACTTTCGAACCATGCCGAATGGGACGAAGCCCGCGAAGCATTCATGACGAACGACAACATCATCATCGCCGTGCCACTTTTTGTAGAATGTCTGCCGAGTTTGTTGCTTGAATTCTTAAGCACTCTCCCAACAGAACGCAAACAACCGGCAAAACTCTCGTTCATTCTCCACGGCGGATTCGACGAAGGTCACCAGCTGCGACTCGGTGAAAAATTCTTACAGTCGCTCCCGGCTCAACTCGGCTGCTCTTGCGGTGGTGTTCTTGTGAAAGGCGGCAGCTTTTTGCTACGCAATCGCGAAAACAGCTACATCAAAAAGATGACCGACAAGATGCTAGCCTCTTACACAACCATGGGACAATCTTTCGCCCGCAACGGAAGCTTCTCAAGTTCAGAAGCAAAGAAATTTACAGGCTTCGAAAAAAATCCAAAAATAGGAATCCTGCTTTTCAACCTCATTTTCAAGCGCATCGTCAAAAAGAACTTTGAGCGGATTGCGCAGGAATGGGGCTGCACAGAACCGCTAGACCGTAAACCATATTAAAACAAAGGATCAACTTAATGAAACTAAAGAAATTGGAATACAAACTAACCGTCTGTAAAGTAGCGGACATTAAAGATATTGATACGGGCAAGGATTTCTATTTCGTTGGAAAAACCGACGAAGAAATATCCCTCGTATGCAAAACAGATGATACTCCCCCAAATACAACTGAACGAGATGATGGATGGCGAGGTTTCCGCATTCAGGGAGTACTTGATTTTTCTCTTATAGGCATTCTTTCAAAGTTGTCAGCTATTCTTGCTGAAAATGACATCGGAATTTTTGCGATATCCACTTTCAATACGGATTATATTCTTGTGAAAGCGGAGAATTTTGAGAAGGCGCTGAAAGTGTTGTCAGATGCGGGGTATGATGTAGTGTGATTACCAGAATCTTCCTTGTGGCGCATAACAGAAGCACGAAAGGAATATGGAAACCGATACTAACAAATTCCGAAAAAAGATCGAAAAGGACTTGACGAGAACTTTAAAATAGTGTACATTTGTACACGTGTTGTAAGAAGGAGATTTCATGCCTTTTGACTTTAAAAAAGAATATAAAGAATTCTACATGCCGAAAGGCAAACCCGAAATCGTCACAGTCCCAAAGATGAACTACATCGCAGTACGTGGCAAGGGCAACCCGAATGAAGAAGAGGGCGAATACAAAAAATCCATTGAACTTCTGTACGGCATAGCCTACACCATCAAGGCAAATGTTGCCGCAATGGATAAGTTCATTGCCGACAATGGCTACGAAAACGACATTTCGGACACAAGGCGCCACCACGAGATTTACCTTTCTGACGCACGTAAAGCCGCCCCAGAAAAGTTAAAGACTGTTATCCGCCACCCAATTAAAAAGATCTAATACAAATTCGATATCCGTCCGACGGGCACAACAATCTAAAAGGAGAAATCATGGAATTAAAATTTTGTCAGAGCTGCGGAATGCCGCTCACACCGGAAATCTTGGGCACTAACGCCGATGGCAGCAAAAATGATGATTACTGCATCTACTGCTACAAGGACGGCGCCTTCACCGGCGATTTCACGATGGAACAGATGGTCGAATTCTGCTCGCAGTTCGTCGATGAATTCAACAAGAATACAGGCAAGAATTTTACCCGCGAAGAGTACAAGGTGGAACTCCGCAAGTATTTCCCGACTCTCAAGCGTTGGAAATCAAGCGACGCAGAGCTCCCGCATGCCAATTCGCCCATCAAGCAAAAGCTGATTGAAGAAGTCAACGCACTTAACATCAAAGACATGCCAACCATCGACAATCTCTTCGTTCTGCAGGGCTCGTTCATCAATCAGGAATACAAGATCAACGGCAACAGCGTCAAGCTTTTGGACGATAATGCGAGCTACTGGGGCAACCAGGTCGAAAAGCAAAATGCCGAAGGCCGCTGCTTCGGAATCGCCTGCGACGAACATTACATTCTCGTAAGCGAATATGGCAAGAACGGTGCCGATGCAGAAATCATCGTATTCAAAAAGAGGTAACAGCGCCCCACCTCCAGTAGAAGTCCGCCCATCCCTAGCCCATTCACTTGCCAAACCGCTTTACTTTAGCTATATTCAGCCCACCATCCAATTATGGGGATATAGCTCAGTTGGTAGAGCGACAGGTTCGCAATCTGTAGGTCATGGGTTCGACTCCCACTATCTCCACGTAAAAGAGGCAAGCTTACGCTTGCCTCTTTTTTACTCTATATTGCCAAATTCAATGAACGGCAAAGCCGCCTAAATATCCCATTTTACACCAAGCTTAAGCTGCGTGAGCACAGTGCTTTCGCGGTACAATCCCTTGTAGAAATTGGGCAAATCCATGTGTTTGTAGTTGCGTTCGAGCCCTAAATAAAAAGTCATCATCTTGTATTTCCACGAAGCTGAACCGCCCCAAGTGCCATTGAACTTCTTGATTTTTTTGAAATCCTCGTCCGGTCCGCCAACAGCGAATCCATAGAACAAATTCATTTTCGCTTCAACGGAAAAGCGGTTCTTAAACTTATACGAAATTCTAGAACGGAAAACCGGACCAAACCAATTGCCCATCGTCTGGCGGTAGACAATACTTTCTACAGAAGGTTCCGCAGGAGAATTCGCCTCATACATTTCATATTCATCATCGGTCATTTCGGCGCCATGGTCACTCAAATACTGCCAGTATTCATTATAAGCACTAACAGATTGTTTGTAGGTCGCATAAGATTCCATAAACGATTTGTAGTCAAAAGCGGAATCCGCTTCAAATTTTGCCCCGACATAAACCGTTCCATTCAAACCTTCCGAAACAGTCCTGTGCCACGACGCATAAGCCGCAAGAGACATCGGGCCTGATGTTTGGTAATACGCCCAGGCAACAGCGCCGACGCGCTGCTTTTCAAAGCGGAACAAATCCTTTTCGAACCAGAGGTAAAAATCCGAAGAAAGTTTCTTGCCCTCGATATTGAAATCGTAACCCGCGTCCAGAAGCATTCCATGCCCCATCAGCGTGTATTCCAAGCCCAGCACAAGGTTCCAATCGTTCGTATCAAGAACCGACATTTCATCGTTATTCAAGAAATAATCGCCCTGCACCGAAGCGGCAAACGTATGCGACCAGGTTGCCGTTGTATAATCAAAGTACGGGTTCACATTCAAGAAGAGGTCACCGCCTTTTTCAGCTTCCTCCAAACCCGTTTCCTTGTAGTGCATGCCATAAAGACCAAGCTCGCCAGCCACATGGAATTCCCACGGACTTGCCTCACTTGCAGCACTAGAATTTTCGCCATCCGTTAAGCCAAGTGCAGATTTGTAATCGCGAATAATTCCCTGAATTTCATCCGTGTACTCACCAGGCAACGCAACCGCCTCTTCAAAAGCCTTGAGAGCCGATGTAATATCACCAGCCTCCTCAAGCTTCATCGCTCGGTAATACGCTTCCTCCTGCGTCTCAGCATAGAGCGCAGTTGCAAGCACAAACATTATCAAACCAAACCAACGGATCATCTACTTTTTCGGGAAAGGTCCCTTCTCCCATTCATGCGGGTTCTGCTTTTCCCAGGGATTTCGTTCAATCGGACGAGGACCGAACGGGCGCATCGGTTCCATGCGACCTGGGCCAAACGGGTTCATAACGCCCTGCGGTCCCTTGTGCTGTTCCTTTTCGTCCAATTTCTTTTCGCGGACAAACTCATCCTTCGGCTTTACGACATCCTTTTCTTGTTGCTTTTCGGCAACAGGCGGTATTCCTGCAACCGTAGGCTTTGCAACAGCTTCGCGCAGTTCCTTCTTTTCTGCAGCCGAATTGTTCCTCAAGTCCCTGAGAATTTGTTCGCGGGCAATGCGGCGTTCTTCACGCATTTTCTGCCAGTCCACATTTTCCTTTTCGGACATTTTCGGAACTTTATCCAAAGTCTCGCGAGCCTCGACAGGAGTCGGGACGCTTGCTTCTGGGCGAGAATCTATTTCGCCTGCCATGGCGGTCGCCGCCATCACAGCAGAAGCCATTACAATCTTCTTCATGGTGAGTCTCCTTAAATTGAGCTTCAGCATTTTAAAAACATCCCTATACCTTAAAGTCTTCTTTTTTCAAGCCCAGGCGTTCCATGATTTCACGGAGCACCTTGCGGTCAATACCAAGAATCGTCGATGCAAGCGTGAGGTTTGCATTCGTGTCCTTGAGTGCGCGAGAGATGACTTCGCGTTCGACCGCTTCGCGGGCTTCCTTGAGCGTGCGCGGCGATTCCTTCGCCTGCCCCTGCATATCATCAAGTCCTAAATCCTTGGGCTGGATGACTCCATGCACAGCCTGCACCAAGCCTTTCTGCACACGGTTTTCGAGTTCGCGCACGTTACCCGGCCAGTGGTAACCGAGCAGCGCCTTTTCGGCGTTTCGGCTCAGGTGGAATTTTCCACGGCCATATTCTGCACCATAGCGCTGGATAAAATTCTCCGCCAAGAGCACCACGTCCTGACCGCGATCGCGCAACGGCGGGAGTTCAAGCGGCAGCACCTGAATGCGGAAGTATAAGTCTTCGCGGAAACGCTTTTCACGCACCGCCTCTTCCAAATCCACATGCGTTGCACTTATCACACGCACGTTCACCGGAATTTCGCGGTTATCTCCCACACGCGTGATGTGTTTTTCTTGCAACACGCGCAAAAGCTTCACCTGCATGTTGAGCGGGAGCTCGCCAATTTCATCGAGGAAAATCGTACCGCCGTCGGCTTCTTCGAAAAAGCCCTTCTTGTTCTCAATGGCGCCCGTAAACGAACCCTTGGCATGCCCGAACATGAGCGATTCCATCAAGTGTTCCGGAATGGCACCGCAGTTCACCGCAATGAACGGCTTTTCGGCACGTGGACTATGCTTGTGGATGTAACGCGCCATCACTTCCTTGCCCGTCCCCGTCTCGCCACGGATAATCACCGGAAGCGGGAGCGGCGAGAGTTTATCGGCCATCGCAATCACATCGACCATCGCCTTCGAAGAATAGACAATTCCATCCTTGCGGACAACATTCTTAAGCGTATCAAGCGATTCCTTGTCGCGCAAACGGTCGTAAGCGGCAAACGCAAACTTTTCACAGACCGCCACAAACGAATCGAACAGAGCGCTATCTTCATCGGTGAACGGTTCCTTGCGGGCGGCACGCTGCAAATAGAGATACCCGGCCTCAGATTCCGGCGTCCTAAACGGCGACACCATAATGCTTGTGAGCTGGTTCTGCACAATCGACTTGGACAAGTCCGCCGATTCGTCATCGAGCTGGTTCCACACCACGGCACGCTTTTCATTTTTCGCAAGCTTGACTGCCGAAATTGAAATCGAGACCTTCTCCGGATTCGAGAAATGAAGCGGTTCTTCGCCACCAATATCTAACACGGCGGCATCGGCATGCAAAACGCCTTTAGCCACTTCGAGAATTTTCGGGAAAAGAGCCTCCGGCTGTTCTTCATCTAAAAGAGTCTTGACCACATCAAGCATCTTTTCTGTGGCGAGCATGGATTCCGATTTCATAACAAAGCCCTTTTGCGTTTGCGCTGCTATTCGGCAGAGGGCACCGGGAGCTCCATAAGCAAGCTATCCACCTTCAAATCCGGGGCTTTCTCGCTTTCTACAGACGGCTCAATGTTCCTCGACCGCTTTAACAGCCGGTCCCCTGTCGCATCGATACCGAAACTCATTGTTCCACTCGTAAGCAACAGCACTATCAAGAGTAATATAAGTCCCGAAACGCCCAAAACAGTCCATTTCAGCCAATTATTTTTCTTACAGATGACAAACGGAAGGCCCTTTTCGAGGGTCACTGGAACTTTTCGCCCCACATTCAGGTTGCATTCCGAGACTTTTAGGGTTTGGATATATTGGGTAACGCAACCCGCGAGCGCAATCTCCCCATGCGACACTTTATCAAGTGCAATTTCCAAGATTTCATCAAGCTCGTCAAAGTCTTCGACGCGGTCCGAGAAGTCCGCACAGAGAAGCCCCGACCAAAGTGGCTCCAGCGCCGAAAGCTGTTGCGCGCCTTCGGGCGAATCAAAGGCGCCCGTCGCATAAAGCTTTTCCGAGATATTCAAGTCCTGCACATTCGCCATCTGCTCTGCAAACCGCTCATAGCCATCAGCAGTAATCAGGTCCTCGCCCGCAATCCAGCGATACAGCAAAAGCCCAAGGCTAAAGAGGTCGCTCTTTTCATCGGCAGGCTTGCCCTGGAAACGCTCCGGAGCCGCATACGCAAGCGCGCCCGGCCCGACAATGCCGCAGTCAATCAAGACCGTACGCAGTCCAAGTCCAGTGTTTTCCGCACGTTCACCGGCAGCATGCGCACTTTCATCTACCGCAAAAATCACATTCGCAGGGCTCAAATCTCCATGTGACACATTCTGTTTGCGCAAAGCAGCAAGCGTAGCCGCCACCTGCCTAAGCGCCACAAGCGCAACCGCCACCGGCATCCGTCCAAGCGTTTCCGAAGATTCGCCATCTATATAATCATAAATCAGGTAGGGCGTTCCATCACGGTTACCCCATTCTTCAATGCGATAGAGCCCCGGCTCACGCACCTTGCAGGCACGTTCCACAACGCCTTCGTCAAACGAGAATCCGTCGTTATACCACTTGAGCACATATGGTGCGCCGCCCACGTTCAACAGGTAAATCGAGGCTTCGCCACCACGATGCAGCAAGGCGGCTCCCTTCACGGAGTCCAGTAACGATCTTCCAGATTTTTTCATGGCACGCCCGCTCACAGTTTACCTGAATAAACCATCGCCTTGAGCGAGTCTTCGGCTATGCGCGTCCACTTGGCAAGTACCGCATCTTGCGGCAATGCATCACGCCCCATCGACCAAATATCCCATGCGGATTCATAGTCGTGAGCGTTCCAGTAGAGGTTTCCGAGGTTCACATACGCCGATGCAAATTTCGGTTCCTTGGTCACGATGTACGCATAAATTTTCTTGGCACCATCGGTGTCGCCATGCCCAGCCATGATTAGAGCCTTCAGATTATAGCTAAAGTAATTTTCCGGGTCCAGCTGAATAGACTGGTCCAAAAGCGCCATCACATTCGCCTGGGCATTCTCGGCAAGCATCGCGCGGGCAAGGTAAAATAGCGCTGTCGAATACATAGGCTTCGACTTTTCGCTAGAATCGACTACGGATAAAATCTTGAATTCGCGAACCGTGCGTTCCCAGAGCGCAAGTGTACTTTCTTTTAGGCGTTCCTTGTCTTCGGCAACGGCGTAATAGGCAATAGCAAGGCCATAGCGGGCATCGCGATTTGCAGGTTCAGCATCCAACACTTTCGAGAAGTTCGCTACAGCACGGTCGTAATCGCCAATGCGGAGAGCTTCGTCACCACGTTTCAAGTCATTCCCGTTGCAAGCACAAAGAACCGCCGCAACAAAAATTGCGAACAAGGCCCCAATAGCGCCACACAAACGATTATGGACAACCCGACATTGCATGCTAGAAGTATATATAAAATTTTAGTTATTAGTTAGTAGCATTGTTTATTTGTCAGCAGCTTACCGTTGACTATTGACCAATGACCATTGACTAATGACCAAACAAAAAACGCCCTCCGGGATTTCCAGAGAGCGTCCAAAGACTAAATCGTTAAATTGATTACTTTTCGATTTCGTACTGAGCAACGAGGTTGCCTTCAGCATCGAGAGCACGAACGACGTTTTCATCGCGCTGGAGAGTGAGATTCGTGGTTTCACCCTTGGATGTCGTGTACTGCACAGAGAGGGAGCCGTCTTCGTTCTTCACAGCGGCAACGGAGTTACCCTGTTCGTCCTTCTGGTAGTAGGAGTCGTCTGCAGCAAGCGGATTGGAACCGGTCCAGAATTCAACCGTGTTGAGGACGAGGAAGTCCACAAGACCGATACTGATTTCATAAACCGGAACAACCCACATCAAGAAATGGACGCAGGAATTGAGCCACTTATTGCCCAAAGTGCCGTTCCAGCGGAGGAGCTTCTTGGTGAGACCATAGCTACCATGGCAGCCAGAGAGGACGAGAACGCTTGCGCAAAGAAGAGCGGCAATAGCTTTTTTCATGATTATAAACTCCTTATATTTAAGTGTTTTTGTTTTTCAAAAATATAAGAAACAATACGGAAATTTGCTAGTGGAACGCTATTTATCACATGGTAAAATAACAATTACCTTTACAATTCCGTGAGCAGCCTCACATGCGGTTCCAGCACTCGCATTCGCTTCAAATGCTCCGGTTTTACCCAACGGAAATCGTCATACCCATATATATGGAAAAAATTCTTGCACAACTCTATCCCATACGCCAAGAGGCGCCCACCTTCGCCATAACTAAAATCAACCGCTCCCCAAGGGGCTAAGCTCCGCAAATTTACCGTCAAACGTTCAAAAAAAGCCCTTTCCAAGGCGTCTTCAGCGGTTTCTCCATCTTCTAAAACTTCTGTCGGAAGCTCCCAAACGCTAGGATACGAGGCCGAGGCTGCCCTTTTACACACCAAAATCCGCCCTTTCCGCCTAACAATTCCGCAAACAGCCAGCATTTTAACCCCTCCTGAGATACCTATCACAACTTTTTGCTTGCATTTCTTTTATTTTTTTAATAAATCTACAAATATCATACATACTTGATACAATTGATGCATATGGAAAGGAGGTGAACAATGAAATCTTTAACGAAGTTCGTTAGCATTGTCACAGCATTAGCAGTTTCATCTATTTTCGCCGCAAAAGCCCCAACCGCAAAGCCTGCCCCAAAACAAGAAGCTCTGAGCGTCTGGATTATGCCAAACGGCGCATCGCCACAAGAAAAACTTGAACAGAGATTAAACCTCTTTACCAAGAAAACGGGAATCAAGACAAAAGTCACCGTTCTGGACTGGGGTGTAGCCTGGAACCGCATCACGACGGCACTTGCCACCGGCATAGACGCACCAGACGTATTACAGCTCGGCACAACATGGGTCCCGTACTTTGCTTCCCGCGGCGAAATCAAGCCTTTGAACGAATGGCTCACACAAATTGATTCCACGAGGTTCGTTCCCGTCAGCTGGAACACGACTCATATCGACTCCGACACGACCATCTATTCCGTTCCGTGGTTCATCGATATCCGCCCAATTTTGGCCAACAAACGCATTCTCAAGAAGAACGACATCAATCCTGACGATGTCTCTACATTTGATGGATTCGTTAAAGCCATCCGCAAGGTGAACAACAGCCACGAAGTGCTCGACGACGGCACCAAGGTCCGCGCATTTGCATTCCCGGGAAAGAACGACTGGAATATCCCGCACAACTTCGCCCCGTGGATCTGGAGCAATGGCGGCAATTTCATCGAAAAAGACGCTAATGGCAAATGGAAAGCGAGTATCCTCACCCCAAAGACCATTTACGGTATCGCAAAGTACTTGAGCTTTGTGCTTGATACGCTTGTAAGTACAGATGCTTTGCAGATGAATACGGCCCAGATTGTGCAACACTTTAATGCGGGTGAACTCGCCTTTATCGTAAACACATCCGAAGTCATCATGCAGACGCGAATCGAAGGCGAAAAAGGCGGCCTTTTGAACACGAGAATCGGTAACGACAGCGTCATGGCTCTTCCCATACCGAAGGGCACGGAAGGCTCCGTCAGCTTCATCGGCGGCAGTAACCTCGCCATCCCGACAGGCAACAAAAAGCAAGAATCTTTGGATCTTTTACTTTATCTCACCAACGATGAAAACTTGGATGCATATACAAAGCAAATAGGCATGCTCCCCGCATCGAAGAAGGTTCTTGCCAACTGGTCCAAGGACGACGACTACAAGACGCTTGTTCCTATGCTCGGCACAGGGCGTGCCTACACAGCCATTCCAGAATGGGGCGATATTGAACAGATTCTCGGATCCATGTTCAGCGCCATTTGGGACCATCTCGAAATCCCGGCGCTTTACTCCGAAGAAAAGATTTATGAAATCCTCGCGAATTATTCAAACGACATAAACAAGCACCTGAACCACCCGATTTCCGGAGACCTCACATTCGCAGAATTCCGCGAAACCTGGCACAAGGCCCTGGGCATCAAGGACGGAAACCAGAACAAGGATATCGAAGAAAAAACAAAGCCGACCGAAGAAAACGATTCCGGTTTCAGCCGTACCCCGTGGATTTTCGCCATCGCCGTGCTCTTCGGGTTCATTTTTGCGTTCACCCGTAGGAAAAAACACTAACCAGTTGCAAATTCGTTAGTTATATTTCAAGAAAAGACGCAAAGAACTATGGGTTTAAAATTTTCCAATCTCACAAACAGCATCATAATCAAGAGTTTACTGCTCTTGATTGTCTCAATGCTTGTCATCGTGATGATTGGAACTTACGTTTTCACCCAGAGGCAAATGAAGACCACGCTTAAACTGAGTTACGATACCAACGAAACCCAGTTACAGCAACTCGCAAACACGGTCAACAACGAAATGGAGCAGTTTGCAAGTCGTCTGACTTTGTTGGCAAAGACTTCCGAAATTCAAAGCATGGACAAGCTCATAGCGGCCGGTTACCTCAAAAGCTTCAACATATCGTCGCTATTCATTTCGGGCGAATCCATATCGCTCTTTGACCGTAGCTACAATCTTGTCTGCAACAACTCCATGCTAGGCACAACCAAGATAACCTACCCTATCGAGTTCAATAGAATTTCTCCTCACAGGCCGACCATTTCTCCATGGTTCCGCGACACCGACGGCACTCCCAAGCGAGCCTTTGGCGTTGTCGTTTCGGACAGAGCCATGGGTGATGGAAGACTGGTATCAAACTTTTCGATTCGCCGACTCTGGAAATACTTTTCGGAATACAAAGTCGGGCAAAATGGCATTCTCATCGCATGCAATGGCCAAGGCGAAATCCTTTACCACCCGGATATGAGAACTTGGCTTGACGGAGTCCACAAGATTACGGAACTCGGACTTGGCGACATGAACATCAAGCAGGATAGCGATAATTCCATTCGTTTCGTAAAGCTGGACAATGGAAAATCCTACCTCATCAACAGGACCTTCAATCCAACCTACGATCTTGGCCTTATTGCTCTGCAGCCCAAGACTGAAATCGACGCGATGGTCTCGTCGGTACAGCACGTGAGCCGCATTATTTTGTACTGTTCCATCATCGCCATTTTGCTCGTTTCTCTTTGGCAAATCCTGATTGTCTGTAAGCCGCTCAACAACTTGATTGACCACATCACCCAAATTACCGAAGGGAATCTCAATATTGGAGAATTCAAGGCGAAGAGCAGCCAGGATGAAATTGGACGCCTCGCCAAAGTATTCAACCAGATGCACGCAACAATCAAGCGGCAGATTGAAGAACTGAACGCACACAGAGAATTGCTGGAAAAAGAAGTCAAGGAACGCACCTACGAGCTCGAACAAGCTAACAAAAAGCTTGACTTGATTTCGAGAACGGATGAACTGACGCAATTGCCAAACCGTCGTGACATGCACAAGACTATCGAAAAAGAAGTGGAACGCGCCAATCGGTTCAAGAAGGCCTTCAGCATTATCTTTATCGATATTGACCACTTCAAGGATGTGAACGACACGTACGGACACGCCACAGGCGATGCCGTGCTCAAGTCGGTCGCAAGCACCATTCGCAGCTTGTTGCGCAAGTACGACGTGCTCGCCCGCTACGGCGGCGAAGAATTCCTGACGCTTTTGCCAGAAACAGAATTAAAAGACGCCGCACACGTTGCAGAACGATTCCGCAAGCAAATCGAGAACCAGACCATCTTCTTTGGCGGTCAGGAAATCAAAGTTACCATTACACTTGGTGTTGCCCAGTTCGATAGCAGCCAGGGCGCAGAAAAGTGCATTCAGCTCGCTGACAAGGCGCTTTACGAAGGCAAGGAACATGGCCGAAACAAGGTCATCCTCTGGGAAGACGACAAGGCTGTTGAAAGCACCGACAAGCCTATTGCATAAATAAGATTCGCAAAATTTCTATTTTTGCGCTCATGAACATCGACTTCAACCGTAGACTATCCATCGCTCCGATGCTTGACTGCACGGACCGTCACGAACGTTATTTTTTGCGTTTGCTTTCCAAGCACATTTTGCTTTACAGCGAGATGGTTGTCTCTACGGGGCTTCTCCATTGCGAGAACAAGGACTTGTTCCTCGGGCACGAACCGTTCGAGCACCCGGCAGTGTTACAACTCGGCGGTAGCAATCCGGCGGATCTTGCCGCGGCCTCAAAGCTTGTAGAAGCGGCAGGCTTTAGCGAAGTCAACTTGAATTGCGGCTGCCCATCGGACCGTGTGCAAAACGGGAACTTCGGCGCTTGCCTCATGAAAGAAAAGAACGTCGTTGCCGATTGTTTCAAGGCGATGCAGGACGCCGTTTCGATTCCGGTTTCTATCAAATGTCGCATTGGTGTTGATGACCTGGACAGCTGGGAATTTTTCACAGATTTTATCCAAACCGTGCGTGATGCGGGCTGCAGAATTTTCATCGTGCATGCGCGCAAAGCCTGGCTCAAGGGACTCTCGCCTAAAGAAAACCGCGAAGTGCCACCGCTCCATTACGAGTTCGTCCACCGTCTGAAGGCCGAGATGCCTGAGCTGAACTTGAGCATCAACGGCGGTATCAAGACGCTCGAACAGATTGAAGAACAGCTCAAGGATTTGGACGGCGTGATGGTCGGTCGCGAAGCGTACGAGAATCCGTGGTTCCTGCACGATGCCGACGCAAGAATTTTCGGTGATGTCCGCCCCGAGAGTAACGATCCGGCTGAGATTATTGCTGGGAACGCAATCCCCGCCACGCGAAAGGCGCTCCTCGAAGCCTACCTCCCCTACGTGGAGAAACAGACAGCCGAAGGCTGCCCCGCGACAATTCTCGTGAAGCACCTCTACGGGCTTTTTGCAGGACTCCCTGGCGCCCGCAAATTCCGCGCCACGCTCAGCAACGAGAGCCCGCGCGCCCACCTTTACGGAGGCGCCGCCGCCCTCATCCGAAAAGCGATGGAACTCGTCGGTGAGACAAGTGACTAGAGACTAGAGACGAGAGAAAACAAGCAATCTCTCGTCTTTCGTCTGTAGCCCCCAAAGCGGGCGTTCTTTCGTCTAAAATTCTTCCCTACCCCTTGACAACCGAATAAAATTTTTCTCTATTTGGTGGCGTATTTTTAAGTTTAACCTTTAACGGAGATACAACATGCCTTGCGGAAAGAAAAGAAAGCGCAGGAAGATTGCGACTCACAAGCGTAAGAAGCGCCGTCGTCGTGACCGTCACAAAAAGAAACTTCGCTTATCCGTTAGCATTTTCTTGTGATTTCCTGTAAAAGACGGAGTGTAAAAGCTCCGTTTTTTCGTTTTTCATTTAGAAAAGTGACCATTTTTAGCGACAAAAAGACATCTGTTGATTCACAAATCAAACGATAAATAGGGATACCCCCAAAGGAAACCAAATGATAGATCGCAACAAACACTTCCTCCGCCTCATGGACTGGAGTGAAGAAAAAGTTCTCGAAACCATCGAGATTGCCTCGCGTCTCAAGGCTGAAGTTCACGCTGGTAAGGTCTCTGACCGACTCCACGGCCAGAACATCGCCATGTTCTTCGAAAAACCGTCGCTGCGAACTATTACGACTTTCCAGGTGGGCATGAACCAGCTCGGCGGCCACGCCGTGCTCCTCTCCCCGGATTCTATTGGTCTCGGCAAGCGCGAAAGCGTCAAGGATGTCGCCCGCTGCCTCAGCCGCTGGGTCAACGCCATTGTGGTCCGTTGCTTCAAGCAGCAGCTCGTCGAAGAACTAGCTGAATACGGTTCCATCCCGGTCGTGAACGCTTTGACAGATGACTATCATCCATGCCAGGCAATCGCTTTTGCCCAGATGATCAACGAAAACCTCGGCGGATTCAAGAACGCCGATGGCAAGCCGAAGACAGTCGCCTTCATCGGTGACGGCAACAACGTTGCGAACTCCTTCCTCGCCCTTGCAGCAAAGGTCGGCATGAACTTTACGCTCGCCTGCCCGAAGGGTTTTGAACAGCCCGCCAAGGTTGTCGAAGAAGCGGAGGCCGGCTTGAAGAAGCACGGTTGCCAGTATCGCGTATTCCACGATCCGAAGGAAGCTGTCAAAGACGCCGACATTCTCTATAGCGATGTCTGGGTTTCTATGGGTCAGGAAGGCGAAAAGGCTACAAAGCAGAGCCACTTCTTGCCGTTCCAGATCAACGACGAACTTTTGAAGCTTGCACCTTCTCACTGCAAGGTCAGCCACTGCTTGCCGGCTCACCGCGGCGAAGAAATCACAGACTCCGTGATGGACAATCTCGACGTGAACATGAGCTTCGAAGAAGCCGAAAACCGCTTGCACGCTCATAAGGCTGTACTCTGGCAGGTGATGACGCCGTTCAACAAGTAAGCGGTAATTACAAGTTCCTTGATCACGAAAAAACTCTCAGTCTCCTTGTAGACGAGAGTTTTTTACATTTACATCTATGAAAAAAAATATCCTTTTTTTTATTCTCTTTTCCGCCCTCGCTATATACGCTCAAGAAAACAATCCTAACACAAATACGCGAGAACAGACAAATCAAACAGTTCAATATGTTCCCGTCCAACAAAATCCTCAAGGACAGCCGGTTCATTACATAATAGTTCCTCAAAACGGATATGTTCAACCAAATCCATACCAATTTTTTGAAGACAGCACAGCCTACTACCAAGAAATGATTAAAACATATACGATGAACGGTACATCCAAACGCAATATTGGTCTAGGGATGATTATCGGTGGTTCCATAGGATTAGCAGCAGGAATTGGTTTTATCATAGCCAAAACACCAGACAAAGATGATGAAACCTCCGAAACTCTCAAAAATATTCTGGGATCCGGTTTAATCACTGGTGGAACCGTTTTATTTGGTATAGGCATCGCATACAGAATTGTCGGCACAGCAAAACTAGACAAAGCAGACCGATTCAGGCAAAAACTGAATTTTCACCTTGTTAGAAAACAACAAATAATGACACTCCATATACAGCCAAAACTAGATTTCTATAATCATCGCTATGGAGGTCAATTGGCTTTAAATTTCTAATCAAGGTATAAAAAAATTTTCGCCCGGCATCATCGCCGGGCTTTTTCATTGTCAGTCAAGCTAAATCATAAAAACGAATTTTTTGAAAAAAGGCTTAAATTACGTGAAAAACAACAGATTTTTTAGAAATTTCACGTAATTTCATTACGTTATCTGCACTATTTTAAAATTTCAGCAATCAAATCAGCTGAAAAATTCAATTTTAGCCCAATTTTAGACACAAAAACAGAGACAGGGAACAAAAAAATCTCAAATTCAGTGGGAAAAACGTTAATTTATTTAAAATTTTACGTGAAGAAACGGCAATTTTTTCAATCTTTCACGTAAAAAACAGTACTATTTCAAATTTTCAGTTAAATAGCTATATTTGGACTCGTTTTAAAAGGAGTTGCGAATGTCCTTCATTCAGGATCTTAAGGAAAAAGTTCTCGGCGGTCACGAAATCAACCGCGAAGAGGCAATCAAGCTTTTGAGCGAAAACTTGCAGGAACTCTGCGATGCCGCCAACGAGATCCGCGAAAAGTTCCACGGCGACGATTTTGATTTTTGTTCCATTGTGAACGCCCGCAGCGGGCGCTGCTCCGAAAACTGCAAGTACTGCGCCCAGAGCAGCTACTACCACACCGGTGCCCCCGAATACAAGCTGCTCAGCGCCGACGAAATCGTGGCCGACGCGAAGAAGAAAGAAGCCGCGGGCATTCCGCGCTACTCCATAGTCACCTCAGGCCGCACGCTCTCGAGCCGCGACGTGGAACAGATTTCCGAAGCCATTCGACGCCTCAAGAAAGAAACCAAACTTTCCGTATGCCTTTCGGCAGGCCTCTTGAACAGGGAACAGTTCGACAAGCTCAAGGAAGCAGGCCTCACCCGCTTCCACAACAATCTGGAAACGTACCGCCGCCACTTCCCGGATGTTTGCACAACGCACACCTACGACGATAAAATCGGCGCACTCCAGAACGCCCTTGCCGCAGGTCTTGAAATTTGCAGCGGAGGCATCATGGGCCTTGGCGAAACGATGGAAGACCGAATCGACATGTGCCTGGATTTACGCAAGCTCGGCGTGAAGTCCACTCCGGTAAATGTGCTGAACGCAATCCCGGGCACGCCTTACGAGAACCTCCCGAAGCTCACGAACGACGAGTTCTGCCGCATTGTTGCCATTTACCGATTCATCAACCCGAAGGCATTTATCCGCCTTGCAGGCGGTCGTGGCGTACTCGGCGACGACGGCAAGCGAGCATTCAAGAGCGGTGCAAATGCAGCCATCACGGACGACATGCTCACCACTGCCGGCGTAAACAGTTGCAAGGACTTCGAGCTTGTGAAAGGTCTCGGATTCAAGCCGCACGGATTTATTGAGTAAGCTCACAGAAAATTTTTCTTGAGAGCCGTAATTATTTAAATTTAATTTGATGGCTTTCAAAAGTCGCATTTTAACGGGAATTTTAGTGGTATGCAGTTTGGTGTTACTCGCCAACTGCGCTTTTCCCGTGCGCCCAGGATACGACAGAAAGAGCGGTACATACAAGCGGTATAGGGTCGTCACCACGACTCCAGACACAGTTGATTCCACCGCAGTAGACCCGCAAGAAGAACTTGTCCTTGAAGAAAAACTCGCCGCATCCCCAAATACAAGCGCAGACTCGCTTGCAACCGTTGAAAAAGATGCAAGCCCCAAAGATTCTACAGTGCATTTGTCTGCAACACAAAGCAAGCGTGATTCGGCGACTGTACAGAAAGGCTCCATAAAAGCCGATTCCGCAAAAAAGGAAGCAAACAAAAAAGAACTCGCTACAAAAGCTGTAGCAGCAAAAACTGAAACCGCCAAAAAAACTACAAAACAGGCAAAGCCCGCATCAAAGCCTACGAACCTTGAAAAATACGCCAAGGAATGGCTTGGAGCCAAATACGTTTACGGGGCTGCGAACAAAAAGAAAACGGACTGTTCTGGCTACGTGATGCAAGTCTACAAGGGCTTTTACAACATTTCGCTCGACCATAACGCACAACGTATTTACGATGACGGGCGCGGCTATTCTATCAGGCGCTCAAAATTGCAAGAAGGCGATCTCGTATTTTTCGGAAACTTCTGGAAAATTAGCCACGTCGGCATTTACTTAAAAGGAAACCGATTCATTCACGCCAGTACAAGCAAAGGCGTGGTGATTACCTCCATGGACGATAACTATTGGTCGTCTAAATACAAAGGTGCAAGGCGGTTTAAGTAGGTGTTAGTGGTTAGTATGCAGTGGGTAGTAAACAGGAATAAATTTAGTGGTTAGTAAACAGTATGCAGTAAACAGGATAATAAAATGAAAAATTAAAGATGAAAAATTAAAAAAGAAATTTTTATTCTTAATTTTTAATTTTTAATTCTTAATTCATAAATCCTAACCACCAACCACTAATCACTGTTTACTATCTTTCTTCTCATGAAGAAAATAGCATTCCAGGGCCGTCGCGGGGCCTATAGCGAAAGCGCCGCCTACCACCTGTTCGGAAACGATATCGAAGTCGTGCCGATGGACACGTTCGAACAAATTTTCCAGGGCATTGAAACAGGTGTCGTTGACGGTGGCGCCATCCCTATAGAGAACTCGACAGCGGGTTCCATTTACGACAACTACGACTTGCTTTACAAGTGGCGTCATCCGATTGTCGCCGAAGTCAAGTTGCAGATTGAACATACGCTCTGCGCATTGCCGGGCACAAAGCTCGAAGACCTTACCGAAGTGTTGAGCCACCCGCAGGGACTCGCCCAGTGCAGCCGCTTTTTCGGACAGCACCCGAACATCAAGAGCACCGCATTTTACGATACCGCAGGCAGTGCCGAAGAAATAGCAAAACGCGGCGACAAGCACATCGGTGCAATCGCAAGCGCTTATGCCGCCAAGTTCTACGGTCTTGACATCTTGAAACAAGGACTCGAGAATCTGCCGGGCGTGAACTTCACGCGTTTTTATGCCATTCAAAAAACGGCCATTGAATTGCCTGACTTCAAGGCAAACGAAACTGGCAAGCCGCCCATCAAAACAACACTCCTGTTGATGTTGAGCGATTCCAGCAAGTCTGGCGCTTTGTACGAAGCGCTCGGTTGCTTTGCCAAGCGTAAGCTGAACCTCACGCGCATCGAGAGCCGCCCGCATCCGGACCGCCCGTGGGAATACATTTTCCACCTTTCGTTCGAAGGCAATCCGAAGGACCCGAATGTCGTTGAAGCGCTCAAAGAATTGCAGCAGTACACCGACTTCATCTACCGCCTCGGAAGCTTCCGCGAAGGAACAACAGAGAAACTGAGCTATTAAGCACAATTGTCACCCCGGCCGCTGTGCCGGGGTCACCACATGCGAAAAACGTGATTACAAAAATTAATTGATCCTATCGCCTTCGGCTCCAGGATGACAAGATCAGAATGATGAGGCCGGGGAGACAACGCAAGGAGATTATATGGCTTACACACGTACTGATAGAAAACCTGAAGAATTTCGCAATCTCAAGATGACCACGGGCTTTATCTCTAGCGCCGATGGTTCCGTACTCATTGAAATGGGACGCACACGCGTCATCTGCAACGCAACGCTCCTCCCGAAAGTTCCGGACTGGCTTGCCGGTCGCGGCACGGGCTGGATTACGGCTGAATACAGTTTGCTCCCGCAGAGCACGGGCAAGCGTGTAGAACGCGAGCGCAAGGGCGCGAGCGGTCGCACGCAGGAAATCCAGCGCTTGGTGGGCCGTTCGCTGCGCGGCGCAGCCGATCTCGCCGCACTCGGCGAGAACGCCATCGTCGTGGACTGCGATGTGATTGAAGCCGATGGCGGCACGCGAACGGCAAGCATCATCGGTGGCTTTGTCGCACTCGCGATTGCAGTGAAGAAAATCAAGGAACGCCTCGGCATCACGCAGCAAATCTTGAAGCATGGCATTACAGCAATCTCTGTAGGCGTTGTCAGCGGCAAGCCGCTTTGCGACCTCTGCTATGTCGAAGATTCAGCCGCCGACGTCGATATGAACGTCGTGATGCAAGATGCCAAGAACTTCATCGAAGTGCAAGGTACCGGCGAACACGCGAGTTTTGACCGCAACATGCTCAACACGCTCCTCGACCTCGGCGAAAACGCCTGCAAGGAAATCTACAAGAAGCAGATGGAATTGATTGGCGGCGAACTGCCGTAGTTATGACTTAACTGGATGGGGCTACGCCCCAACTCTTTGGCTCGGTTATGACCATGCAAGCATGGTCGCAACATTGACGCTTCGCGTCTTGCTAAACGGCTCAGCCATATTTGTGCAAGCACAACTGCGGCATTCGCCTTGGGGCATACTAGCCTTCTGAGTTGTCTTCCGCCTTCGGCGTCAGGATGACGGGGAATCAAAACGGACGTGCTCTTGCACGCCCGTTTTTGCTACTTGGAAGTGATTTCACGCGTTTCAAAAGAGCACGCGCCATTAGCGGAATATTTCCCAATACCTGCCAAATTAAATCTGCATTGTTCTTGATCTACAGTGCCCTTTATAGCAAACTGGATAGCACCAACAGCTCGCCCCATATCAGGATCATTCGGCGCAATTTCATTCCAGGTAAAGCATTTTTCGACAAGACCTTTGGACTTTGGCAAAGCGACCTTAGGAGAGTTCTCGTAAGGAACATCTTTTACAACAAAGTTCAGGTAAGCATCCTTTTCGGAATAGTAAGTGACGCAAACACCACCCCAGTCTTGGATATCTTCAAAAACGTAATCGCCATCATTAAAGCCCGCAATATTAAACGAGACCCCGCCAACAGCGTATTCGGCCCCTTTCAAGATAAAATCCATCGTTCCACAAAAACCGAGACATGTCTCAATAAGACCTCCATACACTTCATATTCAAACTCCCCCGACAGTTCCACCGGATATTCAATATGAGTATAAGCGTCACCAGGAGACTCATCAAATTGTTCCAACCATCCCGCGTATCTGCTACGGTCATTATAGCCTGTTTTCACATGGGTTCCGTCAACCCCTTTCCACAGACAAGTCAAGGAATCATCATCAGGAAAATTTACATTGACGCCATCATTAGCAAAACCCCAATCATACGAAGATTCGTCCGGCTCGTAAGTGCTGATTCCCCTAATATTGAAAGTTCTCTTATCAACATCACCACGGCTATCAATCTTAAACATGATGGACACGATTTCCTTTGCAGCCTCTTCTCCCGTATATACCTGGCGATTGATTGAATATTGGGAATATTTCCAATGTGTTATATCGAAATTGCTCCATTTTGCACATACAGTTTTAGGCTCGTTAATCCAATACAAATCACGAAGTGTAGGATCAAAAGAACCTCCGTTCGCCGTTATATTTAGAATGCCCACAGGATATGCTTCGAACGGCAATATTTCGCTATTGGAATCAATTCCATCAATATTAACCTTCAAATAGACGTACATCCAATAATCAGATTCGTAAGTGACACAGATACCACCCCAAGACGAGACATCCGCCGTAGCGCCGTCCCTAGCAAGTTGGATTTCAAAACCCGCCCAAGGTTTAAACATTGAAGTATCGAATTCAACCGACCCACAAAGGCCATCGCAATGTTTAAAGACAGAAGCCAAAGGAGTCGATGAATTTTCAAGTTCGACAGGGAAAACAACCTTCGATTTACCCTGTTGGCCAAACAAGTCATCGCCAAAGGTTCGCCAAAAGCCTGTGCTATCGTCTCCTGTATTGACCTTGTAGTCTACAGCTGGATCCCACAAATTATAGCGGCGGGCCTTTACCGCACCACTTGAAGACAACGCTCCGTTTGAAGAAGATTCTATTACGCCGCCGTCACTCGAAAGAGCATCTACAGACGAGCTGCTTTCGCCAGCATTCGGCTCGGCAAACGGAACTGAGGGATTGTCATCAGAGCAGGCTACAAAGCCAAGCAACAAGGCTGAAGATGCGACTCCCAGGAATTTCTTAAACATACCTTTCTCATTCACTTTGTCTATAAATTGTAATATATAATATTTCATTAAAAAAGGTGATCCCGGCACAAGGCCGGGAAGACAGATTAAAGGGGATTCCGGCTCGTCCCCGTCATCCCCGTCATCCCCGTCAAGCGAGGACAGGCGCGAGGACAGGCGCGAGGACAGGTAGGCCGGAATGACAAATTGCTCGCGATTAGTTCGCGAGCATTTTTTTTAACAGTCTTACTGGATTGTCATCCCTTTCTTGCCAGAGACAAACGGATCTTCGCCTTGTTTGCAGACATTTTGCGCATCAACATACTTACCGACGCCGATAATATTAAACCTGCTTTCTAAGCCAGCCTCACCGTAAGTAACAAACAAAATCGAATTGAAATGAGCCGGATTACCAGGGGTTTCCGCGTAGGTAGCGAAATCATTCCACTTAGAACATACCGTATTGACCTCGACACTCTTGGGCAACAAGATCCTAGGCATTATCGCAACTTTTTTAGCAAAAGAAGTGGTCGTATCGCTGAACATTACCACATCCATATCCGACTCCGAAGCGTAAGTCACGCACACACCACCCCAAGAAGAAGCATCGCCAAAAGCAACATATGTGTACGAACCATTTATAATTTCTCCCGCAATGTTAAACCCGACTCCCGCAACACCTGTATTCTTAAACTCCAACATACCGCAAACGCCTTCACAATAATCCATAACAGGATCTTCATCAGCGACATAAGTATATTCTAACGATTTAGGAAAAACGATTTTTGCATTTGGTTCATCGCCAAAGCTAAACCAATATCCAGAAACTTCCGAACCGTTATCAATTCCGGTTTCTACACGATAATTATAATTTCCAACCGCCTCCGGAGCATACCACATATTGCTAATGACCTTCGAAGTTACACAATCGCCACTGCTAGAAGGTGTAGAAGACGAACTATTCGGATTTGAAGCAACGACTTTGCACGATCCGCCTGCAACGTACTTACCGATCGAAACAATCTTAAACGGTCCAATCATAGACTCACCGCTTCTTTTCCCGAATTTAATGTTCCGGACTTTCTTGGCAGCCTCAGCACCGGGGATTGGATTTTCTGCATCGTCATAATCAAAATCATTCCAGGTAAAGCATTCTTCTACCAAATCATCTGATTGGCCCAATTCAACAATCACTTCCGTATTTTCGTCAACGCCAAGTTTCATGAACAAATTCAGACTCGAAGCAAACGTAACGCAAATGCCGCCCCAATCGCTAATATCGACAGACTTTGGAACTTCTACACTTTCACCAGGGTTTTCAAAACCGGCCACATTGAACGCCACGCCCACATTAGCTTCACGTGCAGTACCTCTCTTGACATACATCTTTCCACAAAGGCCACCGCAATGATCCACAATGTACTGCATACAATCCGAACCATCATTGGGGCAATCCACATCCCATACAACACGAGACAAGCCACCTTCGTTGGAATCATCATAAGAATACCAATACCCGGCACCACTCTCAGCATTTAAGCCAAAGCCCGTATTTACGACAGATTCGCCCTTTTTGCCATTCCACAAACATGCCGTGGGATCCACAAGAGCGTCAGCACTGCTCGACGATACGCTAGCAACACTACTGCTTGAGGCGTCATCCGCAGTTTCACTACTTCCTGGAGCGGGTTCAATAGATGAGCTGCTTTCGCCAGCATTCGGCTCGACAAACGGAACCGACGGATTGTCATCAGAGCAGGCTACAAAGCCAAGCAACAAGGCTGAAGATGCGACTCCCAGGAATTTCTTAAACATACCTTTCTCCTTCACTTTGTCTATAAATTGTAATATATAATATTTCATTAAAAAAGGGGATTCCGCCCCGGAATAAAAGCAACCAAGGCGAACGCTGCGAAAATGCTTGCATTTTCATAGCTGAGCCGAAGGGCTTTGTACTTGTACAAATCCGGGGTGACAAAAAGGCTGGGAAGACATAAAGGGAATTGCTAGCAAGCTGTCTAGTTTCCAGTGACGAAATGTTCTTCTATAGGGCACTTTAAACTGTAATCATATTCCGCGTAAGTTGCATACTTGCCGAGTCCGTGAATATTGATTTTTTTCCGGGTTCCTTTTTCCCCATAAACCACAAAGTTCACGGTCGTGAGATTCTTGGGGTCAACAAGTTTTCCATCGTCTGACTTAAATTCGTCCCACGTCAAGCAGCGTGTCACCACCTCAGAACTCTTGGGAAGCGTCGCCTTAGGCAACTTGGGAAGCAGACTAATATCATGAACACCACTGCTATTCATCACGACATCCATATCGGTCTCACTAGCATAAGTCACACAAATGCCGCCCCAAGACTTATCCACATCGCCACTAAGCAAGATGCTATCATTGTGATCAAATCCAGCTACATAAAATCCGAATCCCGCAAAATAGTCATCCTTAAATACGGCAGTTCCGCAAACGCCATCATCGTACAGGTTAGAACGACTCCCTCCACATGAATCAGGGAATTCAACTCCACCATCATCAATCAAACTAGCCAATTCTTCATCAGAGAAAGGCTGAATAAAGTTTGACTTATTCTCATCACTTGCATCTTCAATTCTATACCAACGTCCAGCCTCATCACTCCCAGACCAATTATAATCAGTAAACACATAGCCAAAAAATTCCCACAAATTCATCAGCAACACGCACTGTTCTTCGACATAAAGTTTATGATGCTTGGTTGTATCGACACTTGAACTGCTACGGATCCATGCCGAAGACGAGCTTTTCGGGGTGATAACAGGCGTTTCAATAGAGCACGCGCCATTATCGGAATACTTCCCTATACCCGCCAAATTAAATCTGAATTTTTCATAATCTACAGTACCCTTTACCGCAAACTGGATAGCACCTACTGCACGCCCCATATTGGGATCATTCGGTGCGATTTCATTCCAGGTAAAGCATCTTTCGACAAGTTCATTGGACTTCGGCAATGCGACCTTAGGAGAATTCTCGTAAGGAACATCTTTTACAACAAAGTTCAGGTAAGCATCCTTTTCGGAAAAATAAGTGACACAAACACCACCCCAATCCTGAATATTTTCAAAAACATAATCATCAGTATAGCCTGCAATGTTAAATGAAATACCGCCAACAGCGTAATCAGAGCCATCCAGATTAATATCCATCGTTCCACAAAAACCAGCACACTCCCAAATAACGCTCGCAAACATATCAGGGCCAAACTCCATCGACGGATACGCAGGGTATTCAATATGAGCATAAGAGTTAGCAGGAGACTCATCAAAAGGCACCAGCATACCCGCGTATTCGTCACGGTCATTATAGCCTGTATTCACATGGGTATCGCCCAAGCCCCCTTTCCACAGGCAGGTCAATGTATCATCGACAGGGAATCTCTCGTAAAATTTTTCATCCGGATACTTCCAGCCTTGTGTGGCATTACTTGGATCATAAGTACTAATACCCTTAATATTAAACACCTTATTTTCGTCATCACCGCGACTTTTAATTACAAACATTATGGACTGAATTTCTTTAGCCGCCTCATCCCCAGTATAAACTTTGCTAATCTGCGAAGAGCCACTATTTTTCGCCCAAGAGCTAACATCAAAACTGCTCCATTTCATGCATTCAGTTTGAGCTTTGTTTGTACTGAACAAATTGAAAAGCGTAGGCGCAGGAGATTCCCCAATAGTCGTTTCACTTAAATAATTAGCGGAATACGCTTCAAAAGGCTTCGTTAAGCTATTGGAATCAAATCCATCAACTTGAACCTTTAAATAAACACTAATTGAATAATCAGATTCGTAAGTAACACAAATACCGCCCCAAGACGTGACATCCGCCGTAGCGCCGTCCTTGGCAAGCGGGATTTCAACACCCGCCCAGGGACCGATCATTAAGTAATCGGGTTCAATCGATCCGCACAAACCATCGCAATGTTTAAAGACAGAAGAAAGCGGCGTCGATGATTTTTCAAGTTCGACAGGGAAAATAATCTTCGATTCGCCCTGAAGACCAAACAGGTTGTCGCCAAAGGTTCGCCAAAAGCCCGTGCTATCGTCTCCCGTATTGACCTTGTAGTCTACAGCAGGGTCCCACAAATTGTAGCGGGCCGTTTTTACAGCACCAGTCGAAGAAGACTCGATTACGCCACCATCGCTCGAAAGAGCGCCTACAGACGAGCTGCTTTCGCCAGGAACCGGAGGCACCCAAGCTTCAGGTTGCGACGGATTGTCATCGGAACAGGCGACAACACCAAACAGCAAGGCTGAAATCACGCCACCAAAAATTCCCCTAAACATACAACACTCCTTTATTTTGTTTATACCCTATTTAAAGAATAGCCGGTTCTTGGCATTTTAAATAAGATGTACCATCCAGTTTTTGATACGGGGCAACACCCAAAATATTGAATGAACTGCTGAAATTTACGTCAGCGTAATCATAGAACAAAATCGACGATATCTTGGAAGGATCAATAGGTGCCCTTGTTTCTCTGTCAACAAATTCATTCCAGGATTTACATTCAATCTTGGCATAACCATCAGTCTGTGGCAACGTCACGCCCGGCAATTTAGATACATTTGCAAAATCATTTTGTTCAGCATCATTTATAGCAATATGTAAATCATTCTCTGAAGCATAAACAATGCACATGCCGCCCCAATATTTGAGACTTTTTGCCTGCAACTTGCCATTTTCATCTTTATCAGCAATGTTAAATCCGAAGCCAGCATTTCCAGCACCTTTATGTATGACACAAAGTCCCTGACAACGGTTTAGAACAGGTTGCAACGAATCCTGACCTAACTCGCTATTCGCTTGTACAGGATAAGTCATATTGACTTCGTCGTTGTCCTTGAATGCATACCAATGGCCACCATCACCTGTCGCTGTCGAATACCCCGTTTTCACACTCAAATAACCATCCGGACCATACCAAACCGGACTGAGATTCTTGAAAGAGCACTCATCTTTATACACTTTGCTACTGCTGGAACTGCGCGGGGTTCGGCTCGAAGAACTTATCGGCGTGTAAGAGGTTTTGGGGATGGAGCAAGCCCCATTAGCAGAATATTTTCCAATACCCGCTATATTAAACTGGTTCCTATCACCATCTTCATAGCTCTTTACTATAAACTGAACCGAGCTTACCGCAGACCCCATATTAGGATCATTCGGGGCTAGGTCACTCCAAGTAAAGCATTTTTCTACAAGCGCCACCGAAGCAGGGAGAATGGCTTTTGGAGAATCTTCATACGGAACGCCTTTTACAACAACATTTAAGTAAGCATCCTTTTCGGAATAGTAAGTGATGCAAATGCCACCCCAATCCTTGATATCGGCAAATTTAGCTTCTCCATAGCAAGTATTACCTTCACAAGAAGTCAATGTATCTTCAGCAATATTGAACGCTACAGCAGATGCGGCATAATCCGCTTTTTCCAAAGTAAACTCCATCGTTCCACAAAAGCCTTTACATTCAACGATAATCGGCTCATACATATAGGGTTCATACTCCATTTCCCTATACGCGGGGAATTCTATTTTAGAATACGCCCCCTCGGGAGAAGCATCGAAATCATACAGCATTCCGACAAATTCACCCCGATCATTATAGCCCGTATTGACTATTCCTGATCCATCCAAGCCTTTCCACAGGCAAGTCAAGGAATCGTCGTTTGTAGTAACCAGGCCTAAATCCCGTTCATTCGTACCGCCATCGCGATTCCATTGCGGAAGATTTTCATCGTAAGTACTGATACCTAAGATATTGAATTCTCCCGAGCCATCGGAATTACCCATAAATACAAAGTTGATTGCCTTGACTTCTTTAGCAGCCTCTTCGCCTGAATAGATCTTGCTCAATTTTGCCTTATTGTATTCCGCCCAACTGGACGTTTTAAAGTCGCTCCATTTGGCACAACGCGTAATGGCGACATCAGAACCAAGCATATTCTTAAGCGTCGGCGCACCCGTCACTGTTTTCGGAAGCGTAATGCCCGGATAGGCCATAAACGGAGACGCATAGGCAATCGTATCTATGCCGCCGACATCCACATTGAGATAGACACTCACCGGGTATTCAGAGGCATACGTCACACAGATACCGCCCCATGCAGAGATATCCACCGTTGAATTTTCTTCGGCAAGCGTAAAGCCAATACCCGCCCAAGGCATCATCTCCGAGCCATGCAACTCAACTGTACCACACACGCCTTCACAATATTCAAAAACAGGATCCAAGAAATCTGCAGTATATTCATTACCCATTTCCACAGGCCAAGTTATACGAGAATAATAATCATCGCTAAAACTGAACCAATACCCCGTATTTTCGTTATACGTATTGATCTTGTTGTCCGTTTTACCATTCCACAAGTCAAACTTCGGAACAGCCTCTACACTGCTAGAGGATTGGACGGCAGAAGAGCTTTCGATAGCAGAGGAGCTGCCCACAACAGACGAACTGCTTTCGCCATAAACAGACGAGCTACTTTCACCATAGGCAATCGGATTGCCATCTTCCGTGACTCCCGCTGTATTGTCATCCGAACACGCCACAAAGCCGAACACAAACGAGCATGCAGAAATGCACGCCGATATGTTAAGAAGTTTCTTAAGCATGATTTTTTCCCTCCTCCCACGTCAGCGGGAACAACTGTAAATTCAATCTGTAGACACGACCGACGCCACGGCCTTTCAAAGCGATTTGAGCGATGCGCTTACGGCAAGCATCAATTTCTTGCACAATTTGCTCGTAATCTTCGTCCGAAATTCCCATGGTAAGTCCAGAATAATTACGTTCCGTCGCAGAAAATTTTTCAAGAGCCTCATCCGCAAAATGAATCATTTCGTGATGCAAAGAACGCATCGCCACGGACATGATTTCTGGAGAACCCGTGAGATGCCTATCGACCTGTTCGTAGGCATCGCCATTTTTCTTTAGGAGTCCCGCATTTACCATAAAATCGAGCGACTCGCGGACTTCCCCCGCGGAGGCATCCAAACAACAACGCCTCGCTATTTCACCCGGAGTCGCTCCTGGCATCACCGGCGCTAGCTCTCTCACCACCGGATGTATCCAAGTTTCAAAATACTTATACGCATCGCCATCGACAACTTTTACCGCATTGTCTTTTGCAAGTTTAAGCATCGCTTCAAAAACGGTTTTGCGATCGGCATCCGTTTTAGCATGGCAGCATTCCACCATCAACTTAAAATAGTCAAGCTCGTAACCCACTAAATGCATTGCGGCACCGACTTTTTCTGCACCAACGGATGAAAGGCGCGTTTTGCCTTCACAGACCAACTTCAAGTACGTCGGCGATGTAAAACCCGCTGCACGCGCAAATTCACGCCACGAAAACGATGATACGCGTTTCCGCTCATCGTAATAGTCCTGCATGTAGCAGCGATAATCCTGATACTCCGTAATCGGTTTCATAATAACAAATATACATTGCATTTTTCAAAAGTGCAATATTTCATGATACTATTTATCGAAATTTTATCAATTTTAAACATTTTTATTTAAAATTTAAAAATCACAATGTATTTTCATGATACGTAAGAAGCAAAAAAAAGGAACCCACTCGAACGAGCGGGTTCAATATGTTAGGAAAAACCAACCTAGAAAGAAGTCACTTTCGAGGAATCAATAGAGCAAACGTCTTTGGTATCATACATGCCAACAGCAATGATATTGAAGCGGATTTGATTAAATACATTTTCACTCGAATAAACTTCGAACTTGATGTCGGTCGCTTTTTCCGCCAATCCTGAGCTAGAGAAATCGTCCCAAGCGATGCATTTTTCGACAGGCGTTGCAGCAGCTTCCATAACATTTTCCGTTTCGAGCGAATCCGAGGCCAACACAACACGCATATCTTTTTCGGCCATGTAGTACACACAAATTCCGCCCCAATCGCTAATATCCGTTGCAGTTACAACAGTATCTCCATTATCACCTTTAACGGCCATTTTGATTCCAATACCCGCATACGCACGGGACGCGCTGCCCATATCCAAAGAGACTCTTGCCGAAAGCCCACCTTCAAACAATTCATCGTCAGTCAGCCATTCGATAGAGTTCTTGTAGCTCGGAGCGTCTGCAGACCAATACAACAGAGAAGCACCACCATCATTACGGTCATTGTAGGAATACCACAATCCGCCTTTTATTCTCGGCGAACCTTTCCAGACAAAACTGCTAGGATTACTCGAAGTTCCATTCCACAAGCAGGGTTCCTGTTCCACTTCGGTATTTGGCACAGCGGTTGCCTGCACCGTTTCGACAGAGTCCAAATTTTCAACACCATGCTTGTAAGAGCTCACGCCCTTGATATTGAAATAACCCGATTCCCTCGCCTTGCCGATAAACTTGAAAACAAGCGAGGTTGCCTTCTTGGCGGCATCAACACCGGAATCATCCGAAGAATTACGCTTGAAATCAGCCCACTTGGCACAACGGGCTGCAACAGCGCCCTTCATCGTCTTATCAAAATTAACGGAAAGCACATCACCCGAAGCATCGGAGCCATTTTTATAACCCAGCTCACCTTTCATGGCAAGTTCGGATTCATAAGAGACGCAAATGCCGTCCCATTCAGAAACATCCACCGTCGTATCTTTTTCAGTCAGCGCGATACCCACGCCTGCGCTCGGAGCAGAAGCATCTCCAAGTTCAACAGTTCCACAAAGACCGCCGCAATGCGAGACCAGCGATTTCATGTTATCCGAAGTGAGTTCGTGCCCATCGAGCGTCGGGAAATTGATCTGCGACGAACCGCCATCATCTTCGTCATCCACGCTAAACCAGTAACCGTCACTACCGTTAATATTGACGCGAGCAACGCCACTTGCGCCACTCCACAAGTCAAAGGCAATAGAATTGCCTTCTTCTGTAATTCCCGCAGTATTTGAGTCCTTGGTACATGCGACAGCCCCAATCAAAATTGTAAGCGCAGACAAGCGAAGTACTTTACTGAGCATTGGACTTATCCTCTTTCCACGTCAATGGAAACAACTGTAAATTCAACCTATAAACCCTTTCGGTCCCATGACTGTTCAGGGCAATTTGAGCCACCTTTTTACGGCAAACATCGAGTTCCTGCAAAATCTTGTTATAGTCTTCTGCAGAAATCCCCATAGTGAGCCCCGTAAAATTTCTCTCCGAGGGCGCAAAGCGATTGATGGATTCCTCTGCAAAGTGAGCCATCTCGCGATGCATGTAACGCAGAGCGAGCGACACAGCCGATGTCAAACCTTTCAAGTGCTTATCCGCCTGCTCGTAAGTGTCACCATTCTTTTTCAGGAGCCCAACTCGTACCATAAATTCAAGCGATTCACGGACTTCAGCAGCAGAAACTCCCTGACAGCAGCGTCTCGCGATATCACTCGGTGTCGCTCCAGGCATGACTGGAGCAAGCTCTCTCACAACCGGATGTACCCAAGATTGAAAATACTTGAATGCATCGCCATCAACAATTTTGACCTTATTGTTTGACGCCAACTCGAGCATCGCTTCGTAAGCGATTTTGCGTTCTTGGTCTGTTTTAGCATGGCAATAAGTGACCATTGACTTGAAATATTCAAGTTCAAACCCAGCCAACTCCATAGCCATCCCCACCTTTTCGGCTCCTTGAGGAGAAAGACGGGTTTTGCCTTCACATACCAGCTTCAGATAAGTCGGAGACGTAAAGCCCGAAGCATGCGTAAATTCTCGCCACGAAAACGACGAAATTCGCTTGCGTTCGTTGTAAAAGTCCTGCATATAAATGCGGTAGTCTTCGTATTCCGTTACCGGCTTCATAAGTGCAAATATATATTATTTTATCATGTGAAACAACATCTCATGATACTACATTGCGTTTTTCATTCAAAAATAATCAATTTTTCACAAAATTTTACAAATAACACATTTCATGATACTAGGGTTTGGTCTTTAGTCAATGGTCAATGGTCAATGGTCAATGGTCATTAGTCATTAGTCATTAGTCATTGGTCAATAGTTATTAGTTATTGGTTTATGGATAGTTATGGGTAAAAGAAAAAAGCGAGCAAACGCCCGCTTTTACACAGTCTACTTTATAAAGCCTACTAAATATTCCAGTCACAGAAATTCTTAAGCATGGCAAGGCCGACCTCGCCGCTCTTTTCCTGATGGAACTGGCTTGCGATTAAGTTATCCTTGCCCAAGAGTCCCGTGAAAGTCTGCGTACCGTAAGTCGTTTCGGCAAACGAGTATTCAGCCGGAACCTGCGGGTAATAGGAATGCACGTAGTAAAAGTCGCAACCACTGCGGATGCCCTTCATAATTGGGTGTTCACGCGTGAAGTTCACCTGGTTCCAGCCCATGTGTGGAATCTTGAGGCCCGGTTCATCCTTGAAACGCACAGCACGACCCGGAATGAGGCCAAGCGTCTTGACGCCACCGTCTTCTTCGCTTTCTTCGAGGATAATCTGGCAGCCGATGCAGATGCCAAGCACCGGGTTACCCGCTTTGACCACCGCCTTGATGGCCTCGCCAATTCCGGTCTTGGTCAAGGTTTCCATAGCCGAGGCTGCAGCGCCCACGCCCGGGAAAATCAAGCGCGTCGCCTTCGAGATTTCATCGGGATCGCGGCTCACCTTAGCGTCTGCACCAATGAACTTGAGCGCATTCATCACCGACGTCAAGTTGCCAGCATTGTAATCCACAACAGTAATAGCCATAGGAACCTCTTTATTTTTACACGTACAAAGATAGAAAAAAGAACCGCCGAAGCGGTTCCCTTAAATAGTTTGAATTTGATTCCAAATTAGAACCAGCGCCAGGTCACACCGACGAGAATCATGTTCTTATGCTGGGAATCTTCATCCAGGTCCTTGTCGTAAGCGATATCGTAACCAACCTGGAATTCAAAAAGCGGAGAAAGGGAGACGACAAGAAGGTTTTCCCAACGGCCATCAATCTGGTCAAAGCCCTTGAAGTTCACGAAAGCCCAAAGACGGCTCTTGAAATTCACGATGTCGGAGAATGCATACTTGAACTCAGTGATGCTTTCAAGACCCGGTTCATCCTTGAACTTTTCAACCTTCTTTGTGTCCTTGTCATCGGCATAGGCGTATGTATCGGAATCGTCATTCACAATCGTCATGCGGTTTGCAAAAGCAAGGCGCGTAGAGAAGTTATCGTTCGGGAAGTAGCCGACACCAGCCATCTGAGTCACATAGCCCGGAGCCATGAAGTGCGAAATGGTCGTCTTGATTTCGTTGCCATCTTCGTCTTCGCTGTAGTCATAGCCTCTCGTAAACTGAGATTCGAAGCGGGCGCCAACATACGGCTTAATTTTTTCGGAAACATTGAAATCAGCCATTGTTTCGTAGAAAATCTTATCAGAAGACTTGCGCTTGCCAAGGCCGTCCGTCCAGGTGTAGCCGAGAGCAAGGTTCAACTTGTTGCGCCAGTCCACAACGCTCCAGTGGTTCTTAAGGTCAGCATCATAGCTGAAAAGCCACGTGTACGAAGACGTACCGTCTTCGAGCTTCCAGTTGCTGAACTGCATACGGGTGAACTTAACAGCAGCGACCACATCAGCAGTCATGTTTTCGGGAAGCCAAGCTTCGAACATGCCCCCATCAGCAAAAGCTGTCGATGCAGAAATGAGTGCTGCACAACCGATTGCGAATAATGACTTTTTCATATACCTTCCTTGTTTATGGTCCTTCTTTCCCATAGACCTTATTGTTTGGCTTAAAGATAACATTTTTTTATAGAAAAAACGGGACGGTCTCAATTTTCGATTACTATTATTACAAACATGTTACTCAAGCGCCTCGTCATAGTGTCTTTCTTGATTTTTTGTACCGGGAATGCCCTCGCGGGCGAAACCGTCAATGCGGACGAAAACAAGTCTGCCGCTTCCGAAAAATCACCTTGGACATTTGAAGCAGGAATTTCGGCAGGTCGCCCCACCCCGCTCATGATCCATGCGGGCATCGGGTACGAGAACGTCTTTTTCAAAGCTATGGGCGGCGCCATGTACTTTGGCACCGACGATTTTTGGGTCGGTTACCGCGGCGGATTTGCTTGGGAATTTTTCCGCGAATTGCCTTTTACGCTAGACCTCGGAATTGGGTGCGGCTACGCTTTCGCAAAAGCCCCCAACAAGTATTTGAAGGCACTGAACAGAGCCAACAGCGACCGACTGACGCGTTCGTATAACTACAAGGAATCGTTCGATATTTCCGCAGAAGTTAGAGCCAATATCTACGGCGTGTTTACGTATCTCGCCATTCCTGTTCATTACTTTATGAAGCACGACGAACCGACAGTGCTTTGGCAAGTTGGCTATGCGTATAAATTCTGATTAGACGAGAGAATTCTGAGATGTCCGAAATGTCTCTACATTAATTTATCACAAGCAATTATTTATCAATCGTTTAGTCTTTGACGCAACGAACTGAAAAAGCCATGAACTTGGGACGATAGTCCACATCTGCATTGTCATTCCTATAGATCAAGCGCATGGCATACGCATACTCGTCACTCTTCTCTGTAGAGATCCAAAAAGTTGCTTCGTTGCCCACATAGGTATAATCACCCCCACCATCCCTGTAGCCGACAGGCAAAGCCGAGAACGCGTAATCATCCGAGCCGTTGCCGCTAGCTTTGGCAAAGTTCCAGCCACTTGTTGATTTAAGCATCTTGCCCGCAACAGAGTCGCCGCCAACAGCAGAGAACAATGTTTCAAACTCCGCTTTTGTCGGCAAGTGCCAGCCATTCGGACAAACACCACGCACCGGGGACATCGCCGAACATTCCGATTTATAGCCGCACCCCTTGCCGTTCGAACTCCACTCGCCCGCGCTGTCCATCGCCGCAGCCCATGTGTACAGGCGACCGTACTTGGTGCAGTTGGAGGGATCGGTATTGAAACAGAATGATTTTTCCGTTTCAATGTTCAAGTTCTGAGCCATCCACGTCAGTCTTCCGATAACGACTGTTTTATAGGTTTGACCGTCGCGGGAGTCCGTCAAAGTCGATAAAGACTCCTTCCCCGAAGGGCTAGTTACAGAACTATCATCGCCGCAGGCGGCAAGGAAAAGTCCAATCCAAAGAGAAGCACAAAGAACAAATTTTTTCATATTACGAATATAAAAAAATTCCTGGCTCGGATGAGTCAGGAAAAAGGCGACCCCGTCCCGGAATAAATCCGGGATGACATTAAGTGCGGGGTGACAAAGTAATGGAAGGCAGTCGAAGCGACTGTCAAACAAATTACTTCTTGAGGCTCGGAACGCCACCGAAGTCGACGTTCGTCTTCTTGCCGAGCAAGAGAGCGCGAGTCTTGAGCGGGAGGCCGTAGCAACGGATGAAGCCAGTAGCGTCCTTCTGGTCGTACATGTCAACGTCCGTGAAGCCACCGAGGCCCATGTCGTACAAGCTGTACGGGCTCTTGATGCCAGCCGGGATGATGTTGCCCTTGTAGAGCTTGAGGGTCACGTCACCAGTCACAACCTTGTTCACTTCATTGAAGAAGGCGTCCATAGCCTGGCGGAGCGGAGTGAACCACTGGCCATTGTAGACAAGGTTTGCATAGGTCATAGACATCTTCTGGGCTTCGAACAAGGTTTCCTTGTCGAGCACGAGCTGTTCAAGGCATTCGTGAGCCTTGTAAAGGAGCGTGCCACCCGGAGTTTCATAAACACCGCGGCTCTTGAGGCCGACGAGGCGGTTTTCAACGATGTCCAAAAGACCGCAAGCGTTCTTGCCACCAATTTCGTTCAAGAATTCGAGAAGTTCAACAGCGCCCATCTTCTTGCCGTTGATAGCGACCGGATTGCCCTTTTCGAAGGAAATCGTCACGTGATCGGCCTTGTTCGGAGCCTTTTCATATGTGTTGGTGTGCTTGAGGAATTCGTACTTGTGTTCCTGTTCCGGGAATTCCAAGACGCCACCTTCGTGAGAAAGGTGCCAGAGGTTGCCGTCTTCGGAGTAGATCTTCTTCTTGCTGATGCCGTTGAGCGGAATCTTGTGTGCAGCGGCGTAGTCGATAGCGTCTTCGCGGCTGTGGAATGTCCAGCGCGGGTCCTTCCACGGAGCGATGACTTCGAGCTTCGGGTTCAAGGCAGCGTAGGTGAGTTCGAAACGAACCTGGTCGTTACCCTTACCGGTAGCACCGTGAGCAACAGCGTAAGCGCCTTCCTTTTCGGCAATCTTGACCTGGTACTTAGCGATGAGCGGACGAGCAAAGGACGTACCGAGGAGGTAAGTGCCTTCGTACTTTGCACCGGCGCGAACGGTCGGCCAAACGTATTCTTCAAGGAATTCCTTCTTGAGGTCGAGAACGTAGCACTTGGAAGCACCGGTCTTGAGAGCCTTTTCTTCGAGAGCCTTTGCGTTCGGGAAGTCATTCTGGCCGAGGTCGGCTGCGAATGCAATCACTTCGACGTCGTAGGTTTCCTTGAGCCAAGGAATGATGATGGAGGTGTCAAGTCCACCGCTGTAAGCGAGGACGACTTTCTTCTTGGATTCTGTTTTAGCCATTTTGAATGTCCTTATGGAAAATTTTTTAGACGGAATAAATGTAGTAAAAAAAGTTATTAGTTGTTAGTTACTAGTTATTAGTCATTAGTTCCTAGTTAATAGTTACTAGTTGATAGCAATTAATTGATTGTTGGTAGTTAATCGTCAATATAGTTGGCAGAATTTTCTATTTTCGAAAACATGAAACTATCGGACAGAGCGCTTGGTTATATTTCTTTCATTGTATTTGCCTGCATTTTTGGCGGCATTTCTTTTGGCATGTGGGCGGCGCATCAGAACGTACGCCAAACAGCGATAGTCGATTTCAACGAACTCGGTTCTTTGCAACCCGAAGATCCCGTTGTCTTGCGCGGCTACCGCGTCGGCACCATCGGCAGTGTCACCTGGCTCAAAGACCGTTCCCGCGTCGTTATCCACTTTACCGAACCGCTCAAGCTCCGCGAAGGTACGCAATTCAACAACGTGAACTACGCACTCATGGGGCAACGCCGTCTCGAAATCATCCCGTCAAAGACGGGAACCCTCATGCCCGAAAACCACGTGTTCCAGGGGCATTTTGAACCAGGCATTGCAGAAACGCTGCGCCTCATCGAAAACGTAAACGAACAACTCGAAGCTGTACAGAAGACGATTCTGCTGCTCGCCCAGGGAGATTCTTCGCACAAGTCCGCCCCAGAAATTTATGAAGAAGCCATGCACTCCATCGAGGACATTTTTGCCCACACGGAAAAGACGGTCGGCACGCTCGGTCCCAAGATGAACAAGCTCTTCAAGCAAATGAATTCTTCGAGCAAGGCGCTCTCCAAGACGGCCCTCCAAGCAGATACAGCCATCAAGACAGCCACTGCAGCAGTGAACGAAAAACTCACACTTGTGGACTCCGTCGTCATCTCGCTTACAGAAAATGCAAAGAAGACAAACGATGTTATCACAAGCATCGAAAAGGGAATTGATTCCGAAACGCTTTTGCAGTCCAAGGAACTTGTCGAAAAAATCAACGACATCATCGCAAGCCTCAACAAGGCCGTGCAAACCATCGATACGAAGAATTTTGGTTTCAAGGATAAAGACGGAAAGCCGATCCAGCTGATTACCTGGAAGAACATGAACATCGTTGGCGACAACGCCCGCGACAAAGCTCGCAAGCGTTTAGAAGAAGCCAAGGCTCAACAAGAACAAAAGAAAGCAGGCAACTAAATGGATTTATCAAGCCTGCCCGGACTTGGTCCCAAGAGACTTGAAAAGCTGAACAAGTCCGGCTTAAGCACCATAGCCGATCTTTTATACAACATTCCGCGCACTTACCTCGACCAGACCAAGGTTTCAAAGATTGCGGACTTACACGATGGCGATCGCGCGGTCGTAATTGGAATTATCACAAGAGCAGGGATTGTCAAAGGGCGCATGTCACGCTTTATGGCGGTCCTCACGGATGGTTCCGCCGAAATTTCGCTTTTATTTTTCCGCGGCACACGATTCATCGCAAACCGCGTGAAGCCGGGAACACGTTGGCTTGTTTCGGGTACGGTCGGTTCGTACCGCGGGCTGCAATTGGTGCATCCGGACATGCAGCCGTTCGACGAAGGCGAAGCATTTAACGGACAAATTCTCCCCGTCTACCCGATTAGCGAAGTTTGCCGCGAAGCCAAAATGGAACAGCGGTTCTTCCGCAATTTGTACAAAACGATTTTCAACTTTCCGGGACTCACTCTCCCGAACGCGTGCCCGCGCGAGCTCACGGACTATTTGCATTTTGCACCCGTGATGGACAACCTCCGTGCGCTCCACATGCCGAAAGATTTTGATTCCATTTACAAGGCGAAGCGCGAGCTCAAGATTTTGGAGCTTTTGCCGTTTTGCCTGCGCATGGTGAAACGCCGCGAAAATCAAAAGATTCGCGGGCATGAACGCCAGATTGATTTGGGGAACGTGATGGCAGCGAAAGCGCGCCTCCCGTTCCAACTGACCGCAGGTCAGGACGCGGCGCTGAATACAATCATTGACGGTCTCAATGGCAAAAAGCAGTTCCACGCACTGTTGCAGGGCGACGTAGGCTGCGGAAAGACCGTCGTCGCCATGCTCGCCATTATGGCGGTCTGCGGAGCAGGCGAACAGTGCGCACTGATGGTCCCGACTGACATTCTCGCACGCCAGCATTTCAAATCGCTCAAGCCGTTCTTTGATGCGGCTGGCATCCGCGTGCATTTGCTAGTCGGGGCAACACCCGCCGCCGAGAAGAAGGTGATTCTCGGTGAACTCCAGATGGGGCTTTGCAACATCGTCATCGGAACGCATGCGCTCTTTAGCAAAGACGTTTTCTTTGCAAAACTCGGGCTCGTGATTATCGACGAACAACACCGTTTCGGCGTGAGCCAGCGCGAAGCGCTGCTCGCCAAAGGCGACTACCCCGACATGCTCGTCATGAGCGCCACTCCGATTCCACGAAGTCTCGCAATGACGCTTTATGGCGATTTGAAAGTCATCAGCATCAAGGAAAAACCGGCAGGCCGCAAACCCATCAAGACGCGTCTCGTGAATGCCGCGAAGCGCGAATCGATGAAGCAATTTATTTGCAAGGAAGCCGCCGGCGGAAATCTCTGCTACTGGATTGCAAGTCGCGTGAACGCCGATAGTTCCGGCGTATCCAACTCAAGAAGCGCGGCTAGCTCAGCGAGCAGTTCCTCTAGCAATTCCATAGGCGGTTCTGCGGACTCCGCAGCAAGCGATTTTAACGCACGCAGTGTCGATGACATCGTGAACGAAATGCGTGCCTTTATCGCCGCCTTCGGCCACACCGATGTGAGCATTGCAAAGCTCAAAGTTGCAGGCGTCCACGGTCAAATGGACGACACGCAAAGAGACGAAATCATCAAGCAGTTTGCAGCAGGCGAAATCCAGATTCTAGTGGCTACAACCGTTATCGAAGTCGGCGTGAACGTCCCTGCCGCAAATCTCATGGTCATCGACCAGCCAGACCGATTCGGTCTAGCGCAGCTTCACCAGCTGCGCGGCCGTGTAGGCCGAGGCAATCAAGAAGCCTGGTGCTTCTTGATGACGCCCGAAGGCGAAGCCGCCGAAACAAGCATGGAACGCCTCTCGCAATTCGCCGCTACCGAAGACGGCTTTGAAATTGCAGAACTTGACCTGAAAACCCGCGGCGCCGGAAACCTCGAAGGCAACGAACAGAGCGGGGCCTGGGTATTCCGCTGGTTCGACTGGATTCACGACCAGGAGCTCATTTCGCAAACGCTCGAACGCGCAGAACACATATTAAAAGACGGTTCCGCATTCAACGAAACCGCCAAAGAAAAAATCCAGACCTGGTACAACGAGAAGCCTTCAGCTAACGAAGATGGCGTTCATTAGCACGCCACGCGCATCCGCTTAAAGCAAGCGCGTCATCGTCCCCACAACAAGGGCAATCAAGACAACGTTTAAAAAGAACATGGCTCGGCGCACAATCAAAAAGAAAATTGCCTGCCAATGAAAAATGTGGTCGGTCGGATTGATGAGTTCTTTCGCCGCCAAGAACACATTGATTCCACCCGTCATCACGAGCATCAATGCCCCCGGGAAATATCCTTCGTCCCAAACGAGAACCGTAAGCCATGCGCCTACAATCATGGCAATAATGCCAATGATAATTTCGACACGCATAAAAATGCACTTGACTTCGCGAGCCTTTTTTCGACGATTCTCGCGAGCAGCCTCGACTTGATTTTTTTCTTCTTCCGTTGCCATATTCAAACACCTTTAAAAAGTTTATCTACAAAATTACAATGTGTATGATGTCGTCACAGAGTAATGCGCATCGCCCTTGCGTTTTCCATTCAGCGGGAAGCTCACATCAAGCTTATTGATCAAACGAGTAATTGACTTCGTCTGAGCCAAGCGAATGCCAAAGCCCGCCACATAAATCAAATCCTTACGATTAATGTCTTTTACGCAAGCAGCCGTTTCGCCAACACTTCCAAATGCGACCACGACCGGAGCCAACGTCAAAATTTCAAAATCAGGGAACCAGCGCTGTTCCAAATTGCCATAAACGCGAGCTTGCCCAGAATAATACCCCGTCGGGAATCCGACAAACCCATCAGAACCGCCAAGCGTCAACTGGTAACCGAGTTTGGCATCATCGTACATATCCAACTGTCCCGACAGAGCCGTCGAAAAACGCGTACTCGGGTGGAAAATGTATTCGCCATTTACACGACCATAAAAGTCATGACGTTTACCATGGTCCAGATAAAACTTCATATAAGACTTAAGCGTCAAATGATGATTATCACGACCAAGATAAAGGTCTGTCCAAAAATCTAAACGGATATCGTTGTCATCGGAACCCAGTTGTTCGTAATTTTTTGAAATTTGAGCCTTGACGAAGAACCCCTTATCAATATCTTCTGTCCATCTGACGTTGTGGAAATTCTTGATTCTTTCGTAACGAATATTGGAGTACATCACATAAAAACCAAGGCGGGAATCTTTGCGTTCTGGCACCCAGTCATTCGCCGCAACAGCAGAATCAATGGCATAAGTCTTTTCGCCATCAACAAATTGATAGAGTCCTACATGACCATTATCAGCCGTTTCGCGCAAGTAATCATACGTTGCGCCCAAGTAGAACTTACGCTGTGTACCACCAAAAGAGCGGCTCAAACGGAAGCTCAGAGAATCGTTAATGAAGTCTTTCAGTTGCATCAACTTCACAGACTTTTTCCCATTGAACTGCTGCAACGAATCCAGACTCTTTTTCGGCAGAACTTCGACCGCGCCATGCGGCAAATCGCCATTTCCATAGATATACGTTATTCTTTTGTTTTTCAAGCCCTCAAGTGTGTACGCCCACTGGTTCACGCTACGGCTGAGGAACGGCACGTACATTTTCCAACTCGCCAAATAACCATCCGTATTGTAGCTGTACAAAAGGTCTAAATGGTTGTAGCGGAAAAGGAAATGCGGGTCGCCATATTCCAACTGCCACATGTCACGGAACTCGTCATGTCCAAAGTAAAAGCCGAGCTTTTGACCAAGCCCAAGGAAATTGCTTTCCTGAACGCCGACACCCCAAACCAGGTTGTCATAGCTCCACTCACTTCCCGAAAAACCTAAAGCAAAAGGAATCGTAAGCGTCCAGTTATCACTCGTCTGGACTGACACGACATTTTTGCCATCTTCCCCAGCAACAGTGATGCTGGCATCAGAAAGGAATTTCTGATCGCGCAAAAAGCGTTCCGATTCCAAAAGCAAGTTCAAGTTGACAAGGTCACCTTTCTCAAAAAGCAGAAGCTTACTTACCGTAGATTCGCGGGTTTCAATATGCACCCAGTTCAGAATGTCATACGCCCACCGGTCGTACTTCGTATGCGCCTTGGAATCGTCGAAGGCATCGCCAATATTGTAGCGTATTTCGTCAACGCGGAAAACGGCATTAGAATCAACCACATCCGCAAAGGATGCGGCAACAAAACTCAACAAACTAAATATCAATTTTTTCACGGCAAGAATATACAATTTTAGACGATAGAAGAAAGACGAAAGACGAGAGATTTCATCTATTTCTATACTTGCACGTTCCCGTCGCTTTTTCTACATTTGAAAGCGGGTAGCGGATGGCCGCCGGCAGCGAGCAATCAAAGCTGGAGGAAAGTCCGGGCACCGCAGGGCAAGATGCTGGATAACGTCCAGGCGCGGTAACGCGACAGAAAGTGCAGCAGAGAATAGACCGCCCGCAGCAATGCGGGTAAGGGTGAAACGGCGAGGTAAGAGCTCACCGCACGACTGGTGACAGGAGTGGCTAGGTAAACCTCATCCGGTGCAAGACCAAGCAGGATTCCGTTCGAAAGAACCTGGTGCGGCCCGTGCCAGCTGGATATCCGGGTAGGTCGCTTGAGGCGGTCGGTAACGATTCGTCCAGAGAGATGGTCATCGCTTCGCAAGAAGTACAGAACCCGGCTTATAACTACTCGACTTTGAAGGCTCTCGCTAACCGCGGGAGCCTTCTCCTTTTTAGACAAGGGAAGAGTTCTGCGAACTCACAAACTCACGAACTTGCGCATGCCCGCGAAAGTGACTGCAAGGCTAACAATCACAGAAACAGCCAACACAATCAGCGGCACAAACAAATTACTCAAAAAAACTTCGTGGCCAAGCTGTACAAGCAACAGAAGCGGAATAATGAAAAAGAGCGTCATGTGGGTCGCTGCACGGACAGTCTTTACACGAAGCGACACCATCAGAGAAAATGCCGTCGTCAACAACACCGCCGAAAGCGCCCCAAGCATCGAGGCCACCGCCGCCGTCACCGTAATTTCGGAATGCGAGAACCAGTAGCCAAGCTGCGCCAAAAGCGCAAACACTAACGGGAATGGGAGAATTGCAAACAACTTGCCCCAAAAGAGTTTCGCAGGCGCAATCGGAGAAAGCTGCAAAAGTTCCAGCGAATTGCGTTCGCGCTCGCCTGCAAAACTGTCGCCCGCTAAAGGAGCGCCCATCGGAGCCATCAGGCAACCGAGCAAAAGCATCATGTAGCTTTCCATGCCCTGCATAATCTCGCCACCATAACGCGACACAGCAATCGCTTGGCTCGCGGCGAGTATCACCGGCGGGATAATGAACGGAATCCAAAAACGCGGATCCCTAAAGATCAAACGAAGTTCGTGTTTAAAAACGTGGAGCATGCGTTAGGTATTAGGTTTTAGGTAATAGGTGGTAGGTAGTTAGAAGTAGGCTGTGGTTATAAGTCGGCAGTACAACGTCGTTGCGAGTTCCCTGTAAGGGGACGTGGCAATCCTGCCTAGAACTTAGCAAAAAAAGAACCCCCACAGCAGCAATTTCAGTCATTTCGTGCTACCAAATTGAAAATTTCGTATTTTTAGTAGCGTACTGTTATATTTTCAGATTAATTCCGCAAGGAAGAAAGAATGATTTACTTACTTTCATTTTGCTTGTTCACTTTTTTGCTGATAGAAGCGCTTATTACTAAAGAAATAAAACTGAAGGGACCACGATCAACTTTAAAAGACAATCCAAATACTTACAAGCTATTTGTTATTACCTATTCCGCTTTAATTTTATTTTCTTTAATAACCTTTTTCCTAGACTTATTCGGATTGATCGAATAAAAGCTTAAAAACAAAAAGGGACTCTTTGAACTGACCCCAGAAAGTTGGACGGTTTAAAGTTAGGATAAAATTGAGTTATGAGTCCGGTATTGTACCGGACTCATTCCTTTTAGGCGCAACTTT